>CAWJNN010000113.1:0-27619 GCA_963844115.1 uncultured Planctomycetales bacterium | reverse complement strand
TGCTTCGGCTCGATCCGCAAGGCGGCCTCGTGGTGACGAATCGCCTCCTTCGTGCGTCCCAAGGATTGCAGCACGGCGCCCAGTTGTTGTGGGCCTTGGCATACATCGGATTGATCTGCACGGCTTTCCGATAGTGGACAATGGCCTTCTCGGGTAATTCTCGGTCCTTATATGCCACACCCAAGCTAAACTCGGCTACGTAGTTGTTCTCAGTTACGGCCAGGGCGTGACCAAAAAGACTCAGGTCGTCGTGCCACACAGCCACCTGTGCGCAGGTCAGCGGCAGCAAGATCAGGAATATGACAGCCACTCCAATCGTTACGGGACATTTGCGGGCCGGGCGGCGCTGGATCCAGTCGGCCAGCGTCCAAGCAAATGCCAAATAAATGCCCAGCAGCGGTACATAGACCCAACGGTCGGCCATCGACACGTTCGTACCCATCTTCAGCAAGCCGATCACGGGCACCAGCGTCCCCAAGTACCATAGCCAGCCCACCAGCAAGTAGCCCCTCTTGCGACCGAAATAGACGGCCGCCGCTGTGATCGCAACCAATAACACCACGGCGCCTGCCACTCGCCATGTTTCAAAAGAAATCGGATAGGGATAGATTGGCGAGAGCTTCACCGGCCACAGCATGTTGCGAAGGTAGAGAACATAACTTTGTGCCGCATTAGCCAAACGCTCGCCAAATGAGTGGGCACCGAGCGAGACGACGGCCCCAGTATCTTGTTGGCATAAGTACGACAACCAGATCGACAGGCCGGAGAGCACGAAGAACGGGACCTTTTCGAGAAGCAACCAATTCAATTTCGGATTTCGGATTTCGGATTTCGGATTTGTGGGTGCGGCAGTGGCCGGTTCGTGTTGTCCACTCCAAGCTCCGAACTGCATTCGGTTCAAAGGCCAGTAGTCCAGCAGCAGCAGCACGCAGGGCAGCGTGACCAGCATAGGTTTGGCCATCAGCCCCAGCGCGAACAGCAGCAGCACTAGCAGATAACGACCTGGCCCACCGCGGTGGGCATAGGCTGCATAGGACCACAGGACCAGCGCCCAGAAGAGCGTGCTGAGCGTATCGCGGCGCTCGGAAACCCAGGCCACGGATTCGACGTTTAGCGGGTGCAGCGCAAACAGAGCGGCCACCAGGGCGCTGGGCCAGAAGTCGTCGGTCAGTCGCCAAAATGCGGTCAACAACGCGATGCGCCGCCGCGCGATGCAACGCCAGGTTGACCCAATGGTGCCGGCCTGCCGCAGGGCCGGTCAGTTCGCTGCCGAACAACTCGCTGTCCAGTTGATGGCTCCACCACGCCAGCGGGTGCCACTGGCCGGGACCGTGGATGCCAAACGACCAGACGAAGTTGTCCCACGTCAGCCCGCTTCTGACCATCGAGTTCGCGTAGACGTAACCATTGTCGTCCCAAATGAGAAACTCGTGGTCGGCAACTTGCCAATAGACCGCCAGGGTCGTAATGGCGAGCGCCACGTAGATCAGTGGAATGATCGCACGTTCTGACCTGAATACCACCATGAATGCTTCAGGCTGGGTTGAGCCGCGTTCGTGTTGAAGTCGTGCCGGAAAATTGTGTCTCGACCCGCCAGCCAAATCACGACGTCATTACAGAATAGAGACGTTTACTTCTCTTTGGTCCCTTCGGCTGGAACATCGCGATACGGTTTGCCCGATTTGTACAGCTCGATCCGGCGGCGACGCGCCTCTTTAACTTCCGGAGGTGCCAGCTCGACGGCTTTCTTCTGCCAACGGACCGCGGCTTCAAAGTCCCCTGCCTCGGCATGCGCCGCGGAGAGCGTATCCAGAAACGAGACGTTCTTGTACTCGGTAATGCGGGCTGCCTCTCCGGCCAACTCGACCGCGCGTCGTCGCATCGCGCACTTCTGACTGGTCACACGTGGCCAATAGCCACGCAAGGTCATTCAGGACCACGACGTGATCAGGTTCAAGCCGCAACGCCTGCTCGTATTGCGTCACCGCTTGTTCATATTTTTTTTGCAGCAGCAGCGTTCGCCCCAGATTAGTGTGGGCACTGAGAAAACTGGGATCCAAGCGGATCGCCCGTAGAAAATAGTCTTCCGCTTCGTCAAGTCGATCGAGTCGGAGCAAGCAGACGCCGAGCAGATCATGTGCCCCAACGTGAGCCGGGGTTTTGTGTAAAACCTTGTCAAACAGAGTCACGGCCTCTTGATACTGTCGCATCAGCATTAAGTTTTTGGCCAAGGTGAGCTGGAGATCGAGGGCCTCCGGATCGATCTGTAGTGCCTTGCGGAAGTGGGGTGTCGCCTCCTCGACGCGGCCCAAAGCCTGCAGCGTTACGCCCAGGTTATAATGGCCCGAGCCGTTGTCAGGTTGTAGCTCGAGGCCCTTGCGGTAATTCGCCACCGCCTCGTCAACCTTTCGCGCAGCTATTGAACGCATCGCCTAGTTTGAAGTACACATGGGCGAGTTGCGGATCGATCCGCAAGGCCTCCCCTGCGTGCCGAATCGCATCCTCGAACCGCTGCTCGCTCAAAAACGCCTCGGCAAGATTCGCATGAATTCTGGCCGAGTCGGGGTTAATTTGCATGCATCTTGATAATGCCTGATGGCCTGATCGAGCCGACCCAATCGTTGCAAAACGTTGCCCAATCCAAAATGTGCATCGACGTAGTCCGGCTTGATCTCCAGAGCGGCCTCGTAGTGGGTAATGGCCTCCTGAGTCGCCCCAGGACCTGCAGTGAGGCGCCCGTTCGGTATTGGGCTTCAGCATAGTCCGGTTGTAACCGCAACGCTTCCTGGAAGTGGGTAATCGCCGCCTCGGGGTCGCCCGAGGATTGTTTATCGAGGCCCATCTTATAGTGGTCCTTGGCATCGCCCGAAATTTCGGTCTGTTAGACGAGCCGCCGTCGGCATGGCGCGGCGCCTTCGTTTCAACCGATGGGCGGCCCAAGGCGTACCACAACGACGACAACACCAGTGCACCGATGGAAGCACAGTCCAATCGCCAGCAGAACGGTGGGCAGCACGCGGGCACGACGCTGGCTCGCGGTTAACGTAAACAATGACAAAATGCGGGTTGGTAGCATGGCGGCAGACGATACTTTCTTATGGATTGCGGTCCACTATGGCGACTAGACTACGGCGACTATGCTGGGGCGCCTAAGCTGTGGCGAGTAAAATGACGGTTTACGGGAAGGCACCGCTTGCCATTATAACGATCGAGCACGGCAGAGGGCGTTGCTTCGTCCAGCGTTGTTCAGCGAGCCAGATCTCGATTGAATGACCGCTATTTCGGCACAAATGCCCGCTGCGATTGCGACAGCCTTGATCCGCAAACCCTATCGGTAATCGGCAATCGCCTCACGTGCTCATCCGATACCGATTTGGACGTTTGCTAATGAAAAGGCCGCCGAACGCTGATAGGGCGTTCGACGGCCTGTGCTCGTTGATGTTGTCGACCTGAGATTAACGATTTCGTCGACGACCGAACATCGAGAATCCCAACAGGCCCAGGATCCCCAGCACGAAGCTGCTCGGCTCGGGGATGCCGCCGCCGCCCGGCTCCCACTTCACCCAGGGCGAACATTTCGATCGCCGGGGTAATGGCCTGGTTATGGGAGACCGTAATGGAGTCAAACCGGATTTCAATAATCCCATCCGCACCTGGGTCAATGTCGTCCCAACGAAGGATATCACCGGTGGCGCCGAGGGCGAGATGGGCAGAGCCGGCAATGGGAGTACCAGTACCATTAGTAGCCAAGGAAACGCCCGCTTCGGTGCCGGAATCACCGTCGGCATTCACAACGCTACCCGTTCCATAGACGGAAAGGCCGTCATCCGTACCGGTCACTTGACTATGGCTATCATCGTTGGCAGTACCGACGAAGTCGTACAGCGTTCCATCGGTCTTCAGGCCTGAAAAGATGATTCGCTGAAAGAGCGTGCCACCGTTGAGCCAGTTGGATCCGTCGGTCGCGGCCGAGGCCGACGACGTCGTCAAACACCGTGTGGCCAGGATCGCCTATGGTAAAGGGATCGGAGCTGGAAACGGCAAACAACTGAGATCCGCCATGGTCCAATTCGAGCGTCACGGTCGTGGCACCACCGCCAAAATCGACCAGCGTTCCGGTCAAAGTACCCAAACCGACCTGCCCGGAATAAATCTGGGTGGTGCTGAAGTCCGTGTCATAGGTCAAATCTGTAGTATTCGCCGCTGGGGCAGTGTTCGAACCGCCAGGCGATCCCGTGTGGTTGTTGTTGTAGAAGACCGCGTTGTAGGTTTCGCCAGTCAGATCGGTCAGTTCGGCCTGTGTCGCCGTGGTGATTGCAAAGCACACGACTAAAGCAACCAGTAGTACATTCAGAGTTTTCATTTTGCTTTTCCTTTTTCGTTCTTGAAGAATTTCATGTCAAAAGATTTCAGACGATTTACTTAGTCGTCACGTTACTGATCATTTACCCCCCTTTGGGTGGCCCCGACATTGCCTGCCGTCCCAGCGGCATCTTGAGTTGTGTTTGTTCATGGTTTGGCCCTTGTACGGTTAACTTGAAAAGAATCTGGCGCAAAAAAAGACGCATTGAAGATTTCGTGCTCTGGCCAGCTAAGCCAAGATGGAAATCGTCTATGCGTCTTTTCTAGATTCGGGTCATTCGCGAATACGATCAGCTCAGCAGCTTTCCTCCAAGGGGTAAATGTGGCTACGCTTGCTTGCGGAACTCTTACCGCGTCTCCCAAGATAAGCGGAGATTCCCCCCATTGCAAGCATTTGGCAGGAAAAAATCCAATTTTCACAAAAAACTTCTCTGAGCCGACGGATCCCGTTCGTAGACAATAGGTTACGACTGATTTGTGAGCGTGCGAGCCCCTCCGTCTCACCCCCATGGGGCATCGCCGTGAAGGATTTTGTAGCTGGATTCGCAAGAATTCAGTGTGCTAGCGTGAACTGAATTCTTGCGAATCCAGCTACAAACCCCGGAAAACGCCTTATCGAAATCCTTCACGGCGTTGCCCATGGGGGATTACTAAATAGGTCCACATAGAAAACGGATCGCGTCAGACAGTTTTTGACAGGATCTACCCCGAGGGATCGGGACTTTCAGCCCCGAGGGATCGGGATCTTCGACAGGATAAGCAGGATGACAATTCCGCCACTCATCGATTCGCCGTGGCGAAGGCCGATCTGCGACCGGTTCATCCTGTCAAATATGAATTTCCGATCCAAAAAAGAGGGAGGGAAAGTGCTCTGGTCGCGTGGAAGTCCAATTTGGGGTTTTCCCTAGGGGGCTGGTGACCTGAACGTGCTGGAAAGGCGGCGCATGTCGACTACCCGAAAACTTGCATGCGCGTCTGTTGGTCCGTTGCCCCGGTCGTCATTTCGAGGCACGCCGCCCTGGATGCGGGAACGCCGATGCCCAGTTTGCCGTTCACTTCAAGACAAAGACCGACACTGCGTGGACGAGCAAAAATCCGATACACCAAACAGCATCCGAACGACGTCTTCGGCAGCTTCAACTTCTTCGCGACCTGTGGGGCCACGCAAGAATTATTTGGATGGCTTGCAGCTTGGCGGCGTCGGATTGCGAATCGCTAAGGGACGCTGATTAACGCTAATAAATGCTCGCACTGCAAAACTACAACAAGCGAGCCCGCGAATTACGCGAATAGGCGCGAATTGGCGCGAAGGAAGGAGGGAACGAGACCTCTGAAATCAATTCAGGTCATTCGATATGCGGAGAGTCCATTGATCGAGGATGTTCTGCAGTTTTTGTGGTATTCGTGATTATTCGCGTGATTCGCGGGTAATCATCCTTTTCACTTTCTTCTGTTTCACATCCGTGCACCTCAGGCACACGTTTTGGGGAACCCTAGTGCTCTGTCAGCCATCGATTGATGGCTCAAATGTAAGACGGGCACTCTTGCCCGTCGTTGTTCTGAACGGGCAGTCCCGGCGCGCCGGGACTACTCATCAAAGCACGCCTGACAGACCACCAGGTAACGAGGGAGATGAAAAGAATGCTACGGCGAAACCACGCAGTAACAACCGCGCTCGAGTTCGCTGGTCGCCCTGGAATTCTTGCTTCCTATTCCTGCCCGCCGCCCAGGGCTCGCGATTCCAGCTGGTCTATCGGGGATTAGATTTGGGTAGGACAGCATCAGAATGCCGAGTCTGGGAACAAGCGTTCCAACCCGTTAGACTAGAGGGCTCATTAGGCTAGAGCACATAAGACTAGACCACATAGTTCACCCGCCGAAGTCGCCCCCGCCCCCGCCATCCAATTTCCTCGCTCGACCATCCAATTTCCTCGCTCGAATTGAGCGACCAGCCGGGAATTTCCCTCCTGCCATGGGATAGGGAATAGGAAGAACTAACAGGAAAAGGTTTCTTGCTATGCCGCGTTTTCGCAGCTTGATCCTACTGCTCAACTTCGTCTTCCTCACGCATCCAGCGGGCGCTGAAAAGCTGACCTTCCAGCCGCCGCCGATTTTTATTCCGGACGGATTTGAACTGGAAGTCGCTGCGGCCCCGCCGTTGGTCAAACATCCGATGATGGCCTGTTTCGATGATCGCGGGCGACTCTTCATCTCCGAAACCGACGGCCGCAATCTGGAAGGGCCCGCGCTGGAAGCGGAAGAGACGCGTTTCATCCGCATGATCGAAGATACCGACGGCGACGGAGTGTTCGACGAAAGTACAATCTTTGCTGACAAAATGGTCATGCCGGAAGGCGCTCTCTGGTTGGACGGCGCACTGTACGTTCTGTCCGCGCCCTACCTGTGGCGTCTGGAAGATACCACCGGCGATGGCAAGGCCGACAAACGTGAAAAGCTGGTCGGCAAGTTTATTGTGGACGGCCGACCGAACCAACATGGGCCCTACCTGGGGCCGTGTGGGCGGCTGTACTTTACCGGAGGTATCTTCGGCTATGACCTGGTCGGGACGGACGGGTCGCGCATCGGAAAAAGCGGGGCCGGCAGTGTCTTCTCCTGTCGACCCGATGGAAGTGATCTGCAGGTGTTCGGGCAGGGGCCACTGAACCCGGTCGAAGTCGCGTTTTCGCCGGAAGGCGAGCTGTTCAGCACGGCGGCTATCTTCGACAACTTTGGCGGACGGCACGATGCGCTCATTCATTGGATCTTCGGTGGCGTGACCGTCAAGCAATATGGTGGACCGCTGCTGGTCAAAGAGACGGGACAACGTCTCCCGGCGCTCAGCCGCTGGGGCCAGGTGGCGCCCGCCGGACTCGCTCGATACCGCGGCCAGGCGTTCGGTGAGGAATACAAGGACAACCTGTTCGCGACGCACTTCAATACGCGACGCATGATTCGGACGCAAATCGAGCGTAAGGGCGCAACCTTCGAATCACACGACCAGGATTTTCTGGTCTCCACCAGCACGGACTTTCATCCCACCGACGTGATTGAGGATGTCGACGGCAGTCTGTTAGTGATCGATACGGGAGGATGGCTGTACTTTGGCTGCCCCACGTCGAAGATTGCCAAGCCCAACATTACGGGCGCCATCTATCGCGTTCGTCGGAAAGGCGCGGCAAAGATCGAAGATCCGCGCGGGGCCAGGTTGGCTTGGGATGCCGAACCCGATCGCCTGGTGGAATGGCTGGATGACGCGCGACCCACGGTGCGTGATCGAGCGATCTCGGCGTTGGCGAAACGTGGCGACGCGGCGGTGGACGCCTTGCAAAACGCGGTCAGCTCGTCCGACGTCGCCAGACTCCGGCGAAACGCCATCTGGGCTTTGTCGCGGATCGGCAGTCCGGAGGCCAAGGCCGCACTCCGCAGTGCCGCGTCCGATCGGGAGCCAACGGTACGGCACGCCGCCGCTCGCAGTCTTGGCATCCTGGGTGATGCATCCGCCGCCGAAGCCTTGGCGGAAATGATTCAAGACGACCAGCAGCATGTGGCCCGCGCGGCCGCGACGGCGTTGGGGCAACTGCAGGCTCCCGCCGCCGTCCCCGTGTTGCTCGAGGCGCTTGCCCGCAGCGATAACGATCTGTTTTTCAAGCATGCGTTAACGTACGCCCTGATCAGCATCGGTGATTTCGCTGCCACGGAAAAGGGATTGGCCAGCGAGAGTACGCAAGTGCGTCAAGCAAGCTTGATCGCGCTGGATCAAATGGATCGATCAAGTTTGACGTTCGAAATGGTCATCCCACAGCTTCGGTCTTCCGATCCACAGCTACGGAAAACCACCGTTCAAATGATTGGCCAGCGCAGCGGCTGGGCGAAACAAGTGGTCGGTGTCGTGCAAACATGGATGTCGAAATCGGAACTGTCGGAGGAAGATTCCGGTCTGTTGACGTCGTTGCTGACGGCATTCGCCGAGATCGTCGAAGTACAAGCAGCAATGATCAGTGCGCTGCAGAGCGATCAGACACCGATCACCACGAAAAATCTGATCCTCGACGCGATTGCGGCAAGTTCGCTGGAGGCGTTGCCGAAGCGCTTTGACACGGCATTCCAGCAACTGATCGCCAGTCGTCATGACGTCGTGGTTCAGCAGGCCGTTGCCACGATGTGGGCGATCGATAACGATCGGCTGGACGCGCGGCTGCAGGAAATCGCGCGAGATTCCCAGCGGCCGACGGCGTTGAGATTGCTGGCGCTCGCAACCGTCGCACGACACCGGCAGTCCTTGAGTGACGGCGATTTCGAGTTGTTAATTGGCCAGCTGGACCAGAGCGTGCTGCCCGTGGATCGGCGGCGCGCGTCCGAGGCGCTGGCGTCCGCGGAACTTTCACCCGGACAACGTGACCGCTTGGCCGACCAACTTGGCGCGGCGGGACCCTTGGAATTACCGATTTTGCTGGGGCAGTTTGAACGCGGTGCGGCGGCAACGGTTGTCAATGTCGACGTCCAACCGGCGACCGGCCATGCCCACCGTGGCCTGGCGGCGTTCGCCGACGATGCTCATGGGAAAGACGCACTATGGAACGTGTGGAATCCACTGCTCGGTGACGGCATGCCAATTTTGAACACATCCGGCGGCTTCTACAGCGGTTTGTCGCTGGGATCGATCGACGGGGCCGAATTGCATTCCCACGACGCCAGGCAGTTTGACCTGTTGATCGGGGATTTTGTCTACAACGGAAAGATCGGTGGAGGCGGCCAGCATCAAGAATTCCAGAATCGATTCTCAATCAGCGGTCTGCAGCCCGACCGGAAATATGACATCTATTATTACGGCTCGACCCATCCGAAAACGGAGCATCGAGGGTCGCAGGTCACCGTGCGGCACGCGGGGGGAGAATCCACGCTTACCACCGTTGGCGTGAAAGACGAAGAACGAAGTTATCAGGATGGTAAGACGCATGTTCTGTTTCGGGATGTCCGTCCGCAGAAGGATGGAACCGTCGATTTCACTTGGACGGCTGGTTCGCACGAGACGCATGGCAACTTCGGCATCTTCAACGGTCTGACGATTGTGACGGCACCACCGCCCGGGGCGGTGGACGAGGCGTTGGGGCTGCGCCTGGTCGGGTCGCTTGCCGAGTCGCCCGGGCTGACCACGATTGAGCCCGCTCGGCTGGGCACGCTGCTGGACAGGTTTTCCGGCAAAGTCGCGGACGAAGGAAAGGTGTTAGTCAAGCAGCTGTTGGAGGAACGACAAGAGAAGGTCAAGACGCTGGAAACGCTACTGCCGAAGCTGGCGGGTGGTCATCCCGATCGTGGGCGTGAAGTGTTTTTCAGCAAGAAAGCCGCCTGCTACACCTGTCATCGAGCGGGCGAGCAGGGGGGTGAAGTAGGTCCGGATCTTTCGCGGATCGGACAGATTCGCACGCATCGTGATCTGGCAGAATCGATTCTGTTTCCCAGTTTGACCATCGTCAACGGTTATGAATTGTTTTCGATCGACGATGTGAAGGGACGGGTTTTTGACGGGATTATCCATCGGGAGACTCCGACAGCGATCGTTCTTCGGAAAGCGGACGCGTCGGAGGTCCGTGTCGACCGCGAGGATATCGATTTCATGCAGCGGCTCACGAAATCGATTATGCCTGACGGTCTTGATCAGACGATTAGTACGGAACAGCTGCGCGATTTAATTGCGTTTTTAAAATCGCAAAAATAGTCTATTCAGCGTGCCGTCGGGTGGTAATACGTCGAACGGAACTTGTTCCGTTTGCGCAGTCGAACGCGCGTAGGTCAACGGAACAAGTTCCGTTCTACAGTATACGCGCGCACCGCGCATCAGCCAGCAGGCGAAACACGAACGGTTCTCAGAACCCCCCCCCTCCCGCTCCAGACGTGTCGCGGACCTCGCTCAGTCGATCGCCGGGAGGATGAAGTCGGCATGCCAGTAATCTCTTAGCTGGCGGACGAGTGCCACGAACTTCTGCTTTGCGACTGGCTTGGACATGTAGCCTTCGACATGAAGTTGCTGTCCGCGCAGCTGGTCGTCCTCGCTCTCGGATGCCGTCAGGATCACGACCGGGATCTCTCGTAGCGCGTCATCGCCGCGGATTTCAGCCAACAACTCCAACCCGCCTTTATGGGGAAGATTCAGATCAAGCAGAATCAGGTCCGGCCGCGGTGCCTGAGCGTACCAGGCCTCGCGATGCAGGAACTGCAGTGCCTCCTCGCCATCTCTCATGATGGTCAGCCGATGTTTGATTCTGCTTTCGGAGAGGGCTTCCAGAGTCAGGCGCGCATCTGAGCGACTGTCCTCAACCAGGAGAATCTCCATGGGTCGACCTACGACTTCCGTCATCACTGTGCCCCTAAGCATGGAATCATCAGTGGCCGTCTTCAGAAAAATCTGCTGGCAATTCCATTCTAGCACAGTCGCCAGAATTGCTAGCAGCTTGCGACCTCGTCCGCTCCCCAACGACGCGCTGAGGACGAACATAGAGCCGCCTGGCGCACATCGACTCGGTTCTGCCATGCCATGGACCGGTGGGACAGCTGGTGAAGGGCCGTGTCAAGACGCGACGCGCCAAGGCCGCGACGAACCAAGGCCGTATTGACGCTGGCAAAAAGATGCTTCTACAATCCCGCCCCGCGCAATCCCCGACCACCCTGCGCGCCAATTCAGATCCTGCATCGCAACTAATTGAGAGAGCGAAAATGTCCAAAAAACCCCTCCCCACGCTGTCCGCTCCGCCGTCCCGCAAACGCGGAACGAAGTTGCTCGTCTTCTTTGGCGGCTTGAGCGTCATTCTGGCCTGCGCCGCGATTCGGTTTGCCGATGGCGATCGCCCTGTCGAAGCCAGCGCTCCGGTCGCCCAGCCGTCCGCCCATCCGATCGCGGCCGAGGTGGACGGTCACAAGATCACGCGACGCCAATTGGGTGAAAAATGTCTTCAGCAGTTTGGCGAAAGCGTCCTGGAAACCGTTGTCAATCGGCATTTGATCGAACAGCAATGTCGCCAGCACAACATCACGATCTCGGCAGCGGCAGTGGATAAGGAGATAGAACAGATCGCTCAACGCTTCGGCCTTCCCGTTGACCAGTGGATGGAGTTGCTGGCGACGGAACGCAACATATTGCCGGACCAGTACCGGGAAGAAATTGTGTGGCCGATGCTGGCCCTCCGCGAGCTGGCCGCTACCCAGCTAACCGTGTCCGAAGCCGAAATCCAAGAAGAGATGAACTCGCGATTTGGCAAGCAGATCAAAGCGCGCATTATCGTCGTTAGCCAACGCAAGAAAGCGGAACAAATTCGTGCCGCCGCCGTTGCCAATCCGGCTGACTTTGCCAAACTCGCCGCGACGCATTCGATCGACGATAACAGTGCCAGTGCCGGTGGGCTGATTCAACCGATCCGTCGAAATATGGGAGACGTGCGCATCGAGCAAGCCGCCTTTGCATTGCAGGAAGGCCAGGTATCCGAGATTATTCCGCTGGGTGACCAATATGTATTGGTCAGATGCGAAGGCCACATTCCCGCCAAGGAGCCGGGGAATGCCCAGCTGAAACAGGTGCGCAGCACGCTGGTCGACTATATTCAAAATCGCAAACTGCGTGAGGTTGGCGCAAAGCTGTTCCGAGATCTGCAGCAGCATGCGCGGTTGGAAAATGTCTGGAACGACGCTACCCAACGGCAGCGGATGCCCGGTGTGGCCGCCATGTTGAATGGGCAGGCGATCACGATGAACGAGCTGCAGGACGCCTGCATCGCGAGGCATGGCAAAGAGGTCCTGGAAAATATGATCAACCAGGTCGTATTGGAACGGGAACTGGCCAAGACCCAACTAAGGATCACTCAGGACGAGATCAATCACGAAGTCGCGAGGGCCGCGATCGACGCCGGATTCGTCGACCCGCAAGGCAAGCCCGATCTGCCGAAATGGATCAAGACGATTACCAATGAAAACGAGATCTCGCGCGCGACCTACGAGGCCAATATCGTGTGGCCTACGGTCGCGTTGAAGAAGCTGGTTGGGAAAATTACCGTTGCCGACGAAGAACTGACGAAGGCTTTCGAAGCGAACTACGGTCCGCGGGTGCGGTGTCGAGCGATCGTGTTGGACAACATTCGTCGCGCCCAGGAAGTCTGGAAGGCAGCGCGAAACAAACCGACACCGGAGTATTTCGCCGAACTTGCCGCTCAGTATTCCATCGATTCGGCGAGTCGAGCGACCGGCGGTATTGTCCCGCCGATTCAAAAGCATGGGGGTCAGCAAGCACTGGAAACCGAAGCCTTCCGGTTGAAACCGGGCGAACTCTCTGGAGTGATCCAAGTCGCCGGCAAGTTTGTCGTGCTGCTTTGCGAAGGCATCACGGAACCGGTCGTGGTTGAGTTTTCAGAGGTCCGGGATCTGCTTTATCAAGACCTGCTGGAAAAGAAGTACCGTCTCGCCATGGCGAGGCACTTCGAAAAGCTGATTGCGTCGGCCCGGATCACCAATAATATCGACCCCCAGGCGTCGCAGGCACCCAATTCGGGAACCGTCCGTAATTCTTCCGGTCGCCGCGCGACGGCGAGCAAAGGTTAAAGCTATCTGTGGGGAACGGCCTTCGTGACGTTCCGCAAGCGCGCTGTGCGCGGGTCTCCCGACCCCGCACCCTCGGGCGACCGAAGATCGCGTGCTGCGGGTCTCCCGACCCCGCACCCTCGGGCGACCGAAGGTCTCTAAGAATCCTGAAGGGTTTCCGACTTTGGGAGACCTGCGGTCGGCCAAAGCGGCGAGGTCGGGAGACCTTCACCGAGCCCGTCGTAACTGGATTCGCAAGAAGTGGATACCCACTTCTTGCGAATCCAGCTACCACAAAACTCCCACGAAGGACGAGTCACTTTCAAGCAGCCGTGGCTAACGTTATGTTGAAGTGGATGAGCGATCAGAAGCCCAAAGTCCCGCACGATTCGGACAAGCACCTCTCCGAGGATCCGGTCGATTATTCGAAGCCCTTTCGGGTGGAAGTGGCCACTCGTGTCAAGCGCTTGCCGCCCTACTTGTTTGGACGAATCAACGCTTTGCTGCTGGAAAAGCGGCAAGCTGGTGACGACGTGATCGATCTGGGAATGGGAAATCCTACGGATCCGCCGGAAGATCTGGTAATCGAGAAACTGGGCGAAGCGGCGAGGGACGTGCGCAATCACGGCTACAGCAAAGCCCAAGGAATCGACAACCTCCGCCGGGAAGTCGCCAGCAAGTATCTGAAGGTCTACGGCGTCCGCCTGGATCCGGACGAAGAAGTCATCGTCTGCCTCGGATCGAAAGAAGGCTTTAGCCACATGTGCCTGGCCCTGATGGGGCCCGGCGATTCGGCCATCGTTCCCGCTCCTTATTTTCCTGTCCACACGTACGCCGTGATGCTGGCCTCTGGCAACGCGATTTCCCTGGACGTTGCCGACAGCGAACAGTTTCTGTCCAAAGTCGCGTACACGTGCCAACACTTATATCCCAAGCCGAAACTTCTGATCGTCAATTATCCGCACAACCCGACGACGGTTACCGTCGAGCCCGAGTTTTATTGCGACGTTGTCAAACTCGCTCGGCGCGATGGCTTTAACGTCATCAGTGATTTCGCTTACGCCGACGTTGCCTTTGATGGGTATAAGCCACCCAGCTTTCTGTCCGCGCCGGGGCGATCGATGTGGGTGTCGAGTTTACGACGATGAGCAAGGGATACAACATGGCCGGCTGGCGAGTTGGCTTCTGCGCGGGCAACTCGGATATGGTCCGGGCTTTGGGAACCATCAAGGCGTACTACGATTACGGCCTGTTCACGCCGGTTCAGATCGCCGCCATCGTCGCGCTGCGGCACACGGATGCCGCCGTCGAGAAACAGTCGGCCATCTATCAGGGCCGACGGGACACGCTGTGCACCGGGCTGTCGCGGCTAGGTTGGGAAGTCACGCCGCCCAGGGCGGGAATGTTTATCTGGACGAAGATCCCCGAACCCTGGGCGCAGCAAATGGATTCGATCAGCTTTGCCACGATGTTGTTGAAAGAGGCGGACGTTGCCGTCAGTCCGGGGGCTGGTTTTGGCCCCGCCGGCGAAGGCTATCTGCGGTTGTCACTGGTGGAAAACGAGAACCGACTGCGTCAGGCGGTACGACAGATCGGCCGCTGTCTTAGCGCCAAGGACGCCGCGGTTTCTTAGTCGCGAGCTCTTTAGGACGACGAAGCACTCGCGCGATTTTCACAGCTTTTCGTTGGGTATCGAGCATCGTTCAGCCGACAGAACAAGGTAGGCCGGAGCGACCCGCTCCCGGTCGTGCTAACAGAGATAGCACAAAACACCCTTCCTGGAATGACGGTCCCCGACGGGGGTTGTCCCCACGCACTCGCACTTCTCGACTCCAACCGATCTGCCCGCTTGATGCGAACGAGAGCTCGTGCTTTGTCGGAAAACGATATCGTTGACCCCATCTGAGCCGACGGCGCTAGCCGCGGGTTTCATGGCGCTGTACGAAATCGGCCAAACACCCGACGCTAGCGCGTTCGGCTCAAGTTTTCCGACAAAGCACTAGTCCGATAGCCACCGTCGCCGGTGCCCACCCATGAATAACTTCCTGCGAATTACACGGATCGCGTTGCGCTACCGGTGGACGGTCATCGCGACGCTGCTGTTTTCCCTGGGCGTAGGCCTGCTGTGGGGTTTGAATTTCGCGACGATCTACCCGTTTGTGGAAGTTGTCTTTAAACGCCAGTCGCTGCAGCAGTGGGTCGATATCGAAATCGAAAACGCCCAGAAGAAGGTTCTTGAACTCGATAGGGCAATCGATGGCTTGCGTCATCCGTCCGGCGCTATGGCGCCGACGGAACAAGGCGAAGTGCAAGACGAAATCGTCGCTTTCGAGCGGCGACGAGAGGCCGAACTGGCGGCGATCGAGTGGCGGCAGCGTCTCAAACCGTACATCGATTCCTACCTGCCCACCGATCCCTTTCGAACCCTGGGATTGGTTGTCGCGGCCCTGATTCTGGGAACGTTGATTAAGGACGCATTCCTGTCGATCTCGATGGTACTCACCGACCGCTTGACGCAACTGGTGGGGATGACCTTGCGCAAGCAGCTTTTCCGCCGCACGTTGCAGATGGATCTCGCCAATTTCAACGAGCATCGGTCGAGTGATCTGATGAGTCGCTTCACGCACGACGTTCAGGAGGCCATCACAGGCATACAGCTGGCCTTCGGAAAAGCGATCCGTGAGCCGCTGAAAATGGCCGCCTGTTTTGTTGGCGCGGGAATCATTTGCTGGCGGCTGCTCGTGCTGTCACTGATCCTGGCACCCATCGCTGCCTACGTAATTGGGTATTTAAGCAAGTCGCTTAAGCGGGCGAATCGTAAGGCAATGGAGGATATGTCCTCCATCTACAACGTGCTGACGGAAACGTTTCGCGGAATCAAGGCCGTGAAGGCGTTTACGATGGAGGGGCACGAGCGGCGTCGTTTTCACGTGACCAATAAAGCATTCTTCCGCCGGGCAATGCGGATTTCCGTTTGCAATTCGCTGGTGCGCCCCGCCACCGAACTGATGGGCATCTGCACGATCAGCCTGGCGATTCTGGGAGGCGCTCATCTGTTGTTAAATCAGGAGACGCACCTGTTCGGTATGGAGATGAGTCGTCGTCCCCTGAATGTCACGGAGTTGCTCCTTTTCTTCGGTCTGCTGGCGGGTGTAAGCGACCCGGCACGGAAGTTGTCAGATGTTTTCAGCCACCTGCAGCGCGCGGCGGCGGCAGCCGATCGACTGTACGAGCGTCTGGATTGTGAGCCGACCCTACAGGACCCCGTGCATCCGATTCCCGCACCCTTGCACCAACAGGCACTCGTACTTCAAAACGTCCGGTTTCGGTATGCGGAAGGGGAAGAAGTCCTGCGGGGCATCGATCTGACCATCAGTTTCGGCGAGACCGTGGCACTGGTGGGGCCCAACGGGTGTGGGAAGAGCACATTGGCCAACTTGATACCGAGATTTTTCGACCCGACCTCCGGGACGGTTCAGCTAGACGGTATCTCCTTGCGCGACATGCGACGGCGTGAATTGCGGCGCCAGATCGGTCTGGTCACGCAGGAAACGTTGTTGTTCAACGACACCGTCGAAGCCAATATTCGGCATGGAAAGCGACATGCGAGTCGAGAACAGATAATCGCCGCCGCCAGACAGGCGCATGCCCACGAGTTTATCGAAGCAAACCTGCCGTACGGTTACGAAACGGTTGTTGGCGAAAATGCCAGTCGACTTTCGGGCGGTCAACGGCAACGCATCGCGCTGGCCAGGGCGATACTGCGAGATCCGCGGATTCTGATTCTGGACGAGGCAACCAGCCAGGTGGACCTGGCAAGCGAGCACCTGATCAATCGTGTTCTGGCCGAGTTCGTTCGCGATCGCACGACCTTGATCATCACGCACCGCACTTCGACGCTTGAAATCGCCGATCGAATTCTGGTGATGGACGCTGGAATGATCGTCGACGCCGGAACGCACCGCGAACTGATCGAGCGCTGCGAAATCTATCGGGGACTGAACAAGGCTCAATATCACGCTGCGGCCTAACGATCCGCGAGTCACAGGCTATGATTGTTTGTACGCCGGAATCCCCGCGCGCGGGACTTGTTCGCGGCCTATTTGTTGTAGTTCCGAAGACCGTCCTGCAACTCAGTGTCGGGCACGGCGGCATTGCCAGCAACGGTATCGCTGACGGCGCAGCAGGCCGGCATTCTCATCTTTGCCCGGTAAAAACGGGTTTCTCCGCGAACCGATCTACCGCTCAGGATCTGTTCGGCGCGGGGCACGGTTCTACTACAATCCCGCGGCGTTTTCGCGCGGTCTTCACTGTGAGAAGCCGCACGCTAGCGCTGCATGCGCGGCGTATGCCCGCATAGTTTCACTAACGAGAACATCCAGTAGAGTCCGAAAACTGAAAAGGTATTCTCGATTGCTTCCTTGCCACCCGTGCTCGGCCTGACCTGATCTATGCTGTTGTCCAATCGGCTCAATTTTCTATTCGTTCACATCGCAAAGACGGGCGGGACCAGCGTGCGCACAGCGCTGAAGCGCAGCTGCTGGAGGGACCCGTATCGAATCCCGTCTTATCTCTGTGACCGGATTAGCCACCTGTGCGGACACAGGATTGCTGCCAAGCTGCCCCGCCACGCGGCCGCGGTTGGTGCGAAGGAAATGTTCACGCCGGCTCAATTCGAGTCGCTGTTCAAGTTCACCTTCGTCCGCAATCCCTGGGATCGGCACGTGAGCGCGTATCATCACTTCTTGCGTGATCAAGAATCGTTGCTGGACGAGCTCGGACTAAAGAGTTTCGAGGACTTTACCCGGTGGTTGCTGATCGAAAGCAAATCCTATCTTGGGCGAAAACATGTGCTCGTCACCGCCGCGCGCAGATCCCAAGCCGAACACTTGATGGATACGGATGGACAGTTGCTTGTCGATTTCGTCGGGCGCTACGAGCGTCTGAGCGATGACTTCAAGGAAGTCTGTCGGCGTATTCAGCTGGATTCGGTCCAGATTCCGCACCGACGTCGGTCCTCTGGTCGCGGCGATTACCGTGAGTATTACACGGATCGCACCGCCGAACTGGTCGGCGAAGTCTATCATCTCGACTCGACCCTGCTGGGCTATCGGTTTGATCGAGTGACCTGCAGCGTCGACCCGCTGGAACAGTCAGACGAAACGAACGTGCCGATCGAAACGACCGCGGACCTAAGACCGCGACGCGCTCCATCGTTGGGGACGCCACGAACAGATTTTCATGTGGCAAGCGAAGCGGAACGGCTATCGCCGACGATGCTGTGAGGTTGTACTTATGTTGAACAAAAGACCTATCTTTATCAACGGATTCTCGCGATCGGGAAGTACGATCCTGAATAACTTCCTGGCATCCCATCCGGAGGTTAGCACGGTTGCAGAGATACATCATCTGTTCAAAGGGCAGACGTACAGCGAATCGGCATTTCGATTGCTGTTCAAATGTGTGTTGCATGACGGTCCGATCCTGTTGAGTCAGCGTCAGGATTTTTTCAGCCCGCGTCTGCACGAACTTAGAAAGCCTGTTTCGCCAGGGGTTCAACGCTTCATTGATCGGATCATTTTCAAAGAAAAGCAACGGATGCGGTCGCCGCTGGCCAATCAGTACAAGTATCCTGGCGTCGAGTACACCAATGAGGAACTCGCGGCGTCCCGAGTTGTCGGTAAGAACCTGGACGGACTCATTTACGCGACCGATGTCTTTGCCGAAATGTACCCTGACGCGACGTTCGTGGGACTCGTTCGTAACGGACTGGCCGTTTGTGAAGGGCAACTTCGTCGGGGTCATGCCGCCGAAGATATTGGGCGGCGGTATCGTTGCGTTGTGGAGAAGATGCTGAGCGATGCCGAGCGGATTCCGCGATATCAGCTATTTCGATTTGAGGACCTGATCCACGCCACCGATGAATGCGTCGGTAGCCTCTACCGTCATTGCGATCTCGATATGCGCAAGTTGCAAGCGGTGCGGATGCAAGTGCGTCGGGCCATGGACAGTCATGGTAACCATCGATTGACAGGCGACAAGGAATGGGACGTCGTCTGGTACGATCTGGACCGCTTGGATACTTACTTCCACCAGGACGTTAACCAGAACCAGATTCGTCGACTAGCGGATGTCGATCGCAAGGCATTTCTACGCGAAGCGGGGCCTGCGATGGAACAATTGGGCTATCCGATTGAGCCGGTCCGAATCGGCGACGCCGGTGGTTTACTCCTTTCTGGATCGAATGCAGCAAGGCGGTCAGCTGGCGCACAGCGGTACATACCGCAAAGCGGCGTAGGAAGGGAATGTTGGAATGATGGAATGATGGAATAGCGGTGCCGAACCGCGTTTGAGCCACGCCCGCATTTCAACCCTCCTTCCCATATTCCGTTCTTCCAGTATTTCAATATTCCAGTATTCCATTCATCCCCCTCCCCATCCTTCCCCCATCCCTCCCGCTAGCATGCTGGCACCTGCGAAATCTAATTGGGCTTTCCGCGCGACCGGCGTTTTTGGTAGTTAGCCGGACCGTAGTTCCCTTTTTTTGCCGGCCATTGCGCCGCCAACGTTCGCTTCATTTACAGGACGGTGCGGATATGTTTTTTCGCGGAAAGACCCCCCTGAAACGGTTCATGGTACGACTCGGATTTCTAGGCGCAGCAGGCGTCCTAGGTTTTATCGCGATTGCGCAAGCCCAGCGCGGCGGAGATACGACGACAGATGCTATTGCCACGGAGCCGGCCGCTAATCTGACTGGTCAACCGGACGGAACAGTCGACGCTGCAGGTCTGGTTACAAGCCCGCCGTTCCAGGACGGTATGTCGGCTCCTCCGCAATTCGGAGACGTGTCGCCAACAGGTCATGGCGTACAAGGAGACTATGTCCCGCCGGTGAATTCACCGGTCGGTGCGGTCCCAGCGTCTGCCACGGCACCGATTGAAAATAGATCCACGGCGGGACAGCCCGATCCCTTCGGCCTCGCAGCGAACACCCCTTCGTCCACGGCGGATCGAGCGGATGATCGGTACGGCGAACTTTACAATAATGTCGATGATCGCTACGCGGTCGCGGCAACTTCTCCGCCCGCCAACCACGATGCGGCTCTGACCGCCGCCTCGAGCAATCCGGACACCGGGCAGCCCGCGTTGCGAGATCGAGCTCCCGAATTTCGGGCGGCGACCGATGGTGCACCTCCCTCGCAGCCGATCCGCGATTCGTTTGCAGATGCCGCTCAACCCGCTCCTCTTGATATGGCGCCGTCCAACCCGCCGTTTGCCGCCAACGATTCACCGTTCGCCGCTCAGCAGCCGGACACGAGTCGACGGTTTGACGAGCCCGCGATTCACCCTGTCGACACGTCAACTTCCGAACCCGCTCGGTTCGAAGACACCCGTATCGCTAACGACCAATTGCCAACATCCGAAGGACAGGGGCGACCAGGTGGCCGGCATCTGGAAGGGCCGCAATCTCCTAAGCTGATGCTGAAGAAAGAGGCCCCGGCGGAAATCCAAGTTGGTACCCCGGCAACGTTCCGAATTACCGTCGAAAACGCCGGTTCGGCAGTCGCTCATGATGTAAAGATCCACGATGCGGTACCCAACGGCGCGACGCTGGTCAGCACAAAACCGGAAGCCCGTGCCGGCGCCGACGGCGCGTTAGTCTGGCTGTTGGGAACGCTGGAACCCAAGGAACGACGCGAAGTCGAATTGGCAATTGTTCCACAACGCGAAGGTGAAATAGGTAGTATTGCCTCCGTTACCTTTCGCACCGACGCATCGGTTCGTACGACCGTAACCAAACCGGAACTGACCCTGGAAATAGGCGGCCCGCACCGCGTGATGATCGGTGAGCCTATCGATCTGACCGTCCGAATTACGAATGTAGGCAGCGGTGTTGCGGGGAAGGTGTTGATGTTCGACGCATTGCCACCCGAGCTGAAACACGCCTCCGGTCCCGAAGTGGAATATGACGTCGGCGATCTTCAACCGAGCGAAAGCCGTGAAATCCAGCTGAATCTGACTGCTGCGCAGCAAGGCCGAGTCATCAATGTCGTTTCGGCCAAGGCCGAAGGCCAGGTGCAAACAGAGTCCTCGACCGAAATCGAGATTATCGCGCCGGGCCTTCAGATTTCGATGGAGGGTCCGCGGCGGCGATATCTTGAACGGAAAGCCACCTACACCTTAACCGTTGCTAATCCCGGGACGGCACCGGCGCGCGAAGTCGAACTGGTTTCCCACCTGCCAAAAGGTATTCAGTTCGTATCGGCGAATAACCGAGGCCGGTACGACGGCAACGAGCATGCGGTCCATTGGAGCCTGGCGGAACTGCCCGAAGGAGAGACGGGCACGGTGGAGCTGGTTACCTTACCGGTGGAGGCTGGACAGCACAAAATTCGCTTAGAGGGTCGTGCCAATCGGGACCTCTCCGACCGACGAGAAGAAATCATCGTGGTCGAAGGACTAGCGGCGATCTTCTTTGAGGTGGCCGATGCCGAGGATCCAATCGAGGTCGGCGGCGAAACGGAATACGAAATTCGGATACTGAACCAGGGTACGAAGACAGCAGAGAATGTCCGAGTGGCCGCACTCGTTCCGCCGGGAATGGAGGCAATGTCTGCCGACGGTCCGACACGCCACCAGATTGAGGGTGGCCAGATCTTCTTCGAAGGCTTGGAACGCTTGGCGCCCAAGGCCGACGCGACCTACCGCGTACGGGTTCGAGGCCAGCGGCCCGGCGACCAGCGGTTGCGCGTGCAGGTCCAGTGCGACGAAATGGATTCGCCGGTCACGAAAGAAGAGAGTACCCGCGTCTACGCCGACGAATAGTCGCAGTGGCGGTGCCGTCATGAAACATAGTCGTTGCCGACTGCTTGTTCTGCTCGCGGCACTCAGCGTCTGCGGCTGTCAATCTCCTTTCTACGCCGACCGTGGTGCGGCCCAGGGTGGTCTGCTGGGCGGTGGCATTGGAGCGGTGATCGGCAACCAGTCAGGCAATGCTGCGGAAGGTGCGCTGGTCGGCGGAGCGATTGGTGCGCTTACCGGCGGCGTGATCGGAGCCACGCTGGACGATATCGATGCTCGTAATCGAGCGATGATTGCGCAGCAGATTGGTCGAGCGCCCCAGGCGGGTGCGGTGCCGATGTCGGACGTGATATTGATGAGCCAGTCGGGCGTGAGCGATCAGCTGATCATCGCTCATATCCAAGCCAACGGTGCGGCGACACCGCCAACCGCACAGGACCTAATTACACTAAATCAAGCGGGGGTGGCGGATGCTATCGTTTTAGCGATGCAAACACCGCCGCCTCCGCGACCGGCCAACGCGATCCCGGGGCACACTGTCCCGGCGGCGTACTACGGTCCGCCTCCCGTGTTCGTTGAAGAACACTATTACGGTCCCCATCACGGCCCCTGGCGCCGACCCTTCCGCCACCACGGTCCGCCACATGGCCATCTACGTCCCGGCGTGAGTTTTGGCGTTTCGTACAGCGATTGAGCGCGGCCGTGTCCTGGTTTCGTGCCGCTGAATGTCCTCACGCCAAGGCGCAAGTGCCGAGTAGTTTCGCATTTCAACCTTCTGCGCCTTTGCGTGCCAATTTGAGTACCCGTCAACCGACACCATCATAACCCGACGCGTAAGAACGTTTCGCACCGATGGCACAAGTCTTCGTACGATGGGCCTCCGAGCCCGTCGATGGCCGGCTTCGGAAAGCCATCCCGCAAGGGAGATGATCATCACCCGATGCGTCAGCGAGAGACAGTTTCACAGAAGGAAAAGGTGTCAAGTACCGATTTGGGGTATTAGGCAATCTCGCTTGGCCTTTGTCTGGGGCCCGACTCTAGAATCGGTACTTGACACCTTTGTTCTTTGGTTCACGATTTCACCAATCGTCATGCCCCCCGCCCCCAGCTACCGCCCGACTTTCAAATCAGTCGTTTACCGGCAACCCCAACGCTTGGTGCTGATTAAGACGTGGTAAAGAAGTTGTTGATATGTGCCTGGCATTTCATTACTCTTGCTGTGTCGCGCCTCCGGGGCTAGCGGGGTTCGTTTGAACTTTACCGGGGCCTCACGGCACCGGCTAAGGTTGTACCGGCCCGCTGGGACTCGTTGCCACCTGGGAACAAGAACGCCCCCAAAAACTCTACGCAAGAATCAACTTCCAACGCCACCTTTTGCGCACTCCAGAGCTTGCCCGCTTCGCCTTTCCGGAGCAAATGAAACCACAACCATGAAACCGACAACGGAAGGAACCACCGTGCTCACCCGCCGATTTCACTCCCTCATGGTGCCTGTCTTCATTTGCCAGCTTCTGTTGATTTCGGCGGCTGGTGGCGCCGCCGAGCCGCTGCGCCAACCGCTCGTACTCGAGGCCGAGACGTTCAGACATTACGTCGAGGACTTCAACAAGAACGACAATGAACTCTACAAAGGCCACTTCCCGAACGCGGCGGCATGGGATTTTCTTAAGAACAACATCCCGCTGCTCGACTGCCCGGATGAGGACCTCCAGGCCACTTACTATTTCCGCTGGTGGACGTATCGGAAACACATCAAACAGACGCCCGCCGGTTTCGTCGTGGACGAGTTCCTGCCGAAGGTCGGCTGGTCGGGTAAGTACAACACTATCAGCTGCCCTGCCGGGCATCACCTGTACGAAGGTCGCTGGCTGCATGATCCGAAGTATCTGGATGACTACTCGGTCTTCTGGTTCCGCGGTGGCGGCGGGCCGCGGCGCTACAGTTTCTGGGCCGCGGATTCGATCTGGGCACGATATTGCGTGACCGGCAACAAATCGCTCGCGGTCGACTTGCTTCCGGACCTGGTTGCGAACTACGAGGCATGGGAAAAGTCGCATCGCGATGCGAACGGGCTGTACTGGCAGATCGACGACCGCGACGGCATGGAAGTTTCGATCGGGGGCAGCGGCTATCGCGCGACGATCAACAGCTATCAGTTCGGCGATGCGACGGCAATTGCGCGTATCGCGGAGCTCGCCGGCAAATCCGACATCGCGCGCGACTATCGAGAGAAAGCGGCGGCGATCAAACAACTTGTACAGACAACTTTATGGGATGCGGAGGCGCAGTTTTTCAAGGTGCGGCCTCGCGGAGAAAACAAATCACTCGCGAAGGTTCGCGAACTTCACGGTTTCACACCGTGGTACGTCAATCTGCCCGATCCGCAATTTGCCGTGGCGTGGAAACAGGTCATGGACCCGCAGGGCTTCTTCGCTCCGTTCGGGCCGACGACCGCCGAGCAACGCTGTCCACAATTTGCGGTCGCCTACACCGGACACGAGTGCCAGTGGAACGGGCCGAGCTGGCCGTTCGCGACAGCAATCACGCTGACCGGCCTGGCAAATCTGCTGAATGGTCCGCCGCAGGATGCGATCCGTGCGAAGGACTATTTTGAACTGCTGAAAATCTACGCGAAGTCGCACCGGATCAAACTTCCCGACGGCCGTGTCGTGCCGTGGATCGACGAGAACCTGAATCCGACCAGCGGCGACTGGATCTCGCGGACGCGCCTCAAGACCTGGAAGAACGGCACGTGGGATGCCGGAAAAGGTGGTGAGGAACGCGGCAAGGACTATAACCACTCGACATTTTGCGATCTCGTGATCAGCGGACTGATCGGTTTGCGCCCGCGAGCGGACGACACAGTCGAGGTGAATCCACTTGTGCCGCCGTCGTGGGACTATTTCTGCCTCGATCAGATTCCCTATCGCGGCCACATGCTGACGATTCTTTTCGACAAAATCGGCACCCATTACGGCAAGGGCAAAGGCCTGCGCGTTTTCGCCGACGGAAAGGAAATCGCGGCCTCGGTCAAGCTCACGCGTGTGACAGGGCAATTGCCATCGCCCGCCGCTGTCGAAACTTCAGGAGGCTGGAAGAAATTCGAGGGCAATCCGGTGATGGGGGGGAAATATGGGACGTGTTTCGACATTTCCGTTTTGCGCGAGGGCGACACGTATCGGATGTGGCTTTCGTGGCGGCCGAAACGGTCGGTGGCATTGGTCGAGAGCAAGGACGGCATTCAGTGGAGCGAGCCGCCGAAAATCGTGCTGGGTCCGCGGAAGGAATCGGGCTGGGAAGACGAAATCAACCGTCCCGTGGTCGTGAAGCGCGACGATGGCTATCGCATGTGGTACACCGGCCAGGCCGAGGGCCATTCGCGGATCGGCTACGCCACCAGTCCCGACGGTGTCACCTGGAAACGAATGAGCGACAAACCGGTCTTGTCGCCGGAGATGCCGTGGGAAAAAGTTGCGGTGATGTGTCCGCATGTTTTGTGGGACGCCGGCGCCAGGCAATATCGGATGTGGTATTCCGGCGGCGAACAGCTTGAGCCGAACGCGATCGGCTATGCGACTAGTCCTGATGGTATGACGTGGACGAAGAACGAAGCCAACCCGGTCTTTATTCCCGACCCGAATAGTGCATGGGAAAAGCACAAGGTCACCGCCTGCCAGGTGGAGAAGCGGGATGATTGGTACCTGATGTTCTACATCGGCTTTCGCGATGAAGAACACGCGCAGATCGGCCTCGCGCGCTCGCGCGACGGGATCACCAAGTGGCAGCGTCACGCTGGAAATCCCATTGTGCGCCCGGGCGAGAACAAATGGGATCACGACGCATGCTACAAACCGTACGCGATTTTCGACGGCACGAAATGGCTGCTCTGGTACAACGGCCGCCATGGCCGACTTGAACAAATCGGCGTCGTGCTTCACGAGGGAGAAGATTTGGGGTTTACCAGTCCGGACGCGGCCGCGGACAACTGAGGTTACCAGCCTGGATAATTCATTTGATGATGTTTGTCGGTTCGCCTTGGGCACGCTCGGAGATCGTAAAATAGAAAGTGCTGCCTACGCCGGTCTCCGATTCCGCCCAGATCCGACCGCCGTGTCGTTGGACAATACGCTTGCAAATCGCCAGGCCCAGGCCCAGGCCTGCATACTCGTCGCGCGTATGCAATCGCCGGAAGATGTCATAAATACCTTCGCTTTGGCTGGAATCAAAACCGATACCGTTGTCTTGCACACGAAACTGCCAAAAGTCGCCGTCCTTGGCCGCACTGACATGAATTTGAGGATTCCGCTTGTCACGGTACTTAACGGCGTTGGCAATCAGGTTTTGAAAGAGCTGAACCAGTTGCGTCTTGTCGCATGTTATTGTCGGAAGATTGTCATGTTCGACATTGGCGTGCGACTCCTCGATCGCAGTGTGTAGATTGGCCAGCGCCGTTTCCAGCACCTTGTTGCAGTCAACCTGTTCGAATGAGGATCCGTGCGTTCCCACGCGCGAATAGGCGAGGACGCCGTCCAGCAGATTGCTCATACGCGACGCACCTTCCACAATATGCTGCATAAACTCCTTTCCTTGCTCGTCCAATAGCGCCTGATACCGTTGCGCCAACAGGCTGCAAAATCCCGAGACTGCCCGGAGCGGCTCCCGCAGGTCGTGCGAGGTGATATGAGCAAACTCCTGCAGGTCCCGATTTGCCACCTCAAGCTCGCGAGCGCGCTGCTTCAGCGCCTGCTCGGCCGCTATTCGGTCTGTGATGTCCCGGATCGAACCGGCCATGCGCACGGGGGCACGAACGTCATTCCAAATCGCCTGACCTCGCGCACTAAACCAGCGATAGGTTCCTGATTTCGTACGCAATCGGTACTCGATGTCATAAGGCACTTGATCGTCTAAATGTGACGCTATGGCCGCGAGCGTTCGCTGCTTGTCGTCAGGATGTAGCAAATCTTGAAACTGTGCGAAGGAGGCTTCGATTTCACCATCGTCATACCCCAGCAATTCGTAGAACCGCGGCGACCACCACTCCGAGTCCGAACGAATATCCCAGTTCCACAGGCCGTCATGCGATCCCCTGGCTGCTGAATCAAAGCGCTGTTCGCTTTCTTGCAGCTCTTTGGTGCGATCCTGGACCCGCAATTCCAGCTGGGCATACGCGGTGTTGAGGGCTTCCTCTGCCTGTCGGTGCCGCACGTTATCGCGATGGACGATCCGTAGGGTGGCAAACCATGTAACGGCCAGCACTAGGGATCCGAGGACTGTACAGGTGACAGCAAAAACCTGGTGCAGGCGGTAACGTCCGACGCCGTCAGTAATTGTTTTGTCAATGGCGACAGCCAGCCGCTGCATGCCATCAGAGTAAATCTGCTTCTGCTGCGAATATTCCGCGCCCGCAAGGAGTGCCGAAGCTTCCTTCAGCTGACCGCGACGGACCAGATCGAATGCCTGATTTTCTATGCGGACCAGCTTGACGTTGGCGGCGTCAGTCTGCGCAGCGGCGTCGACATTATTCGATTCCGGGGTTAGTTCAATGGCCTGCCTGATGGCCTGGTCCAACAGCGGTTTTCATCGAAGATGAGCGTGCGGCACAAAAAGACGAGAACCGGCGCGAGTTTGGCGAACTTGTAAAACGCGGATTAGCCGAAGCTTCCGATGCTTCCATGTTTCACGGCTCGGCGCGCAAAAGCAAAGTGAAGTACCGAGATGAAGACTTTTGATCTGCCAAGCCATGCAAGACATAACACGAATAGTTCGAAATGAGAACGAGGATTTTGATTATGCAAATGATCGAACTGAAACAAGTCGACAAACTGCAACTCAAGTATTTCACGATCGCGGTCTACCAGGCCGGTGAGAAAGGAATCACAACTAATCGCATCTTC
>CAWJNN010000112.1:0-93152 GCA_963844115.1 uncultured Planctomycetales bacterium | reverse complement strand
CTCAACGGTGCGTGGGATGTGTTTGGCAATGCTGTCAGCCACATCATCCTGCCGGCCGGACTGCTCGGTTATGTCTCGATGGCGTATATCAGCCGGATGACCCGCAGTTTCATGATGAATGAGTTGGGGCAGGAATACATCACGACGGCGCGGGTAAAGAGGATGCCACGAATGGCGGGTGATCTGGGTACATGCGATGAAGAATGTGCTGGTGCCGCTGATCACGGTGATCGCGCTCAGCTACGCCTACCTTCTGGAAGGCTCGGTCCTGACCGAGACCATCTTTGCCTGGCCGGGACTTGGAAGCTACATCACCGACGCGCTTTTCGCCAATGACATGCCCGCCGTGCTGGGTGGCACGGTCGTGGTGGGCGTGGTGTTTGTCTCGCTGAACATGGCGTCGGACATCCTTTATCGGCTGGTCGACCCGAGGGCGCGCATATGACCGCGCTGCGCGTCTGGCTCAGCGACCCGAACCCCGCGTCACGCAGGCAGGCGCGGCTGGGGCAGTTATGGCTGGCGTGGCGGCGCATCCGACGCAATCGCCTGGCGATGGCGGGACTGGTGATCGTGGCGGTCCTTGTCTTGGTCGCGGCCTTTGCACCCTGGATCGCGCCGCATGATCCCTTGGTGCAGGATCTGTCGCGCAGATTGCTGCCACCGGGCACGCCGGGCAACCTGCTTGGCACCGACGATTTTGGCCGCGACATTCTAAGCCGGATCATGTTTGGCGCGCGGATCACGCTTTACATCATCGCGCTGGTGGCGGTGACGGCCCCGGTGCTTGGGCTTTTGATCGGCACGGTGGCCGGGTATTTCGGCGGCTGGGTCGATGCCACGCTGATGCGCCGGCGTCGATCCGGGCGCGGATCTGTCCGGGGTCTACCTGGCCGGCAGCCACGCCAATTCACTGCAGGCGCTCGCTGCCGGAAAGGTCGACGCGGCCTGTGCGTCGTACGTCAGTTTCGAGAAGGCGGTGCAAGCTGGAAAGCTGGATCCGAAAATGATCCGCCCACTGGCGAAAAGTGACCCGATACCTTCTCCTCCGATTGCCATGCACGTCAAGCTTGACGACTCGGTCAAGGCCAGGTTGAAGGACGCCTTTCGCACGATACATCAACACGAAGGGATTCGGCCGGAGATGTTACGTGGCTACGGCGGCAAGCAAGTCGATCGTTACAACGCGGATTTTTCCGAGGAGCAATTTGCCGAGGCAATCGCCGTCTTGCAGTCGGTCGCCGACAACGTCAAGGAAGGCATCCGTCGCAAGGCGTCCGAGGGCTGATGTGCGCACGAATTCGCTGATGGCAAGTCGAGACGACCGATTGAAACATCGCTTCAGACAAAAATACGGTGCATGCTAACTTTTCGAAACGTCAGTAAGCAGTTTCCGGACGGAACCGTGGCGGTCGACGACGTGACTTTCACGGTCCCGCGGCGTGAGTTTTGTGTTATCCTGGGTGCCAGCGGAGCGGGAAAATCGACGTTGTTGCGGATGGTCAATGGCCTGCAGCAGCCGACGAAGGGCACGGTTTCGGTGGACGGCGTGATGGTGACACCGAAAAGCCTGATGGCCCTTAGACCTCGGATGGCGATGGTGCACCAGCAATTCAACCTCGTGCCGCGCATGAGCGTCTTGAACAATGTCGCCAGCGGTGCATTGCCCAGTACCTCCACCCTCCGTGCGCTGCTCGGGTTTTTCCCGCAACAGTACCGTCGGAGAACGTGCGAACTGTTGCAGCAGGTGGGCTTGACGGAGAGCCATCTCTATCGTCGAGTCGCCGATTTATCAGGCGGACAGCAGCAGCGAGTGGCAATTGCCAGAGCGTTCATCTTGGAGCCGACCGTTGTCCTCGCCGACGAGCCCGTTGCGAGTCTCGATCCGGCAACCGGTCGCAACACCCTGGGGCTTCTACATCGCGCATCGGAACATTTTGGTACGACAGTGATCTGTAGCATGCATCAGGTCGAACTGGCCAAGGAGTTTGCGGACCGCATTGTCGGTTTGGACGGTGGCCGTAAAGTTTTTGACGGCAATCCGGATGATTTTGACCAATCCGCAATTCAGAAGCTTTATGCGAATGCGAACGGTCGAGCGGTGGACAATTTCACTGCTGAATCGAGTTCCGCTGTGGTCGAAAACCAATTGACCCCGCCACCGGTTATGGTGCGTACATCATGACGGACGAAAGACCATTGCGAACCGAAAAGCCCGCTGAAGAATGGAAACTGCGTCAGCCCGTTAGCGTAACAACCCTGATCGTTCTGCTGCTCGCCGCGATCGCGCTCAGCATTTCCGCACGCCGCACCGAAATTGACCAGGGAATTGCGAAGTTCGGTCGGGCGGCAGCGCATGCGATCGGCTTGGACTACGATTCTGACGTAGTAAAAGGCGCCAAGAACTTTCTTGGTCTGGCGTTTCCTCTGGAAATCGAACGACGGACGGAAGTATGGCGCATCAAGGATTTTGATCCGGCCGATCTCCCCTGGTTCGCTCGTATTGAGAAACTTCCCGTACGAAGTTTTGATGCGCATACGCAGAAGTGGGTCGCAGCTGGAACCGAGACCTATCTGGTCGAACCGTTTGGTTATCTCAAGAGCGTGGTGCGGCTGATTGGGAAAACGATCGAGATTGCCGTTTGGGGTACGTTGTTGGCACTCGCTCTGGCCATCCCCTTGGCCTACTTCGGCACAAGACGCTTTGCACCCAATAGATGCATCTATGCGATCGCACGTGCTACCTGCACGTTTAACCGAGCGGTTCCGGAAATGATCAGCGGCCTGTTCTTTGTGTTGATGTACGGCGTAGGCCCGGTGGCCGGCATTCTCGCCTTGGGCATGCACACTTCGGGGTTGTTGGGGAAATTCTTTGCGGATGACATTGAAAATGCCGACGTCAAACCGCAGCTCGCTTTGGAGTGCATCGGTGCCAACAAAATCAAGGTTTTGAGGTACGCCGTGTTGCCGCAGATCATGCCGCAGGTACTGGCCTACGTCCAATACATCCTGGAACGCAACTTTCGCATGGCTACCGTCCTGGGGATTGTCGGTGCGGGTGGGATCGGGGTCGAACTGATTCAACGCTGGCACGAATCCCAATTCGGTCACGCCTCGACGATTCTACTGTGTATTTTCATCACCGTGTTATTGATGGAGCACGCGACGCAACACGTCCGCGCACGGCTGATCCAGGCATGACGACGCGACGATTTACAACTCCCGCGATGCAAGAACAAATGTTTTTTACATCTGAACAACACGAGTTATGGCGACGAGATGGTTATCTGAAGGTAGAGAGATTTTTGTCGCCAACAGAGGTAGGCTCGGTAACACGCTGGGTCGAGGAAATCGCCGCCTGGCCCGACAGCGATGACTGCTGGATGCACCACCGCGAGGCGACGCCAGATGGCGTTCGGTTGTCTCGTAGCGAGAATTTTCTCCCGTATCACCGTGGGATGCGGTCGCTGTTGACCGAAGGCAAGATTCCCGCGGCCGTCTCCGAAGCATTGGGCGAGCCTGCCGTGCTATACAAAGAGAAGATCAACTACAAGTATCCCGGTGGTGGTGGATACGTAGCGCATCAGGACGCCCCCGCCTATGCAATGATCAAGAAGCACGTCACCTGCCTGGTTGCCATTGATACCATGACACCGGAAAATGGGTGCCTGTTTTTCGCTCCGGGCCTGCACACCGATGGCTTGATCGCCCTGAATACCGAGGGCTGCATTGAATCGCATGTCGCGGACCAGTTGGATTGGGTCGCCGTCCCCACCAGGCCCGGCGATATCCTCCTGTTCAGTTCCTATGCCCCCCACAAAAGCCCACGCAACAGCTCACAACGATCGAGAAGGGCGCTGTACCTGACGTACAATGCCAGCGCCGAAGGAGATTTGCGAGCGGACTATTACGCCTCCAAGCGTAAGATTTTCGCACAAAATATTCGTAGCGGATCTGCGGAAACGGATCGCATCAGCACGATAGGTCATTTTCAAGGAAAGACGGTATTAGACAAATGAGTCATCTCTTGGATCAAACACTTGCCGCGCAAATGTCAGTCGCTTCGCCCGAACAACGGGCCGACCTGCTGCTTGACTACCTGGTCAAGCATGGTCAGAGTAACTACGACGAAAATGTCACTCAGCTTGAGCATGCTTTGCAGACCGCCACCCTGGCCCGTCAGGCCGGCGCCGCACAGCACGTCGTGGCCAGCGCTCTGCTACACGACCTGGGACACCTGCTGGTCGGAGAACATGCCGCTACCGGCAATTTTTTGGCGGAAGATCTCAACCACGAAGAAGTGGCGGCGGAATACCTGCAACCGTTTTTCGGACCGGAGGTAACCGAACCGATCCGCCTCCACGTGCCGGCCAAGCGGTACCTCTGCTCCACTGACGACTCTTATTACACTGGACTATCCGACGCCTCCAAGAAAAGCTTCGCCGTCCAAGGCGGCAACATGTCAACCGACGAACGGGCCGAGTTGGAAGCCAATTCGTATCTACAACAGGCCCTGCAATTGCGGCGCTGGGACGACGGCGGCAAGGTCTGCGGGCTGGAGACTCCTCCGGTCAAAGACTTTCGCCGTGAATTGCTAACGGCGCTGCAGAAGTGACAAGCTCAGCCACTCGGGCCGCGTTGGTCGCCTGCAAAACAGACAGCGGTCTCAGAGTGCGCGTCGGCTATCGCTTTCATAAGCCGGCGAGTTGATAGGACGGCCCCTGGCCCAATCGTGGTCGTCGCCCACCGCACCTTCGTTTAACGTCCAGCCGTAGGCGCCGGCTCGCGCGGTCGGTAAGCCGCTACCTAAGGCTGGGCGTTAAATGATGTCTTGGACAGGGGATACGCCCTTCGCGTCCGCACCGTCAATGCGGTTCGCATCGCTGCCCACGACCTACAGACCGGGGTGTCTTGGATTCGGGCAGGGAGGCATCTTCACAATTTCTTAACAATAGCGTGTAATTCCCTGTTCCGCGTTCGACGCATCGAGCCATACCGCGGCATTCAGCCGGTCGGCGCATGTCATGGCAGGCCGATCGAAGGGAATCTCGCACTCACGATGATCTTCAAACGGATCCATATCTCTTATTCGCCCTGGTGTGCTGCGTCTGGACTGCTCTCTCTGGCATTGCTCATTACTTGGGCTGGGGGATTTGCCGCGCCGGATCATGCCTGGTCTGCCAGTGACAAACCTTCCGCAGACGCAGCGGATGCACCCGCTGCCGACAAGGGCAAACAACGCACGGTCAGTAAACTCATTCCCGACATCAAGGTCCTCAAGAATTCGCCTAACACGGTGATCGACCTGGCCGACGTGTTACCAGATGCTGCCGGTGCTGGTAATGCGATCACGTTTGAAGTGATCTTCAACAAAAAGAAAAAGGTTGTCGAAGCAGAAATCGTCGACGGCACGAAGTTGATCCTTCAGCCTGGCAAGGTCGGCACGAGTGAAATTGTTGTCGAAGCGACAGGCGAGAATCGCGCGCGGGTCCACTCCAAGTTTCAAGTGACAGTTTGGGAGCCGGACTACTGGAGCCTGGCGTTAATCGTGATCGGCGGTCTCGGCATCTTTCTGCTGGGCATGAAGAGCATGTCCGACGGATTGCAGGCCGTGGCCGGAAACCGGTTGCGCAAGCTAATCTCTGCGGTCACCAACAACCGGTTCTCGGCAACCGGCGTCGGAGCGGTCGTCACGATGATCCTGCAATCCAGCTCGATCACAACCGTGATGGTCGTGGGGTTTGTGAACAGTGGATTCATGACGCTGGCGCAGGCCATTGGTGTCATTTTCGGCGCCAACATTGGCACGACGATCACGGGGTGGATTCTGGTGCTCAAGATCGGCAAATACGGACTGCCCATCGCCGGTGCCGCCGCGTTCGGGTACTTGTTTCTGAAACGGGATCGCTGGCGCTATACGTCGATGGCCATCATGGGCTTGGGAATGGTCTTTCTGGGCCTGGAATTGATGAAAGACGGTTTCGGAATCATCAAGGATCTGCCGGCGTTCGAAATGTGGTTCGAGCGGTTTTCCGCCGACAGTTATTGGGGCGTGCTGAAGTGTGCCGCGGTCGGCTGCGTTTTGACGTTCATCGTTCAATCCTCGTCGGCCACGCTGGGTATTACGATTGGCTTGGCACAGATAGGCGTGATTCCCTTTGAAACGGCCGCGGCCCTGGTACTAGGCGAAAATGTTGGTACGACGATCACGGCCTGGCTGGCCTCATTCGGCACGACGACCAACGCAAAACGGGCAGCCTACTCTCACGTTGTCTTCAATTTGATAGGCGTCGCTTGGATTACGGTCGTCTTTCAATGGTACATTCCGCTAGTCAAGTGGTTCGTCATAGGTAATGCGGCCGGCGACGTATCCGAGCACGTCACGGCAGCAATCGCCGCGACGCACACCGGTTTCAATGTGGCCAATACACTTTTGTTCCTGCCGTTCGTCGGCGTATTGGCAAAAGCCTTAACGAAATTCGTTCCCGATCGGGCGGTCAAAGAAGCACCGCATCTGACGAATCTCGATGTGCGTATCCTGGAATCCCCCGTACTGGCCATCGAACAGTCGCGCGTGGAAGTGCTCCGGATGGCCGATAGCTGCAACAAGATGATGGATTGGCTTGGTCAAACTCTTGCGAGCGACACACCGGACGATGCGATCGTTCAACAAACGATCCAAGAGGAAGAAACGATCGATACTTATCAGGACGAGATCGTGTCGTTCATGACCAGCCTGCTGGCCTCGAACATTCCCCAAAACCTGATTGACGAGGCACGTCGCCAGTTGCGGATGGCGGATGAATACGAATCGGTCAGCGACTACATCGGCCGCATCCTCAAATATCACGTCAAGCTTCACGACGCCGATCTACGCTACGAACCGCCCGAACGCGAAAATCTATTGAAGTTGCATAATATGGTGGCCGAATATCTGCAGTCGATCACCGAGTCGTATCGACGCTGGAATAAAGAAGCGATGGATCCAGCCGAGGCGCACGGCAGAAGCATTTCCAAGGAGGTCAGAACGTTACGCCGCGAGATCATGGACCGCATGGCACAGAACGGAATGCCGCCTCGCGTCAGCGTGACCTACAACCGCCAGATCAACGCTTACCGTCGAGTGCGCGATCACGGCGTCAACATCGCCGAAGCAATCGCGGGGGCGAAGTAGGCTAGATGGTGAATTCCAGCCGCTCGTCGGTCACCGGTCGCAACGGGACTGTTGCCGGCTGTTGGTCTGCGGGTGGTTCATCGTGTTCTTCTTCAGCCGGTTGCTGGTACGGAAACGCGGAATCGTAGAGCCGGTAAAAAACTGGAACCAGCACCAACACCAGCACCGTGGCTAGCGACAGTCCGAATGCCAGGCTGGTCGCCATCGGGATCAGGACTTGCGCTGGAACGATGTCTCCAGCAGGATCGGCAGCAGACCCGCAATCGTGGTCAGCGACGTTAGCAAGACGGGTCGGAAACGGCGACGTCCGGAATTCAGAAGTGCCTCCTCGATCGGCACGCCGTTGCGCACCTGGCGATTGATAAAGTCAATCAACACGATCGAATCGTTGACCACGACGCCCGTTAGCGCCACCAGGCCGAAGAAGCTGAACAGCGTCATCGGGATCCCCATCACCGCATGCCCGAAGATCGCACCGATTATGCCGAAGGGAATGATGGCCAGAATCAATAGCGGCTGCAAGTAGGTTCGAAATTCCAAGGTCAACAAACCAAACATGACCAGCAACGCCACGATGGCGCCCAGGAACAGGCTGCCTAGTGACTCCTTACGCTGCTCTTCTTGACCTTCCCAACTGACTTTGACTGCCGGATATTTGGCGGCCAGGCGGTCGAAAAATCCTTCCGTTTTGTGTTGGACTTCCCCACCCATCAATGGCGCGACAATTCCGGAGAACTTGGCAGATATTCTGGCGAAGAGACCTTGTTCATTCTTCAAATCCTTGACGATCGCACGCGCGTTGTTTTGCGCTTCGTCGACGTCCGCACTGATCGTGATTGAACGCATGCGATCCAGGCGATTGATCTCCGAGTAACCACGGCCGACGTCAATGTCCGCCAGTTCCGTGATGGGGATTTCCAAGGCTTCCATCTCGTTCGCGGCAGCCATCATCGAACTGCTCATCTCAGCCTGGCTATTCGCATTCGACCGCCCAGCGGCCGCAGCCGGCACGCGCACGCGAATATCTTCAAAGTTTGCCAGCGAACGGCGTTGATCTTTGGGATAACGGACCATTAGCTTGACTTCATGTCGCCCTCGCTGCAGTCGCATCACCTCAGCACCGTAGAAAGCAGCCCGAATCGTCTCGAACAGCTCGGCGCTCGTAATGCCCATCGACATGGCGCGCTCTTTGACGCGGGGCTGCAGTTCCCATTTGCCAGGGCGCGAATCGTCCGTGACGTCAAACACGCCTCGGCGACTCTGCAGCTCCTCTTTGCATTCTTCCACGGCGGCTTCCAGTTCGCTGTAGTTTTCCGCCGTCGCCAGCAGTTTGAATTCGATCGGCTTGCCGCCGGGACCGAAAAAACTCACACCGAACGTCAAGCTATCAACGCCCGGGATTGCGCCGACCTCTTCACGCCACTCGCTCGTTATTTTTTCACTTTTGACGTCTCGTTGGGAGGTGTCGGTCAGCTGCACGTCGACGATACCCACGTGACTGCCGGCCCCCGCGCCACCGTCGGCAGGATTTGGAGTGCCCGATATCTTTCCGACACCGCGATAAACCAGCTCGACAACCGGCACGCCGGCTTGTTTGTATCTTTCATTAACACGTGACAGGGCCTCGACAATTCGCCTGGTTGCGCGATCCGTGACGGGTGCGGGTGTGCCGTCGGGGAAAGTTATTTTCGCTTGAAGATAATTGCTGTCGAGCTTCGGAAACAGCTCAAACGGCACGGCGTCGGACATTACAAAGCCAACCGTTATCAACAGCAGCGCGATGGCTCCAGCGACCACGGTGGCGCAGTTGTGGATCGACCATTTGAGCAGCGGGTGGTAGAAGCGATCAATCACGACCTCCAGCCCCGTCGCAACTTTCTTGTTGACCGCCGCAAAAAACCGCACGATGAAGCCCAGCGGCCAGAAAATGCGCTCATAATCCGAAACACCAGGCTGTCACCATGTGCCAGGTGACAAGGGAGAATAAAAATGCTTTCCGCCAACGAGATAAACAGCATTGCCACGACAGCAAACGGCATCACGGCAATGAATTTTCCCATAATTCCCGACACAAAAAACAGCGGGCAAAAAGCGATGATGGTGGTTGTCACGGAGGCGACGACAGACGGAACCACTTCCACGGTCCCGTCAATCGCCGCTTGACCATAGCCTTTACCCAGCTGGCGGTGCGCGTAAATGTTCTCGCCCACCACGATCGCATCATCGACGACGATGCCGAGCGCCATCAGGAAGGCAAACATCGACAGCATGTTTAGTGTCTGATCGCCGACCAGCAACGCGCTGCCCGCTCCCAACATTGCGACGGGGATGCCTAACGCCACCCAAAACGCCAGCTTCAATTCGAGGAAGACGGCCAGCACCAGAAAGACCAAAATCAGTCCCATGATGCCGTTGTTAATCAGCATGTCGAGACGATCGCGGACGTCCGTGGAACGATCCGCCCACACAGCCGGTTCGTACCCGGCGGGCCAATCGAGTTTCTTCAGCTTTGCTCGCACGGCATCGGTCATGGCCAGCAAATCTTCGCTGCTTGTTCGGTTAACCGACAGCACCAGCGCTGGCCGGCCGTTGATTTCACTGATTGCAGTTGTGTCGACGAATTCGTCGCGAACCGTTGCCACGTCGCCAACGGTAAGCACGACACCGCTGGGATCCGTGATCAGAGGCAGCTTGGCAATGTCCTCGCCACGAAGCGATTCGTTTTTTCCTCGTAACAGGATCTCCCCGCTCTGGCCTCTCAGCGTACCACCAGGTAGTTCCAAATTTTCGCGACGGATAATCGCGGCGACATCCCGCAAAGTTAGCCCATACTTGCGGAGTGTGTTTTCGTCGATTTCGATGTCGATCTGATAGTCTCGCGCACCTTCGAGAACAACTTCAGAGACTTCTTTTAAATCCAATAGTTCTTCACGCACCCATTCCGACACGTCGCGCAGTTCAAGGTGATCAACGGGACGGCCCGTATCCGGCGCGACCACACCCACTTTGATCGCCGCCTCGCGCATCGTGATCTCTTGAACTTCATGATCTTCCGCCAGCTCCGGAAAAAAGCGTGAAATGCGATCGACCTCGGAACGAATCTCCGCAACGATTTTTTGAGCGTCCTCGCCTGGCTCCAATTCAAGCACAACCGAACCCGCGCCTTCCTTGGACACGGTGAACATCTTTTTGATGCCGTCGATAGCGTAAATCGCTTCTTCGATCTTTTGGCAAATCCCTTCTTCGATTTTTTCCGGACTGGCACCCGGGTAGGGCACGGTGATCAACACGATATCCAAATCGAATTCGGGAAACACCTCGCGCCGCATGCGAAACAGGCTTAGCGTGCCGACCAGCAGAACGCTGATCATCAACATGTTCATGGCAGGCGAATTATTGATCGCCCAACGAACCAGCGATCTCATCCTCCTGCTCCTTTCCGCTCGACGTCACTGGTGCCGGCTACCTTTGGCTCGGCGTCGGCTAATCGCACGTCCATTCCATCCACCGCCAAGGGCAGCGGCGACACAATAACTACGGTTCCGGGAGACAAGTCCGAGCCGGCCGGTGCGAGCAATGCCTGATCGGCAAACAACTGGACGACCGTGACAGTTTCGACATGCAGTTTCCCGTCACGCACAATCCACAATTTTTTGCCGGGACGAATTGCTGCCTCGGGCGCGGCCAGCAGCGGATCCTTCAGCGGCACTCGCAATCGCACCGAAACAAACATGCCGCGCATGAGTGCGGGCGGAGCGGCGAGGGACACGGTTGTGCCGTCGCTCTCTTTCTGGGTCTGCCTGGGGTCCGCGACTTCAACAATGCACGGTACGGTGCGCGTCGCCGAGTTGACTGCGGCACCATCGTACCGCGAGAGGTGACCGAGCCAGTTGTAAGTCTGTCCCTCCACCTGGTAAGAGACGGTGACTGGCAAATTGGGAAGGTGATAGCTACGCCCGGTCTCTACATCGGTTCCAGGTTTGTTGACGTTTGCATGTCGCCAGAACCATTGCAGTTCGTCCATCCGCAAATTGAATCGAACCTCGACCTTGGAGACGTCCTCCATCCCGGCCAACATACTTCCCGGCGTGACGTAGCCGTCCTCTTCGACTGAATCCTCCGTAATAATGCCGTCCATGGGCGCCACGATCTTGGTGCGCCGGACGTTTAATTGTGCTTTTTCCAATTCAGCGACCAGGCGTTTCTTTTCGCTCTTCAGACGACTTTCGCGGACATCCAGCAGGCTGCGCTCCTTCTTCAACCGTTGCAGGGCGTTTTGCGCGACAAGGAGGCCGCGCCGGGCGGTGTCGTGTTCTTTTTCCGAGCCCGCTCGCTGCTGGACGAGTGATTCTTGGCGTCGGCGTTCCTTTTGGGATAATTCCAGCTCGCTTTCGGCCAGCTCAATCATTTCGCCCGTGTTCAATCGTTCGACCACCAGCTCATCCAGGCTCAGATCGGCTTGCCGGGAAAGTTCACTGATCCGACGAACTTCAATCGCATAATCGCTTGGATCGATTTGAATGAGTGGGCTACCCTTCGTCACGAATCGCCCGGTTTCGCAATCGGGCCATTTCGTCTGGACGCGACCCGCGACTTCCGCAGCCAATATGACCTCACGGTAGGGAACAACCTGGCCGTCGGTTTCAAAGACGAGCCCGTCATCGTGGGCCCGCAGTGGGACGGTCTCCACCAAGGGCGCCTGCTTGTCGGGTGCGTTCGATTCGGGCTTGGCTCGCAGGCTCTTCAAGAAAAAGAGGCCGCCGAACCCAAACACGAGAATCGTGATCGGCAACGCATAATGCAGCAGACGAGATAACACTCCGGGCATTCCGCTGTTCCTATTCTTTATGTTCTTTATGTCCGTTAATACAAAACAGGTCTTACGAGGACTCTTCGACGGTGGAGGGCGATTTCTTGTTGCCAGACAAACCAGCTGCCGCCGCCAGAATGACGTCCGAGATATGATCGGCGAGTTGATCGGTATGGTAATGTGCAGCCAGCTGGTCGGCGTCCACCAACATTCCGACAATTCGCTCGTGAACGCGGTAATAAACGATCTGGCCGAAAACACTGAAAGCCAATTGTTCGAGTCGATGTTTGGGTAGGCGTTTCTCAGTAAGCTCGTCCAGGATGCCCACGAGTAACTGAAAAACGGGACGAAACGCCTCCTCTACCATCTCTTCGCACGCCCTGGTCGGCTCCATTAACTCGCGGACCAGCAGGCGCATCGGCCAGGGCGCTGCATCTTTGCCGACAATCCGTCGAGTGAACGTGGCGATGAACGTTTTCAGCTTGTCGACCGGAGCCGTGTCTACCGACCATTCGGGCAGCGGCGTCTGTTCCTCGCGAAGGCGTCGAGCGTGTTTGACGGCCTCGATATACAGCCGCTCCTTGTCTCCGAAATAGTAGTTCACCGCCGCCAGATTCACACCCGCACGCTCGCAAATAAACCGCACGGTTGTTGACGGAAACCCTTTCTCTGCAAAGATTTCGCCGGCGATATTCAGAATCTGCCGACGCGTATCATCTTTGACCACGAGATCACGCCTCCCAGAATTAAAACGCTTGTTTTAAACAAGTGTATTATACCAGGAGTACTAAAACAAGGTATTTTTTCGGTAAATGCGCAGAAACTGGCCGGGGCCGAACGGCCCACGAATAGATATTCGTTCCTTAAAACTCTCGTGGCGGTGCCTCACTGGGCACCTGCCACTACGACGCTAGCAATACGCCGCGATTGTAAGCTCACTGCAGACGGGTGCGTTTCAGGTCCCGACCACCGACCGATTCATCGGCGACGGCGTCTTCCCGAGAGCAGCAAGGCCGTCATGCCGATCGCCAGCAAGCCAAACGATGTCGGCTCCGGTACGACGGAGGTAATGGATAGATTGTTGAAGTAAAGATTATTTGACTCAAACATTCCCGCATTGTCGTTGAATCCACGGAAGTTTGTGATTTCGCCCGTTCCACCAAATGTTCGGTTCTTAAAAGGATACTCCACTCCGTCGAAAACACGCGTGACCAGGAGGTCGTAGGTATTCGGTCCGGTCAAGGTAAGCGCCAAATCGAGTCCCTGGTCAGTAAAGGGAATGTTGGAAGGGAAGCCGATGTCGGAATCATTGATGAGGTAGGTGTTCGCAGCGCCTGCGATAAAGAGAAACTCGAACCGGTTCGTTCCGCCGCCGGTTCTGAGCGCCATACCGACTTGACGTAAGGAATCATCTACCGTTACGAAGCCGTTATCCATGGAAACACTAAAGCGACGGTTTCTCACCAATGGCTGATCAAAACCACGAAAAGCTTCCGCAGAACCACCACTATTTGCGAACATTCCCCAGGCGGTTGCCCCCGCAGTGTCGATGTCGCCGTCGCCATTGGTGTCTCCGAAACCGTTGCCGGTAGACGAAGCGATAAAGTGGCCCGCATTGTCCGTGGCATTCAGAGTCCAAGGAAAAAAGCCTGATCCGCCATTATCGCCGGACTGCCAGCCGTCGCCGTAGGGGGCTTCCGCCGCATCATCGTGCGCTTGCGTGGCGTAGGCCGCCGACTGGCCGGTAAGAAATACCGCGGAGATTGTAAAAACGAAACTGGCAATAAGTGTTCGGAATTTCATAGGTTGCACCTTGCAGATTGCGTAACGTGACTATCAAAACGGATGTAACTGACAGCTACTCAATCTTGCATTGGCAACAAAAAAACCCCCGAATACGACTTTCACGGTTCGCCCGAGTGGGCATGTGAAAAACGTAGTCGAGGGTTTTCTACTGGGTCTTACCGAATTTCAGGTTTTGTAGATGGCTGCAGAAATCTTCCGCAGGTACGTCCACTATAAGCGGCCAAATGCGTCTTTTCAATCATTTGGCAAGAAAAAATATGTTCGTACGACCCAGGGGCCGCTACGTCGCCGCAACTTACAGTCTGAAAACGACTTAACGATGACCTTAGCCCGACAGGAGCCGAACGATTAGGAACAGAATCATCAGCGCCAGAACTCCGATCCCGATCGCCGCCCCGATTCGTCCTCGCGAAACTGGTTTATCGCCAGCCAGTTTGCCGGTCTGCCCGTTCATCAGAAAGCGGTAAACCTTTTCCCGGTAACGATACGACAGCACATAAACGGGGAGCAGAATCAAGTCGGACTGAATGTGCTTGAATTCTGTCTCGGCTTGAAGTTCCCGATGCTCATCGCCCGGCATGAATTGGCCGATGGCGGCTCGCTCCTGCCGGTCGAACGCCGCCTTACACTGTTGAAAGGCCTCGTCGCGATCGATTGAGTATTCCTCGGCCAGCCAGCCGGCCAGAAAGTATGGCTCGTAACGTTTTAACGCCTCCAGGCGAAACGGCTTGATACGTTCGGCGTCCACGGGCGTAAGTCGACTACTGCCGACGATCACGAACCGCGTGTGGTATTTGTGGTGGCGGCCAGCCAGGTCCCACCATTCGGTCTCGCGAACCTGTCGGGATCGCGTCACGGGCTTGCCGTTGACCATTTCTGTGTAGGTTTCCGTTCGGTACCAGTGTTCACCAATCCGTGCTGACCAACCGCTTTTCGCTAGCGTTGAAAACAACCAGAACGGCATGTAGACGCCCTGCAGTCGTTCGACAATTGTTGATGCCGCCACGTCAACCGGTCGAAACCAACGATTCCGACCAATCCACTCGCGAAATCGCTCGTCCGCCTGCTCCTTGGTCACCGTGAACCCGACGACGAACTCCGGTCTCTGCCGTTCGCTCTGATCTCGCGAGAATTCAACGACGTAGGTCGAATCGCAAAAAGCGCAGACATAACTACGCTGGTCCGGGTTCGTCGCGACTTCACTACCGCAGTTCTTGCATCGGAAAAACCGCCGTTCCGGCTCGACGTCCGGCGATTCCTGCCTGGAGGAATCGTCGATAACATCCCCACACCCCGCGCAGTAGTGATCCCCTGCTTCGATTGGAGAACCGCAAACACGGCACGGTTCGCCGTGCGGTAACGGCAACGTGTCGTCGGAAATCTTTTTCTCGGCGGGGACCAGCGACATGATTGTTACTGATACCGACTACCGCCGTGCTCGCTCGTGATGCACAGGCAACCACTGGCCGCCCTCGCCACTGCTAGCCACGCACTGTTGAATGAAATACATCCCTTCCACGCCGTCGTTTACGTTCGGATACAACGTATCACGTCGTTCGAACGACTCGCCGCTCGCTCGTTTGGCCATGTCGTCGTAGGCCGCACAGTACACGTTGGCAAATGCTTCCAGGTAGGCTTCCGGGTGGCCGGATGGCAGGCGGCAGGAACTCGCCGCCGTCGGTCTGGTGAACGGAGCGTTTGGATCGCGCGTGTAAATCTGGTGTGCCTTCCCATTCTGGCGAACAATCATTTGGTTCGGTTCTTCCTGACGCCAGAAAAGATGTCCCTTCGTGCCGTCGATTTCGATCTGCAAATCGTTCTCTCGTCCATGGGTGATCTGTGACGCCGTCACGGTCCCCACGCCACCATTTTCATACCGCAGCACGGCATGCCCGTAGTCGTCCAGCTGTCGACCTTCTTCAAACGTCTTCAGATTGCAGCTGAGTTCGGCAGGAATGAGTCCCGTCATGTACCGTCCCAGGTTAAAGGCGTGTGTCGCGATATCACCAAAACAGCCCGCGGCACCGCTGCGGGCTGGATCGGTTCGCCATGCCGCTTGTTTCTGGTCCTCCAGTTCGAGCCGAGATCGCAACCAGCCCTGCATATACTGCGCGCGAACCGCGTTGATTTCACCCAGCTCACCGCCCAGTATCATTTCTCTCGCCTGGCGTACCAACGGGTACCCCGTATAGTTGTGCGTCAGCGCGAAGACGACGTCGGATTGATCGACCAGGCCTCCCAACTCCTCGGCCTGAGCCAGATCGAACGTCATGGGCTTGTCGCAAACGACGTTCAGGCCCGCGGCCACCGCCGCTTTGGCAACGGGAAAGTGCACGTGATTGGGCACGGCAACCGTAACGAAGTCGATTCGCTGGTCAGCCGGTAAACCTGCTTCCGTATCAATCATCTCCTGAAATGACCCGTACGCCCGTTCGGCCGGGATATCGTAATCGGGAGCGGAAGCCTTGGCTCTTTCCGGATCGGAGGACAGTCGCCAGCCACCAGTGCCGCTCGGTTGTCCATCACGGCAGCGATACAATGCACTCGGCCGATAAACGCCCCCATGCCACCGCCCACAAGACCCATCCGCAACTTTCGACCCAAAGTTTTGTTCGTAGCCATAACCTTTTTTCCCGTACCAAAATCGAATTAAATCTACGCCCTTACCGCCATTCACGGATCACTGGCTGAGCTGGCGACACAGCGATCCTGATTGCAGTTCCTGAACGCCAAGTTTTAACATAAGTTACTGAAACTTCCAGGTGTTGCTGGCGGCAACTTTCGCCGTATCGTTGTCGCAAATGCCGGCAGGTAGCTGACCTGGAACCCTCACCGCCAAACCGCTAGTATTTCGGAAGAACCGATGTCGCCTCTGGCATCGTGCACGCGCATCACATGGACTGGCATCCGCGGTTTCGTTGACGGTACTGACTGCGTTTGCGGCAGTCAAAAGGAGATTTCGCGATGATGGATCGAGCGTCAAATCGTAAGTCGACGTGGGCTACTGCAATCGTTTCCGGCTCGATCGGAATCGCTATAGGGCGCTCGTCGTAGCCTGCGTGGTCTCTCTGACCGCTTCATCTCTCGTGATGGAAATACCGGTTCATGCCATGGCCGCGCAGAGCCAGCGGGGATCCATCATTGCGACCGGTCCGTTGGAAAACGACGTCGAATACGTCGCCTTCTTGGACGCAGCGACCGGCGAATTGAAGGCTGCCGCGCTGAACGTGCGTTCGAACAAGTTCCAGTCATTTTATCAACGGAACATCACCGGCGATTTCGGCAAGCCCGCCACCAAGAATCCTAGCTATCTGATGGTCACGGGGCAGGCTTCGTTCCAGCGCCAGACCAACAAGACGCTTGCCCAATCGGCGCTGTACGTCATCGAGCTGTCGAGCGGTAAATGCGTGGCCTATGCCCTGCCCACCTCGATTGGCCGCCTGGGGGCCAATCGGCAGCCCATCAGTCGCGAGCTGCTGCCGCTGGACGAAGTCGTTTTCCGCAATATTCGGGTGCACACCAACGTCGCACCCGCCGCCGCACCTTGAGCAATTTGATGCAAATCAGCGTCAACGACCAGTCGCGCGACGCCCCCGCTGGGACCACCATCGCCGAACTCTTACAATCAATGAGTGTCGAATCGCGACACGTCGCTGTGGAAGTGAATCTGCAGCTCGTGCCGCGCGGACAGCATGCTCGACATGCATTGGTCGATGGTGACCGGTTGGAAATCGTGACGCTGGTCGGTGGCGGCTGAGTCGGGGAATGGTGGAAGAGGAATGTCCTTATCACAAAATACGAGCGTTTCATCCATTGCCGATGGGGACCCTCTCCGGCTAGGTAAGCATACGCTGACCAATCGGCTGATTGTCGGGACTGGCAAGTATGCCAGTTACGCATCGATGCGCGAGGCGTTGGAACTCTCTGGCACCCAGTGCATCACCGTTGCCGTTCGCCGCGATCGCCTGATCGACGATGCGGGTAACAATCTGCTGGATTTCGTTGATACCCGTCGATATACGTTGTTACCAAACACCGCGGGATGTTTTACCGCCGAGGATGCGATCCGGACGGCTCGATTGGGTCGCGAGATATTGCTGGGCCTGGAGAATCCGGGGGCGAACTGGGTCAAGCTGGAAGTGCTGGCCGACAAGAAAACACTGTTGCCCGATCCGGTCGCTACGGTCGAAGCGACGGAACGACTGGTATCCGAGGGGTTCGATGTTCTTTGCTATACGAATGACGATCCAATCACCGCGCGGCGATTGAAAGAGGCTGGCGCGCTAAGCGTCATGCCGGCGGGTAGCCCGATCGGCTCAGGACAGGGAATCTTGAACCCAAATAACATACGTATCTGCCTGGAGTACCTGAAGGAGAACGATCCCGACTATCCCGTGATTGTCGACGCAGGGGTGGGTACCGCCAGCGACGTGACCATTGCGATGGAGTTGGGTGTCGACGGAGTGCTGCTGAACACAGGCATCGCTCACGCCGACGATCCGTTGAAGATGGCCGTTGCCATGAAGAAAGGTGTCGAGGCCGGTCGTCTGGCCTATCTGGCCGGTCGCATCCCAAAAAAGCTGTATGCCACCGCCAGCAGTCCCGAGTGGGGTGTCATTTCTGCGCGACCGCGATAGGTACTGCGCAACGGATTCTTAGGGAGGGCAAGGCTCCTGCCGCGCCGCGGATTGACCCGCTTTTCGGCTCGACGGGAGCCTCGCCCCATAGGATGCAGCCATGCGTCCGTTTAAGAGCTATCGAATCGCTGTGATCGGCCATGCCACTAACCATTGACGACATCCTAGGCACCCAAGGCCGTATCGCCGCTCGTCTATCCGGTTATGAAGAACGCGCCGAACAGATGGATATGGCGCATGCCGTCGCCCACGCGATCGACGCCCGCCAGCATCTTGTCGTCGAAGCGGGGACAGGCGTTGGGAAGAGCTTTGCCTACCTCGTCCCAGCCATCCTGGCAGCGACCGCCGAAGGTCCAGAGCGCACCATCGCGGTCGACAAGAAAGATCGATCGCCACGGATTGTCATATCCACCCACACCATCAGCCTGCAGGAACAACTGCTAAACAAAGACCTTCCGCTGCTGAACAGCGTGATCCCGCGCGAATTCTCGTCGGTAATGGTCAAGGGCCGCGGCAACTATGTCAGCCTGCGGCGTTTGAGAACGGCCCTGGAACGTCGTGGTTCACTGTTTTTCGAAAAAGACGAATTGAAGCAACTGCAATCGCTGGAGCAATGGTCGCGGGATACCACCGATGGCTCGAAGGCCGATCTGGACTATCGGCCCCTGCCAGCCGTCTGGGAGGAAATCGGCAGCGACAGCGGAAATTGCATGGGGCGAAAATGTCCGCATCACGGGGCATGCTTTTATTACAAGGCGCGGCGGCGAGTTCACAACGCGCAAATCTTGATCGTCAATCACGCGCTGTTTTTCACCGATCTGGCACTACGACGAGCGGGGGCGAGTATCCTGCCGGACTACGACGTGGTCGTCTTTGACGAGGCGCATCAGATGGAGGCAGTGGCCGGAAACCACTTGGGTTTGAGCCTCTCGTCAGGCCAGGTCGACTATGTCTTGAACCGTCTCTACAACGATCGCACGAATAAGGGGCTGCTCGTTCACTTCAATCTGATCGACGAGCAAAAACTGGTTACTCGTTGCCATTTTGCCGCGGACGATTTCTTCCATGATATTCAATCGTATTTGACCAGTCGGGCACGGGCCAACGGGCGGGTCGACGAGCGGGAACCGGTTCCCAACGCGCTGGGGGCGGAATTGGAAGCGCTGGCCACGGCGGTCCGCCGAGCGGGAAACGACCTGGACGACGTCAAAAAACAGGACTTCCTGGCGTCTGCCGATCGCCTCAAGGGACTCGCCGGGGCGGTGGACGAATGGTGCCAGCAGCGATTGAGCGGTTCGGTGTACTGGATCGAATCGAACACGACCCGCCGCGGCTACCGTCGCATTACCCTGGAAGCGTCGCCCTTGGATGTCGGCCCAGTGCTGCGCCGAATTGTTCAACCGCGTCCCTACCGTCATCATGACCAGTGCGACATTGGCGGTGGGGAAGCAGGGTTCGTTCGAGTTCTTCAAATCCCGTGCGGGCCTCACGCAAACTAATGAATTGCGGCTGGGCAGCCCCTTCAACTACCGCGAACAGGTTGAAATCATCCTGCCCCAGGGAATCCCCGATCCTGGTGACGAGAAAGAGAATTTTGAACGCGCTCTGCCAGCCCTGGTCAAACGATACGTTGATCGCACGGACGGCAAGGCGTTCGTCCTGTTTACGAGCTACCAGCTGATGCGACGAGTGGCCGCCGAACTGACCAGTTGGCTCATCGAACGGAATTTTTCCCTTTTGAATCAGGCCGAGGGTATGCCTCGGTCGCTGATGATCGAACGTTTCAAGCAGAACCCGAAATCCGTCCTGTTCGGAACCGACAGCTTCTGGCAAGGTGTCGATGTACCGGGCGAGGCACTGGTCAACGTAATCATCACGAAACTTCCGTTCCGCGTGCCCACCGAACCGCTTCACGAAGCACGTCTGGAAGCCGTACGAGCCGCCGGCGGCAATCCGTTTCGGGATTACCAGTTGCCGGAGGCAGCGTTGAAATTAAAACAGGGCTTCGGACGCCTGATTAGAACGAGCCGGGACCACGGCGTGGTCGTTATTCTTGACCCGCGGATCCAGACGAAACCCTATGGTCGGATCTTCCTGGAATCGCTGCCGTCATGCAAGATCGTGCGGGACGCGGTGGCCGTGTAATCGCACGGGTCAAGCTGTTGGCCCGGCATGCTGTTCACGCGGGTAGGGCGGGAAAAACCAACGCAATGATCGGCCTGCGGCACAACAAATTTATTAATCCGCAATTCAAATCGCTCGACGGATTCGGCGTCGGGGGCGTTTTCCAGGAGCTGCCGGCGAGGGCTCGGCTGGCGTCTCCGTTGCGTCGGTCTCCGGCTGGGGATCTGCTGTTTTGGTCGTCGAAAAACCCTCAATTTCGTCCCTTTTCAACAGCCGATCGATTCGCATCTCGATCCGCGTCAATTCGTTCCCTTCTTCGGGGGTTACAAAGGTGTAGGCGATCCCGTCGGTTACACCTTCCTTGCTCATCCGCCCCGTCCGCCCGACTCGATGCACGTAATCGTCGTAAAAATGGGGGATATCGTAGTTAATAATGTGCGAAATGCCCGTCACGTCGATTCCACGCCCAACCACATCCGTGGCAACCAGAATTCGGACCGTCCCGCTTCGAAATTCGCTCATCACCCGATCGCGGGCCGATTGCGGCAGGTCGCCGTGGATGCAACCGGTAGCCTTGTGCCGCTTGGACAGTCGATTGGCGATGCGATCCGTACCTCGCTTGGTGCGACAGAAAACTATCGCCTGCTTGGGACGCTCGCGTTTAAGCAGCCTGTCCAACAAGTCGAATTTTCGATCCTGGTCGACGGTGAAATAAAACTGCTCGATCGTATCGCCTGAGATCTCTTTGGGCGAAAAGTTCAACGATTCCGGATCGTGCATATATCGCTGTGCCAGGCGTTCAACCGGAGGCGGTACGGTCGCACTCAACAGCAACGTCTGTCTCTCTTTGGGACAAAATCGCAATATTTTTTCAATGTCGGGCCGGAAGCCGATGTCCAGCATGCGATCTGCTTCATCCAGAACGACGAACCTTACCTCTTTCAGTTCCAGCGACCCTCGTCCGATATGATCCAGCACTCGACCAGGCGTACCCACGACGATATCGACGCCTCGCCGTAATTTCTCGATCTGGCTTCGAATCGGCTTGCCACCGTAGACCGCCGTCGTGCGTGTCTTTCGACCGTGGGATAACTTGACTATTTCGTCACGTACTTGAACGGCCAGCTCGCGGGTCGGAACGAGGACTAGTGACTGGGGCGCGTGGCGACGATCCAGATGGAGCAATTCAAGAACTGGGATTGCGAAGGCTGCCGTCTTGCCGGTCCCCGTGCGGGCCTGCCCCATCACATCGGCGCCGGCAAGTACGCGCGGAATTAGACCTGCTTGGACCGCGGTTGGCTTTAGGTATTCTGCCTGTACCAACGATTCCAGCATCGTCTCGGAGAGGCCTAAATCGCCGAATTCTACGTCAGGTGGGTTGGGTGCCGTGGCCATGCGGACTTTGGGATTAACGCCGCGGTTGCCGCGTCGGTGGGGTTTCAGTCAAAGCGATAAACCTAACAGCCACAACACGTTTGGTCAACTCCTAATCGCCCAGGCGAGCCTGTTGTGCGCAAAGAAAAGGCCGACGAGCGGCGGGCGAAAGCCTGCTGCTAGCCGGCCTAATTTACGTTCCACACCGGCCCACAACGCCGTTGTGGGCACGGACGCCGCGATTAAGGCTTCTTCTCGGCCTTCGGGCGTGCCGACTTCTTTTTGGCGGACTTCTTCTTGGTCGACGTCTTTTTAGCGGCCTTCTTCTTGGTCGACTTTTTCTTCGTGGCCTTCTTCTTGGCGGCCTTTTTCTTTGTCGACTTCTTCTTGGCGGCCTTCTTCTTCGTCGAACGCTTGGCCGTCTTCTTACGAGCGACCTTTTTCTTCTTAGCCATATCTCTGGCTCCTGAGGTGTAGGGTACCCCTACTTTGCAAAAGAAACCTCCCCCGGGCACCCAACTGGGAAAGCAAATTCACCCTTGATGAGCAGAAGGAACAGGCGAATCACAAACAGCAATCGCGCCTCGGCCACCTTACTAGCGCACCAACTTCCCACATTGAATCAACTTTCCCTTAAATACGCAAGATCTATTCTCATCCCGATTGATATATCTACTGTCCAAGAATTTTTTTCGCTCCGATGACCGGCAACTTTTTGCGTGACGCCGCGCGGAACACAGAACACGTGGCGATTCCAATTCGACCGGAAACTCAAGGATTGCTATCACACAATCAGCACTCGAGCCGAAACCAATCGCACCGCAAACGGCGCGTGACAACTAGCGTACGCCCATTGACATAAACCAGTTCGCAATTGCATGTTAAAGAGATCTGTCGAGCGGCTTTTTGCCGATTCCTGCTCTGGCACGTCGCGCCGCGCAAGTAAGGAATTTCCCGAAGTTGTCATCGCCATTCCAGGACGATTTCCGTCGTTCTCTGTTGCTTAAACGTCGAACTCGGTTGCTTAAAGATCGATGAGAATTCTCTGCGTTACCGACATTCACGGCGACCGTACTTCGTTGGCCAATATTCTGGATCGCGTCAACGACATTCAAAGGAGTGACAGAACGGCTGCCCGAAAGTCGTTTGGCGCTTTAGCCGTTCGTTTGGCAGGCGTCTTTAAGATGCGTCGCCAGTTCTTGGATCTTCGCCGCGGCGTCGAACATGCCATTCTCAGACGGGGACGAACTTTCTACCGCCAGCTCGTCGCGCAACCGTAATATCTCGCTCAACAGCGACTCTGCCAGGGAATCAAGCGACGACGCCTCCGTATTGGATTGCGAATCTGACGACGCGGCTTGCGTCTGCTGGACCCACTGCATCAGACTGGCCATTCCGACGATCCCCACGGGACATCCCGCTTGCAGTACAACGGCCCGTGACACGCTGCCGCGTGACAAGTATTCGAACACCTGGTCGGCCGGATCGCTTCCGTCAAACGCCACAAAATTATTGGCCACGAATTCATGAATGGGCCGCGTCCAGTCCGCACCCGACTGGACCACAGGCGTAAGATCTGTCTCGGCCAGGACGCCACAGAATTTTCCGCTCTCGTCCACAATAACAACCGACTGGCTACTCTGTTGCATTAGCACAGCGACGGCGCGCTGTATGGGTTCGCCCCTTTGGAGGGTCGCTTTGCACGGCACCATCACATCGGCCGCGGTCGAAGAGCGGAAGAGTTCCGAACAAGTTTCGCTCTGCCCCGGTTGGGCACCGGCGCCTGCCATTCCATAAACCGCCACGCGATCGCGCCCCGCCTGTTTCGCCATCAGCAGTGCCTGGTCCGCGCGGTCCAGTAGATCCTCTGGTGATTTTACTTCGTCGTCGCTCACACCAAGTTCCGCGATCCCGCAGGTTGCCGTCAGGGTTGGCGCAACGTCGCCGACGCGAATCGTGTGGCAACGTATCCGTTCCCGCAACCTTTCGGACCAGGTAATCGCCTGTTGGAAGTCGGAATCCGGCAGAATCGCGACGAACTCATCGCCCGCAAAACGGCAAACGACGTCGCTGCTGCGACAATTCTCGGTCAGCATCCGAGCCACCATCTGGAGACACGAATCGCCCACGGCATGGCCGTACACGTCATTGATGCGTTTGAAATAGTCGATATCCAGCATCACGCAGGATAGCGTGTTCTTGTGACGCTTCGAGCGATCCCATTCCCGCTCGAAGTGCTCGAAGAACGTCCGTCGAGTATTCAGACCGGTCAGGACATCGGAGTTGGCCATGACCGACAGTGTTCGTTCAAGTTCGATGACGCGGGCACCCGCCGCCAGGCGCACCAACAATTCGGTTTTCTGAACGGGCTTGGTCAGAAAATCGTCCGCGCCCGAATCGAGAGCGGCGATAACGTCACCGGATTCCTTGCGACCGGTCAGGATCACGGCATACATGTAGTGCGGGAGGACCATTCCGCGGGCCATGTGACAAAGTGTCGGGCCATCAATCTGCGGCATCTCCCAGTCAGTAATTAGATAGTCCGGGCATTTCTCTTCGATCAGACGCAGGGCATCCCTCCCATTGTCGGTCTGGATTACCTCGTAGCCTGCGACTTCAAGCCACGTCGACAACAAGCGCAGCATCGTCGGATCATCATCAACCAGGAGCACCCGGTTGTGTGACGCCTTTTTGGCTAGAAGGCGATTGTCCATTCTTGAAATCCCGAATTGGCAAGTCCGTACGGCGAGCAAGACAGGCGCATGCGCAGCCTATTTAGATCAAGAATAGGTCGAAAATTGGGGTTTAGACGCTGAAAAGCTACCTCCCTGGTGGGAGATTATGATCGCCGCTTCGCTGCGGGACGAAGTCACGTCTCAGACGTCACAGTCCAGATAACCCGTCGAAACATTGCGGCGGATCGAGTTGAATACCGTGAGGCAGGTACGACCAGGCAGCTAGGACCAGCGCTGTTGGGAATCCGAGGCGGCCTTGTGCCCGTCAGCACCGCTAAAGACGGCCGAAACGTACTCCATCCAGCTGTCCAGCTGTTCCTGTGTGAGACTGTTTTCCCGTGTCATATCGTGCTTCAATGCGCGATCGGTACCTTCAACATTGACGGTGACAGTCAGCCGTCCGTTTTCCAGGTAGCGAAAACGAACGTCGATCGGCGTTTTGGCCGCCAGTCCGGGGGGCAGATCGCGAACGACGCACTTCCCGATCTCCGTACAGTCCTCTGGCGAAGCGCTCTCGCCTTCGACGATTTGCACCAGAATCGTTTTTTGCCCGTCAGTTTTCGTCTTAAACACACGCTTGGCCACTGCCGGCAAAGGAGTATTGCGCGGAATCAGAATCGCCGTGCGCCGCTGGGACGTCTTGTGGTCGGTTGCGACAATTCCCAGGCTGTGCGAGTTGACGTTGCGGATCTGAAAGGCCGGCGGCGCCCCATCGGCTTCGTCCAGCATCAACTTCGCGCGCAACGCCGCTCCATGCGCGACGGCTTCATCTGCCGACACGCTTCGATCGGGCGCTTTCCCGGCAAGCTGAGTGATCATGTCGATGACCATTGGCATCCGCGTCGATCCACCGACCAGAAGCACGCGGTCAATATCATTCCACGATAATCCGGACGCCTGTAGAGTCTGACGCGTCGTAAACTGCGTCCGATCGAGCAGATCACGAGTGATTTCCTCAAACGTATCTCGTGTGATCTCACATCGGGACGCTCGGCCCTGGTAGTCGCAAGCGACCGATACTCTGGCGCGTGCCGAAAGTGTTCGCTTGGCATCTTCACATTCGCGCCACAAACGACCGGCCGTACAAGGGTCTTCGCGTGGGTCGAGCTGATGGGTTCGAATGAAGTCTTCCGCAACGAAATCGATCAGGCGCTGGTCCCAATCATGGCCCCCCAACAAGACATCGCCGTCCGTGGCCAGCGCGCGGAAATCGGTTCCGTCGATTTCCATTACCGTGACGTCGAACGTCCCGCCGCCCAGATCATAGACCAGGATCTTCAACTGCGTATGGGTGCCGGCTTTCGACGCCAGGATCCCCGTCTGATACCCAAACGCAATGGCCGCCGCGGTCGGCTCATTGATAATGTCCAGTACCTCAAGGCCAGCCATGTAGCCGGCATCCTGGGTCGCCTTGCGGCGGACTTCGTCGAAGTAGGCTGGTACAGTGACCACGACACGACGAAATTCGCCGATAATCTGTTGAGCGTCGTTTTTGATTTTTTTCAGGACGAAGGCTTGGATCGCCTCCGGCGGAAACTGGCGACCTTCCAGCGATTTGTGAAACGCGCGATATCCCAGATCTCGCTTGGCACATTGAGCCACCCGTTCCGCATCGGTGGCCAGCGCCTTCAACGCCTCCTTACCGATAATGACCGAATTGCCTTCCAACAACACGACGCTGGGAGTAACTAGATCACCTTCCGAATTGACCAACGTCGTTGGTCGCCCCATCTCGTCGATATAAGCAACGGCGGAATTGGTCGTCCCCAAATCGATGCCAACCGGTACAGATTTCTCCCCCATAACGTTTTGCTGCTTTTCCTCAGAAGATTAGGTGGCGGCCATTCGGCTCGGACGGTTCAGTGCTGCCCAGAGACAGGGTGCGGCCCAAAGACAGATCAGGTAAACAGAGTTGATTTTAAATGAACCGGTCCCAAGGGAAAACCGTCCGACCCGGATGCGGCGAATCGCCCCGTTTTAACGCTTCCTGTCGAGCAGGTCTGACGTGGCGGTCCGCGTCGACGATTCGCGTCCCAGCAGCAGCAGTTGGTGCTTCTTCAAGAAACAGGGGATCTCCGCCAGGATCCGGAGATCGTCAGGGAACTCGTCCTGAAGCTGCCGAAAGTAGCGGTCATGGGTAACAACCACAGCCCGGGGATTTTGATCGAGAAACATGCGAACGTCCATACGCGAGACGGGCTCACCACCCGGAGTCCAGTCCGCCGACGCCCCCCGGACCGGTGACGCGTCCTTTGCCGAACGACGCCGCGTCAGTTTCACAATCGAACGCCCGCTGTAGTAAACGAAGCTTGGTTCCAACGCACCGAACGATCCCACCGACACACCTTCGCCCTGCCGCTGGATGGCCTGTATCAAGACGTGAATTTGCTGATGCCGGTCCACTCGCAAGCTGGCGAAACCGAACAACGAGGTACAAAACACGGCCGAAGTCACGGCCATTGTCAGCGCCACGGAATAGCGCCGATCCCGCTTGACCTGTACCAGCGCGAAGGCAGCTCCCGCGGTGATGATCAAGAAAATTGCGCCCAGCCACTGATCACCTGGCAGGAAGCGCTGCGCGGCAAAGAAGACGGCAATCAGGGCGACGGGACCGACGACGACCAAGGCCGTCAGACCAGCTCGTAACCACCGCACGGAAGCCACCGCTTCGCCGCGAACCCAGTTGACAAGGAAGGCAGACGAGAGCATTGCCAACGCGGGATAGGTTGGCGTGACATAGCTGGGCAGCTTGGTTCGGGCCAACGTGAACAACCCGACGTAGACGCCCACCCAACAGAGCAGAAAAAGATAAGCAAGCGTCCGCATGTCCGCTCGGCGAACGCGCGATACAGCTCCGATAAACGCCGGGATCAGCAGGATCGACCAGGGCAGGAAACCGATACCGATCGCCAGCAGGTAGTAGAACGGCGGTCCGCCGTGATTCTCCATCGGTCGCAAAGCACGACCAAAGTTCTCTTCAGCGAAAAAACTCTGCAGCCAGACACCATCCGTTCGCCATCCTACTTGAACGTACCATGGCAGAGCGATCACCACCGCCACGACCGTCGCGGTTACCAACCGCATCGAATAACACGTCTTCAGAAAATGCAATGGAGCAAAGGGTCTGGCAGCCCAATGCAGCAAGCGAATCAGGCGACCTTGCCAGCGATGGGCCGGATCGCCCGCCGCTTCTGTGGCGGGCAGCCGCACGATTAACATGAACATTCCGATCACGGCCGTGGGCAGCAGAAACCCGACGGGGCCTTTCGTGAGGATGCCAAAGCCCATCAAGGCGTACATCCCGATGACGTACCGCCCATCGCTCGGAAAGTAACGGCCCGCAGTGCGCAAACAAGCGGCTGGTGATCGATTGGCGTCTGGCGGACAGAATGTCCCCATAACGTAGACCAGCAGGCTGGCCGTGCTAAAGAAAATTAGAAGTGAATCGGGGGTGGCCGCCCGCGCCGCAACATCGAACATCAGCGTCGTCGACAAAATCAGCGACGACCAAAGCGCAATCGACGGATCAAACAGCCGACGCGCGATATGGTACGTGGCGACGACAGTTCCCAAGGCGAAAATGGTCGACCAGAATCGAGCGGCGAATTCCGTGACGCCGAACAATTCGTGCGCCAACATAATGAACCAGTACAGCAGAACTGGCTTCGCATCACGCAATTCATTGTTAAAGACCGGCACGACCCAGTCGCCTCGGGCCCGCATCTCCAGCGCACATCCCGCATTACGCGGTTCGTCGCGATCCCACAAGCGAGGGCCACCCAGGTTGGTAAACAACACTACGCCGGCAATAATGATCAGCAAGGCATAATGTTTGGCAACCTCGCGCCAGGGTCCCTGACGCTGATCTGTCATCGCTCGGCTCCGTTACTTACATGCGAAGTGATTGCGGCAAGCGAGGAAGTTTAGGTGGGGCAGATTGAGAGAACAACGTCAATAAGGTGGCCGTCGACAGACAGCGTTCAAAAGATTCGCATCGGACAGGTACTATCAAATCCAAGTGCTATCGCTTGTGGCGAGGCGAAAGCGACGTTTAACCGCAACCCCAAAGGAGATCGCGCCAGTCAGCTGGTTCATTCGTATAGAAGTTGTTAGCGATCTCTGGCGGGGTGCGCGTGGCTGGCGCGCACACCCGCCAGAGGCTGCTGACGTCCTTTCACGCATAGGTAACCAAATTTCGCAGCAACCTCTTATGGGGTTGCGGTTAAACAAATAACAAAGACATGTTCTTCATCAAGGTCGCTGCGGCAGCCGTGAACCAGACACCGCTGGATTGGGATGGCAACCAGCGCAACATCCTGGATGCGATCGCTGCAGCGCGCGCGGATCAAGTCAGCGTGCTCTGCTTGCCAGAGCTGTGCATTACCGGTTACGGCTGCGAGGATGCTTTTCATTCCGCCGGAATTCAGGCGACCGCACGACAGCTGTTGCTCGAAATCGCCCCTGCTACGAAGGGAATGATCGTATCGATCGGGTTGCCTCTGCCGCACCGCGGAGGACTGTTTAACACGGCATGCCTGATCGCTGACGGCCGGATCCTGGGATTTGCGGCCAAGCAGAATCTGGCGGGTGAGGGAATCCATTACGAGCCTCGCTGGTTCAAACCCTGGCCAGCCGATGTTCGGCGCAGTTAGATATGGCTGGTGACAGCTATCCCATCGGCGATTTGCTCTTCGATTGTGGCGGCGTGATGATTGGCTTCGAGATCTGCGAAGACGCTTGGGTCGCCGCTCGTCCCGGCGGCGAGCTGTCCGCCGCCGGAGCGGATCTCATCCTTAATCCCAGCGCCAGTCATTTTGCGTTTGGGAAACAAGACATCCGCCGACGATTCGTTCTGGAGGGTTCGCGCGCCTTTGGCGTAACGTACGTTTACGCCAACTTACTGGGGAACGAAGCGGGTCGTGCCATCTACGACGGAGGCACCTTGATCGCCAGTGGCGGTCAGATGGTTGCCGAGGGGCCAAGGTTCTCCTATGCCAATTTCAAATTGACTTCCGCCGTCGTCGATATTGACGCGACACGCCAACATCGATCCCGTTCGGGCAGCTTTTCGCCAGTTGTCACGGACAAAAAGGCGGCCCCCGTTGCCCATGGCTTCAAATTCCCTGCGCTGAAACCCGTCGCCGCCGAAGTCGCCCTGCCCGACTGGGAATCTGGTAATTCCCGCAAGGAAGAGGAATTCGCGCGGGCGGTCGCGCTGGGTCTGTTCGACTATATGCGGAAGAGCCATTCGCACGGATTTGTTGTTTCGCTGAGCGGCGGCGCGGATTCGTCCAGTGTCGCTACGTTGGTTTCCCTCGCGTTTCGATTTGCCGAAACGGAAATCGGTTTGGACGGACTTCACCAACAACTGTCCTACCTGAAGGCGGCCGATGATTTCCGCTCGGTGGATCAGCTGTTGCAACGCCTGCTTACATGTGCTTATCAATCAACGCGCAACAGCGGCGATATCACACGCCAGGCCGCCCAGGAATTGGCCCGCGCGTTAGGCGCCCACTACATCGAGTTCGATGTCGATGGAATTGTGAATAGTTACGTGCAGATAGTGGCTGGGGGCATCGGGCGGGATCTGACCTGGGAGACCGACGACGTCGCGCTCCAGAATATTCAAGCTCGCGCGCGGCTCCTGGAATCTGGATGGTGGCTAACATCAAGAACGCGCTGCTGTTGTCGACCAGTAATCGCTCGGAGGCAGCCGTCGGATATGCCACGATGGACGGCGATACCAGTGGAGGGCTGGCGCCGATCGCCGGAATCGACAAGGACTACCTGCGTCGCTGGCTGGTATGGATGGAACGACAGGGTCCGGCAGGCATTGGTCCGCTGCCAGCCCTTTCGTACGTCAATCAGCAACAACCGACTGCCGAGCTGCGACCTCCGCAGGCTGGCCAAACGGACGAAGACGACTTGATGCCCTATGAAGTTTTAGACGCGATCGAACGAGCGGCTATCGGGAAGAAATACGTTCCGCTTGAAGTCTTTCACTTAATGAAGGCACAATTTCAGCAATTCGATCGACGACAATTGGGGCAGTGGGTTGAAAAGTTCTTCCGGCTTTGGACGCGCAATCAATGGAAGCGCGAGCGATACGCTCCCTCCTTCCATCTGGACGACCAGAACCTGGATCCCAAGACGTGGTGTCGCTTTCCAATCCTTTCTGGTGGCTTTCAGCGCGAACTTGAAGAACTCCGACAGGAAATCGACCGCGGCGAGCAATAACGTCGCAATTTGGCAATCCACCACCCGCTGTGACGAACGTCAAGAGGATGAACGTCAGGAGGATGAACGTCAGGAGGATGAACGTCAGGAGGATGAACGTCAGGAGGATATCGCGGTGATATTCTTCCGGCGTACTCGGTACTGGTCTTTTTTGTCCAGGACAAGATGCGTTAATCTGGCGATCCAAGAGCTGGAGCCGCTTTTGGCGACGGCACGGGGGAGTTTGACAAATGGCCGACAGTTCCGACGCGGAGAAAATCGAACAGATTCGCGAGGCTGTAGCACGGCTGTTTGAACGCATCCGCGAATACGAGTCTCGCCTGGAAAAATTGGAAGGTTCCACGCCGCTCGCACCGCCGCATCAAGTTCAACCCACACCTGACGCCACACCGCGCCACAATGTCACTCCGCGCCGGGATGCAATTGCCGACCTGGAGGCGATCCAGCCGTCTACGCCTTTGCCCGCAGTACCGATTCAAGCTGTACCGACTCAAGCCGTACCGATTGCAGGCGTCGAGCCGTCGCAGGAGGCGCCGAAAGATGAGGCGGCCCAATCCGCTTCCGCGACGACGCCGGCACCGCCCAAGCCGATCCCCGACGTGCTCGCCGAGTCCTACGCGAAGTGGCGACAAGGTGGCACCGCAGCCAAGCCGTTGATAGGCGACATGGCGACGCTGGAGCAAGTCGTCGGCGAGCGATGGCTTACATGGGCGGGCGCGTTCACGATGCTGGTCGCCGTTGCCTTTTTTATTCCATGGGCGTGGAAATATTTTTCCCTCCCGGATTGGCTGAAAGTAACGGCCTTGCACCTGTTTAGCTTTGCCGTCCTGGTGGGCGCGTATCCCTTTTACCGCTTGCGATTGCCGGTCTTGGGTCAGGTCGTCGCGGGGCTGGGGATCTTTGCCTGGTACGGCACCGCCTTTGCCGCGTTACGCACGTTCGATGCGTACGAGACCATGTTCGGCGGATGGAAGCACGACGTTGCCTTTTTCGAATGTGCGTTGATCACCCTGGTCGCAATTTACCTGGCGACGCGGACGATCGGTGTCGGGATTGCTTTGGTCGGCGCATTGGGTGGCTATTTAAATCCCATCCTTACGTCCAGCGGCAGCGGGAACTTCGTGGCCATGTTCACGTACCTCGCGTTCCTCAACGTGGCGTTGGTTGCCAGCGCGGTAATTCGTCAGTGGAATTTCCTGAAGGTGCTGTCGCTGGTTGCGACGGCGGCCATGTTTGTACTATGGATCGGTGATGATCGCGATCCAAACGCGTGGCATATCGAGTGGATGGCGATTATCCATACGCTGATTTTTTGGGCGTGCGTCACCTTGCCGCCCGTCGCGTGGCGTCGTCCCAGCACTCAACCCGACCTGCTTACCCTGGTCGGTAGCTCGATGGGCTACATGGGTCTGACCTGGCACTTGTTTCACGCCTGGGACACCCAGCAATTGGGATTGGTAAGCTGGGGACTGGCTGGTCTGCACGCCGTTCTGTTTCTAATTACCCGTCAACGCGTAACGAACGACGACCGGATGCCGCGTACGCATCTGGCTCTGGCGGTTGTTTTTGTAACACTTTCCGCTCCTCTTCAACTGGACAACCTCTCGTTTCTTGCCGTTGCCTGGTCATTGGAAGGGTTGGCCTTTATGGCGATTGGTCTTTACTTTCTCGATCGACAGATGGTGTTTTCCGCGGTTGCCGTGTTGGTAGTTGCCACGCTACGTCTGCTGGCCTTTGATTTACACGATCTTTCAAGCGAACTTTCAAGCGGACTCGGCAACGGACTGGTTGATTTACGCACCATGCTGCTCGGAGGGTGCGGCCTGATCATGATGATCGCGGGCACGATGCCTTGGTGGGTCCCGCGACGCGGCAGCCTGCTGAGTGGTGAGCCTTCACTACTTACCAAAGCTGGGCCATTCGATGCAGCCGCAGGCGGCATCGCATTAGCGATCGGCAACCTTCTCGTTTTGGTCGCCATCGCCTGCCAATGGGACGGTCGAGTCACGCTGGTGCTGTGGACACTGAATCTGGCTGTCATCTGGATGGCGGGTTTGCGATGGCAGTACGCTCCGATGCGTTGGTACGCGGGAACGGTGATCACCTCGATGGTGATCGTGCGAGCGTTGATCCATGGCCCTTCGTATCATGTTCCGTATCACTTGATAGTCAATGACCGATTCGCGTCGTTAGCGCTGATGGCGATCGCGTCGTTCCTGATCAGTTGGGGATATCGAACGTATGGTATCCGCAGTTTCTGGGACAAAGACGTACCGTCGATTCCGGCCGGCAAGGGGCCACCGATTCCGTTGGAAACGGCCGTTGAGTATCTGGTGGGGATGGCAGGGCACGTGATTCTGTTTGTGGCGATCAACATGGAGATCGCGACCTGGTTCCGTCTGGCCCGCTCGCAAACGCCGCTGCCGTTTTCGAACATGAAGATGGCCGAGCTTGCGACGTATTCGATTGTGTGGGCGCTGTATGCCGCCGCGATCGTCGTGATGGGCTTCTTGTTGAAAAGCCGTTTTTACCGACTGATTGGCCTGCTGGCGTTCGGACCGATCCTGGCAAAGGTCTTCCTGGTCGACCTGGGACAGCTGGACGAGTTAGCCAGAGTCCTGGCAACGTTTGCGCTCGGGATTTGCCTGTTGAGCGTTTCGTTCCTTTACCACAAATTTGCCGCCAAGTTACTGAACCGCGTGCCGCCCAAGATCCTGAGTCGCGTGCCACCGTCGTAGGGAAACACCGCGGGTCAGTCGTACTGGAATTCTTTGACGAACGGCTGCAGCTGCGGCAACACGTCACTCATGTGCTTTTCGTACCAGCGCCACCGGCCGACGGACCACTTGTAAACCGGCTCGACCACCATCTGGCAGGTGGGCGTGCTGATTATTTTTCCTTCGCCCTCTTCAGGAACGGTCAGAACGGATGGTTCCCAGGCAACTCCGAGAAAATCCAGCAGGCGGCGAACCCCTCCTTCTGGATCGTCCACAAGATCTTCGTAGCGACTTTCGATTGAGTTGAGTCCCAGGCAATCGCGATAGTGCTGCCAAAGGTTCATGACCTTTCGGTAGAGGGCTGCCGCGTCATCCAGCGTATACGAATGGACCATGGCTACGTTGGGACTGAATTCCTCGAAGAAGAAGCTGAGCACAGAATCGCGCGGATCGCGTATCGCCACGAGCACCTTCGCCTCAGGAAAAATTCGGCGAACGAGTGGCAGATGATTCAAGTTGAGCGGCAGTTGGTCCAGCAGCAGTTTTCCATTCAGCTCGGCCGCATCGCATTGCTGATCAACGGCCTTCCAGTACTCGTTGGCCAGCATTCGGAGCTGACGATCGTCGAGCAGATTCAATACGTTCGGATAGGCCTGGCTCGCACCCGCAATAACCTGTGCGGCCTTCAACATTCTGGAGACAAACGGCGGCTCGTTCGCCGCCACGATCTGCGAATGGCCGCCCAGTATTTTCGCGAACAATGTCGTACCGGACCGCGGAAATCCGACCAGGAAGACTGGCGGACGGCGCTTGTCCGCTGGCATTTCGGACCAGGTAATCACACTTTCTTTCGTTATTTGAGTTCGGTAGGCGTCAAGCAGCACGGGATAAGTTTCGTGCGGTATCGATCGAGCTTCCGGGGTTGCAGCCCATTCCGCCTGTCCTGTCTGAAAGCTATGAAAGGCGTCGTCGAATTCGCCGAGCGCGTCATGCACGTGCCCCAGTTCCAAATACATGGACGCGAGCAATCGTTGCGGGAGCTTTCCCTTTTCAATCAGGCGCGTAAGTCGGTCGCGCGGCGTCTCGTATTCTTCCTGCCGACGAAGGACCTTGGCCAGAACCAGATTGGCCTGCGGATGGTCGTCATCGAGCTGGATCGCGCGTCGCCGCCTGATGGGCGGCTTCGAGGCGATTCGTGCGTTCGTAGATTTCAGCAAGCTGCGCATGAAAGAACGCTTCGTTGGGCGACATTTCAATTGCTTGCCGGCAAGCGATTTCCCCGTCGTCCCAGGCGCGGCGGCGATAGTGAACGCTCGCAATTCGGCTGTGCGCCGCGGGCTGGTCCGGAAAGAGATCTGCCCACCGACGATAGGTCGCCAGCGCCGGCTGATCGTGTCCCATATCGCGAAGCAGGTCGCCAAAGTGCATCAGGGTCCGCGCATCGGCTGGCAGAAGCGAAATCCCCGATTCATACATACGGCTGGCCTCCTCCGTGCGGCCGGTGGCCATCAAGGTATTGGCCAACCACACCAGCAAGGGTCCGTTTTCGGAGTCGTTATTTACGCCCGGCGCAACGTGCGCTCCGCATCCTCAAACCGCTGGCCGGCGAACAACGTTTGCCCAAGATGAAACTGATAGGGTATTTCCTTTGGTGCCAGTTCGACGGCTTTGTGTAACAGCAGAATGGCCGATTCGTGGTCGCCGCGAACGCCAAACAAGCGGCCCAACAGGTTCGCCGCTCGATGGTTGTCTGGTTCGCGACGCAGGATCGCCTCATACGCCGCTATCGCCGCCTGGCTTTCACCCTGCGAGTGCAGCCGCATCGCCTCGTCGATGGTAATCGAGCTATCGTCCATTCGTTCCGAGCGTCACACAAATCGAACCTGGCCGCCCTGCCCATTCGTCATGACGAACTTCTCTTCGCCAAGAGATCGGGCGGACGAGGAAACCTAGACGATATCATTTCGGAAACCCGAATGCGACGAGCTCGCCAAATGACTGGGAAGCATTGCGCCGGCTCGCGCCAGTTACGGCCGCTGTGCGCAAACTTTCAGATGTCTACTGTTGGGAACCGTCAGGAAAGGAAACACGGCAGAGGCGCGCTACGACAGAATGCGTTCACGCATGGTTGAGGCAGGTCGCGGCAGGTCGCGGCAGAAGGACGAACGCAGCGGGACTACACGGTCGCATCGGCAGGAGCAGTTTCCGTTTTGCTGCCCTTCGCCTTGAGACCATACTTTTTGATCCGCCGCATCAGCAGGCGGTAGTCAATTTCCAGCAAACGTGCCGCCGCGCTCTGGTTGTAGGCAGTGAACTCCAACGTGCGGCGGATATGATCGCGTTCACTCTCGTCCAGCGTCCGCCACCCCTTGGGCGGGTCCGTCGGCGAATCGACTGCTACTCCGTCGGGAACGCACGTGTCGTCCATGCGCGGAATGAATTCAGGGCCGATTTCGAGCGTCTCGCTCATCACGATCGCTCGTTCGATGATGTTCTGCACCTGACGAACGTTACCCGGCCAGTCGTAGGCCTGCATCATCCGAATCGCGGCTGGCGTCAGTCGCTTGGCCGGTATCTCGAAATCGCGACAGATCGATTCAACGAAGTGACGCGCCAGCAGTTCGATATCCTCGGGTCGATCCTTTAGGGCATCGGACTTGATGGACACGACATCGAGTCGGTAAAACAGGTCGAGGCGGAATCTACCCGCAGCAACTTCCTGTTCGAGTTCGCGATTCGTGGCGGACACGATACGCACATTAATCGGAATGGGACGGTGACTACCGACCGGGGTTACCTGACGCTCTTGAACAACGCGAAGCAACTTGGACTGTAGATCCAGTTCTAATTCGCCAACTTCATCCAGGAAGATGGTGCCGCCTTCCGCAGCGCGGAAGCAACCCAAGGAATCAGAACTCGCACCCGTAAAGGCGCCTTTGACATGACCAAACAGTTGGCTGGAAAAGAGGGTGCCGGGAATGGCTGCACAATCAACCGGCACAAACGGCTGCCCAGCTCGATCGCTCTGTTCGTGAATCGAACGAGCGATTAATTCCTTACCGGTTCCACTAGGACCAGTGATCAGCGCACTGGAAGTAAAGCGCGCTACTTGCGCAATTTTTGCGCGTACTTCTTCACTCCATTTTGACGTACCTAAGATATGATCCACTGGCTTCTATCCTCGACAGTAAATGGGCCGATCATCCTTGACGTATCCCTCGACTGCCTAAGTGCAACCGTCTCAATACTTTATTCAACCCCTATGCTATTCCAATCCTCAGTCGGTTGCAAGGAATTTGCGCCTCAAATGGGGGGAAAAATATCCCGCCGTCGCCACAAAATCGGCCCCAAGGGACGTAACCTGCTGCCAAAAAGACACTTAAGTGCGATAGGCTGTCGGCAGAAGATCGCTGGTCCCCTTAGTCCCCCTGGCTAGAATGGGCACTTCCGATCCTCGCACCCCCGATCTGCGTACAGATCAAAATAGACGTCTATCACCCGGGATTTCATGTTCGTCAGTCCGGTCTTTGTTCGAGAACTGGTCGTTGCCCCCCGCCGACCCAAGCATTTCATTGGTCGCGCGACGTACGTCGCCGCGCTGTTGATGCTGATCTGCACGGCCTGGCTGGTGTTGGCCGGCAATCAGACGATCAGCAATATCGGCGACCTCGCCAAGTTTGGAACGATCCTTTTCCAAACGCTCGCTCCACTGCAACTGACATTAGCATTGTTCTTCGCTGCCCTGTTTACGGCCAGCAGTGTTGCCCAAGAAAAAGACCGCCGTACGTTGATTCTGTTGTTGATGACGGACCTCTCCAATGTCGAGGTGGTCTTGGGGAAACTATCGGCCAGTATGTTGAACGTACTGGTGCTGCTGTTTTCGGCGCTACCGTTGTTCATGGCGCTGTTGCTGCTGGGAGGTGTTGAGCCGTCCCAGATTGTTGCCGTCTACGGCGTCACGGTGCTTGGTGTCTTCGCCGCAGGCAGTCTCGGTTCGACCATCGCGCTGTGGCGCGAAAAGACCTTTCAAACGCTGGCCCTCACGGTGCTGACCCTGACCGCGTGGATTGCGGTTTGGGAAGTCGTCGGTCGCACGGCAGGCGACATTGCCATTTTTGGAATCGCTGCCGAACAATGGGCGACGGCATGCAGCCCTTGGCGCGCGGTGCTAAACGCGACGCGCCCGTCCACGGTATCGACTCCCTTGGTGGGCGGCATTCCGCCCGGATGGATGTTTGTTCCCGTCGCCATCGTGATAACGACTCTGCTGAACGCCGTTGCGATCTGGAAAGTACGGGTCTGGAATCCGTCCCGCGAAGTACGTCAGAAGCCGACGGTGGCAGACGAAGCAGCGACGGTATCAGGCGAGCCCCAAGACCGCGTGGCGGCGGCGACGGGAGCGCAGGGCGGCGCCAAACCGCATCGCCAGGTCTGGAATTATCCCGTGCTATGGCGCGAGGTCCGTACCTGGGCCTATGGTCGCAAGACGCTGGCCATTCGCCTGGGGTATCTGACCCTGGCGGGCTGTGCGGTGGCGACAGCCGCTCAATTGGGACCGTGGCGGGTAGAAAACCATTTAATCGTCGCGATCCCCCTGTTCTTGCTCAGCCTATTCCTGGTCAACGCACAAGCGGTAACGTCCGTTTGCACCGAGCGCGATGCAAAGACGCTGGACCTGTTGCTGGTCACGGATCTGTCTCCCAAAGAATTCGTATTCGGCAAGCTGGGCGGTGTGTTTTACAACACGAAGGAAATGGTTTTGTTGCCGATCGTTTATTGCCTCTGCTTGTCGTGGCAAGGACACGTGTCAGGCGAAAACGTCTGCTACATCGTCGCCGGCCTGCTGGTAATGAACTTCTTCGTGGCCGTCCTGGGCGTCCACTGCGGACTGGTTCATGCCAACAGTCGAGTGGCTGTCGCGACCAGCATGGGAACCGTCTTCTTTCTGTTTGTCGGAATCGCGACCTGCATGCGTATCATGGTCGCTTTCAGCGGATCGTTTGGTTATCAGCTGGCGCCGTTCCTGGCATTCATGCTGGGTGGTGGCGTTGCGCTCTACCTGTCATTGGGCGCTCGTAATGCCTCCACCGCGATTTTCTGTGCGGCATTTACCTGTCCGTTTTTAACCTTTTGGGCCATAACCAGTTTTCTGCAGCACTACACGCTGGGACCTTTCCTGGTCGCATCGGCGACGTATATCTTTACGACGTTAACGATGCTGATCCCCGCCATTTCCGAATTTGACATTGTCAGTGGGCGAGCAACAGAGGGATGAGGAACGTCGAACATCCAACATCCAACGTCGAACATCGAAAGCAGAAGTCAGACGACGATAAACATCAAGTTGGACGTTGGACGTTGAGCGTTCGATGTTCGACGTTCAAAGGGTAGGCCGTGACCTTCGAACAAATCGCCTGGCTTTCCGCGATGGGGCTGCTGATCCTTTTTTCGGGATTTTTCTCGTCCAGCGAAGCCGCCCTGTTTCTTCTGAATGCTCAGCAACGACGGGAACTCGCCGAAGGCGGACGGCGACAGCGGTTGGCCGCCAAGCTCTTGGAAGACTCGGACCGACTGCTAACGGCCATCCTGTTTTGGAACCTGGTGGTCAACGTGACCTATTTTGCGATGGCGTCGATCGCGAGCCTGCGACTGGAAGCGGCCGGTCAACGCGAGTACGCGGGCGGCTTCGCGCTGGTCTCGTTGCTGACCATCATTATGTTCGCAGAAATGCTGCCCAAGTCGCTGGCGGTCTTGCAACCGCGACGTTTTGCCACGTGGCTTTCAATCCCCTTGGCAGCGGCGGTCCGGGTGGTCGAACCGATCATTCCCGCTTTGCGGCTGGCCAACCTGGTATCCCGGCGAGTGATCTGGCCGCGTTTCAAACCTGAACCCTACCTGGAGGTAGCCGACCTGGAACGAGCCGTGCAGCTTTCCACGACGGATGCGACACTGCTGCAGCAGGAAAAGACGGTCCTGCAGTCGATCGTCGCCTTGTCGACGATGCGCGTCGACGAACTAATGCGCCCGCGTACGCAATTCGTTTCTTTCCGCCCGCCGGTCTCGCTCGACGATTTAGCCGGTCGCGCGCCGCCAAGCGGCTATGTGTTGGTCACCGAGCCCGACACCGAAGAAGTGGTGGCGGCGATTCCCGTCCACGAGGTTACGGCCGACCCGAAGGACGATCTGGCGAAAGAAGCTCGCCAAATCGTTTATATACCGTGGTGTACCACCGTCGCTCACGCCATGGAGCAGATGCGGGAAAACGACCATCGCGTGGCCGCCGTCGTCAACGAGTTCGGTGAAACGATAGGGATCATAACGTTTGAGGATATCCTGCATACGACGTTTACCCGTGACTCAAGCCGCAGTGAACGACTATTGAAACGGCAGTCGATTGAACAAGCGGGCAAAGGACTGTGGCGCGTCACGGGCATGACGACGTTGCGCCGCCTGGAACGTCAATTCAACGCCGCGCATCCACCGGCGCGATCCGTCACGGTCGCGGGGCTGATTCAAGAAGAACTGGGCCGTCTCCCGGAGGTCGGTGATCGGTGCCGCTGTGGTGTATATAAATTTGAAGTTGTCCAGCTGCCCGATCGGGGACAGATGTTGGTGCACTTAACGGTCGATAAATCGTCGGAGGCCAACGGATGATCTGGTTGAGCCTTCTGTTGTTAACGCTTGGATTGGTGCTGAGCGCCTTTTTCAGCGGCAGCGAAACGGGTTTCTACCGGGTTCCTCGGGTCCGTTTGCAGATCGACGCGCAAGAAGGCAATCTGCTGGATCGCGCGCTATTGTGGCTGACCAACTATCCCTCGATCTTCGTTGCCACATGCCTGACCGGTAACAATCTGGCCAACTACGTGATGTCCCTGGCGATCGTTATGGCCGCGGGACAATTGTTCCGTGGCGGATTGGCCGCCGAATTGATCGCACCGGTCGTTCTGGCACCGATCCTGTTCGTCTATGGCGAGTTATTGCCCAAGAGCCTTTTCTTCTACAAGCCGCATGGCGTTTTGCGTGCCTGCGCACCAATGTTTATCGTCTGCGCGGTATTCTTCGCTCCTGTCAGCATTCTGCTGTTGCTGATCAGCTGGGTCTTGGAGCGGATTGCCGGGCAATCGCCGCAGAAACTGCAGCGACATCTTGCCCGCAAAGAGCTCGAGCAGGTGCTGGAAGAAGGACATGAGGCTGGCATTTTGTGGCCCAGTCAACGTGCGCGATCGCAAGGAATCTTCGCGATCGCCAATCATCCGATTACCGCTTTTTCAACGCCACTGGAGGAACTGCTGTCGGTTAGCGAGCGGGCGACGACTTCGGAAGTACTGCGGTTCGCAAGAGAGCATCAGCTATCTGCCGTGCCGGTAGGACGAGGAGGTATCAAGGGAAAGCTGCTGGGATACTTCGATGTGGCCGACGTGTATCTGGACAAGGTATCGCCGAAACAGAAAATGAGGCCGCTCCTTGAGATTTCGGCCGAAGCAAATCATCTGTCCGCTCTGATGAGTCTTCAAAGCGCCAATGAAATGCTCGCACGACTGGTAGACGAATCCGGCAAAACGGTCGGACTGGTCACGGTCGATAAGCTGTATGAACCGCTATTCCGCGGCGGAAATTAGAGCGGGTTGCGGGATGCGGGATGCGGGATGCGGGATGCGGGATGCGGGATGCGGGATGCGGGATGCGAGATGCGAGATGCGGGATGCGGGATGCGAGATGCGGGATGCGGGATGCGGGATGCGGGATGCGGGATGCGGGATGCGGGATGCGGGATGCGGGATGCGGGATGCGGGATGCGGGATGCGGGATGCGGGATACCAGATACGAGATGCGGGATGCGGGATACCAGATACGAGATGCGGGATGCGGGATGCGGGATGCGGGATGCGAGATGCGGGATGCGGGATGCGAGATGCGGGATACCAGATACGAGATGCGGGATGCGGGATTTGCGATGCGAGAAAGTTGCCGTCGCTTTCCGGCGTGGATCCCGAATCCCGTAACCCGGATCCCGAATCCCGGATCCCGTAACCCGGATCCCGTAACCCGGATCCCGTAACCCGGATCCCGTAACCCGTCTCCCGAACGGCCTGGCCTACTTGTGGTAGCCCAGCGCCGTGACGACCGACAGCATCTCTTCGTACGTAATGAAGCGACGACGATGGACCAGCTTGTATTGATCGATTGCTCGTGCCAGCTCCTGCGCGTCCGGCGACAGGCTTTCGTGCGAGTTACTGAACTGACGGCGCTCACGAGACGGTGACGCTAAACCTTCTTCGTAGTGACGACGGTCCTCGAAGCGCCCGCTTTGGACGGCGACCGGCGCTGGTGTAAGTTGGGCTTCGGACATGAACGGCTCCTTGAATTCGATGGGGACCTGCTGCTGTGTGCAGCATCGAGTCCTCAAACCCTATGTCGCAAAATGGCAATCGTCAAACAGGACATAACGACTCTGACGGTCGTAGTGAAAAGTCGGGCGAGAAAGGGGAAAAAGGGCCTCGGCAGAGACCTTTGCCTTTCGAAGAATAGGTCGGAAAACGACCGATTGGGGACCACGCAACCCCGCAGGCTCGGCACCTGGGTAAATCCCCTAACTTGGATTCACCGCGAAGTCACGTAGTATGAAGTCACGGAGGATACGGAGACGACGTACGCGATAGCCTCTACAACGCTCGTCGTGTAATTGCCGCCTTCACAAGATATAGGGTCGGCAATGCCCGCGCTACCTCCGCTCTCCTCAATTTGTTCCCGGGCCCTCCGTGATTCCGTGGTTCTTGAATTTCGTTTGACAGCGATTATTGAACTCCATAGACTATGCAACTGCTCAGGGGTAGGACCCACGAGAGAACGGATAACAGAAGACGGCAAAACGACCATTCGTAATTCCTCACGGCGGCGATCGCAGGTCCTTCGACCTTGATCTGCTGTAATTCGGAGATGCGCGATGAAGTTTTCCCGTGCCGTGGTGTACGCGATTCGAGCCACAACTCTGTTAGCTAAATTCGACTCTCTTGGACCGGTGCCATCCAGCCGGTTAGCTGCACAGGGCGAAATGCCCGAACGGTTTCTTTTGCAGATACTGCGCAGCATGGTGAACAGCGGCATCCTTAGTTCGACACGGGGCGTCGATGGCGGTTACCGGCTGGTCAAGGCGCCGGAAGAGATCAATCTTTTGGAAGTGATCGAATCGGTTGAAGGCCCTCTAAAGCTGGAAGCCTCCTTGGACAAAGGCCAAAACGACTCTGCGTCCGATCGCCTGGCCCAAGTGATGAAAAAGATCACCCTTAGTTCGCGACAGCATCTGCAGGAGACGACGTTGGCAGACCTGATGGGCAGGGGTAAATTGCCGCCCGCAACGGGGGCAACAGCGAGCGATGCGACTGCGTTGAAATAGGCCGGCCTTCTGACTACATTTGGCTGTTCCGATTCACATGCGCACCTTGTCTTTACGAGCGTTCCTTGTCTTTACGAGCGTTCCTTACGAGCGCTCGCTGTCGCTAAACCGATGTCCGCCGATTCAGAATCTCTGCTGACCCGTTACCAGGTTGCCCGCCAGATCGCCCTGGAGGCCGGCGACTTGACGTTAACGCACTTTCGCACGTCCGGACTTCAAGTCGAACGCAAAGCGGACGATTCTCCTGTCACCGTCGCCGATCGCGAAGCGGAAACGTTATTGCGCGAGCGAATTGCGGAGCATTTCCCAGAGGACGGGATCGTCGGAGAGGAATACCCCGAACGCATCGGTACGACGGGTTACCGTTGGATACTGGATCCGATTGACGGTACGAAGTCCTTTGTGTCGGGAGTACCGCTCTACGGGACGCTGATCGGGGTGACGCTGGACGAGGAACCACAAATCGGGGTGATTAATGTTCCCGCGTTGAACGAGTTGGTGTATGCCGCGATTGGTCAGGGGGCCTGGTGTGTAAGCGGTGGCCAACCACCGGTCGCATGTAAGGTATCCACCCAGGCGAACCTTCGTGACGGGATCTTCCTGACGACCGACATCGATTCGTTTTCCCAGCGGGGAGGCCTCCCGGTTTTCGAGACGCTCGAAAAGCGCTCGCGCATGACGCGAACCTGGGGCGATTGTTATGGGTACGTGCTGGTCGCCACCGGACGAGCGGAAGTGATGGTGGATCCCGCCTTAAACGTTTGGGACGCCGCAGCGCTGCTGCCGATCCTGCAGGAGTCAGGGGGCACCTTCACCGACTGGCGGGGCAACGCGACAATCGACGGCGGCGACGGCGTGGCCACAAATCAGCTCGTTCTACAGGAAGTGCTGGAGATCACACGCCAGACATGACGCGCCACGCCACGCGTGCGAGCCGTAAACAGCTGTTGGTCAAACGAGTGCAAAAAGTCTCCGCGGTCATTCCCGTACTGAACGAAGCCGCGACCGTCGAATCGGCAGTCCGACGCGCGTGGGCGGCCGGCGCAGACGAAGTCATCGTCAGCGATGGTGGCAGCACTGATGGCTCGGCATCGATTGCCCGTCAGCAAGCGTGCCAGGTCGTTGAAAGCTCGACAGGACGCGCGATTCAGCAGAATCAGGGCGCTCGAGCCGCCAACGGCGACATCCTTCTCTTTCTACACGCGGACAATTGGCTGGCCGCCGGCACCGTCGATCAAATCCGCACGGTCTGCCAGGACGGCCAGGTCCATTACGGCGGGTTCCTGCAACAGATCCAAGCCGAAGGGTCACTCTACCGATTCATTGAACGAGGAAACGCCATGCGCGTGCGGCGATTGCACATTGCTTACGGTGACCAGGGCATTTTCGTGAGGCGCTCGACCTTTAACGCGGTCGGCGGATTTCCAACGGTTTCCCTGATGGAGGACTTGCGGCTGATGCGATCGCTACGCCTGCATGGCCGACCGGCACTGTTACCTGGTCCAATTTATGTTAGTCCCCGGCGCTGGCAGCGGAACGGGGTCATTCGTCAGACGTTGTACAACTGGTCGCTGTTGACCGCGGAAAAAATCGGCATATCGCCCGACCGACTGGCTCGGTTCTATCCGCCACATTGAGGACTGGAGGAATGGAATGGTGGAATATAGGAATGGTGGAACTATGGAATCTTGACGGGCGTTAATCGCCGCGATTCACGCGATGATTCATCTTTCAATCTTTCCAACATTCCATTCTTCCCCTATTCCATCATTCCACTCCGCACTCCCCGCTCCGCGGCCTCAAACGTGATGGGTCGAACGCTGTTCGCCCAATTCGTAGCGACGAATTTTGCGATCCAACGTCGATCGTTCAATACCCAGAATTGCAGCGGTCCGGCTCTTATTCCATCCGGTCGACTGCAGCGTGGCCAGGATATGTTTGCGTTCCATGTCGGCCAGCGACATCGGTTCGTATTCCTTGGCGTGGGCAGATGCATCGGCGGAATCGCCCGCCGTCGCGAGCTTGGAGAGCGTCAAATCTTCCGTTTCGATTATTTCCCCTCGCGCAAGTACAACGGTGCGCTCGATGACGTTCTTTAATTCTCGCACGTTTCCTGGCCAGCGGTACCGACGCAGGGCTTCCATCGCCGCCGGAGAAAAACCTTGGAGGCGTCGACCTGTTTCTTCGTTGAATTTCCGCAAGAAGTGATCCGCCAGTGCCCGAATATCCTCTGGTCGTTTCCGCAATGAGGGTACGTCGATGTCGACCACATGCAGACGGAAGTAGAGATCACGGCGGAAACTCCCTTCGGTGACGTCCTTTTCCAGATCTCGATTCGTCGCGGCGATCACACGGACATCGGCGCTGATCTGTTCACTACCGCCGACGCGTTCAAAAGGATGCCCTTCCAGCACCCGCAAGAACTTGGCTTGAATCGAGGGACTCATTTCGCCGATTTCGTCCATCATCAGCGTGCCGTTATCGGCTGCCTCAAACTTCCCGATCTTGCGATCGGTCGCGCCGGTAAACGCACCTTTTTCGTGTCCGAACAATTCGCTTTCCAACAACGACTCGGAGAGCGCGGCACAGTTCAAACAAACGAACGGTCCCTTTCGGCGGGGACTGGAAAAATGGACCGCACGAGCGACCAATTCCTTGCCGACGCCGCTTTCTCCGCGAATCAGCACGGTGGCGCGGCTAGGTGCCGCACGTCCGATCTCCATTTCCACCTTCTTGATCGCATCGCTGTCGCCAACGATCTCGCTTTCGACCTTCAGACGCTCTCGCAGCTGGATGTTCTCGACGCGAATGTAACTTAGATCCTCGGCCAATTCGTCGCGGCGACTTAGATTCTCCAGCGCAACGGCGACCGTATCCGCGACGGCCAGCGTGAAATCAAGATCGTCTGGATCGGGAATCAGGTCCGGCTTGGTTGAATACAAATGAATCAAACCCAGCACACGTTTTCCGCGGCGAATGGGGGCACACATGACGCTGGTCGCGTGAATCTCACCCTTGCTGTCGCGGCCGCCCAGCACGCTGTCGTCCATCACGTTTCGCGCGAATACGGCCTCACCTTCCCGCAGCACGGTGGTTGCCAGGAAATCGGAAACCCGGTAGTAGGTCTCGTCCGGCATGGTGCGGGCGGCCATCACTTCCAATTCGGTACTGGTCGGTACGTCGGTGTATTCGCGCGGCAGCAGTAACAAGGCGCCGGCATCAACGTGGGTCTCTCGAAACAACCCGGTCAATACGAGTTCGGACATCTGGTTCAAATCGGGTGCCTTCGCGATTTCAAACGCCAATCGACACAAGGCCGCCGCCGCCCGGCCGACCTTAGGCGTCCCGTTGTCGTCCTGGCTGATTTCGCGCGGGGCGAGAAACCGAGTTTGATGAGCCCGGTGGGTGATTTGGTTCGTTGCCTCGTCCGCGTTCAGCACGCTTTCCGGATCGTCGTACAGTTCCTGTTCGCCGTCACCCAACGTGTCCGCCGTGGGGCCGGACTTTTTGACAATCGAGCTCGAATCAGGAAAGACGGTCGAAACGTCGTGTACAAACTGCAGCTGCACCTTGCCGATTTGGACGACGTCTTCGGCGTGCAGCTGGTAGTCGCCTTTGACCTGAAGCTTTCCAACACGCGTCCCGTTACGGCTGTCCAGATCTCGCAATATCCACTCGCCGTCAACCAGGAACACCTCGGCGTGATTGCGACTACAACGTTCGTCTTTGACAACGATGTGATTCGCCGTGCGCGACCGATCATCACACGTTGACCGGGAACGAGACGATACACGTCCGTCCACTTCGACCCTTCACGTATGACGAGATAGGCTAACATGCGAAAAGAGAAGGAATTCCGTTCATCGCGCGGCAGCTCGGAAATCGAGTTGCCGCGAACGATCAGATGGTATTGAACTGTTGCTACCCCTGTCGCAACAGACGGAAAACCGAACCTACAATGTAGCGGCTCGCGACAATGGGCTGCAACCATCATTGTAGCAACAACCGCATTGCCATGCGGCAAAACAGAAGATTGCGGGGGTGCAACGAGGCCCGTAAATCCTCCTGACCGCTATCCTTTAACTCTGTTTTGCGGTGCAAGGGATGCTTTCGCCTAGCGCAATGACTGCAACGCCTTTGCCTTGACCGCTAGTGATTTTGCGGCTGCCACTGGCGAGCATCCACATCGCGAAGGTTTACCATCCTAACCCGCGTCAAGTTTTTGGCGATGTTCGGAAAATATTCGTCAACATGCCCCGACCTGGCGACGTCCTGCCAGGTACCGTCGCAGGCGGGCAAGCTGGACTTCAAGAGCACCAATTCTTGCGCACCGACCCGCTGCGCGAGATACGCCGAAATCGAATCGCCGGTGACGTGCCAACCCAACGGTAAGGCGACGCCAGAGTTTGACGGTGCGTCCTGGGTCAGCATGAGAAATGGATCGAGCACAACGCATGTCTGTGATTCGTTCTTGATACGCAAATGTTCGCATTCCGTGACGACCGGAAGATTTCCCAGTAGCGAAGCGGCGAGTTGTGCCGTGGCGCTCATCGATAGCACCGCAGCGCGGTGCGTGGCCGCCGAATCCAATTGGTGCAGTTCGTCGTAGTAGCGAATCTGATCCGCCAACCGTCCGCCCCCCACGACGACCACGTTTCGCGCTGGAGGCTGGCCGGCAAGCCAACCACTGAATCTGGATTTCAACGGACCCCAGTCCAGCAGGCTACCGCCGAGCTTTATGAATCGAATCGGAACTTCCGTCAACGACAAGTCTCCTCCGCCAACGAAGCGACCGCATGGGCAGGCGCGAGGTCGACACGTCGTTTCCAAGACGCTGGGCGAGCGACACAACATTTGAATCGGGAAAGACGCGGCGGGCGACTCGCGCGGCGAGGAATTCTCCCGCGCCCGAAACGACGATCGACTGCGGAGGTTCTGGCATTGCTTCGGAAACCGTCGACAACGCGGAGATCAATGTCGCCTGGAGTTTATCCGCTACGCAATTTGCCGTTGCAAGGGCATCTTCGACGTGGAAAGAATCCCTGTCGGCACAAATCATTCTGGCCAGTCGCACCTGGGCCGCAGCGCGCGTGGCAGGACGACCATCCGCCGTGTTGGAGCTTTGCGGATCTTCGGTAATATCTCCCAGCATCAGGTAAACATCCAGCGTCGTTGCGAACATCTCCTTGGCGACAGGACAGTTTCGCGTTCGCCAGGGTACGGTCTGGACAATTCCCGCGATTGGTGTTCGCCAAACTCCGCAGTAAACCAGCTCGCTCGACAGGAGCCGTTCCGTATCCGTCAATCCGGTAGGATCGGGCTGGCCGTTCCTGAGCCGGATGATATCCGCTGTGGTCGATCCAACGTCGATCAGGATGCCCCGACCGTCGACGTTCCTCGCAACGAAGCTTGCCAAAGCATGCCAATTGGCGGACGCGACCAACTCGGGTTGTTGACATGCCGCCTCGGCATCAGCAAAACACCCGTCCGTACGATAGAACGTTACGTGCCGCCCGCCAGCCGCCTCGACAACCGCCTCCACGATCGCCGACACGCCATGCGCACGCGTGGGAAAGCAATCAGCAAGTTCACCGGTCATGGTTACAGCCAGGCGATCGGCGGGCGGGCATTCACGCAATAGCGCGCGAAGACAATCACATAAACCCTCAGGCTCGCGCCACATCGCAAAGGGTCGCGACAAAGCAAATCCCTGGCCGTCGGCCACTTTCAGATTCGCTCCGCCAATATCCAATCCCAGCCACGTCACTGGTCACCACCCGTTCGAAACCGCCATCGAGCGAACAACACCATCGGCATCGAATTCGACGGCGTCGGTCGATGTCGACAACTCGATCGGCCGACCGTCAGCGAGAGCCAACATACAACGGGCCAGATTCTGCCGGTAGGCGGCCCGCAGACCGACGTAGGACGTCGTCAGACGTGGATTGATTTCAATTACCCTGTCGCCCGAACAGCTTTCGGCAGAACATTTGTCATCCAGTACCATGTCGACACCCACATAACCAAAACCGCCGTCTATACTCCCGACGGCTGCCATCCCCAGCCTGGTCGCTCGTCGCGCATGCAGGTCCTGAAGCGGCAGCGAGCCGCCAAGATAGTGGAAGTCATCGTCGACTGCGATCCGCTGATGACAGGGAGCAAGCGCCGTCGCATCGTCGACGCCACACAGCACGGCAACACTGACTGCCAGGCCGGGTACGAATGGCTCCAGACGAGCGTCGAATTCCACGGGACCCCATTGCACCGCAACATCTCGTGTTCGGACCAGACGCATGTCGGCCGAACCGGCACCATCAATGCGTTTGACAACTGCCGGGTAGTTGACATCAAGCGGAAGCAGACTGCCGGCTTGGACTCGTACTCCGCCGACGACCGGCACACCGGCTCGGCAAAGCGCGTCCGCTGTCCGATGTTTGTCCGAAGTGATCTCAACAAATTCAGACGAGGGACCAAGTATTCTCCCACCTGCGCTGTGAACGCGTTTGTAGTAGTCGGCCAAATGACCATCAAACTCCGGGGCGATCACGACCGTCCAATCCGCTTGTCGCGCTAATTCGCAAAAAACGGTATCTCGCTCGGCCGCGTTCGGCACGGTAACGACATGGCATCCGGGAATCGACATGGGAAATCGCGGATCCCGCAGTACCGTTACCTTCCCCTCGGCCGAAATAGATCGGAAATCGCTGCCTAACGCCTGGACCATCGCGCGGCCTTCGCCCAGCAACGACGACGGTGGCGTATCCATGCCGAGAAACCCGCCGCCGGTCACGAATTCAAAGACAAAAATGTTCATTGGTAAGTCGGGGCAAGATGATCACAGGCGTCGACCGCGAGTGTGAATCGTAACGCGCGATCGCGGCGACGGTAAGCTGCAACGCGAAGCAGCTCGAAGAGCGTTGCTGAAGAACGACCAAATGCCGTGCGCCGAAGATTGGCGAACGAACAAGCACGTCACACGGAAAAGCGCGTCAAGCGGACAGGCACGTCAAGAAGAACGGTCCACCCAGAAGTTTTGCGGCGCACAGCTAAAAGATGCCCAGTTGGTCCTTGGCATCTTCGGTCATACGATCGGGCGTCCAGGGTGGATCGAGCACGATGCGCACTTCCACCTGGTCGACACCCTCTAGCGAGCTAACTTCGCGTTTTGCGCCTTCAATTAACTGGGGACCAGCTGGACATGCCGGAGAGGTCATCGTCATCTCGATATGAACTCGGCAACCTTCCCCTACCACAGCCGCTGCCTCCTGACTGGTATCGGATTGCGGCGGCTTTTCCGGGTCGGCAGTATTTTGCGGAGCGGATTCGGAAATCGCTTCGCTGTCTTCAGTTCCATCCGTGGCGGCGGGTTGAGTCGACTGATCCTCGGCGTTGAATTTAACTTCGTAGATCAATCCCAAGTCAACGATGTTGACGAACAGTTCGGGATCGATGACGTTTTTCAGCTTTTCGAATACGGCATCCTGAGTAACAGCCATCGTTCCCCTCGCGTGAAAAGGCACTTCAGTCGTTCAACTTAACCAGGATATCATTTCCGTCGATCTTCGTCTCGTGGACCCTCGTATCCTGTGTCGCCGGCATCGTGACGGCTGCACCCGTACGAATGTCGAAGCTGGCTCCATGCCGTGGACAGATGATATGGCACCCGTCCAATTCACCATCGCCGAGCGGGCCACCGTCGTGCGTACAGACATCATCGATACAGGTAAACTGCCCATCAACATGAAATACGACGACAATATCATCGCCGCATTCCACGGTCAATTTTCCAGGATCTGGAATTTCAGCAACGGTAGCGACTTTAATAAAATCAGGCATGGGAAGGGGAAATGACCAATGTCCAAATCCCAATGACCAAACAGGGAACGCGCTGTTTCACCAGGTTACGCCCTACCACTCATTGGACATTGGGATTTGGACCTTGGGATTTGGACCTTGGGATTTGGACCTTGGGATTTGGACCTTGGGATTTGACTATTCATATTCTCGAACTCGGTGTGCGACGGCATTGCTCAACGCATCGCGAACGCTGTCGATCGTAATTCGGTCGATAACTTGCTGGAAGAACCCGGCCACGATCGTGCGAACCGCCTCTTTGCGGGTCAAGCCTCGCGTCTGGCAATAAAAAAGCTGCTCGTCGTCGACACGTCCTGTGGTGGCTCCGTGCGTGCAACGAACATCGTCGGCCTCGATTTCCAAACCTGGGATGGAATCGGCGCGGGCTTTAGGATTCAGGATCAAACTGTCGTTCCTCTGGTAGCCGTTCGTCTTTTGGGCATCGGGATCGACTTTGATCATTCCTCGCCAGACGATTCGTGAATTGTCCTGAAGACCGCCCTTGTAGAGTAAATCGCTGGTGCAACTCGGCGCTTCATGATGCTGCAAGGTGTGGTAACAAAGATGCTGTCGGCCTTCCGAGAACATAACGCCATTCACCTGAGCATTCGCGCCCTCCCCTACCAGCGCCACATGTTGATTGACCTTGGCCAGGCGGGCACCGAGGGCACCGATCGTCCACTGGATATTGGCATCGCGATCGACCAGCGCTTTCTGGTGGGAAAAGTGCCAGACGCCTTGCCCCCAGTCCTGCAGATTGACGTAGCGCAGATTTGATTCGGGGGCCAGCAGCAGTTCCACCGCACCGCAATGAAATCCCTGTCCTTCCGCGTCCAGGCTCATCGACTCTGCCAACAATGTCGCCTGAGCGCCTTCTTCCAGGATCACCAGGGTATGGGACAAGTCGACGCCACCGTCTGACAGCAACGAGAGCATGTGCAGCGGTTGTTCCAGCGTGACGCCTTTCGGAACGTACAATAACGCACCGCCCGTCCAACAGGCGGCATGCAGCGCAGCGAACTTGTCGTAGTGAGGCTCGACCGCTCGACACAATAAATGCGGCCGGACCAGATCAGGATGCGCCACCACCAATTCGTCCAAAGGACCGAATAGAACTCCTTGATCGGCCCATTGGGATTGTAGATCGGCGGTTACGGTCTGACTGTTAAGCGTCGCAATACTTCCGCCCAGATCAACGCCTGGGCATAGTGCCCCGGAGGGGAGTTGCTCGTATTCAGCGGCAACCGGTAGGCCGAACCGATCCAGCCGTAACAGCCGAACATCGGTTCGAAACCACTCCTCGTCCTGTCGCGACGGCATGGGAAGTTCGTTGAACTTCTTCCAGGCGTCGTTCCGGATATCCGTTAACCACCCAGGTTCACGGCGGTCCGCCAAAAAGGCGTCAAACGCCGCCTGAGAGAAGGGATTGCGGATTGGGGATTGGGGATTGCGGATTGCGGATTGCGGATTGCGGATTGGGGATTGCGGATTGCGGATTGTTGTCGACATGGGAGTTTGGATTGCGGAGTTTGGATTGCGGATTTTGGATTGCGGATTTTGGATTGCGGATTGCGGATTGCGGATTGGGGATCGCGGGAAACGTTGAGGAAATTTGCCGGAAAGGGGAATTGGTGTGGCAGATCAACACGGATAACTTTTGCGCCCACAATCCGCAATCCGAAATCCGCAATCCGCAATCGTATCTATCCCACCGATCCTTCCATTTGCAGTTCGATCAGGCGGTTCATTTCGACGGCATATTCCATCGGCAGTTCTTTGATCAACGGTTCGATGAAACCGCTTACGATCATGGTACTCGCCTCCGCCTCCGACAAACCGCGGCTCATCAGATAAAACAGTTGCTCTTCACCAATCCGCGAGACACTGGCTTCGTGGCCGACCGTTACGTCCTGCTCGTCGATCTCGATGTAGGGATAGGTATCGCTACGGCTATGCTTGTCCAGAATCAGAGCGTCACAAACGACGTTACTGCGACTCTTCTTGGCACCTGCCTCGACCTTAACCAGTCCTCGATAGCTACTACGACCACCGTTCTTGGAGATCGATTTCGAAATGATCTGCCCCGTGGTATGCGGTGCGCAATGAACCAGTTTTGCGCCCGCATCCTGGTGTTGACCCGCCGACGAGAACGCGATGGAGAGGATTTCGCCACGAGCACCCGGTTCCATCATGTAAACGGATGGGTACTTCATTGTCAGACGGCTTCCCAAGTTACCATCGATCCATTCCATGGTGGCATCCCGGTAGGCCATTGCCCGCTTGGTGACCAGGTTGTAAATGTTATTGGCCCAGTTCTGAATGGTCGTGTACCGACAGCGACCACCGCGCTTGACCTTAATTTCGACAACGGCGGAATGGAGGCTTTCTGTCGTATACATCGGCGCCGTACATCCCTCGACATAGTGCACCGAGGCCCCTTCGTCGACCAGGATCAGGGTACGTTCAAACTGCCCCATCTGCTCGGCGTTGATACGGAAATAGGCCTGCAACGGGAATTCGATCTTCACACCAGGCGGCACATAGATAAAGGAACCACCCGACCAGACCGCCGAATTGAGCGCCGCAAACTTGTTGTCGGCCGGCGGAATCACAGTCCCGAAGTGCTCCCGGACCAGATCGCCGTGCTCACGTAACGCCGTATCCGTGTCGGTAAAGATCACGCCCTGTTTCGCCAGATCTTCCTGCAGCGACCCGTAGACAACTTCGCTTTCGAATTGAGCTTTCACGCCGGCCAGAAACTTCTTTTCTGCTTCAGGAATTCCCAGGCGATCGAAGGTTTTCTTGATTTCCTCCGGCACATCGTCCCACGTCTTCCCCTGCCCGTCGGTGGGCTTGAGGTAGTAATAGATATCCTGGAAATCCAAGCCGATATCGCCGCCCCAGGTGGGCATCGGCTTGGACTCGAAGATTTTGAGACTCTCCAGTCGGAAATCTCGCATCCAAGCGGGCTCGTTTTTCATGTCGGAAATCTGAGCCACAATCTCGGCGTCCAACCCGCGACGGGCCTTGAACACGTCGGTGGTTTCCGTACGGAAATCGTACTTGTTGATTTCTACGGCGTTCGGATCGAATGTCTGGTCCTGGCTGACTTGCGAAGCCATTTTTTTCTCTCTTTTGTTGATAATTCCCGGAGGTCCGTTTCTCCGAGATCGACAAATGCGAGTCTCGTGGAGACACGCCTACGGGATAACTCGTTAAACTTTCTCGTCGGCAACTAACACTTGTTCAGCCGCCGCTGCTTCTGGGTACTTGGCGCGTATGCGGTCGAAACCATGCTTGTGTAACTCCGCCGCCAACTCAGGCCCACCCGATTCGACGATGCGACCGCCCAACATCACATGCGTAACGTCGGGGGGGTTGTGTTCCAGTAGTCGTTCGTGGTGCGTAATAATCAGAACGCCCATTTCGCCACCGCGGATCTCCGCGATGCTCTGACTGGCCAAGCGCACCGCATCGGCATCCAAACCCGAATCGGTCTCATCCAAAATGGCGAACTTCGGTTGCAACATCGCCAGCTGTAGGATCTCTGCCCGTTTCATTTCGCCGCCAGAGAAGCCGTCGTTGACATAGCGCCTCGCGAATTCAACGTCCATCTTCAATTGTTCCATCCGACCGCGCAATTCCTTACGGAACTCACGCATCGGTATTAGCTCTTGCCCTTCCTTCCGGTCAGGTTGCCGCACATTGGTCGTGGCATGCCGTAAAAAGTCTGCCATTTTGACGCCCGGAATCGCCATCGGACGCTGAAAAGCCATAAACACACCTTGGCGAGCGCGTTCGTCAGGCGCAAGTTCCAACAAGTCGATGCCGTCCAAGCGAACGGTTCCCTTGGTGACCTGATAGCTAGGATGGCCCATGATCGCGAAACCTAACGTGCTCTTTCCCGAACCGTTGGGTCCCATCAGTGCGTGTGTTTCGCCACGACGCAGTTCCAAATCGACGCCGCACAGGATTTCATGATCCTCGACGGCGACATGCAGGTCATTGATTTTCAGCGATTCAGACATAGTTTGGATTTCGGATTGTGGATTTCGGATTTCGGATTGTGAAATCGGATTGTTAGCCGGTGATTTTCTGGTGATCGAACAAGGGTTCAATTTCAATTTCGGGTTCGACGTAGCCGCTGTGGTGCGGGATCGGCAGTTCGTCGCCGATGACGATTCCGTCACGCTTCGTGATTTTCTGCCCCTTCACCTTGTCCTGAATTCTCATCAGACCTTCTAGCAGCGACTCAGGTCGTGGCGGGCAGCCAGGGACATAGACATCGACCGGCACAACCAGATCGACACCTTTGACGACGTGATATCCGTACTTGAAGTACGGCCCACCGCCCACGGTGCAGGCGCCCATGGCGATCACAAATTTGGGGTCCGGCATCAAGTCGTACAAGCGCCGGACCCGACTGGCCATTTTGTACGTGACGGTACCAGCCACGATCATCAGATCCGCTTGCCTTGGCGACGCTCGAAACGCCCCCGCGCCAAATCGGTCCATGTCGAATCGGCTTGCACCGGCGGCCATCATCTCGATGGCGCAACACGCCAGGCCGAACGTCATAGGCCACAGACTGGACTGCCGCGCCCAATTAATGGCCTGTTCGATCGTTGTCGTGATAAAGTTCTCCTCAAATCGTCCCTCGATCCATGGCGGTGTCGGCGTTGTCATATTGACTTCCTGATGTTTCGTGACTTGTTTTGGCGGTCTTGCCTGGGGGGTCATCATCCCGCAAAAATCGAACTACTCTTTATACATTCGCCATCAGTTGGTTTCAAAGGTGCAGCAGGTCGCACCGTCCAAACGACACTCCGTCAAACGGACGTCGTCATTCAACAGCTCGGAGAACACCAGGCGTTCCACGGCACAAACGCTGCGGTCTTTTTCGGCGAGCTGCGGATAAGGACACGCCTCGGCGGTCAGCACAGGGAGTGTTCCTGAATCGTCCACCGAAAATGGCACGTTCCGCTCTGCAAACAATTGCTTTATCGATTTCATCCGTTCGGCGACCGAATCGCCAGCAATGTGCGGGCGATACATCGCGGCCATCGTTTTGGCCAACCGCTGCAACAAACCACGGCGGATTTCGGGTTGCTGGACTGACCGGACCTCCTGCCAGAGGGCCATCGCCAGATCGGCGAAATTACCACCACTGTGGCGTCGGCCCTTGTCCGTCAGTGTATAACGGTGGCTAGGTCGACCACGTCCGGAGGGCGACGACTGCCGCTCGACCAGCCCCTGGGCCATTAAGCGAGTCAAGCGTTGCCGTACGGCAGTCGCAGTGACCTCCATCCGCTGTGCCAGCTGGCTGACCGTCAGCAGCTCGTTGCGCCGCAAATGATTCATCAACGCCGTATCCGAGCTTTCCGCCAAATTTTCCTCAACTTCTTTGGCCATAAATACCCTTTGGAAAACCAGTTATCGCAGTTCTCTAACCGAATTCTACCGGTTTCGACATTTTTGACAAGATATTATTGTTTAAATTGTCCTCTCTCGTCGTAACCTGTTGACAAATAGCAACTTTATGAGCTATCACACCGACACAAGATGGAAGATTTTTGCCGAAAGTTAAAACCGACTGTGCTTGGTATTCCTTTCGACTCGAGGGAGCACTTCGTCTCTTGGCAGCAAACGGGTACGTGGCACCGCAGAATAGGAAACTCACTGATGCGAACTCTATGGTTCTGGATGTGGTTCTGGATGTCGAGGATCTGGATGTCGAGGTTCTGGATGTCGGGGTTCTGGATGTCGGGGTTCTTGATGTCGGTTGGAGAACGACAATTCATGTCGACCAGATTGGGCCGCACCCGATTCTGCTCTTTTTTAGTCCTGTGCGGCGTCATAGTCCTTGGCGGGGTCACCGTCCTGTACGGCGTCACGGGGGCATTCGCGCAGCAGGATAACAGCGGCGCGGCAACTGACTTGATGGCGGCGGAGACTGCGGCGGTCGCCCCCGCATCGGAAATAGAAGTCGCTGAAGAAGGGGACCTACAGGCAAAACTAAACAGGTCCGTGGATGTATTCGTATCCGATTACCTTTCCCCAGTCTTGTTTTACGGCATACCCACCGGACTGTCGCAAGAGGTAATGGACGACGCCGGCAAGATGATTGAAACGCCAGTAAAGATCCCATTGATTTTGCTGACACTTGTCTCTGGCGGCTTCATTTTCACCTTCTTGCATGGCTTCATCAACTTACGGCTATTCGGCCACAGTCTTCAAGTGATCCGCGGCAGATTCGATCACCCTGACGATGAGGGTGAGATCACGCATTTTCAGGCGCTGACCTCGGCGCTATCGGCAACCGTAGGGCTCGGAAATATCGCCGGCGTTGCGGTTGCGATTGCCACGGGGGGACCGGGGGCAGTTTTTTGGATGTGGGTGATCGCATTTTTCGGAATGAGCATGAAGTTTTCAAGCTGCTCATTCGCACAGCTTTATCGCCGCGTGAAGCCCGACGGCACGGTACTTGGTGGTCCGATGATTTACCTGGACGAGGGCATCAAGGAACACTTGCCATCGCTGGCATGGTTGGGAAAAGCGTTTGGCGTTGTCTTCGCCGTATTCACCATGTTTGCCGCATTTGGCGGCGGCAATATGTTCCAGGGCAATCAGTCGTTTTCGATCATCTCACAACAATTCAAGTGGCCCCAAGAATACGCCTGGCTGTTCGGCGTCATTCTCGCCATTCTAGTTGGCCTGGTCATTATCGGCGGCATCAGACGCATTGGCGAAGTGACGAGCAAGCTGGTTCCCGCCATGTGCGGCTTTTACTGCATCTGTTGCTTGATCATCATCCTCAACAACGTGCAGGAAGTTCCGACGATCTTCGTGGATATTTTTCGCAGCGCATTTACCCTGAAAGCTGGCGTGGGAGGCCTGGTCGGTGTGCTACTTATTGGTGCGAAGCGAGCGGCTTTTTCCAATGAAGCAGGTCTGGGGTCCGCCGCGATCGCGCACGCCGCGGCAAAGACGAAAGAACCGATCCGGGAAGGGGCCGTCGCGATGATTGGTCCATTCATCGATACGATCGTCGTCTGCACGATGACGGCGCTCACGATCCTGATAACGAAATCTCATCTTCAACCGGGCGAAGGTATCGAATTAGCCACCAGATCATTTGCCACGCTAGGTGATTGGGCCCCCTATCTGCTTTGCATCGCCGTATTCGTTTTCGCGTACTCAACTATGATCTCCTGGAGTTATTACGGAGAACGAGCTACGGAATATTTACTCGGTCTTGCATGGGTGGTACCCTATCGTTGTCTTTACGTGCTGATGGTTGTGTTGGGGCCAATTCTCTCACTCCAAGCCGTCGTGGATTTCTCGGATATGATGCTGCTGAGCATGGCTTTCCCAAATATTCTCGGCATGCTGCTGCTTACCAAAGTAATCAGGCCTAAAGTTAAGGATTATGTTGCAAGGCTTCGGTCTGGAGAAATGAAGCCTGTCAAGTAATCCTGGCCGAGGCCGCTTACCTATTCAAGAAAAGAGTCGCTTCGATGCCGTGGCTGCCAAAAACTCACGTTGTTGTCCCCGTTGATTTTTCTGACGAATCGATCAAAGCTATCGCTACCGCGTTGGAGTTGGTTGAGAGTCCTTCACGAGTGCACGTGATTCACGTGTTACCGGTTCTGGCGGCAGCCGAGCCGGGTGTGATTTGGGACACCGTTGACGACGACGGTCGCAAGGAACACGCGGAAGCAGCTCTCCAACGCCGTCTGGCGGACGAGCACTACGCGGGAATCGATATCGTCATTTCAATTGGTGATCCGGGCCAGGAGATTGCCGCCTTCGCCGAAAGTACTCAGGCTGAATTGATCGTCATGCCCTCGCACGGACGCACCGGTTTCTCGCGACTGCTGATCGGCTCGGTCGCTGAGCGGGTCGTGCGGCTGGCCCACTGTCCCGTGCTGGTACTGAAATAACGCCTGGGGTCCGGTCATGTTGGAGTACCCTTCGTCGGCGCTCCTAACTCCGCTTTCGCGCGGCTAATTCCGCTTTCGCGCGGCTAATTCCGCCTTCGCGTGGCTAATTCCGCCTTCGCGTGGCTAATTCCACCTTCGCACGGCGAACGCTTGGCCTGAAAGGCGAAGATTCGATAGCCCAGGGCAAGCATTTCGCGAGTTCCACGAGCGATTGCGCAGTCCTGGGTACGGGGTACACTACGAAAGCAAGCCCTGAAAGGGCGAAATACGGCGTGCCTCAATCAATTTGGCAATGGTGATCGTTCGTGACAAGTATACCCAGGGCTGCGCCCTGGGCTACCATATTTCGACCCTTCGGGCCTAATGCAGGATCAACCTATTTCGGAAAGTATTGCTGCACCACTTCTCGGAATTCGCTGGCGGATGACACGTTGGCGACTTGCGCGGAAGTCGCGCGCGCCGCGGCGGCCCTGCGCGTAACAACAGGCGTACTTTCGCATCAGGATGCTGCCTTTCGCGTCACCAAACCGCTGGCAGATCAGATCGAAATGGTGCATCAATAGCTCTCGTTGCTCGTCTGGTGTCGGATCAGATGGAACGGGATTACCGAGCAGAGCTTCCTGGATCTGACGGAACAGCCAAGGACGTCCCAGAGCGGCACGGGCGATCATCACGCCATCGACGTCGTAACGTCGAAAGGCTTCGAGCACGGCGGCGGGCGATGCCAGATCGCCGTTTCCGATCAACGGAATGTTCCGCAGAAAAGGTTTGATGGCAGAGATCTGGTCCCAATCGGCCGAACCTTTGAAGTAATCCTGCGCCGTTCGCCCGTGAACGGTCAGGGCCGCCGCTCCGGACGCCTCGACGACCTGGGCTACATCGATCGCATTGATGCGATCCCGAGTACATCCCAGACGAATCTTGGCCGTTACGGGAACCGGCGCACAAGCGGTGACGACGCGTTCAATAATTCGTCCCATGCGATCGGGATGCGCCAACAAGTAGCTGCCGCTGTGAGCCTTTTCGGTGACCTGCCGAACCGGGCAGCCAAAATTGATGTCGACGACACTCACATGAAATTCGTGCGCCAGCCGAGCGCCAACGGCGGCCAGGTCGTCGGGGTCGTTGTCCCAGATTTGCACCGCTAGCGGTCGCGCCTCGTCCGCTACGCCCCATAGGCGGTCTGGAAATCGATCATGGTGTTCACAGACATGCAAGAAACCGCGCGCGTGTACCATTTCGGTCGCTTGCAAACCGGCACCGCCATACTCGCGCACAATCTGCCGAAAGGCATAATTGGTAAACCCGGCCATCGGCGCCTGTAGCACCGGCGGATCCACGACAAGCGGGCCGATCTGTAACGACGCCGGTCGCGTTGCCAGCGTTGGACGCGGTTCGCAGTCTGCGGTGGTGCCACTCATCATCACGCTCGTTATCGTACCTTCCACGCCATTCAGTCTGACGAGGATAGCACAAATACCTGTTTGTAAAAGTAAGCGTCACTGGCGGCAGGCCAGGGCAATTCATTAATCCGTCGAGTCAGTTGCTCGTCAACAAGTCCATCCACGGCCGCCTGCGCCTCCTGCTGGCCTCCTCCCGCGTTCGCCATCAACAAGACACTCCGCAACGCGAAGCCGTCCGGCTGTATCCAGTCGACGACCGTGTCGCGAACCGCTCGAAGAACACGCTGGAAAAACGCACCACCTCCTTCCAGGCCGGGTGGCAGTGCTCCCCGCACACATGCTCGACCCGGCAGGACTTTCCAGCCGGCAAATTGCATCGGTGGCGGCTCCTGACGCCGCTGACCGGCTGCTGCTCCCAAGGTGGCCAGCAGTGGAGCAGCCATCAAGACGTGCCATTCCTCGACCGCCGCTCTGAGCGCAATCTCATCCGTTTCGCCGATACCGACGACCCCAACGCGAAATCGTTCGCCGTTGTCACCGTCCATATGAATCTGGAACTCGACGGGAGCAATGTGATGATCGTTCTGCAGCGCGAACCCGTCAAACGCGACGGACAGTCCCAGGCGATGGTGGCTCAATACAATGTCGCCGTCCTCGACGGTATAGTTCGCGCCGGCTTCGGTGAGATGATTCTGCAGCGTCTGCAGGGCGACGTGGTGGATTTGATCGTCGATCATGACGGATTATCCAGATACGGATCCTGCCCCATCTGTTTTTGCACTTTCTTACGTTGTTTTTCCTGGTACATCAACGACTTGCGTCCCCGGAAATGCCGCCGTTCGACACGGCGTTGAGCGCGGCGGAACAGGCGTTCCATTCCTCGAATCGCTTCCGTCTTGCCGTTATAGGACGCGGCGAGCCGATCCCCGCGCTTGGGGTTATATCCGACAGACAGAATTTCATCGTCCATTGCGGCATAGCGGCGAAAGGCGCCGGGGTCCCCCTGCCGTCCACATCGTCCAATCAACTGCCGATCGATGCGCCCGGACTCGTGCCATTCGGTGCAGACAACCTGCAGTCCCCCTAATTTCAGAATTGCGTTCCGCTGTTCCTCCATTTTCTGTTCGTCGCGAATCTGCTCGACCATGGCGTTCCATTCGTCCTCCGGGACATCCAGGCGATTCTTGTAACGTCCTTCCAGACGCGACCAGGCAAGATGTTCGGGGTTGCCGCCCAACAAGATGTCCGTTCCCCGTCCGGCCATATTCGTCGCGATCGTCACGGTACCTTGGCGCCCGGCTTGAGCCACAATTTCGGCTTCGGCAGCAATATGGTTGGCATTGAGAACCTGGTGCTCGATATTCTCTGCCGCCAAGAGTCGCGACAGGATATCCGATTTATCAATCGACCGCGTTCCGACCAACACGGGACGACCGATGGCGTTGAGTTCCTTGATCTCTTCGACGATCGCCCGCCATTTAGCGTCACTATTTGGGTAGATCCGCGCGGCTAGTTCCTGGCGTATCACGGGGCGGTTGGTCGGCACTTTCACAACGTTCACTTTATAGATCTTTTTCAGTTCTCGCGCGCTACTGAGCGCCGTACCGGTCATGCCGGCCAGATGTGGATAGCGCAGGAAAAAGTCCTGAATGGTAACGCGGGCCGCCTGGCCCGTCTCGACGGTGACTTCGACATCCGAGCCGGCGACCATTTCTTTTGCCTCGACTGCCTGATGAACACCTGCTCGCCACTTGCGGCCCTCGGAAAGGCGCCCTGTGAATTCGTCGACAATGACGATCTCGCCATCGCGCACGACGTATTGCCTATCGCGAAAGAATTCGCGTCCGACCTTAATTGCCTGTTCGACGTACTCGTAAATACTAACCATGCCCACGCGGTCCAGCGACGCGTGATGTTCCAACGATCGCACCAGACGGCGTCCGGACGCCGTTAGTTCCACGGTCCGTTTTTCGTGGTCGTAATCGTAGTGCTCGTCCTCTTCAAATTGATGCTCGACCTGTGCGCTCCAGCGATACGCTTCGACGGCCACTTTCTGCTCCTCCGTCGCCGCCGCGCTGATAATCAACGGCGTGCGGGCTTCGTCAATCAGGATACTATCGGCTTCGTCCACAAGACAGAAATAGGCGTCTCGCTGCACACAATTGTCCGACGACACCCCACCGCCTTGCCCGGACATGCGGGCCAACAAATTGGAAGGTTCCTCCGCGATACGCCGCAACAGCAATCGGTCGCGGAGAAAGTCGAAACCGAATTCCTTGGCCGTCCCATAGGTAATATCGGCGGCGTAAGCTTCCCGTCGCTGAGGCTGCGACATTTGCGTTTCAACGACCCCAATGCTCAACCCAACGCTCTCGTAAACAGGGCGCATCCAGTCCGCATCGCGCGCGGCGAGATAGTCGTTGACGGTGGCGAGGTGTGCGCCCTTCCCGACCAGGGCCGCCAAGGCGATCGGCAGTGTCGCGGCCAGCGTCTTGCCTTCGCCGGTCTGCATTTCGGCGACGGATCGGAAATGCATCATGATTCCGCCGATCACCTGTACGTCGTAGTGACGCATATCCAATCGCCGCTTGGCCGCCTCGCGAACCATCGCGTAACACTCTGGCATCAGTTGTTCGCTCGGTTCTCCACTCTTGGCGCGGTAGCGCAACGACAGTCCGAATTTGCGCAGTTGCGCGTCCGTCTGCGCCTGCATTTCGCCCTCTAACCGATTGATCTTGAGCAGCAGACTTTTGGCGCGACCGAGTAGCAATGTTGAATTCATGACAAAACGATCGTAGTTTCCGTAGACCCTTCCTGGACGTCAGTCTTATTCCCGCAGGTCAGTCCCGGCGCGCCCAGACGGATCTTCGCCCGTCTCTGAGAGACGTGCCTGCCTGTCTGCGAATTCCCCCCGCGGCAGCGGTTGAATTGCGAAACTCGCCTACAGCCTATCTGAAATCTTAATGCGCAAAGCGGGTCAATGACGAGACCAAGCGACCGGCTCGTAGGGTCAGTCTCTCTGAGAATGTACGTGTTTAGCGTACCGGCTGGCGCCGGGAAAGCCCGCAGGTCCATCCCGGCCCGCCGGGACAGACGATGACGAGCGACGAGAAGGGTTTCGCAGACCGGCTGCCCGTAGAACGGAACTTGTTCCGTTTATCGCCGACGGGCCCGTGAGAAAAACGGAACAAGTTCCGTTCTACTATTTCAGTGCGGCGGCAAAGAACTGGCTATTGGAGTCGCGCGATGCGGCTAATGCGATAGCTGGTGGCTGATGGAGCGGTTGGATTCGTGGCGCTGACAGCTCCCTGGACCTGGATGAAGTCGCCATGGCGATACTGGCCCAGTTCGGATACCGAATCCAAAACAACGCTGCCGCCGAAACGGTCCGGTTGACCGTTGGTCGGAATATAATGCAGCTTCCACTGACGCTGAGGTGCCGAATACGCAAGTTGTCCCTTCAACCAGCGATAGTCGTGGGAAAATCCATACCTTGATACCGGTGCCGCGGCAGCGCCGGCCGGCGCTCCCTGTGCCGTTCTCAAAATACTGGTCGACCCTTGTGTTGTTGCAGCTTGTGGAAGGCCGGCGATATCGACACGTGGTCGCGCTGCCGGCGTCGCCGACGCAATGGACGCTGGTGCTGTGCTGCCAGATTCGCGCCAATTCAGCTGGTCGGCCTCTTCAACGAATGCAGCACGACGAACGTTTCCTGAATCGTTCACGACCGACACCGCTCGCGTTGGAGTTCTTGTTGGATCTCTGGCCAGGAAGGACGGCGAAACCGGCTGAAGTCGACCCGTCGACGCTGTACCCGCCGAGGGGCGCCAGGCATCGGCCGGGGATCCAGCTGTCGCGAATCCTGCCGGAGCAAGCGACGGTTTGCTGAAGGACGGTGTGGTGTACGAGGGTGTTGTGTAGGAGGGTGTTGTGAAAGACGGCGTGGCCGAAGAAGGTATGGCGGAATTGGACGAGGTGCGTGGACCGACGGGAACCAGCGGCGCCGTCGAAATCGTACCACTGTAATAGGGATCAACCTGTGATGGGGCGACGAACGGTAGCTGAGCCGCGCGTGTCGCCGGCGGTGGCATGGTCGTACGGCCGAACGGATCAAGTCCTGCGGTCGGGCCCTGACTACAGCCGCTCACCAGCGCCAGGACTGCAACCGTCCAAATCGCAGGCACCCATTTCATCGGTAGACTCCTTTCCACCTGATCGACGCATGGCAAAAACAACGCCCCCGTTCAGTATCGCAGCGCAGAAGCGCAGGAAACTGGGGGGCGGTAGAATACCGTCTTCGCTCGTTGTGTCCAGATCGAATTCGTTCAGCCGGTGCTAGCGTTGCAAGGAGTGCTTGGCAACGTAGGCGGGGGTATTCGCCTGAACGTACGGATTCAGAATCATCTTGGGCGATACCCGTGCCGTCTTGTCCGAGGTCGTCTTCTTTTCGGCCTGGTCTTTGCCAGCTTCGGGAACGTACGGATTATTTATCATCGCGGGTTTGACCGCGTGCCGTGGAATCGCGTCATATTCGGTGGGCCGGAGCGCGAAAGGACTCCATCCATAGGTCCGGGGGATCGGTGGACCGGCATAGTAGACGGGTGGAAACTGAGAGAAATAGGGCGGCAGCTGATCTGACATTACCTGTCGGCGATAAAACCCATAGTAGAATCCGTCGCCACAATAACCATTGCTACCACAGCCGTCCGCTTTCGCATCGGCCGCGGAAAACGCGAAGCACGCCGTAACACACGCGCTCAATATTAGTGCGGCTCGAAGATTGAATTTCATCGTTGCTCTCCTCAAAGTGGATGTCGCTTTATGAATCCTGTACGTCAACCATCCAGGATAAACACGGGGCGACTCAGAAGCAACGAACCGCGGGCTGTCTGCCCCAGCTTTCAAGCGGGGAACGCGTAAGTGCTTGGCTGAAAACACCTCCCGCAATGCTGAACCGGCGAAATTTACTGCTCGACGGGTGGTGGCTCAACAGGGCCGGTCGGGGCAGGCGCCGGAATCGGAGCGGGAGCGGGAGCGGGAGCGGGGCCGGGAGCGGGGGCGGGGCCGGGGCCGGGAGCGGGGCCGGGGCCGGGAGCGGGGGCATGGGCGGGGCCGGGCCTCGCCTCCTTTTGTCCCTCGGCAGAGGTCTGCGGAACACGCTTGTCGTCCGCAGTCTTTTCAGAAGGTTTTTCGAGTGGCTGATCCAAGGGCTTTCTCGATTTGGCCGAGGCGTCCTGTGACGAACTTTTATTCGTTTTCGCTGCGCGCTTCGGCGCCGCCTGCTGCGGTCGTCGCACCTCAGGATCAACCACCGGTTTGATTTTCGGAATTTTGTCCAGAATCGTGCCCAGCTCTTGCTCGTTAACCCGTGGTTCGCATCCCAACGCGAACAAAAGGCCGATACTTGCCAAGATCACGATCGTCCTGGTGAATGACATTGTCCTTAACCTCCAACTGCGCGCACCGTTTGTTGCGAAGACTTCGCTATTCGCCGATACTCAAACTAACATTTTGTCCCTGGATGGTCCATCAGACGATGGTGATTTTGCGATGTCCCCGGAAAATCTGACCACTTACCTAAAGCAGGAGGCCAGCCGCTTGGGCTTTGAAATGGTTGGGGCATGTCCGGCGGTCACAGTGAAAGGACTCTCACGGTTTTCGAAATGGTTGGATGCAGGCTACGCCGGTCAGATGCATTATTTGCGCCGTCGGCGCGACGCGTATCAGCATCCTTCCCATGTTCTGGACGGCGTACGCAGTATTCTGATGCTGGGAATGAACTATCGTACCGTCGAACCTGTTTCGCCGGCCAGGGGAGCAGGACGCATTTCACGTTATGCCTGGGGCACGGATTACCACGATCTGATTCGTGAACGGCTCAACCAACTAGCCGAATTGCTGTCGACGGCCGCCGCGGAAGCGACCGTCCGTGGTGTCGTGGACACGGCACCGCTGCTGGAGCGTGAATATGCGGAAATGGCGGGCCTGGGTTGGATCGGAAAAAACACGCTGCTGTTAAATCGCGAGGCGGGAAGCTGGTTCTTTCTGGCCGCGCTGCTGACGGACGCCGAACTGGCCTATGACACCGATCGCGAAACGGACCACTGTGGAACCTGCACCGCCTGTCTGGACGCCTGCCCTACGAACGCGTTCGTGCAGCCGTACGTATTGGACGCGCGAAAGTGCATCAGTTATCTCACGATCGAATTGAAAAACGAGATTCCCACGGAGCTGCGGCCGGGTATTGGCGACTGGTTGCTTGGCTGTGATGTCTGCCAGGAGGTCTGTCCCTGGAACTCGCGGGCACCAACGTCCGCCGAGCATAAATTCTTGCCACGTGACGAGGCCAATCCGATTGAATTGGCGGGTTTGTTTGACCTGGATGACGAACAGTTCCGCGCTCGGTTTCGCGATACGCCGTTGTGGCGTCCAAGACGCAGAGGAATTTTGCGCAACGCTGCGATTGTTTTGGGAAATCAGCGCGATCCCGACGCGATACCGGCCTTGGGAAAGGGACTCAGCGATTCCGAACCGCTAGTACGTAGCGCATGCGCATGGGCAATCGGTTGTTTTGATCGACCGGAAGCTGAAGATATTCTGCGTGCGCGCCTGACCGTGGAAACCGACCAGATCGTACTGCAAGAAATTCAAACCGCACTTCCAGCTGAGTAAACGTCCGTTCGAGGTGCTTGCCACGAATCGGTTGAATATTCGAAATGGCCAAGGGAACAGGTGCTCGACACGACTTCCTGACGCTACAAACACTCGTCTTCCAGGCGTTTCAAAGCGGCTCGGTCAGCAAAATCTTGGCACTTGAACGGACAAAAGTACCGCGGCCCACGTCAATCTGTACTTATTTCTTTGATTCTAAGCGCTCTCATCGAGTTCTCATCTTCGATCAGGTAAACAGACATAGGCTTTCATCTGGTGGCATTGTCAGTCGTAGTCGGGTCGGCCCTGCTCTCGGGAGTGGCCAACGCTGGTGTGAAAAACAAGAACGGCGGTCGAGAACAAGTCCTATCGCTAAGCGACCTTCCCAATGCGGTCAAAGCCTCGCTACTCGTCGAGCTTTTTCGTGAGATTAAGGGCCTCGTCCTCGACGAAGTCGAGCGCGAAATGGAGAACGGAAAGACCGTTTACGAAATCGCATTTCGATACGGGAACAAAGAAATCGAACTCGAATTTTCCGCGGACGGAAAGCTGCTCGAAAAGGTCGTCAAACGCGATGAAGACCATGACGAGGACGCCAATCAGGATCACCATGACACAGAAGAAGACGATGACACGGACGACGATGACACGGACGACGACGACTAGCGGCACTTAATGCAGCACTCAATAACGACATCCAACGAACACTAACCATCGAATGTCGTGATCGTACGGAGCCAGTGGCGACAAAGACCCTGGCACCGCCTGCTCACGGAGGAGCGCTACGTGGCGTTACGAGATGAATTCGTTCAAACGGGCGGTTGGTTGTTTCGCTGGAGGAGCTATTTGCCTCTTCTCCTTGCGGCTCCGGTGCTCGTCGCGCTGGCGCACTATGACTGGCCGTGGGACAACAATCGCTTTCGGGCGTCGTGGGAATGGACTTGCCTGGCAATTTCGTTTGCAGGTTTGCTATTCCGGTGTGCGATCAATGGGTTTGTTGCCCCGGGGACATCTGGCGGGAACACCAAGCGCCAAGTCGCGGTAAAGCTCAACACGGACGGCATGTATTCGATCGTCCGCCATCCGCTCTATTTTGCCAATTACCTTATGTGGCTCGGCGTTTCGCTAGTACCTTTCGTTTGGTGGCTGCCGGTGTTTTTCTCGCTGGCGTTCTGGATCTATTACGAACGGATCATGTTTGCGGAAGAAGATTTCTTACGGGGGAAATTCCGTCAGGAATTTGAACAATGGTCCGCACAGACGCCGGCCTTTCTGCCCCGGATATCGCAATGGCGCCCAACCGATCGATCGTTTTCGACGAAGTGGTTACTAAGACGCGAGTACAATAGTTTGCTGGCCCTCATTATGGCTCATATCGCCATTGAATTAGGCGTGAATCTTAGGACCGATGGCCACTGGGATTTGGGCACCCCTTGGCTTATTCTGCTGTGCGTCGGGGTTGGTTTTTACGTTGTCGTGCGTACGCTGCACAAGACGACGAATCTGCTACATGTCGACCGCCCGGAGCTGGCCGATTAGACTTCCCGAATTCGCCAATGCGCATATTAGTCATCGAAGATTACAAGCCCATTCGACAATCGGTCGTCAAGGGACTGCGCGAACAGGGGTACGCGGTCGACGAAGCGGCTGATGGCACGGAAGGTCAATGGCTTGCCGTGTCCGGGGAATACGACGTCATCATCCTGGACCTCATGCTGCCGGAGGTTGACGGGTTTTCCATTCTACAGAAGGTCCGCAGCGAGAGCAGGAACACCAGCGTTCTGATTTTGACGGCAAGGGATGAAGTAGAAAACCGAGTTCGCGGCCTGGACATGGGCGCCGACGATTATCTGGTGAAGCCTTTTGCCTTTGAAGAATTGCTGGCACGTGTGCGCACATTGGTGCGCCGCAAGTACGATTCCAAGTGCCCTACGATTCGTATTGCGGACATGGTGATCGATACGACGCATCAATCCGTGAAGCGAAATGGGGAATTTATCGAGCTAACAGTGCGCGAATTTGCTTTGCTCGAATACCTCGCGCTTCGCATGGGCGAAGTCGTGTCACGCACTGATATCTGGGAGCACGTGTACGATTTCAATTCGAACGCTACCAGCAACGTCGTGGACGTCTACATCGGCTACCTGCGGCGAAAGATCGAACGCAGTGGCCGCCCCAAACTGATCCACACGCGACGAGGCCAAGGGTATGTGTTGGGGGATACCCCGTGATGCGCTCGATACGAATCCGCTTGCTTGCGACGTTGGCGCTGGGACTAACGGCTCTGCTAATTGGCACGGCCGTTTTTCTGGACTCGCTAACCCGTCATTGGTTTTACGCAGAATTCGACGCGCACCTCGCGGCCGGGGCACGCGGGTTGACTTCCATGGTCGAACACGAGCAAGAGGGCGTCGAGTTTGCTCCCGATCCGCACGAGCTGGCGCAATTCGAAGGCGCCGATCCGCCGGACTATTTTCAGATTTGGCATTCCGACGGAGAAGAGCTAAGGCGTTCGGCACTCGTTGATGGTTTCGAACTTCCTCGCATCGTTGGGACGTTTGAATCGCCCGCTTATCGGGCGGAGACGTTGCCCAGCGGTTGTCACGTTCGAATGGTTGGCATCCAATTCCTACCGCAAATCGATGATGAATATGAAGGCGAGCCGCCCAGCGACTCGATGAGATCCGCCGTGCAGTTGGTTTTGGCCCGAGACACACGCGACCTGGTGGCCGCCATTCAAAGCTTTCGGCAAGTGATCGGCGTCGTTTTCATCACTGCGCTGGCGGCAGGTGGAATTGGAATGTCGTTGGTGGTCAAGCACGGTTTGCGTCCACTGAAACGAATCTCCGACCAGCTCGGACGATTGAACGAAGAGCGTTTGTCTCAGCGTATCGTCATGGATCGCGTGCCGGCCGAAGTGGCTCCGATTGTGGATACATTGAACGCGCTGCTGGAACGCTTGGAATCGGTCTTCGTGCGCGAGTGCGCCTTTTCGTCGGACGTGGCTCACGAACTGCGAACGCCATTGGCCGGACTGCATACTACTTTGGAAGTCGCACTGTCGAAACCGCGCGAGTCGGCGGAGTACCGCGTAGCAATGGACGATTGCCTGGCGATCTGCCGTCAAATGGAGAGCATGGTCGAAACACTCCTCTTGGTGGCACGTTTGGAATCCGACCAGGAGGCTGTTTGTGCTCAGCGAGTTGTATTAAGCGACTTGATGAAGGAATGCTGGGAGACACTCGGATCGGACGCGGACCGTCGCGATTTGCGCGTTTCATGGCAGCTTGCCAGGTCGACTGCCGTCGAAACAGATCCTGGCAAGATCCGTATCGTGCTGAACAACCTCTATGACAACGCCATCTCACACACGGACGAGCATGGTACGATTTCCATTCAATCGCATATCAACACGAAGTCATTCACGCTGCAGATCAACAACGCGGCAAGTGCGGTGTCACCGGAACAGGCCGATCGCGTTTTCGACCGCTTCTGGCAAGCGGATCCCGCGCGAAATTCAACGGGGCGGCATTTCGGATTAGGCCTTGGCCTCTGCAAACGCATTGTCGAAAGGCTCGGCGGAAGCATCCACGTACGATGCAACGACGGGCAATTTCAAGTTCGAGTCGATCTTCCGCAGGGGCAAGTGGGACGTTGAAAGGATGACCAGCATTCGCGAACAGCGACAATCGATGAACGAAGGGCGCGATTCGCGCGGACGCGCTGGAACATTCTTGCTTGTTGCGGCAGCGGGTTGGCTGTGCTTGGCCGGCATGGCCGGATGCACGACGGTTGAGACTCAGAAGAACGCGCTCGGCGATTACGAAAATTGGCCAGGGCACTTGTCCGATGGCCCTCCGAGGCCGTCGCAGAATCCAGATTCATGGCAATCGACGGCCTCGGACGGCCATCGTACGAATTCAGAGTCTGTTGAGCATGACATCAACTCGCGACAAGCACAGCTCACGTCGTGGTCTCCTGCCGAGCAACCATTCTTGCGGCGCCTGCCACCGGTTACGAACTGGCAACTCGAATGGGAGCGAGCGCAGCGACGACCGCAGCACCTGGCGGACTGGGCGGCGTCATCGCGGATGGAAACCGAGCCATCGCTAGCCGATAGTATTGAAATTCCACTATCGTTTACCGAAAAGCTGGATCGCACGATCGGACCACGCGGTGAATACCTGCTAGAGTTTGGGCACGACGTCGCGAGCGATTACGGGCAATTCTATACGCTCGAAAACCTCGGCTTTCTGGCGATCGCCTTCGGCGGCGCGGCGGCAATCGCGAACACACCTTTCGACAACACTTTGCACGAAGTTCTACACGAAAATCTCGTCTACACACCCACGGATGAATACGCCGAATTCATTCACAAGAATAAACAATTCGGCGAGGGATTATACGTGATCCCTGCCTTTGCTGCGTTGGCATTTGTCAGCAAGGGGCTCGGTGAAACGCCAATGGCACCGGTCGTCGGCGATTGGGCGGAGCGATCGTTCCGCGGTATTGTGGTGGGAGCGCCCGTGGTGGTTGGCACTCAACTGTTGACCGGCGGTTCGAGACCATCGGAAGCGTCGTACGGTTCCAGGTGGCGACCGCTGCGCGATAGCAATGGCGTGAGCGGACACGCGTTCATTGGAGCGATACCATTCATGTCCGCTGCGCAAATGACAGAGGACCCCTGGCTGAGCTTTGGATTTTACACGGTGTCTTTGCTGCCAGCATTATCTCGCATTACCGATGATGCTCATTACCCGTCCCAGGCCTTGCTCGGCTGGACGGTGGCCTTTGCTGCCACGACGGCAGTCAATCGTTCCGAAGCAGAAAACAGATCGACTATCGTGCGCCCTGGAGCGACGGCGATGCGACGGGCTTTGGACTGGAAAGCCATCGCTAACGCATACTGCCTGCTCGATCCTTTGCACAGCAACCCGTCGCGTGGCAAGCGAACATAACCCGTCGCGTGGCAAGCGAACATCCTCGGCCATTGTCTAAAGCAGGATATGTGCTTGCGGCGGATACGATCGGGCCGCCGAATCTTACCCAATCGATACGATGATCACCAAGAAGCAAATTCAGCTTAGGAACGTCTCGATCGTAGCCGCGGGCTTTTCCTGTAGCTTGAAAGTGAAGCCAAGATTACGGCATTTCGCTGTCTCGCCAACGGCAGCGGCCTTCGAGTCCATGGGAACGTTCCCACGCGAATCATCGTGTTTACCGGTACCGGGCGACCTGGCGCCGGTGTACAAGACTCCAGTTCTCGGGTATAAGGAAGGGTATGAAATCCAGGCAGATTCGCCTGCCTGGATACCAGGTTGGTGGACGGGTACGGCGAAAAACTACGTACAGGGGATAGTTGGTTGTCTAAATCAGAGCAACGCGTTCTTCGCGCTTTTCGGCAGTTCTTGATTACGCCAGGTCAAATGTTGTGCTTCTACGGACCGAACTTGAAAAAGTATCAGTCGGCACTCAATCAACTGACCGAAAAAGACATGCTAGTCAAAGAACGTTTCAGCGGCGGGTATTCGCTCACCAAATCAGGCTATGCCGCAATGAAAGCTTGCGAATAGTAAACGGCACATTCTTCGATCTACGGTGCGATGCCGTGAATTGAAGGCCGAGCTGGCCTTGGTCGCAGCTTGGCAAGATCGTCTGCCAGAGCCGTCCTCCGGTTCTATTTCTATAGCCGTTCGGATGCGCGCGCTTATCTGTCTGGTCGCGCTGGGTTGAGTCTCGGATGCAATGTCTCGGATGCAACGGGGAGGGATCTAGGCTACACGTGCTGCCGACCTGAGTCGTTGTGCGTCAGAAGACGAGCATCGCTTTACCTTTCGCCTTGTTTTGCAATTCAAGTTCGGACAGTCGCCATGGTTGGGGTCGGCTTTGCTTTCGCAAGCGGGAGCGGCCATCGCGCTTTCGGCAATCGCCGTCGATCGTGACCGAGTTCTAGGGCAACAGTTGCAAGACATAATCCTGGGTACGGTAGTGTTCTTTGAAATTGCGGGGCCAATTCTGGTCCGAACCGCGGTCCTACGCGCCGGAGAAGTGCCCGTGGCCGCCGCCATCTTACACACGACCAGTTCGCCGATCGAGCAATTGCGCAGCATGACGTTTCGATTCATGCAAGCATTTGGAATCAATCCCCTAAAAAGCAGCCCTGCGGATCGATTGGATGTCAACCGAGTGATGAGGCGCAACGTCAAGCCGCTGTTGGCCAGCGCCCAGTTCGACGAGGTGTTGGACCACATTGAACACAGCCACGACAACACCTACCCAGTCGTAACGGACGCCAACGAACTGATTGGAATCATCCGCTATCCCGATGTGCGCGATGTCATCTTCGACCCGACGCTGAAAACGCTCGTGGACACGGAGGACCTGGCCGTGCCGGTCAAGAAAGTGCTGAAACAAAATGAAACACTGAGGGAGGCTTGGCGCTTGCTCAAGGACGGCCGAGACGACTGCGTCCCCGTGGTCACCACCGACTTGCCACATCAATATGTCGGTGTCGTCCGGCGGCGCGATCTGCTGCGACTGCTCAGCCACGATGTCAGCAAAGAACGGGCCGACGACAAAGATCCAAGTTCGTAAACTCCGACGTCCTAAATTTCCACATTCCCGTCTTCCGATCACGCCGCGTCAGCACATTCGCCGCCACCCGGCGTGCCGGCCTTTTCTGGTTCAGCAGGTGGATGAACACCGGGTCGATCCTCGGCGTACCATCGTTCCAACACCTGCAACCAGTCGCTGTTTTGGTGCACCTGGACGAATGCATCCCGGACCTGAATCCCGTCCGGGTGCAGGCGGGAATACTTGATGCCAAACTTCCGCATCAACCTGCCGGCACGCCGCTCGCCATAGACTTCTTCCGCCAGTCGGTAGTGTTCACCGATTACCTCGCGCTGCTGCAAGAGGCTTGGCGGATCGGGCAACGGTTCCCCTTTGGCCAGCGCCTGTGCTTGAGCGAAAATCCACGGATTGCCGATCGCCCCGCGAGCGACCGTAACACCGTCGACACCGGTCTGTTCGATCATGTCCAGGCAGGCCTGTGGAGAAAACAGATCACCGCTTCCCAAGACGACCCCATCCCCAACATGATTCTTCACTTCGCCCAGAAACTCCCAGCGGCTCGGTCCATTATATCGCTGTAGTACCGTTCGACCGTGCACCGTCACCGCCGCCACACCTAGCTCGTAGGCGCCCGTCAAAATCTCAAAGAACTTGTCGCGACTTTCTTCCGAATCATCGATGCCGCGTCGCATCTTCACGGTCACCGGGACGTTGCCCGGCACGGCATCGCGAACCCTGCGGACGATTTCGAGCGCCACCGGGGGCTGGCTGAGATGAAAGCCGCCGCGGCAACGGCCCAAGACTTTCTTGACCGGACAGCCAAAATTGATATCCACAACGTCGAAACCAGCGGAGACAAGATGACGAGCGGCCGGACCAAAATCTTTTGGCTCACTGCCCATCAGTTGGGCGCCAACCGGATGCTCTTCCTCGGTAACTCGCAGCAGTCGTCGCACTTTCGTGCCACGTGAGACCTCCATCACGAATTTGTCCAGCATCACCTCACAGATCGTGTAGGGCGCGCCCAACCGTCGGGCAATCACCCGCATCGGCCAGTCGCTGTACCCCGACAGCGCAGCCTGAACGACTGGAAATCCGACCTTCACGTTGGCAAAGTTCAAAGGGTTCATTCACGTGGACTCGCTGTTGGAGATCCCCATCCTACCGCTTTTGGTGCCGTGATGAATACGTCGCGCCGCGGCGACCGATGCCGCTGCCAGTCGAACACAAACCCGACCCTACCCCTTCCTTCCCATTGAATGGACCGGGGAATTCGCTGACAGATTCGTAGAAAACAACCAAGGATTCAGGATCCCAGGCCGCGTGCGAACGACTACGTGGCTTCCATTAACGACGGCGGGAATACGGACTGAGCGGAATTTTCGAAATTTTGCCCCCAAGAGGGAACAATCCGGCAGGGATACCTCGAATAGGTGTTCGCCAGGCATCAGGTCTACGGGTCCGTGGCCAACGTTGAGCGAGGGGCAGGCTCAACGGGGCAGGCTCAACGGGGCAGGCTCAACGGGGCAGGCTCAACGGGGCAGGCTCAACGGGGCAGGCTCAACGGGCCTGGCTCAACGGGCCTGGCTCAATGAAGGTTCGCCGACGCACCGATCGATCCGGAACTCGACGGTGTCAACGAATTTCAATCCGAGGAGGCAACAACATGGTATCTCAGTACCGACATTTACCGCTGCGCCTATCACTCGTTCTTACCTTTACCTTCTCTGTCGCCGCGACGGTCAGCGCGGGGCCACCTGACGCGGCCATGCAGGGCAACACGATCGATCGTGTGCAGCAAAACATCGCCGTTCTAACTCAGCAACTACAGACGGCCGTTGCAGCCGCTCTGCACGACGCCCGCCGCCGCATGGCGGACGATCCGTCTACGGCCCAAGTGCGACTGAAGCTCGTTTTGGAGGTGGTCCGATCGTCGACCGAAGTACCGGCTGGCGTCCGCCACAATCTAGAGGGTCCGTTGAAACACGCTCTGCGACAGACGTTTCATCGCAAACGACAACAAGCCCAATTGCATAGCGAACGCATGGCACGGGCGTCGAACCAGGTCGCCGAACAGCGTCAGCGGGATCAGCGTCAACGAGACGATGACAAGTTGTCGATCTTCATGGACCGTTTGGATAGTCCACCAAGCGACACGGACCCGGCCGCTCGCGAACAGGTCATCGCGCAATTGGATCGCTTGGACAGCGATCATCCCGCGGTGACGGCCGCGACAACTACGGCGCGACTACGGAGTGCCTATCAGCAGGGGCAGGTAATTGCCGCCCAGCGGACGACAGGCAACGCGGCCGCGTTGCTGGCGGTCGAAAAATCGACGGTCGGCACGACGTCATCAATCACCTATCCTTCCGCAGAAACATGGCGAGAACTGACTGAGCGTCGTCTGCGGTATACCGGTACCGATCTGCAGCAGCGTAGCGCCGTTGAAGAAAAGATCACGAACGTGCTATTTCAATCGGCCGACATCGACTTCGAGGATACTCCTTTGGACGAAGTTGCCGAATTCCTTTCCGATCAGCATGACATTAACGTGGTTCTCGACCTGCATGCCCTCGCTGACATTGGTATCAACGGCAGTTCGGCGGTGTCGATACGTGTACGTGGCATTTCCTTGCGCTCGGCCCTGCGGTTGGCACTCCAGGGATTGGACCCGGAGGTGACCTTCTCAGTCCATGACGAGGTGCTGTGGATCACCACGCAAGAGAAGGCCGAGCAATTTCTGATCACACGTTCGTATCCCGTGGCTGACCTGGTGCTGCCGATCCAGAACCTGGATTTTGCAGGCAGCGGCGGCTTGAATGCCGGCGCGGCCGGGCAGGGTTTCGGCGCCGACGCCTTCCGCGGCGGCCAGGGCCAGCAAAATGGCCTCGACAATCTCGCGCCAAATATTGGGTTTTAGTTGTCCCGGATCTTTGTAACCATGGAGTCACGGAGGACCTGGGCAAGACCCTGGGGGAGTCTTGAGCCACGGATGAACGCAGCGCGGCCTATGGCCGCAACGAAAGTAGGACGGAATACCATTCCGTCCAGACGGATTAGCAATCCGTCCTACGAATTGCGCAAGAAAAAAAGAAATCGACTGTATTGGAAACGAACGAATACTCAGCCGTGTTCATCTGTCGCTAATTACTCCGTCGGTCCGCCGTAAATTCGACCGATTGCGAACGAGGCTAGTGCAGCACCGGGCACGTATCAAACCATTGACGACCTTGCTGGGCCATCCAGTCGGTCGATTCGATCGGTCCCCAAAGGCCTGCTTCGTAAACGGCCAGCGGGGGCTGGTTCTGCTGCTTCCAGGCTTCGACAATCGGATCCATAATTCCCCAGGCCAGCTCGACCTCGTCGCTGCGCGAACAGACTGGCGTCGCCCTCCAGCGTATCGAGCAGCAGCGGTTGATAGGCATCGGGCAGATCGCGACCGAAGGCCTGAGAGAAGCGGAAATCCAGCTCGGTCATCCGCATCTTCATGTCGGAGTCGGGTACCTTTGTTTGGAAGTGAATTTGAATCCCCTCGGCAGGTTGTACCTGAATCACGAGGCGATTCGCGTCCATTGGTGCCTTGCCGAACAACATGTGCGGTGGCTCACGAAACTGAACGACAATTTGCGTCGTCCGGCACGACATTGCCTTGCCACTGCGCAAGTAAAAAGGCACGCCGTTCCAACGCCAGTTATCAATACTCAGCCGCAGCGCCGCAAACGTGGCGGCCTGGCTATCGTCCTCGACACCCGATTCGTCGCGGTAACCTGCATATTGACCACGAACGGTGCGCCGAACAATATCATCGGCATTCAACGTTCGGACCGCCTGCAGGACCTTGGCTTTTTCATCCCGAACAAGGTCGGCTTCGAACCGGACCGGCGCCTCCATGGCGGTGATCGTCATCAGCTGGATCAGATGATTCTGGAACATGTCGCGCACGACACCGGCCGAATCATAATAGCCACCTCGGCTGCCCACCTTCACCTCTTCGGCGACCGTGATCTGCACATGGTCGATGTAGTTGCGATTCCAAATGGGCTCGAAGATTGTATTCGCGAATCGCAAGACCAGCATATTCTGCACAGTCTCTTTGCCCAGATAGTGATCGATGCGGTACACCTGATGTTCGTCGAACACGGTGTGCACAAACTTGTTCAACTTCTTCGCAGTCCCAAGATCGGTGCCGAACGGTTTTTCAATGACAACACGCCGTGGTCCGTTCGCTTCGTCCGCTTGACCGCTTGCTCCCAATAGTTCGATGGCCGGTTCGTAAAACCGTGGAGCGGTTGCCAGATAAAAGACGCGAGTGCATTGCTGACCGGCCTCGCACTGATCGAGCGCCTTGGCCAGCCGCTGGAAGTCGTCGGCCTGACCGATATCGCCCGGCACGTAATGGACCAACGCGGCAAACTCGTCCCACTTCGATCGATCGAAGTCGCCTCCCACAAATTCGGCTGTACTTGCAGCGAGCTTGTCACGCCAGGCGTCATTGGAATACTCGGTACGCGAAAAACCAACGATCCGCGTCGGCTGCGGCAGCCGGCCCTTGGCGTACAAACTGAACAACGCCGGAATCAGTTTCCGCCGAGTAAGATCACCCGACGCGCCAAGGATAACAATGGTGTGAGGCAATTTGGATTGCGGATTGGGGATTTCGGATTGCGGATTAGCCCTGTTCGTCACGGCAATTCTAATCCGCAATCCCCAATCCGCAATCCGCAATTCCTTAGATGCTCATCCCCGTAAAGCCGCCGTCGACGTAGACTTCAGTTCCGGTGATAAAGCTGCCGGCGTTGCGAGAGAGCAGCAGGAGGGTCGCGCCGATCAGTTCATGCGGTTCGCCAAAGCGATTCATGGGCGTTTTGTGCATGATGCTTTCCACGCGATCCGGAGTTAACACCTTGCGGTTCTGTTCGGCGGGAAAGAAGCCGGGGCAAAGGCTGTTGACGCGTACGCCGTGCGGGGCGAGTTCGCGGGCTACGTTTTTGGTCAGATTCAGGACGGCCGCTTTGGAGGCGGAATAGGCGTAGACACGGGACAACGGAAGATGCGACGAAACGCTACCGATATTCAGGATCGCTCCGCCATCACCCTCGGCCATGTGCTGGCCAAAAACCTGGCAGCCCAGATGAGTCGCCTTCAGGTTGGTGCTCAGCACTAGATCGAACTCTTCTTCAGAAATCTCGAAGTAAGGAACGGCTGAATTGACGCCGGCGCAGTTTACCAGCATGTCGCAGCGGCCAAACTTTTTCAGGGTTGACGCAAGCAATTCCTGGATCGAGGACTTGGAGGTCGCTTCGACAGGCGTGTAAAAAGACTTTCCGCCAAACTGTTTGATCGCTTCGACGCGCGCTGCACCTCGTTCTTCGCTGCGGCCTGCAACCACAACCGTCGCGCCGGCTTGAGCAAGACCCTCGGCTAAAGCGCCCCTAAGACTCCCGTCCCACCGATCACGACGGCCAACTGGCCGTCCAGCCCGAAGAGCTTTAGCAAATAATCTGCCGACATTCTACTTCCGTGTTGCTGGTTCGAACTACGTATTCTGCGATCCACTGTAGCGCAGTTTAGCAAATACAAGGGCGCAGTTTAGCAAATACAAGGCTGCGAGTAAGACGCTGTGTCAGACAGAAAATGCCCACCGATGGGATTTCCAACCGTGGGTCGGCTTTGCCATCCGTGGGATATATGTGCGTTTCAGGGAGGCCAAGACAACCGAACCTGGTGGTACGCGCTGCACAAAGCCAATTATTCTCATGACGGCTATTTCGGTTCGCGGCGCAACCGCAGCCAGTCGGTGTGGAAAACGCCGTCCTGGTCGGTACGGCGGTAGGTATGAGCGCCGAAATAATCGCGTTGTGCCTGTAGCAGATTCGCCGGCAAGTTCGCTCGGCGGTAACTGTCGTAATAGGCCAACGCGTTACTGAACGCGGGGACCGGCAAACCGAGCTGACTGGCCGTGGCCACCACCTGTCGCCAGGCATCCTGAGCGTTCTGAATCGCTTGTTTGAAATAAGGATGCAGTAAGAGATTCTCTAGCTGAGGATCCTCGTCAAAGGCTTCTTTGATGCGGTCCAGAAATTGAGCACGAATGATGCAGCCACCTCGCCACAGCAACGCGACGTCGCCGAAATTGAGCGACCAGTCGTATTCGCGGGCGGCTTCTTGCAGCTGAGCAAACCCTTGGGCGTAACTGCAGATTTTGGACGCGTACAACGCTTGTCGGACCTGTTCGACGAATGCATCTCGATCACCAACATCGGGCTTGGCAGTCGGTCCGTGCAGCACCTTGCTGGCCTGGACTCGTTCGTCCTTCATGGCCGAGATGCTACGAGCGTAAACAGCGGCGGTCACTAGTGTGCTGGGAACCCCCAGGTCCAGCGCCAGCTGGCTCATCCATTTCCCGGTTCCCTTGGCCCCGGCCGTATCCAGAATCTTGTCGACCAGGTAATCGTCCGCCGCGTGTTCGTCCTTGACGCTAAAGATGTCCCGGGTGATTTCGATCAGGTAACTGTCCAGCTCCCCACGGTTCCAGTCGTCGAAAACATCGTACAGCTTCGTCATTGGTCAGCCCCGCGGCCTCCTTCAACATGAAATACGCTTCGCAGATCAGCTGCATGTCGCCGTACTCGATGCCGTTGTGGACCATCTTCACGTAGTGCCCTGCCCCGCGCGGACCGACCCATTCACAACACGGAATGTCCTCATTGGGGCCGACCGTGGCGGCAATCGATTGAAAGATGCCCTTGACCAGCGGCCAGGCCGCCTCGCTGCCACCCGGCATCATGCTGGGGCCGAACCGCGCACCTTCCTCGCCGCCGGACACGCCCGTACCGACATAGAGAAGACCCTTCTGCTCGACAATCTTCGTCCGCCGTTCCGTGTCCTTGAAATGCGTGTTGCCGCCGTCGACGATCACGTCGCCTGGTGAGAGCAGCCTGAGCAATTGTTCGATGACCGAGTCGATCGGAGACGCCTGCGGGTACAGCTGGTCTTCCAACGCCGGCACCGCGTCACCGGACTTGATCATTAACATCACCCGCCGCGGCGATTTGAGGTTTTCGACCAGTTGCTGCAATGAATGTGTACCGACGATTTGCTTGCCGCGCGCTTCGTCGCTACCAACAAAATCGTCGACTTTGCTGGTGGTCCGGTTGTAGACCGCCACCTTGAAACCATGGTCGGCCATGTTCAGGACAAGGTTCTGTCCCATGACCGCCAGACCCATTAACCCGATATCGCAAGCTTCCGACATATTCGCCCTGTGCTCGTTCTTGGGGACCTACAGAGGAACGGCATTCTACCGTTCGCACCAGAGGGCGACAACGACAGGCAGTCGCCTTATAGCGGGTTTCATTTCAAGCACGAACGCGCAAGCGAGTGCGTCATGGATTGCCAGAACGTCACTCGCTTGCGCGGCGTGCTTGTATTCCGGGTCACTTGAAACATCACCTGTGCGGCGGGCGGGTCTTCTGACCATCCAAGCGCCGACTTCAGGCGTACACAGGCGTCAAGCGGCGGATCGCCTGGCGACGCGACTTCCCGTAATGAAGTCGGTGACGACGGAGTGGACGACGCGTTCGGTTACCAATAGCATCAGCTGTTGCCGTGCATCGGGGCTCAAGTGCGAGTCCGTGCCTATTTCCGCTTTGATGTGGGACCGGATGGGCATCATCGCGCGGGCACGGATGTATCCACGGGCTTCGTTAAGATCCATGTCGAAGATCCTATCGTGGACCCGCTCCCAGACCTCGCCGTGGCACCGGTTCGAGATTTCACGGACCCGTGGCGCGATCTGCCGGAGTGTCTTTCGCTGAATCAGCAATTTAAGAAACCTGCGCAAAGCACCCTCCCCTAACGCAAACAGAAGATTTGATCTGTCCTAAGGCATCGAGCGTCCTGTCGGGGAAACTTCAACAGTTCCTCAGACGGTCCGAATAGATTGCCGCGAAACTCGAAAAATTGATAAAGTCAACGCAGACGGGCGATCGCGCGAACCATCCCCCAGTCGGACTTGACCTAACTATGGGGAAAACCTACCGTAATCGGCCTACAGGCGCCGTAGGCAAGTGGCTAAGCCAGCGGATTGCAAATCCGCCACCCCCGGTTCGAATCCGGGCGGCGCCTCTGAGGAAACCCGCGAAACCCGCTGTCATGGCGGGTTTTTTCGTTAGAAAGGATTTTTTCAATGAAATACGTCGCTTGGATCGCCGCCGTGTCCTTCGTCTTGGTGAGTTTCATCACGGTCGGCGCCGCTGAAAAGGAATCGTCGGACACGAAAGCGGCGACCGTAGAATTTGAAAGTTGGTATCCCAAGAATATCGCGCCGCCCAAAGGGACAAAATATCCGTGCAAACTAACTGCGTTGCCGAAGGGTCTGCCGGGGATTCCGGCCGAACATGAGCCGTTCATTGACCATGCGTTTTCCATGATCCTCAAGACGACACACGCCAGGCTTGTGATATTCTGAGTCCGCGTTACAGATAGTCGGCCGTGTCCCAGCGGCGGTGGCCCAGATTCAGATCGCTGCCCAACTTGAAAAAGACCCAATCGCGACCAGCGCTACCGAAGATTACGTCTCGGGCCTCATCGTCACCGACGGAGACGCCAGGCAGCAGATAACTGTCTCCGTTCAGCCGGTCGTCGTATTCGGGGCCGCTGCCCGTACCCCGTATGTTTTCCACTCGGACTTCGCTTTCACGCGTCGATGTCCACTCGGCCATCACCTCCATCAGCTGCTCGCGACCCAGATCCGTCACGCCGCCAATCAACAGGTCGTCGCCCCACCCGCCCAACAGGACGTCGCGTCCGAGCCCTCCGATCAGCAAATCGCGACTCCCGCCTCCAAACAGCTGGTCACGACCGTCGCCGCCGATCAGAATGTTGTGTCCGGCCTGACCGTAGATGATGTCGTTTCCATCACCTCCATCAACGTAGTCGGATCCGTCGCGGGCATACATCCGGTCATTACCTGCTCCGCCAACCAGCCAGTCATCGCCGCGACTACCTACGATACCGTCGTTGCCGCTACCGCCATCGACGTAGAGTCTCGACGACATTGCTTCCATGACACGTATATTGTCGTTGCCGCCGCGCCCCAGAATCTTCAATTCGCCGACGTCACGATAGCCGAACTTGGATTTGCTTATGCGAACCTGGTCCTCGTAGACCTTGATATGGTCACGACCTGTCCACGCGTCTCCGTCGCGACCCCACACTTCCAGCGAATCTTGACCATTATCCCCGCCGATAACATTGATGCCGCCGGAAAGACGCATGTCGAGCGAGGCGTCGATTACAAATGTCGATGCAGGTTCATCCTGCCCCGCCGCTCCGACCATCACGATACCCGATGTTTTGCGCCACGACGCCGAATGGATGACAAGGCCGTCTTGGTCTTTCATGATCAGCTGGTTGCCATCCCGGTAGAGGTACAGATCCTGGGCCTCCCCGCCGGACGGCATCCGGTGATACATCATCGATGCGTCGTAGAATACGTTCTCCTGGAGATCGGTAATGTTTGTATTGCGCTGAATGATTTCGGACAGCGTCGCATTGTTGATCTGTGCAATCTCTTTCGTCGACAATACGTTTTCGTACCAATAGCGATCGCCGCTGCGCAGGTATTCAAACTGAGTGGCCAGTATCTCGCGCGTCAACTCGCCGACGCTGCCTCCGGGTAGATGGTCTTCCGCCAGCGCCGATCCAGACGTCGATATCGTCGACGCTGTCATAGACGCTGGCCAGCCCGATGGCCACCTGGATATCTGTCGTGATGTCGAAGAACGAATTGGCAGGCTGCAGACCGAACGCGACCCGCGCTTCGTTATAGCCGGGCAAGCCATGATCGCGGCCACGCTGCAAGTTGAGCGACACCAGATCGAAACCACCTTGGCCCGGTTGTCCGAACAGAAAATTGCGGACGTCATCGATCACTTTCGCATCGATTTCTTGCATCTTTTGGGACGCAAGACCCTTTAACAGTGGATCAATGCCTCCCTCGTTGGCCAGGCGATCCGGACGGAAAAACGCGTCACGGAGTTCCAGGTTTCCTTCAGGAATTGAGTTGCCGTCATTGTCCAACCGCAACAATTCCGTGGAGAGCATACTATGGCCCAGCCGGTAACCAGCGGTGGAAAAGATGTTGAAGATGCCCGCGTTGACCGTCGGATCGTAACCTTCGTAGACGCTCAGCCCCTGGTCGCCCAACAACGCTGGCAGAAATTCGTTGTACGTGATCGCCTGCAATTGGGCGCCGACGATCATGCGGGCCTTTTGGTAGATCGCTTCGTCCACCGCGGGGTCTGACAAATCCGCGCCCGAATATTCGGCAGCGGCAATTTCGTCGGCCAGGCGATTGTGTTCACGCATGAACAACGTGTGCATCGCTGTGAGACCGACCTGTTCATTCGCGCGGACGTCCCCGGACACAAACATGTTTGTTCCGGGGCCGCCGGCGTTGGCCTGGCTGCCATCATTGTAAGGCAGAAGATTACCGACGCTCGTTTTCAGTTTTCCACCGTCAAACTCCCGCAGGAAGTCTGCCCTGCCCTGGTCCGAACCGTAGATGTTGGATGCATCGATGTAGGCGGTGATCTGATTTAGTTGCTGGCGGGCTGTGGTGTGACCGGTTGAGACGTCGTAGACCGAACGATTCATTTCGATCGTCTGCGTCCCCGTCCAGCCGGGATCGAAATACGGGTCGCCCGCGGGTACCGGAATTTGCATTGGCTCTGCCGGATCGGCGCCCTCTGTCAGATCAATGTCATGATCCAAGAACTGGCCCCACTGCCAGACAAAGTCGGTGAGGTAGCGGTCGTTTACAACCGAGCTTTCCTGGGCCGCGACGGCGTTGCTGATGGCTCGTGCCGAAGGGCGTTGAGGGCCTGCCAGGGCCGAGTAGCCATCGGCATAGTCGGAGGCCACGTACCGTTCGAGGTGGACGTTGGTGCTTCCCCAATCGGGGTTCGCGAGGTTATTACCGTAGCCATCGATTGCGCGGTAATCGCCGTTCAGTAGCAAACGATCCTCGAGCGTCTCGATGCGTAGTTGGTTAGGGCGGCGGCGGGGGCGGGGGCGGGGGCGTCCGCGATGTAATGTTGGCTTACCCAATGCAGTACTCCAGATACTCAGCTTCGCAAGGTCGACAACATCAATGTAGATCGATACCGATTAGCGGGTGTTATACGGGCCATCGTGGCTCGATTTCCTCAAGGTTCACTATAACGGAGAGTGCCGATATACTGCACCAAAACTCCTATATTGACGCTGATTGATCGGTGTAGCGTACCAGTTACGAGAGTTATGACGGCGGGAAGGCAGGGGCCAAGAAGCGATGATGGTAGCACTCCCCCGATGCGCAGGGCCCGATGCAGGGGCCCAATCGCAGGCAATGCGCAGGGGTCTTGCTCGTAGTGACCCGATTCGTCGGGCGACGCGAGTGCGACGCGAGTGCTTTGTAGAAAACCGACTGATTCTGATTCCGATGATCGTAACCCGAAGCGTGAGTTTTGAAGTTGCACATTATCCGTTTTCGCCGGGAAATCGTAACCCGCTGCGTGAGCGAGGGATAGGTGCTAGCTGGTTATTTCTCTCGCGGGCACCCACCGAAGGCTCGTTGTTCTACACAAGTACGTGCTTTCATACCCCACGCTGAAAGCGTGGAATATGACAGCCCAGGGCAGAGTGGATGCGAGTTACACGAGCATTCACGCCGCCCTGGGTAAATCGCCCGTAATCACACAAGCCCTGAAAGGGCGCGATAAAACAATCGGCGTTGCAACGATACCAATTACGCCCTTTCAGGGCTTAGTAATGTTTTGTCTCGTAGACCCAGGGCGACGGTCGCCGCGGCGACCTTGCCCTGGGCGATCGAATTGCTGCCCCTTCGGGGCGAAGAGAAGACTTGTGTAGAACAACCAGCCACCGAAGGCGGGTCGACAGCGGGTATTGAAAGTGCGAAACTTCAAACCGCGTGAGCGAGGGACAAACAGCGACAAAACTCGATCCCTCGCGGGCACCCGCCGCAGGTGGGTCGGCAGCGGGTTATGAAAGATGCCGAACGTGACCTCTTCTACAGAGGAGGTCGGGTCTCGTAACTACACCCGACAGTGCTCCAGCATCTCGGTGGCCGTGGTTACGTAGCTGGCGTAAAACGGGCCGAATTCGGCGTACTTGGCGCTCGCCTCATCGAAGCGCATGCGGTAGACGATGTCCTTCAGGAACTCCGGGTTCCTGGCCCATAACGTCACACCCCACTCCCAATCGTCCAGTCCAATGCCGACGGTGATCAGCTGCGTGACCTTACCGGCAAAGGTCATCCCCGTACGTCCATGTTCGCTCATCAAACGATGCCGTTCGGCGACGTCCAACGCAAACCAATTCGCGCCGGGCACACGCCACTTGTTCATCGGATAGAAACAAGTTGCTGGCCACGGTGGAAGATCGGGCGTCAAGCGCTGCCGACGCATCTGCACTTCACGCTGCTCGTACGCCTTCACCTTTGCCTGAAAGGAGGGGCTACCTTCCGAATCACCTTCCGCAATTAACCGTTGACCGTACTGTTCAACGGTCGGTACGTATTCGGAGACTTCCGTCATCGAGACGAAGGAATAGGTCGGGCACAACGCCTCTCCTAGGGGACTGGCGAGCAGTCGTTGATGAACCGAATCAATGACCAGCGGATCGGGATCCAGCATCATCACGGCAAAATCTGCCTTGTGCCCGCTGACGATGGACGTTTGAAGACGAGCCGGCGCATGGCTCGCCTCCGGATCCAGGATCTCGACGAGTTGCCGACTGCCCGACGTTCGCTGTTCGGCGTTCAACGATTCCAACCGCGCTCGGTCAAAAGCGTAGAAGAAATGGCTACAGTGCCACCCTTCTGCCGGTGTCAGCGATATTTCATCCGCCTCACTGGGTTGAGGCCTGCCTGATTGGTTCATGGTGTTCTTGTAGAACGGAACTTGTTCCGTTTACCTGCGACGGGACGAAGGGGAAACGGAACAAGTTCCGTTCTACGACTCAACACGTAAGATATCCAACCCGGCGGGCAATTGGAACGGGGCGCGCCGTCTAGCAGACGACGGCGACAAGATCATCGGCGAGGCGGACGAGCACTTCGCGGGTCAGGTGAGCGGCGACGGCTTCGCGTGGCTGGCGTTGTTCTGTGCGATATCGCCGCAGGGTCACTTCGCCAGGTCGGACCAGCAGTTCGTAATAGACATTTCCGTCGCGTTCGCGGTGCGGGGGATCACTGCGCATTTGCACTGTGCAGCCCTCTGGATCGACTTCGATCGTTGCGACCGGTTCCAGCAGATACGTCAACTTGCTGGCAAGCAATTCGCTGACCTGTTTCAGCTCGTCAAGCGAGGCGGTTGCCAACTTGTCTCCACAGACGGTCATATGGCTGAGCGCACAGCCCAGCGTTCCCAAGGCGTTCAATTCACAAACGAATTGGTAGTTATCACCCGAGATCGCGATCTGTTGCGGCGAAACCAGGGCGCCTTGTGCTTCCAGGTTGTTCAATTCCATTCCGAGTTGTTCAGGGAGTGACATGTTGTCCTCCTTTCGCGGGTTATCGTCCGATCCTAACGGTGATTCCGCAGGGAAATCGGGCTATCGGGTCAATCCTCGTCCGACGGTGCGGCATCCACTTCATTGGCCGCATGTTCGCTGCCGTCGAAAGAGAGAATCACGCGTTTCTCTTCCAAAACCGTTTCAATGTTTACCGGTCGTGTCCAAAGTTTGTACAGACTACACAACGTGTCTTGCGCGTAGTTGATTTGCAGGTCAACGCCATTCCAATGATGTTGCAGTAATAGCTCGCCGCGATTCTTGAAATTGCCATCTTGAACTTCGATTCGCGGGCGCCCCATATTCGTCAGATTGGCCAGCAACGTTTGTTTGACTTTCGGAAACTCCCGGCTTTCGATTTCGTAGTAGTCGGTGTGCTCGTTAAAGCCGAACTTGAACAGCTTGAATTCGCGACAGAAATCTAACGTCAGGAACGTATCGACAAAGGTCAGGTCGTTATGGACCTTACGGACCTCAAAGATCTTCTCGCGTCCCAAGCCGGTTTCGGTGTCCCAGTTCTTTTTGGCAACACGGTCGTCGCATTCGTCGTACGCTTTGCCAAATCGTCCCTTATTCCAGCGATCTTCGATATCGCGCAAAAGTTCCAGGCCCAGCTTGTAGGGATTCAACCGCGTCGGCGAACTCGCCATGGTACCGGCATGGTGATCGCAATAATGAATGACCTCGTTCGGCTCCAGCTGCCGCTGGGTCATGATTGTCGAATGCCAATAGCTGGCCCAACCTTCGTTGATGATTTTGGTTTGGCCCTGCGGGGCAAAGTAGTACGCTTCGTCACGAATGATCGACAGGACGTCCAATTGCCAGGCCTTCAAGGGCGCGTTTTCCAGAACGAACAGCATCACGTCGCGGACGGATTGGCTGGGAAACGAGACCTGTTGCTGCAGTTCTTCTTGTTTGCGCCGATCTTCTTCGGCCAGGACCTCCGGCGGGTTGATGTATCGATCCATGTACCCCTTGGCCTGGAACTTGCCGGGCGGCGAGACTTCGCGATCCTCATCCGCGCCGCGAAATTCGTATCTGGCCTCCCGATCACTTCCGCGTTTGATCGCAATCGCGTGGACGTCAATCAGGTCTTCGATACAAAGACAGCAATCGATAAATTCTTCGACCGCTTCGACTCCAAAGCGATCCATATAGCGGCGGATCCGATTACCATGATTGGCCATCTCGTCCATCATTTTGCGATTCGTGTGCCGAAAGTATTCGTTGTTCTTGAAGAAGTCGCAGTGGCCGTAGACGTGCGCCATGACCAGCTTCTGATCGGTCAGCGTATTGCTTTTCATCAAGTAGGCGTAGCAGGGATCGTTATTGATCACCAATTCGTAAATTTTCTGCAGGCCGTAGTGGTAACCCTTGGACAACTGTTCATACTCCATGCCGAAGCGCCAGTGCGGATAGCGCGTCGGGAATCCGCCGTAGGCAGCAATCGCATTTAACTGTTCGGCGTCTACCAGTTCGAAAATCGTCGGGAAGAAATCCAACCCGTAGCGCGCGCATGCGTCTCGATTTCGACTTGCAGTCCGGCCAGCGTATCCGGCAGCGGGTCGTAGGAGATGGTGGCCATTTTGATTGCGGATTATTTCGATTGCGGATTATTTCGATTGCGGATTGCGGATTTGGGATTATGTTCGTTGCGAATCGCGACTTCTGATTTCAATCCGAAATCCGAAATCCGCAATTCCTCACTTCCCTTTTCCCAGGAAAAGTTTGATGGAATCATAAATTGCGTTTTTGTCCGGGATTTCGCAGAGGACGAGCTTCTCCTGTTCCTCGCCGAAGGTCGAGTCGAGTGATTTGATGTATTCGCCACTGCCGTAGGGGCTTTCGACCTGTCCGTAACAGAACAAATTTACTTGCGGCAAGATTGTGTGCCTTAACAGTTCGATACTCTGGTCGTTGTCTTCACCCCAATTGTCTCCGTCCGAGAATTGGAAGCAGTAAATATTCCACTCGGATACCGGGTACTTCTTGCCCAGCAGTTCGGCACACGTGCGGTAGGCGGAACTGATCCGTGTCCCTCCACTTTCCCGGGTGTGATAAAACGTCTGCTCGTCGACCACCTTCGCCGCGGCATCGTGGATGATGTATTCCACTTCGATGCCATCGTATTCATTCGACAACCAGGTATCGATCCAGAACGCTTCCGTTCGGACGATCTCTTTCTGGTCGTCTGTCATCGAACCGGACACGTCCATCATATAAATGACAACGGCATTGGCTTCGGGTTTCTGAATAGTCTGCCAACTTCGGTAGCGGCGATCTTCGTGAATGGGAATGATCCGCGGTTTGTCTGGCGCGTAGCTGTTGGATGCAATCTGCCGTCGCAGGGCCTGCATGTAGGTTCGTCTGAAGTGTCGCAACGACTCCGGTCCAGTACGGCGGATGCTGTTGTACTGAGTCTTTTCATCGGTGATCTGGTCGGTCCCTTTCGGCTGGATGCGTGGCAGTTCTAGCTGTTCGGCCATGATCTCCGCCAGTTCCTCGAGCGTGACATCGACTTCCAGAATGTGGTGACCCGGATCGCTGCCCGCCAGTCCCTGGCCCTCGGCACCGTCGTCTCGAGCGATCGGCGTTCCTTCTTCGCCGTCTCCTTGACCGACACCGCCTGCGCCGTTCTTGCCGAACTTGAACCGCGGGACGTCCAGATGCGAGATGGGAATGCTAACCAGGTCGCGACCTTTACGACCGATCATTTCATCGTGCGTGATGTATTTGCGCAGGTTTTCCCGGATTTTTCCGCGCACGATCTGGCGGAAGCGCCGTTCATCTCTTTCGATTTTCATCGCCATCGTTTGCACCTCGTCCTTGAGTGCAACCGAATTACTTCGTAGCCCAGCGTCGGTGGAAGCGGCCTCGTGGCCGGCCTCCGACTTCCTTTCCACGGCGACCGACATGGCCGCCGCCCCCTGTTTGCGGGCACTCGAAGTCGAGAACCCCTCTATCCTTGACGCCCGAGCAATACCGTTGCGGTTCAGTAATCAGGAGGTTTCTTTGGTATCGCCGCGAGCAAAAATGCTTGCGACGAAATTCAAAACATCGGTTGCACTCTCTTCGTCGTAGCCGTAGTCACGAATCAGCCGTCCCTTGACAACGTCGATCTTCGCCTGGGTCTCCTCATCCACCACATTGGAAACCAGGCTCGTCAGTTTGATCGTGTCCTTCTGGTCTTCGAACAATTTTAGTTCCAGCGCCTTGTACAGGCGCTCGTTGGTCTTGTAGTCAAACGTCTTGCCGTCGATGGACAACGCGCCGATGTAATTCATGATCTCGCGGCGGAAGTCGTCCTTGCGGCTGTCGGGGATATCGATTTTCTTCTCGATCGAGCGCATCAGCCGTTCGTCCGGCTCTTCGTACTGGCCGGTAAACTTGTTCTTGACCTTCTCGCGCTGCGTGTACGCCTTGACGTTGTCGATGTAGTTGGCGCAAAGCCGCTTCAGGGCATCGTCGTCGGCCGCGATCGCACGTTGGACTTCGTTCTTGACGATGTTTTCGTACTCCTCCTTGACCACCTGCAGCAGCTCACGGTATTCGTTGCGCAGCTCGTCGCTGGTCATCAGGGAATGGTGCTTCAGTCCCGACTCCAGTTCGTTCAGCACCATGAACGGGTTGATCGACTTGGCATCGGGATGAGCGACCAGTGCATTGGAGATCTTGTCCTGCACGTAGCGCGGCGAGATCCCGTGCATTCCCTCGCTGGTCGTCTGTTCGCGCAGTTCCTTGATGTTCTCTTCGGTGAAGCCCGGCAGACGTCTTGCCGTTGTACAGCTTCAGCTTCTGCAGCAGCGTCAGGCTGGCATTCTTCGGCTCTTCCAGCCGTGTCAGCACGGCCCACATCGCCGCCATCTCGATCGTGTGCGGTGCAATGTGTTTGCCTTTGACCGTCTGCCGGTTGTAGTCCTTTTCGTAAATCTTGATCTCGTCGGACAACTTGGTGACGTAGGGGATGTCGATCTTGACCGTACGGTCGCGCAGGGCCTCCATGAACTCGTTGTTCTGCAACCGGCGATATTCGGGCTCGTTCGTGTGACCGAGAATCACCTCGTCGATATCGGTCTGCGCGAACTTCTTCGGTTTGACCTTGTGCTCCTGGCTGGCCCCCAGCAGGTCGTACAGAAACGCGACGTCCAGCTTCAGCACTTCGACAAACTCGATGATGCCGCGATTGGCGATATTGAACTCGCCGTCGAAGTTGAACGCCCGCGGATCGCTATCGCTGCCGTATTCGGCGATCTTGCGATAGTTGATGTCGCCGGTCAGCTCGGTGGAATCCTGGTTCTTTTCGTCCTTCGGCTGGAACGTACCGATGCCGATGCGATCTTTTTCGCTCAGCAGCAATCGTTTGACACGCACATCGCCAATGACCTTGGTCCAGTCGCCGTCGTATTGCTTCAGCCGATCGGCGTACTGGTAGCGGCAGTAGGGGCACAGTTCGCCCCGTAATCCGTACTCGGAAATCGCCTCCGCCACGGTCGTCGTTCAATTGCGATTCGACTTCAGGCCGGAAGCGCTGCGGGATAAGATGCAGCGGCTCTTCGTGCATCGGGCACCATTCGGTCGCCTGCAGCGTATCGTTGTACCAACCCAGTGTGTACAGCGCGCCGTCGTCGGTTGCCGAATAGCGTTCCAGACCTTTTTTCAGCAATCGCGCGATCGTGCTCTTGCTGCTGCCCACGGGTCCGTGCAGCAATAGGACCCGCTTTTCGATTCCGTAACCATGGGCCGCGCTCTTGAACGCGTTGACCAGGGAAACCAGAGCTTGATCCAGTCCATAAACGGCATCACGGCCATCTTCATCGGGATCGGAGAAAAAGCGGTAGCGAACTCGTCGCTCGCGGGACTCGTCGTCGATTTCCACCCCATACGACATCACCATGTCGTAGATCCGCTGGAAGGCGTTTCGCGTGGCGCTAGGATTCTGACGCACGATGTCCAGGTACTCTTCGAAAGTTCCCTCCCAGTTCTTCTTACGGAACTGTTCTAGATCCTGACGTTGGGCGACGAGTGACAGAATTTCACGTCCACCAGCCATGGAACTTCCTCCCGAAAAGTTTGTACGAAGCCGTTCGCCGCTTCCTGTTGGGAAAGGACCGATTTCAGGTTTGCGGAAACCGACTTTCCCAAAACCGACTTTCCCAAAACCGACTTTCCCAAAACCGACTTTCCCAAAACCGACTTTCACTGAGGCGAGCTACTTCGATCTCCTATTACATCACAATAATTGCACCTCAAGTTACGATCGAATCTTCTGACTGCCTTCGACGGGCGCAGCACCAACCGCACTCACCGTTCTGCGCAGGGCGTTACGGAAATGCCACTGAGGGAGCGCCGTTTTCTCACACAGCGTGTATGAGAGAGGCAAACCAGAAAATTGCGAAAGAACCTTACCGATCGGTGAGGTGAAAAGGGCAGGACTTGCGATCTAAGCCACGAGGCCGGCCATCCCTTGCCAACACCTCAAATTTCCTTTTCCTATTCAAGTATCGGTTGCGATTTGATTTGGGGCAATATTGACTTCGCCCAAGAGGGCGTTTATCGCCGTAAATTTGGGACGTCGCGGTCGCATAAACGTTTTACCAGACAAGGGTTTCTGACAAAATTCGCTCGATGCTGCGTCGACCCTAACTTTTTTTCCGCCCCCCGATTTAACCCTCGACCCCAATGCGTGGGCCAACAAGTCAATATGTGGTCTCGATTTGCGACTCGAACGGGTCCGCATCCGTACCCTCTGGGTACGATCTGCAATCACAAAGGGGTATTTAGGCGATTTCCACTCGCGATAGCGGCGATAGTTTAAATAGCCGTCTACCTGGCGCACGACCGTCAACAACAACGCGAAACCACCGATTGCCGAACAATAAATCATGACGATCAGCATCCGAGATGACGCGACCTTGCGAGTCCCAGTTCTTCCCAAAGGAGCTTGAAACAGCGTCATCTCCGTTTCGGGCGATTGGTTGGCATGCTTGAACTCGTCGCCCGACAAGGCACGGATCAAACTAAAGGTATCATCTTCGGCAAACCACGAAAGCGATGCACCGGCGGGAACGTCATCCAGCTCGTCCGGCGAGGACATGATCGATTCGCTTGATATCGCATCAAGTTCATCCGACAGGACAACCGGGACTCG
>CAWJNN010000111.1:0-8534 GCA_963844115.1 uncultured Planctomycetales bacterium | reverse complement strand
CGATGCCCAGATCATCTTGACGTGTTGACACTGCGCGTCTAGCTCCCGACGAATTCAGCATGTGCTGTTGCGCTCGGAGCGCGCGCTGCAACCGTCAACGCAGGCAGTGACACGCTTCGCTCGATCCAGCAAAACGGTCGGCGAAGTCGAGCGATTGGGGTGCGCGCGTTTTGGATGTCAGGTCCGCGGAACAAAGGAGTTCGTAGATGATTTCTCGCAGATCCCCTATTCGCAAGAAGAACAATTCGAATCGTGGTAAAGCTGGTCGCCGCTGGGTCGCCGGGTTCGAGTCGCTGGAAAATCGACATCTGTTGTCAAGCGTCGGGCTGAACAATGACGGCATCGTCGAAGTGCAAGGGACCGAAGAAGGGGACGAAATAGCCGCCTATGTCGACGGGGAGCAATTCGTCGTGGAAATCAACGGCGCAACGGTCGGCTATAACAACGCCGATGTCGAAGGGCTGTACGTCGAAGCACTCGGTGGCGACGACAACGTCCGCGTCGATAATTCCGTGCTGCAGCCGACGCTAATCTTTGGCGGTATTGGCAACGATACGATTCAAGGTGGGGCAGGCGTTGACGTCATCTTGGGAGGTTCCGACGACGACACGATTTATGGAAATATCGCGAACGACGTCCTGCTGGGCGACGGCCCGAATTCGCTGGCCGACGTACCCCTGCCAGAGCCGGGTGAGCCGCCCGTCGAAATCGCGCTCGACACGCCGATCATTGTCGATCTGGCGCCTGTCGATCCGACGGATCCCAACAGTGGCCCTTTGGGCCTTTACAAATATCTGTCGCGGGTGAGTGGCATCAATTCCGGCAGCGATACGATCGTTGGCGGCACCGGCAGCGATTTGGTCTTTGCCGGCCAGCATGACGACAGCGTCGAAGGGGATGGCGCCAACGTGATTCCGGTACCGGACGATGAAGGAGAAGATGATGAAGGAGAAACGGTCAAGTCGAATGCAATGACCGATGTGGCCCCGCCGGATATTCTCCCGCCAGGTAACGACTATATCGAAGCCGGGACGGGTAACGACAAGGTCGATGCCGGCTACGGCGCGAATATCGTCTTTGGCGGTGCAGGGAACGATACGCTCGTCTCTGGCGGGGGGGCCGACATCGCCCTTGGCGGCAGCGGCGACGATACGATCGAGACCAACGCAGGTAACGACACCGTGCTGGGTGATGGTCCGAATACGATCAACCAGGTCATTCTGACTTCGAATAACTACTACCTGGCGAACAGTGCGCTGGGCAGAGGCCGCGATTACATCGAGTCGGGTGCCGGTGAAGACACCGTCTACGCCGGCCGCGATCGTGACGCCGTCTTCGCCGGCGCGGGAGACGACTTCGCCCACGGTGGACCAGGCAGTGATCTGCTGGTCGGCGGCTCGGGCGCCGACACGCTAATCGGTGGCCGCGGTAACGACGTGATCATCACTGGTGGTCCGAATTTCGGGCCGTTTGTTGATCCGATCGACGACCTGGTGAATGCTTTGTCCCAGGACGGCGAACTGGTGCATGACCAGAGCAACGATTACGTCGAGGCCGGCCACGGCAACGACCTGGTCTTTGCCTTCGGCGGTCACGACCTCGTCTTTGGTGGCACTGGTGCTGACAACCTGTTCGCCGGACCGGGCAATGACATCCTGGTCGGCGGCAGCGGAAACGATAACATCCGGGCCGGTGGTGGCAACGACGTTGCTTTGGGCGACGGTCCGGATTCGCTGGCCGATGCCATCCTGCCGCTGGAACCGCCTGCTTCCGTGGCGGACCCAAATTGGTTGGGCGTGTTACTCGCGAACAGCCAGTTGGGTAGGGGCGACGACGTGATTGACGGTGGCGCCGGCAACGATCTGATGTTCGGTGGCGCTGCCACGGACATGATCTTTGGCCGCACCGGCAATGACTTGTTGCATGGAGGACGTGGTGACGACGAGCTGCACGATGATTTGAACTCGGGCGGCGACGGCATCGACGTCTTTATCGGTGCCCTTGGCGCCGACAAGATTTTCGCCCATGACGGACCAGGAGGACCGGTTGACGTCGTCTTCTATGATCTCGACGACGAACTGAACGTTGACGGCGAAGATTTGTTGATCTTAGTTTAATACAACAGCTGCGACCTCGTGTCTTCCACAGAAGGGCGGCATGGAAAGTCGATTTCCATGCCGTCCCTTCGTAAATCCCGCGCAGAACCGTTTTAAAGCCGCTGCCGCCAAGCAGATTTCCTTGTTTCCTGGAGGCCTGAAAGTCTTGGTATCGATTCACGCGAGACACCAAGGAATTGACAGGTCGTAGTTCGAAACCAATCCGAGAGTCGAGGCACTCGCGATTCATGGATCGAAGTCGGTGGCCTTACGCAATTCAATGATTCGCTGCTTGAGGTCCTGGTCCACAGCTTCACCCAAATCGCTGGCGATTGCGAGGCAATACTGCCAGTCGAGATGCTCGCCTTGCGCTACAATCATTCCGCGGATGTCTTGGTCGTCGTGGGGGCGGCCGGCGAGTGCCTTCATGACAATCAGGTCCTCGGCAGTAGCTACTGAGACGGATCGACCGGCCACATCGATCACGTTCGCGCGATCCATCGTCTGTCGTTCGAAACCGGAGAGGCCCACGGCCAAGTCCAACTTCACGCCTGTCGCGCGATGGCGCAACGGCAGAATAAACGCCCGTCGCACAACGTCTTCGGTATCCTCAAACAGAGGTTCAAAAGGGGTGTCATCCAATGTGCCCAAGAGCTGCAGAGCGCCGTCAACGTCCGCTGCGATCACCATGTCGACATCGGCCGTAACGCGCGGTTGTCCTCGTAAGGAAGACGCAAATCCTCCGATCAAGGCATAAGCAAGTCCACGCTGTTCCAGCAAATCAACCGCGTCGGCCAACACACGGCTCAAGGGGTCATTCATGACGTCCCAGGTCCAATTTGCGAACCGCAGCTAAGAAGCGTAGTCGGGCGGCAACCTTCTGCCGCCAACGCCAGGCCTCAAGCTGCGCAGTGCTGTGGTTATCGCCACGAACGCTGAATACTAGCTTGTACATGTCTTCACAAAGCGAAAGTCGATCGTTCGGCGTCAACGCGCGTAGCCACTGCGCGTCGTAGGCTCGGGCGCGGTCTTCGTACGCAGACCAATTTTGTTGAGGTGCAAACGACATACTACTCAAGTATACTCCCGGCCGGCCGGGGACGCGCACGGTTAGCCGGCGTAGGGCGTGGAACTGACACCGCGGACGCCGGGTTGCGCCAGAAACAGGCCGCCAGCATGGGGCTGGTCCTTTAGCGCTTCGTCGTCCTGGCCGGTTCGGGCGGTGGTGATATACAGCTGGTCGAGTTCGGGACCGCCGAAGGCGCAGGCTGTCACCTGCTTGGCCGGCAGCTTGATCATCGCCAGTATCTCGCCCGTTCGCGGATCGTATTGAGCCACACATCCGCCGCCCCAATGCGCAACCCAAATGTTGTCATCCACATCAATGGCCATACCATCCGGTTTGCCGCGTTCCTCCGGTATCTCGACAACGGGCCGGCGATTGCTGATCTGGCCGGTCGAGACGTCAAAATCGAAGGCATCGACGCGCCGTGTGGGTGAATCGATGTAGTACATCGTCCCGGCATCGGACGTCCAAACGATGCCGTTGGAAACTCTGACATTCTCGATGTGTCGTGTGACGTTTCCTTCGCGGTCCAGACGGTACAGCGCGCCGCTGGGCCGCCGCTCGCTGCTCATATCCATCGTCCCCGCCCAGAATCGGCCCATGGGATCACATTTACCATCGTTGAAGCGGTTCCCCGGCAAGTGGGTTTCCGGATCGTGAATCACCGTCAATTTCCGCGAGTCCAGGTCATAGTCGGCAAATCCCTGTTCGACCGCCAACATCAGACCGCCGCTCTGGCGCACAACGACGGTTCCTACGCGCTGGTCGATGTCGTAGGTGTCGTCGCTGCCCGTTGCCGGATCGAAGCAGTGCAGGATCCCGGGTTCGATGTCGACCCACCACAATCGCTGTCGCGCTACGTCCCAAATCGGTCCTTCGCCGAGTTCCGCTCGAGCGTCCAGCAGTAGTTTAGCCGCCAAATTGGTTGTCATATCTGGGATCGCCTCCGATTTCGTCGCGAAAGAAGTGAACAGAATAACTCATCCATTTGCGATGCACCACGGAGGCACGGAGAACCCAGCGCGGCCTGCGGCCGCAACCAAAGAGTAAAGATTTTTCGAACAGGAGGACACAGAGGTAACGGAGTGACTTTTCAACCTCCGTTGACTCTGTTTTCTCCTGTTCAAATACGAAAATTTGCGAAAGAAGACAAAACTTTGAACGTTTGCAGCACGGAGAGGCTAATTGGACGGTGTTTCTGCTCAGTGGCCTCCGTGTCTCCGTGGTTGAATACCTCGCAGGCGTTTGGGATAACAGGTATCGGAAACTGCAGAACAGGGCGGTGAAAATTATCGATGCCAAAATCCAATCTTACTTTTATTGATCGGCTAGCGGCCGCGGTGCGACGGACGGCGACGCCGGTCTTGGTCGGATTGGACCCGCGGTGGGAGCAGTTACCCCGTCCGTTGCGCGAAGCTTACGACGATACCTGTCAGGGCAGGGCGGGGGCCTATGTGGAGTTTTGCCGTGGCGTGATCGACGTCGTCCATGACTGCGTCCCGGCCGTAAAGCCGCAGGCGGCTTTTTTCGAACAATTGGGCCCGCCGGGAATGGAGGCTTTGGCGAACGTTGTGAAGTATGCGTCTCAGCAGGGGTTGCTGGTCATCCTGGATGCCAAGCGGGGCGATATCGGATCGACCGCGGCGGCCTATGCCGATGCCTATCTGGGCGGCGGCGGGCAGAGCGCTTGGGGCGCCGACGCGTTGACGGTTAACCCGTATCTGGGTGACGACACCATCCAGCCGTTCGTCGAAGTTGCGGCTGCTCGAAACGCCGGGATCTTCGTATTGGTTCGAACCTCGAATCCGGGCGCTCGCACCTTTCAAGATCTTACTGCCGACGGGAGGCCAGTCTTCCAGCACGTAGCCGACATGGTGGAAAGACTTGCCTGCGCGAGTGCAGGTGAATGTGGCTTCGGCGCGGTCGGTGCCGTGGTGGGTGCCACGTATCCGGAAGAGTTAGGCGACCTTCGCCGTGCGATGCCGCACACCTGGTTCTTGGTCCCGGGTTTCGGGGCCAGGGGGGTACGGCGTCGGATGTGGCGGCGGCCTTCAACGACCAGGGATTGGGAGCGGTCGTCAACAGCTCGCGCGGCATTATCTTTGCGTACCGCGACGACCCGTACAAAGTGACTTACGGTGACGAGCGCTGGCAAGAGGCGGTTGCGGCGGCTACTCAGGACATGATCGCTCAACTGCGAGCCGATACGCCCGCGAGCGCCCTGTAGGGCTACGCGGCAGGGCTACGCGGCAGGGCTACTCGGCAGGGCTACTCGGCAGGGCTACTCGGCAGGGCTACTCGGCAGGGCTACTCGTCTTCGGCCTTAAGCCATGGCGTAATCGTCGGATCGTAGCTGCAGATCTCGTTGGCGGAGAAATAGAGTTCCATTTCACGTGCCGCCGCTTCCGTGCCGTCGGATGCATGGACCAGATTCATCTGCTGGCTACTGCTATAATCGCCTCGGATCGTTCCGGCGGCCGCTTTGAGTCCGCTGGTTGCGCCCAGCATATCTCGAATGACGCGGATTGCGTCCAGTCCTTCGATGATCGCCGCCACGACGGTGCGCACGGTGATGAATTTCTCCAGGCCGGGATAGAACGGTTTTTCGACGTGTTCTGCGTAATGTTGCCGAGCCAGTGCTGGGGTGACCTGCATCATTTTCAGCGCGATAATGTTGTAGCCTTTGTCCTCAATGCGGCTCAGGATACGACCGGCCAATCGCCGTTGCAGACAGTCAGGCTTAAGTAAAATAAGTGTTCGTTCCATGTGGTTTTACCTCAAGGCAGGAAATACATCGTCGATACTGTTCAGAGTCGAACGAAAACGTGGGGCGGATTCTAGCGGATCATGGCAGCAAGGGCAACGCACGACAGGTCGGTGCGCGCAGAATCGCGACAGTTGTTTAGCCTACCGGCACCGCATTCGCATCGATTCGTTTAACCCGTTGCCGTAGGCGAGGCTGTGAATGTGTTCATCGAATGGATCCTCGCCTACGGCAGCGGGTTAAACGATCAACAGGACGTGACCGGAGCAGGAAAACTTCACTCGTATGTCGACGGACCGGTTGCGGTTAAACTTATTTCTGCATTCTCAATTCTCCATTCTGCAATCTGCCTTTCCGTAACCACGCCATGATTGACGTTCCTGATTTGGAATACGAGCCCAAGGATCCGCTCGACTATCGCCCAGGCATCGGTCTGATCGGGTGCGGCGCCATTACGAAGGACCACTGTGTCGCGTACCAGGCAGCCGGTTATGACGTGGCGGCGTTGTGTGATTTGAATGAAGCGGCCGCGATCAAGCGGCAAAGCGAGTACTTTCCGAAGGCGCGCATCTTTACCGACTACCGGCGGCTGTTGGCGCTGGATGAGATCGAAGTCGTCGATGTGGCAACCCATCCAACGGTTCGTGCCGACATCGTTCGCGACGCTTTGCTTGCCAACAAACACGTCTTGAGCCAGAAGCCATTTGTGCTGGACCTGGAAGTAGGGCGGGAGCTGGTTGATCTTGCGACTCGGCGTCAACGAAAGCTGGCGGTCAATCAAAATGGCCGCTGGGCGCCCCATTTCAGTTACATGCGCCACGCGATTGCAGCGGGGCTGATCGGCGACCTTTTGAGCGTCCACATGGGAGTGCACTGGAACCACAATTGGGTGCTGGGTACCGAGTTTGAAGAGGTGCGCCATCTGATTCTGTTTGACTTTGCAATCCACTGGTTTGACATGTTGAACTGTTTCATGGGTTTGCGCGAGCCAACCAGCGTCTTCGCGACGTATACACGTTCCGCCGTCCAGAAAGCGCGGCCGAAACTGCTGGCGCAGACGATGGTGCAATATGAAGGCGCCCAAGCATCATTGGTCTTTGATGGCGACACGCATAGCGGGTTTCAAGACACGACCTTTGTGGCAGGCAGTCTGGGTACGCTATCGAGTCAAGGTCGTGATGTGAACAATCAAACAGTAACGCTGTCGCGAGACGGCTATCATCTGACACCTCAATTGAAGGGCCGCTGGTTTTCCGATGGTTTTCACGGCACCATGGGCGAACTGTTGTGTGCGATTGAAGAGCAACGGGAACCGCTGAACGGCGCAGCGGAAAACCTCCGCAGTCTGCAGCTGTGCTTTGCCGCCGTTGAAAGCGCCGAAACCGGTCGCCCCGTTCGGCCGGGAGCGGTTCAGAAGTTGGCCCAATCCTAGATCTCACGTTCGTCGTCTCCGCCGGAATAGGCCTTTGGCGGCCAGAGGTCGCTGGCGGTAGACGCCACCATCCGCCGACCTCGCGGATTGCCGGGAGTTTCTTGGTGCCGATGCTTCTCCGCGTCCATCCGTCGGACGGGCCAGCTTGAAATCCTCGCCTTACGCCGATAACCTAAACGGACTTCGAACTCGAGTTCAAGCTTTCCAAGGAATCGTTGGCATCACCACTTTGGTCTGGAACCGAATTACTTAGAATCAATTAGCCATGGCAGAACAAGCGGCACAGAAGAAAACCGACAAGAAATCGACGGCCGGCAAGAAGATTTTGCTGGTCGATGACGATCCCGAAATCATCGAATCGCTGAAGGTTACTTTGGAGGCCAAAGGATACGAGATCTTGATTGCTCGTGACGGCAATCAAGGGCTGGCGATGGCTGAACGGGAAGATCCGGATTTGATGATTCTGGACATGATGATGCCAAAGCGGAGCGGCTTTCTTGTGCTGGAGAAGATCCGCCGCACGCGCCCCGTTCCCCTGCGCGTGATTATGATCACGGCCAACGAGGGTAGTCGGCATAAGGCCTACGCCGAGATGCTGGGAGTGGACGACTATATCCGCAAGCCGTTTGCGATGGATCGTTTGATCGAGAGCGTCGATCGGCTGCTGTCGTAGACAGGCCGTCCAGCTTCCATGCCGACATAGTCTGTGGGCGGTGGCGGATCCCTCTGCCTATATCATTCGCCTATTCCCTCCGCCTGCCAGACCGGGTGATGCTGCGTAGCCTGGTAGCCGCGCTGCACTGTGGGCGAATTGCTCACCACGGCATATTGCCCGACGGAGACGCTGTGGGGCGTGCAAAGCGGCATATTCGGAATATCTATACCTACGGCCAGTGAGGTTCGCTTAACGAGCTACGTTTGAATGGAAATTCGCGCGGCAGAGCTGCGCACGGATCCATACAGGCGACGAGCTCGATGAGCACAACGAAACATTTTTCACCTTACGTATGTCTCGCGGCGATCGTGCTGGCAGCGGTCCTGGCAGTGCCATGCCGCGCCGTCGAACTCGGCTCGTCAGTCGAAAAGAATAGATTCCCGGCCAAGGTCGGCGTCGCAGTCGGTGAATCTGCCGACAGCTATACCGAGATCGATATGGAGGGAGCTGGGGGAAGTCGC
>CAWJNN010000110.1:0-36821 GCA_963844115.1 uncultured Planctomycetales bacterium | reverse complement strand
GAAACGGACAACCGAATATCGCGCGATCAATCGTCTTCGCGTCGGAAGTGGGATTCAGTTGGCTGCCCATACGGCGCGACCGCGTGCTCCGTCCGATAGCTGGGCCAGCATGCAGATCCACGAAACGGTACTGAATAACGGCCTGCAACAATTGGAACTGGATGGCAAGACGCTGACGCTGGAAGAGCTTTATCGAGACATCGCCAGTCGTATAAACCGTACGGTCGATGAAGTACCCGATACGATGCCCTCCAACGTTTACATCTCTTTCGCTGCCGAGGATTCGATCCGAGTGCGCTGCGAGGATGGCAAAGCGACGCTGACGATGGAATTGGCGGAAGTTCGCAAAGGCAAGAACCATTGGCGGGATCTGACCATCAAAGGCATTTACGAGCCGTCCCTTAACGGCCTGGATGCTCGCCTCGTTCGTACCGGCCCCATTCTATTGTCTGGTCACCGGCTGCGAACCCGCGACCAGGTCGCGTTGCGCGGCGTATTCAGCAAACTGCTTTCAAAGAGTAATCAACTCCAACTGATTCCAGATGACCTGGTGAACGACTCTCGGCTGAATGACATGGCCGTTACGCAAGCCACAATTACCGATGGCTGGATTGGCATCGCCCTGGGTCCGAACGGCCGTCGCGCCGCCGAACGTTCAGCCAGCGCCGCTGCCGGCCGTTGAATGCATCGCACTCCCAGGGCCTAATTGCGCACTGTTCCGCTCATCGGAAGGTCGTAGAGCGGCGGTGCCGGCAAGGGGCTGGGGCTAATGAGTAGTGCGCCTTCATCCTTGAAAGGCTCGCCTCGCCGCTTCATAGACGTCGGTCAACGGAACGCCCTTCTCCATCGCGACGGCCCGACAGGATTCATACTCCGGTGAAAAGGTCAGACGGTCTTCGCCACGGTGCGCGACGACGCCTTCGACAACACCCCACGCGGTTTCGACTTGCTGACGCTCGCGCCGCAAGGTCGTGCGTGTGGCGGGCCATTTGCGGATGCCCAACGTCGTCGTCTCGGATAGCAATAGCTGTTCGATTCGTGCCAAGTGAGCGGTCTCGCACAGAACACTCAGCGTAATACCAGGCCTCCCCTTCTTCATCTGCACAGCGGTCGTGTGAACGTCCAGGGCCCCGGCTTCGAATAACCGCGAACAACAATAGGCGATCAGTTCGCCGGTGGCATCGTCCACGGTTGTTTCGACGATCCACACGTGTTCCGCACCGTGGTCGGCGGACTCATCGCTCGCCTCCCCCACTACCAGCCTCAGCAAATTCGGCTGCTCGCCCAGGTCGCGGTGACCTGCGCCGTAACCGATGGTGTCAATCGACATCGCGGGTAGCGGTCCATAGCCTTGCACTATCGTCGCAAGAATTGCCGCACCGGTCGGCGTCGTCAGTTCAGCTTCCACCGTGGATACCGCCAGCGGAATGCCTTTTAATAGCTCACCAGTCGCCGGAGCGGGAATGCTGCATCGTCCGTGCGCAATCTGAACAAAACCAGTACCCGTTGGAACGGATGAGCAGTGGACGCGCTGTACACCGAGCGCATCCCAGCCGATCGCAGCGCCAACGATATCCGCGATCGAATCGACGGCGCCGACTTCGTGAAAATGAACTTTCTCGATCGTTGTGCCGTGGACTTTGGCTTCGGCTTCGCCCAGTCGTTGAAATATTTGTTTCGCCAGCCGTTTGACGTCGTCCGATAAGGAACTTTCGTCAATCATCCCGTGAATGTCGCTCAGGTGCCGATGTACGTGTTCCGGAGGGTGTTCTACCGTGACCTGTTTGGCGCGAAAACCTTTCCGCGACACCTCTTCGACGACCAGGCGACAACCTTCCAGTCCCAACGAGTCGATTCCCATCTGGATCTTGGCAACGTCGACCCCGGCATCGACCAGCGCCGCGAGTGTCATGTCGCCGCTGATGCCGCTGGCACAATCAAGGTAGGCGATCCTCATGCGGGCAGAACCCTGCTTTCGGAAGCTGGCTGCGCCAACTGTTCCAAGGCCTGTCGAGCGGCCTCGATACCGACGGCTGGCTCGCGGCACGTGTAGTTTTCACAGATGTACAGCGTCGTGCCGTCCGCCATGGCTGTTTTGGATTCCAGAATTTCATCCATGACCGGGCTTCGGTACACATCGGAGCCACTCTGACGAAAAGCGAGAACATGATTCGGCAAGTACTGACCGCGCGCGTCGCTGATGAACGACGACGCTTCCTGATCGCGAGAATCGCCGGCAAGGACCAGCTCGTACGTAGGCCCCAAATGAAACTCCAAGGCCAGTAACAATTGTCCCGTCGCCATCGCATATTCGTGCATGGGACCCGCCGCGGCATGAAGCGTGCCGACCGCCATATCGATCAATTCCCCTCGACCGGTCAGCTTGCCGAGACGCAGCAGGCCGGTGGCTGCCAATCCGTTGCCACCCGGCACCGCGTTATCGGTCAGATCTTTCTGACGCGTAATCAATTGTTCGTGGTCGTCCGCCGTGAAAAAGAACCCGCCCCGCTCGCGGTCCAGAAAATGCTTCTGCAAAGCGTCTGATAATTCCAGGGCATGATCGACGTAGTGTTCGTCGAACGTTGCTTCATACAACGACACATACGCATTCAATAACGATGCATAATCGTCCAGATAGGCAGCTAATGTGGCGCGTCCGTTTCGCCATGTATGGAACAACCTTCCGTCGTCGCGGCGCATGTTTTGCCAGATAAAGTTACCCGCCTGGGCGGCCGCGTCACGGTAACGTGAATCGCCCAAGACTCCACCGGCACGTGCCATGGCGTCGATCATTAAGCCATTCCAGCACACCAGGACTTTATCATCCAAGCCAGGAGCGATACGCTGGCGACGCACGGCGAACAGTTTTCGTTTTGCGTCTTCCAGGTCGGCCCGCAACGATGTCTCGTCCCTGTCCATCAGTTTCGCGCAGATCGAAATGGACTTGGGAAGATTCAAGATGTTTTTGCCTTCGAAGTTGCCGCCGTCGGTCACGTCATAAACGCGACAGAAAACCGCCGAGGCCTCTTCACCCAGCACGGCGCGGACTTCGTCAGCGGTCCAGACAAAGAATTTGCCTTCGACGCCTTCGCTGTCAGCATCCTGAGTGCTGAAGAATCCACCGTCGGCATGCTGCATTTCGCGCAGGACATAGTCCAACGTCTCGCGCACAACTCGACCGTAGTCCGAATTGCCCGTCGCGCGAAAGGCATCCAGGTACGTCGCTGACAACAGCGCATTGTCGTACAGCATTTTTTCGAAGTGCGGGACCAGCCATTCTTGATCGACCGAATAGCGGTGAAAGCCGCCGCCAAGCTGATCGTAAATCCCGCCGTGCGACATTTTCTCCAGATTCAGCTCGACCAACTCCAGCAACGCGGTTCTTCCGGTCCGCCTCCACATCTTCAGCAGTAAGCGCAGGATCATCGGGTGGGGGAATTTTGGAGCGCCGCCAAAGCCACCATAGGTAAAGTCGAACGTGCGTTCGACCGCCGCTTCGGCATGCTGCAAGACGGCCAGATTTAAGGGGTGATCCGTCGCCGGGGACTGGCCTGCCTGCCGCAAATACTCCGTCAACTTGTTCGCCTGTTCGACCGCTTGTTCCTGGCGATTCTGCCAGGCGTCAAGCACGCCGGTCAGGACTTGATCGAACCCGGGCATTCCCCCTCGCCCCTGTGCTGGCCAATACGTGCCACCGTAGAACGGTTCGAGTTGTGGCGTCAGGAATACCGACATTGGCCACCCGCCGTGCCCCGTCATGACCTGGACCGCGTTCATATAGATTTGATCCAGATCCGGACGTTCTTCTCGATCGACTTTGATCGCGACGAAGTTTTCGTTTAACAGTTCGGCAATTTGATCGTTTTCAAAACTCTCGTGCTCCATCACGTGGCACCAATGGCACGCCGAGTAACCTATCGACAAGAAAATCGGCTTGTGTTCGTGCTTGGACTTGTCCAGCGCCTCGGCCCCCCAGGGATACCAGTCGACTGGATTGTCTCTGTGCTGCAAAAGATACGGACTGGTTTCGTGAGCCAGGCGATTGGACATGATTCGATTGCGGATTTTGGATTGCGGATTGCGGATTGCGGGATACGGGGTACGGGGTACGGGGTACGGGATGCGGGATGCGGGATGGCTGGCTGTTACGAATCGTATTTCACTATTCCATCATTCCATCATTCCATCATTCCACCATTCCCCTCTTTTTCCTTCTATTTGAATGTTTGCTCATCGGTTGGAAATTCTCCGTCGCGGACGTCGTTGCAGTAGCGGCCGACGGCGTCCTTGATCTGGCGGCCCAAGTCCGCGTAGGTCTTGACGTGCTTCGGCAGTTTGGATTGCGTAATTCCGAGCAGGTCGTTAATCACCAGTATCTGACCGTCACAAGCGTTCCCTGCGCCGATTCCAATCGTCGGTATCTTCAATTCCGCGGTAACAGCTGCGGCAACATCCGCCGGAATACACTCTAGGACAACCGAAAACGCCCCGGCCTTTTCGGCGGCCAAAGCATCGGCCATCACCTGTTCGCCGTCACGGTGTACTTTGTACCCGCCCAACCGATGGATGCTCTGCGGTCGTAGGCCGCAATGCGCCATGACAGGAATCCCGGCGGACGTCAGCGCGGCAATGATCTCTCCCTGTTCGGCACCGCCTTCAAGCTTGACCGATTCGCAGCCGGTTTCCTTGAGAATGCGTCCGGCGTTTTCGATCGCCTTGTAGGGTCCGAGAAAATTCGTCGGGAAGGGCATGTCCACCACCACCAGCGCGCTGCGGACGGCGCGGCCCACCATTTCCGCATGGTAGATCATTTCGTCCAACGTTACCGGCAGAGTGTTTTCACGGCCCTGCACGACCATCGACATGCTGTCGCCGACCAGGATACCGTCGACACCGGCCTGATCGACCAGTTGCGCCATCGTGTAGTCGTAGGCCGTCAACATCGTGATCTTGCGACCTTGCTCCTTCATCGCCGCAAACTTGGTGGTGGTTAGTCGTGACATGGCCCTTGCTTTGTAAGTCTGAAGAATTTGCGCATTGACAGGCAAACCGCATTGTTACGCTTAGACGGAGCACTGACAACCGAGCAGCCAACCAGTCGGCGGGTGCACTTTGAATTGACTTATCCTCCTCGGCACATCACGATAGCGTGCTCGTCACACCCCCTTCGGTCACTTCGGAGTTTGCAATGCCCCGTTCCGCTGAGGAAATCAACTTAGCCGCCATTCTCGCTTCGACCACCTATCGGTTGGCCGAACAGGACACCGAGCTGTTGGCCAGGTCCGAACTGCGGCCCGTCCGGCTGCAGCTGGAATTGTTGAAGGCCGAGATCGCACTCAGCGAGCAAGGAATTGGCTCCACGATTGTCGCCTTCGGGGGCACCCAGATCATCGAACCCGCCCAGGCCCAGGCCCGCCTGGACGCGGCACGCTCCGCCGCCAAGGCAAAACCCGACGACCCACAGCTAGCGCGACAGGTCGAACGCGCCCTACGAATTAACGCCAAAAGCGAATACTACGACGCGTGTCGTGACTTCGCCAAACTGGTTTCCACGGTTTGCCAGGTCGACGGTCACTGCGATTATGTCGTTGTCACGGGCGGAGGGCCGGGGATCATGGAAGCTGCCAACCGAGGTGCTTTCGACGTTGGCGCCAAATCGATCGGCTTGAACATCACATTGCCTCACGAGCAGGCCCCCAATCCCTATATCACGCCAGACCTGTGCTTTCAGTTTCACTATTTCGCAATTCGCAAAATGCACTTTCTCATGCGTGCCAAGGCCCTGATCATTTTTCCCGGCGGTTTCGGTACACTCGACGAATTGTTTGATGCGTTAACCTTGCGTCAAACAAATCGAATGCAAGAGATTCCCATCGTGCTGTACGGTCGAGAATATTGGGAACAAGTCATCAACTTTCAGTTCCTGGCGGATGAAGGCACCATCGCGGACGAGCACCTGGATTTGATTCAGTATGCAGAATCGCCGCAGGACGCATGGGAATCCATCGTTCAATTTCATCAGAACATCGAGTAACCACAAGAGACTGCCATGGCGAATGACTCGGACGCGCATCCCGTCGCCGTCGTCACGGGCGCGGGAGCTGATCGCATCGGCCTTTCTGTCATCAAACGCCTGGTGCAACGGGGCTACGATGTCGCGATCCACGCCCATCGATCGATCGAGCGCGCCGAGAGCACGGCGAAGGAAATCAATGCTTCGGGTCGGCAAGCGCTCGCTGTCCAGGCCGACTTGACCGATGAAAAGGCAGTCCACCGAATGGCCGAAATCATTGGCCAACGATTCGGCCGGATCGATGCCCTGGTCAATTGCGCAGCCATCTGGGAGCGCAAGCGAATCGAAGACGTAAGGGCCGATGACGTTCGCAGGCACTTTGATGTGAACGTCCTGGGGACGTTTCTTTGTTGCCAGATATTCGGGCTGACGATGGTCGCTCAGCCAACCGGCGGATCCATCGTCAACATCGGCGATTGGGCGACCGTGCGGCCGTACAAGGACTATGCCGCCTACTTCCCCTCCAAAGGATCAATTCCCGCGATGACGCGTTCGCTGGCGGTCGAGTTGGCCCACCGCAATCCGTTCGTCCGCGTCAATGCGATCTTGCCAGGTCCTGTCATGCTGCCGGCCGATCTACCCGTGGCGGACCGGCAAGCGTCGATCGACGGAACCTTGCTCAAGCGAGAGGGGAGTCCTGACAACGTCGCGCACGCGGTTGAATTCCTCCTGGACAATGATTTCGTTACCGGTGTCTGCCTCCCGGTCGATGGCGGTCGCACGATTGCATGATGACCAGGCGTATTAACTTCACCGAGTTGGGCACGTTACTGGCGATCGTGGCCGCCGTCTGGTTGCTCTGGGACACCAGCATCATCCTGCCGCTGAAAATCCTGGTCGTTTTCTTTCATGAATTGAGCCACGGCTTGATGGCGATCGTCACGGGCGGCGAAATCGTGAGGATCGAAGTTGTTCACCAAGAAGGTGGACTGTGTGTGAGCCGCGGTGGAAACCGGTTCCTTATTCTTTCCGCAGGTTATATCGGAAGTCTGTGCTGGGGTGGCCTCTTGCTCGTATTGGCAGCAAGGTCGAATTATGATCGCAGCGTCTCGGCCGCGTTGGGCGTACTGCTGATCGCCGCCACGCTTTGGTGGGTGCGCCCGCTGGCCAGCTTTGGATTTGTGTTCGGTTTGTTCACCGGCAGTGCCTTGCTGGCGGTAGGCTACTATCTATCGCACCAGGTGAACGATGTCCTCCTGAAGGTGCTTGGACTTACCAGTTGTCTCTACGCACTACTGGATATCAAGAGCGATATCCTCGATCGGCCTCATCTCAAGTCCGATGCGGCGATGATGGCGGAGGAATTCGGAATGCCAACTCAGTTCTGGGGCCTGCTGTGGGCAGTGATCGCGATCGGCTGTGCCATCGTGTTCCTTCTAGTCGCTGGCCAAAGAGATCCAGATTATTTAACGCCCGATGTTCCGACCAGCGGCGGACCGATGGATTCGGAGTAAATGGTGCGTCCACGCATTTGTCAGGTGAATAGAAGAATAGAGTAGGAGAGGCACCTGAAAATTAGCGGTCAACGAACCACTAGGTCGACGGGCTACTACCGCTCGACTCCAGGATGCTCACCAGCGCCGGCTCGTCAACTTCCATGACGAATACCCCGCCGTTCTCGTACCAACCTGGTCGCGCCAAGTGGCAGCGGGTCAAATCGACCAGCAGATGAAGCGCCGGTCGCTTGCGGAGCTCCGGCAACGAAACAACGACGTAACGATAAGGCATTGGCTCGTTGTAATAAAACCCGATACCACCCTCTGAAATCTGCTTGGCGACCACGGAGAAAGGTTGTGCGAGCGGCGTAAGGCCATCGCTTTCCACGGGAGAAATCGTTACCAGATACGGAAATGGATAACGGTTTTCGTTGCGGCGTTCGTCATGGACTTGATTCTTCGGATAAAGATCGCAGCACAGATCCGCGATCTTCTGTGCGGTTTCACGACAGATTCTTTGCTCCGTCGCTGTTTCCGCAACGTCGTTGGTCGCACCGTTGTTCGTCATTTCATTCAAAATCTTGCTGTGGTTCAGACGTTACGAAACGTGTGCCTCACTGCTGGCGCAAAAACCCGGCACACTAGAGTTCGTAGCTTGCCGTTTGGACTACGTCAAATCGGTTGTACCGGCGTTAGGGCATATTGGAAGAATGTCGCCCGGCATGTTGATTATTCGCAACGTCTTGGCCTTCCCGACGATCTTGGGTTCGCCTTAGTGCGAGCTGGTAGAATTCCTCGTCGGGTTGTTGTCTACCTGCTTTTTCGAGTATCGAGATCGCCTGGGCGTAATGTTGGCGGCGCCATAATTGAGCGACCCACCGCTGATGCAAGAACAACTTGTTTTGCAAGAACTCGTTGTAGCTGGGTTCGACTCGCATGCCGAGATCCAGAAGGCGAGATGCATCCTCGTACCTCCCGTCAAACACTAATTCCACCGACCAGTTGTTGATCGTGGCAAGTAGATTGGCGCGTACGTCCTTGTTATCGGGATCGAGCCGTAACGCACGTTGTGCCGCATCGATGGCGGCGCGAAATTCCTTGGCGTCCGCCAGTTCAATCGCGCGGTTGTAATAAATGGCCGACAAGAGTTGAACGTTGGAAATGCGATCGACGGACGGTCGGCCGTCGGTACGATTGCCCAGCAACATTCCCGTCCCAGTGGCCTTCGATCGTAGGTGACGATCGGTTGTTTCGACCAGCCAGTATTTTCCGTCTTCTCGGACGGCACAGGCCACATGCCCCGGCCGCCGAATAGCCGTTACCGCTATCTCGTTTTTCTCACACAACGACGTAAAAAGAATGGCTGAACTGACGCAGTTGAAGCGGCCATTTTCGAAGACACAAGACAAGCTGGTCGCGGCCTCGTCGTAGGATCCGGTCAAGACGTGATCGTGCAAGAAGCGTACAATCGTCGTCGCCTGTTGTCGGGGTGAATCGGCGGAATGAATTCCGGTTTGCAGCTGTCTTGCCCAGCAGCGATACCGATCGATGTATCGAGCGCGCCGCTTCGGGTCCTCCACACCTTCCACAATCAATGCTGCGTCGATCAGTTCAAAATCATCCAATTCGCCGTCGGCCGCATCGGACAAGAGCCGTTGGGACGCCCAATTGTCCGGGGGAGCCGCCAGGGCGAAACAGCCGCTGCCGCTTCCCATTGCAACGCCGCACACCAACAGGCTCCAAATGAATTGCACAATAGATCGCACAATAGATGGTTTGGCTCGCATGACGGTTTCTCGATCGGTGAGACGGAACGGACGCCGATTTATCCAAATTTAGGTTGCAAAAAGTCAACGTGGCGGGAGAGTTGGCGGCAGGAACCACGGTCCTGGGACCTTGACCGCGGCCCAGACCGGATGAAACGGTCGTGATGAATCCTCCTCTTCATTCTCCGGCCGGGAATGCCCTAGAATACGCCTCGACGGCCGGCCCGCTTCGACAGACGATCTTTGCCGGATCCTGCTTAGACTACGCGAGGAGACTGAACATCATGGATGACGCGACGATCACGCTATCGTTTCCCGAACCGGACATTGCAGCGCTCACGCTGGATATGCCTGGTAAGGGCGCGAATATCTTGTCGTGCGCAGTGCTGGACGAGTTATCCGGGCATCTGGACAAATTGGAAAAACGCTCGGACCTGGCCGGCCTTTTGATCCGTAGCGGGAAACCCGGCATCTTCATCGCCGGGGCCGACCTGCGCGAGTTCGCGGCCTCCTTCGACGTGCCGAACGAAAAGGTGGTCGAACTCTGCACGCGCGGACGTATGTTGTTCGAACGACTGGCCAGCTGCCCGTTTGTCACGGTGGCCTTGATCGATGGCATCTGTGTCGGTGGCGGAGCGGAATTGGCAGTTTGGTGCGATCGGCGCATCGTTTCGTCCAACGCCAAAACAGAGATCGGGTTTCCCGAAGTCAAGCTCGGCCTGTTTCCCGGCTGGGGTGGAACCGTTAGGACGCCGCGGATCATTGGGCTTTATAATGCCGTGGAAATGATAACGGCCGGTGAGTCGATTGATGGACCGACGGCCATCGCCATGGGACTCGCCGACGATATCGTCCCGGCCGATAAACTGGACGAGGCCGGAAGTCGAATGGTTCGCGCTTCGATGGATCAGTACCAGCAGGATCGCGAACGTTGGTCCCAGCCGATCGAGATTAGCGAAACCGAGCTGGGCTTCCTGGCGCGACCGCATCGGGCTTCATTCAACAGAAAACGAAGGGCCAATACCCGGCCCCCATCGCGGCGTTGGAAATCCTGCTGGGCGGATCCGGGGTTGATGCCGCCACGGCCGGCGGCATGGAAGCCAACGGAATGGCCGACTTGTTCGGCTCGCCGGTGAATCGGTCGTTGATCAATGTTTTCTTTCTGACCGATCGGAACAAAAAAGATAACGGACTGGATCGAGAAAATGTCCAGCGCGGCAAAATCGAATCGGCGGCGGTCGTCGGCGCGGGCATCATGGGACAAGGTATCGCGGGTGCTAATTTGCGGCGCAAGATACCGGTTGCGTTGACCGACACCAATGTCGAAGCGCTTCATCGGGGTGCTCAAAAGGTACTGGAAGAAGTCGCTTACAACAAAAAGATCAAAGGCGCCGACGTAAAACGAGCCGTCGAATTCGCGCCGCTCTTAAATGCAACATCGGCGGACTCGGAAGTCGCTGCCTGTGACCTGGTCATTGAAGCCGTTGTAGAAATCGCCGACGTGAAAAAGCAGGTGCTCTCGCGGCTCGAACCCCTGATGTCGGACGGCGCCATCCTGGCCTCCAACACGTCCACCATACCGATTACCGAACTCGCCAAGGGGCTCGCTCGACCTGAACAATTCGTCGGACTCCATTTCTTTAACCCTGTGCGGCAGATGCCGCTGGTGGAAGTGATCCGGGGCGCGAAGACAAGTGACGAGACCGTTGCGACCGTCGTCGCTTACGCCAAACGGCTCGGCAAGTCACCCGTCGTCATGAAGGATGGTCCCGGCTTTCTCGTGAACCGCGTGCTGTTACCGTATATGGGCGAGGCGGCCCAGCTCTTGGTCGAAGGTGCGACACCAAAGCAAATTGACGGCGCTGCCAAGGCCTTCGGGATGCCGATGGGACCCATTAACCTGTACGACGTCGTTGGGCTGGATACGGCCGTTCACGCGGGCCGCACAATGTTCGAGGCCTATCCCGAACGCGTCCTCGCCTCGACACTGGTCCAGACCCTGGTCGAAAAGGGCCGGCTTGGCCAGAAAACCGGCACCGGGTTCTACACCTATGACAAGCGAAACCGGCCGCAGCCGGATCCAAGCCTGGACGCGATCATCGAACCTTTGAAAGAAAAGCAGCAGGACTTTTCGCGCGAACAGTTGATCGAGCGGCTATTCTTGCCAATGTTCCTGGAGGCAACGCGGATTCTTGAGGACAAGCTGGTGCGCGACGTGCGCGACGTCGATCTGGCCATGATCTTTGGGATCGGCTTTCCGCCCGCGAAAGGTGGGCTGCTCTTTTGGGCCGATACGCTGGGTGCGAAAAAATTCCTGGAAATGCTGAAGCCGTACGAAGAGTTGGGACCTCGCTATCAACCGACGGCATTGCTAACGGAAATGGCCAGCGAAGGACGAGGCTTCTACGACGGTTTGGGGCCAGAATCTGACGGCATCTAAAGAGTCGTCCTCGATTCGTGGAACCTCCGGTTCGCGTTGCGATCTCCCTCTTCACAGCCGACGAACTCGTGATGAGGGACATATATTAACCAACCGCAACGGTTGATTCGACTCGTCATTCGCCACGTTGTCCTATGCTCGGCACCTCCCTGGCGGCCTTGCCCAGGGTTTTGCAGACAATTTTCTTTCGATTCCCGCCGAAATACGATAGGATGCGGTGGGGCGAGGGCCAGCAGCCGGAACGAGAGAGTCCAGTGAACCATATCTCCTTTTCGCCCGCCCGCGGCTGCCGCACGGTAACATTTACGCCGATATTCTTTTTCTCAGCCATTGTCTTCTTGACCTGCGTTTGTGTGTTTGTCGAACCGGCCGAGAGTTCGACCTTCTACGTTTCACCGACGGGCAACGATGCCAACGCAGGAGATCTGGCCAACCCTTTGGCGACCATTCAAGAAGGCCTCGACCGCGCCGCCGCCGGCGACTCGGTACTGATTCAAGACGGGATCTACAACGAATCGCTCGTCACCGATGCCCACGGCACCGCCGCCGACCGCATTACGGTTCGAGCTGTTAATTCGCAGGCCGTCACCGTTTCCGCCCCGTTTGGCGCCAGAGCTTTGGACGTGCGTCATGCCTACACGACGTTCGAAGGACTGATTTTCGACGGAAATTTCACCAACAATGACCTGATTCGTGTGCGCGTTGAAGCCGACTACCTTCATTTTCGCAACAACCTGGCCCGCAATGGAGCGCGTGACGGCATCGATCTGGGCGAAAACGACACGACGATCGGCGCGGGATACGATTTCCTGGAAGGAGTTCTTATCGAGAATTCCAGGTTTCACCACTTTCTGTGGTTCGACACATCGCAACCCAATAACCGCAATGACGCGCACGCCATCGTCGCGGGAGGCGTTCAGGATTTCACGATTCGTGACACGGAGGCGTTTTTTGTTTCCGGCGATTCGCTGCAATTGCAAGATGGAGCTTGGGACGACGTGTTGGTCGATGGTGTCCGTTTCTGGAATGGTCCGCTTCCGGAGCCCGCTGGAGGTTTCGCAGCGGGAGTTAATCCTGGCGAAAACGCGATCGACACGAAGCAGGACGATGCGATTGCTGTCCGCGGACGTCTGACCGTGCGGGATTCAGAATTCTTCGGCTGGGACGGTGACTTGATCACCAATTCATCGGCACTCAATCTAAAAGAGAGAGTCGACGTCGTTTTGGATGGCAACCTTCTGCACGACAACGAGATTGCGCTACGGTTGCGGGGCGCACCGGAGACAACGGGGCGCACGTGACAGTCCAAAACCAGTTGCTCTACAGCAACCTGACGGCGCTGCGCTACGAAGACAGCATCAACAACCTGCATGTCTTTAACAACACCTTTGGGGCAGACAATGTCAACTTTTTTCAGTCGGCACCCACTTTCGGCGGTTCCGGCAACGATTTTCAGGTGTTGAATAACCTGTTCCTGGCCGGTGCCTTGCCGACCGAGGCCGGATTGCCGTCGAACTTGGCGGTCGATGCGTCCTCGTTTGTCAACGTGTCTGGCAATAACTATCACCTGGCAGCCGGGTCGCCGGCCATCGACTCCGGTCTCGTGCTGGGGGATGTTGTTCGTGATTTCGATGGAGTCCTGCGGCCGATCGGCTTAGGTTACGACATTGGTGCCTTTGAATTCGTTCCCGAACCGACAACTTTTTGCCTGGCGATACTGGCGATCTTCATCGCTGGATCGTGCAGCCGCCGGCGCCTGCGCGTCGAAACGCGATCTTGAAGCAAGGGTGAATATTCCCGACGAACGGCCGCTGTCGCTGGCCGTGACGTCGAGCGGCCCGGCGCGTTGAGCACGATTTCGAGTCTAAGTAGGCAGAATCGAATCGCTGGACATCCTTCGAACGTCTCCGTTAAAATCGAAGGCTTAGTCGAGTGCTGCCAGGATGACGGTTGATTCGACCCGCCGCAAAACCTTCATGTAGTGGCCAAGAAGATGTCAGCAGCACCACTTCATAAATCGGACGTCAAGAAACCGAACCATCGAAAACACGTCAGGTGGTATGTTCCTTGGACCCTGCTGCTCTGCCTGCTGGGCGGTACTGCAGTCGCGTTGCGCTCGGCCGATGCGGACGTGCCGTCAACAGAGACGTCCCAAGCCCAAGGAATGGGCGGTCGCGCGGCCCTACCGACCAGTCCGGCCCGCAAGGAAGCGGAAGCGGAGATCGATCGGAGTTTCGAAAAAGAATTGGCAGCGGCCACGACTTCCGAAAAGAGAAAATCGTTAGCAACGACGCTTTTGGAAGTATCCGAAGAAGAAAATAACGCGGCCAACCGTTTCGTTTTGATCGAAAAAGCGCGGCAGCTGGCGATTGCAACTGGTGACATCGACCTCGCCATGACGGCCGCCAGCCAACTCGCGTGGCTCTACAAGGTCAATGAGCTGACCGTCAAGTCGAAAACCTTAATCGATGTTAGCCAGAAGCTCGGCTCAAGGGCGGCTCATGAAACGATGACAACCGCGGCGGTGAACCTGGCCGATTTCGCCGTATCGCAAGAAGAGTTCGAGATAGCCCTTAACCTGACCGACGTCGCCATCGCATCGGCGCGCTGCGCAGATCGTATCGAAACAGAGCGTGATGTCAAGAAACGACGGCGCGAGCTGGATAAGATGCGGAAGGCGTTTGAAATCGTTAAAAGCGACCTGGCAATATTAGACGATAATCCGGCGGACCCGGACGCCAACCTGAACGCCGGACGATACTACTGCTTTCAGATTGGCAACTGGGAGTTGGGCATCTCCATGTTGGCGCTCGGCAGCGACACGAATCTCCAACTGGCGGCCCGAATGGAGCTGGCGGAAGCGACGCCGCCTGTGAAAATTGGAGATGCCTGGTGGGAACTGGCCGAATCGGAGTCAGGCACCACGGACAGCGCAGCAATGAGGAATCGTGCCGTGGATTGGTACCGCCGGGGGCTACCGGAACTCGCGGGACTCGATCGTGCCAGAGTAACAAAGCGCATACCGGCGGACGTGCCGGATGAAGATGAGGTAGAGGACGATCCGCGGCAGCCGGCTAAGAAGAGGTTTACGACGGTGCGAAGAAGCCTGCTGGCGCGGATCCGACGCGCAGTGCGGAACAAAGAATTTGAAACATCAAAGGAAGCGTACGGTGATGAAGATGCCATCGGTGAGAAATCCAGGCCCTTTTCGATTCCGTCGGATGTTTATCTTGTCGGACTTGATGTTTCGTTAAGCGTGCAAAAGGGAAAACCGAACGTGAAGGGCAAGGGACGATGGAAACCGACGGCCAAAGGCAAAATTAGCATCGTGGGTATTCGGCCGTACTTCGAAACAAGCCGAGGTATCACAGCCGGCAAGTTGGTCGGGTATCCGTCCACGATGACAGCCCAATTCCGTCCCAATGAGCCCGGTTACGCCATTGGTACGATCCAGGTCGCCGTTTCGGAAGAAGACGCGCGAATTCACGGCCTGAAGGTCACTTTCATGATGATCGGCGAAGACCGTCTCGATCCGAATCAGTCTTACGAGAGTGAAAGATCCGTCGGATCAATGAAGGGTAAACGTATCATTACGTTAGGTGGAAACGGCCAGCCGATCATCGGCCTTGTTGGCCATTTCAAGGCGACGATTCTCTCTGCCCTTGGCGTCGTGCAAACTCGAGTTCCCTCCCAGCACGGCGATTCGTCGTTCGAGGCTCACTACGACTTTGGCTCCAGCAGTTCGCCGGTCGAGACCGGTTACACGCGGGCGATGATTGGCAGTTGGACGAATCTTGTCGAGGGCGGTGATGTCGATCGCAGCAAGGGGAGCGATCTGGAGCGGGACCTTTGCTACATGCACGACGGGACGTACACGGTAACCAGCGTGCCTGCTGACACGTACACGGTGACGCTCTACATCGGAGATCTGGACTCCAGTAAGCCGCTGCGCAATAAAAACGACGTCTACCTGCAAGGTAAACTCGTTGAAAACGATCTGGATACCCCCACCGCGACAATGTTAATGCGGACTTACAACGGAATCGTGGTCGACGGTAGCGGCAAGCTGACCGTGCGGCTCGTCGGCTTGGGTGGATCCAATGACTTTGTGCTCGTCGCCGGAATGGATGTGGTCCAACAGTAAGGGACAGATCCCAGCGCGCGACCAGCCGCGACCCAGTAACTGGATCGCGGCTGGCTTCAACTGACAGTCGTTTGTCTCGTTTGGTCTCCGGCGTCCACGCGCCTAATTGGCAACGTAGACCATCGGGTCGTCGACAATCCATTCGGTTGACCAGGTGCGGCCATCGTCGCCGTTCAACACGTTAAAGAAGAACGTACGAAAACCCTTCGCGCGCAGACCATAGGGATAGTGCGAAGCAATGTGATCGTCGGGACCCAAGTCTTCGACGCCCGGGTGCGCGTAATAGTGGACCCTGCCGTCTGCCGTCACCGACATACCCATCGTCCACCAACCGGTTTGCGTAATTTCCGGACCTCGATAGTCGCGCCCGTTGTTATGTGCTCGCATGCGGAAGAAAGCGGTGTCTTGCTCGGCTTTTCCATCCTCTTTTCGCATAAAGTCAACTAGCAGACCGGGCCAATAGGTATCCGGGTCATCCCATTTCTTTTTGGGTGCCGGATAAACCGGATCCAGAGCGAGCCGAAATGCAAACGTCGCGCCGCTACGCTTTTCCCAATCTTCAAAGGGTGGCATGTAGACGCGAGTGACGACACTCGGTCCACGCGAAGGATGAATCGAGTCGCCCACGAGGGCTTTGACGTTCGCGATGAAGTCGTCTTGTTGCGTCCGATAGCTCGGTACGCGCACGATCCCGGTATACAGCGAACGCAAGACCAAGGAGGAGGTGCTGCCTTCCAGCCCTCCTGCCGGAGTCGGAATTCGTTTAATGTAATCGGGCTGGCCACGCTTCTGCCCTTCGTACCAGCGCCCGTTCGTCGATTTTCCCATTGGGTAACGATGTTGTTCGTCGATGTCTTTGGTGCTCTTCGGATAGTTGTGAATAAACTCCCACTTCTCGTCCTCAAAGTCGTCTCCCACATTCTCGATTACTTGACCCGTTCCGGGGACAAGCTGCGCGTCAACAAATCGGGCGCTGAAAACAATCAGCGCCACGATGGAAAAACGAATAAGCGTCGGCATGCTTTACCTCTTCCCTATTTCTTGTATTAACGGTCAGGTCGATACGCCACCCGGATATTGGCGGCATCGCAAACGTATCCAGATTCGGTATATCGGAACGAAGGGTGCCTTCGATTCAGCGGTTTACCGATTGCCTGGCAGCTAAATTGTCCCCACGCGCCGCTGGGCCCAATTGCCTGATTTTTTCGCTTAGGCGATTGCCGTGCCTGAACCGTTCACCGGCGAAGTCGAGCGTGCCGGGGCGAAAGTTCGGCGGATTTTCCGCGTCCGGCGGCCGCGCGGCCGTCAAACTCGCCGGTCTCGGTAAACTCCCCTTACCTAACCAGCATTGCCACGTCTTGTGTGCGGACGCAAAACTGGACGGCGTTACCAATTGCGGAAACCGTGTGGGATGGCGAACGCCTAGGAATCAGCTTCCGCGGACGCGTATTGATTTTGCACCAGGCCATCTTCGCGCCAATCCACAACGTGAATTTCTACGGAACGACGATTGCGGAAGGTATTAATGACCGGTCGATAGGCAAACGAGAACGTGCCGCTCGCCGAGGCGAGTTCATCGGCGCGTTCACCGTGACCGAAGCCAACGCCTCGCAGCCGGACCCCGCTTTGAGATAGCTGCACAGCGAGATGGCGGTCTCCGCCGCCCATCGTTTTCGGGGGCGCGGCAAGTTCAATTTCCGTACTGCATAACAGGGGTCTCGGATTTCCCTGACCGAAAGGGGCCATGCGCTCGAGGCTTTCGACAGCGCTTAATGTCAGCGCGGCAAATGGGATCTCGGCATCAATCTGTAATTCGCCGGTCCGATCGTCCTGCGGAAGGTTTTCCGCGACATATTGGTTAAAGGCTTCGCGCAGCGCGGCGACCATTCCCTCTTCGATCTTGAAACCTGCCGCCGCCGAGTGACCGCCGAAGGTGATCAGCTGATCGCTGCAGGAGGCGAGCGACTCCACCAGGTTAAGCCCCGGAATCGTCCGGCCGCTGCCGACTCCCGGTTTCACCCCTGCCTGGTCCAAGGCAATCATCAAGACGGGGCGGTGAAATTTCTCGGCGAGCCGGCCGGCCACGATTCCGATCACACCGGGATGCCAACCTCGCCCGGCCAGGACGAACGCGTCGCCACGACCCGCATCCAGTTCTTCGTTGACCTGTTGTCTTGCCGCTTTGTAAACGCTCCGTTCAAGGCTCCCTCGGCTCTTATTCAATTCTTCCAGGTATTCGGCCAGCGAATCCGCTCGACGTTCGTCCTCGGTCATGAGCAACTCCGCCGCCAACGATGCCTGCCCCAGTCTGCCCGCTGCATTCAAGCGGGGGGCCAGACTGAATGCGATGTCTTCGCTGGACAGTGCCTGCTTGTCCATCAACCCCACGCGCTGCATGACGGCGGCGCAACCGACCACCGGACGTTGCCGCAGGCTGTGCAGGCCATGCCTCACAAGGATGCGGTTCTCGTCCAACAACGGCACGACATCGGCGACCGTTCCAATCGCAGCCAGCCCAACCGCTTGCACCAGAAATTGCTTCAGCGGCGGTGTGACTTTTTTCGCCTGGCAAACTTCCTGACAGACAGCCCACGCCAGCTTGAACGCCACCCCCGCACCACACAAACCTGCAAAAGGATATTCGGAACCCGGTAGTCCCGGATGCACAATGACATCCGCCTCCGGCAGTTGTTCCGCCGGACTGTGGTGGTCGGTGATGATCAATTCCAATCCGAGTCGTTTGGCAAGCCGCGCTTCTTCCAAACTGGCAATGCCACAATCGACAGTGATCACCAGTGAAGCGCCTTCGTCGGCAATCTTTTGCACCGCCGCCAAGTTCAGCCCATATCCCTCGTCCAATCGACTGGGAATGTAGAAGTGAACATCCGCGTGCAACAAGCGAAGACAGCGGGTGAGGATGGCCGTTGACGTGATCCCGTCGGCGTCATAGTCACCGTAGATGACAATGCGGCGACGATCCGCAATGGCAGCGGCGATCCGCGTTGCGGCAGCGGACGCTCCCGGAAGTTGATCGGGGGGACGTAGATCGCTGAGCCGTGGTTCGAGGAAGTCTTCCACCTGGTCGCGCGAAATCCCCTTGGCGATCAGAAGCTGAGCGACCAGGGCCGGCAGGCCTAAGGCGCGCCCGTAGGCTTGAACTTCCGCCGCGTCGTGAGAATGGATTCGCCACGTCTTGGGCATGTCATCCTGACAACTACTTTTTCTTTTCGACGTGGACGGTGTGCCGGCGTAAACGAGGGGAAAACTTTTTCAGCTTTAACTTTTCACCACCCGGCTTGCGGCGGATCGTGTAGTTGTGATCGCCGGTCTCTTGGCAAACCAAGAATAAAGTTTCAACCTTCTTCTTGCTTTTGCTTTTTCTAGTCTTGGCCATTGTTGCAAACCTGTTCAGCGTTCTCGCGATCGCCGACGAACTTCCGAACCCCGGTGAATTCGCTGCGTCGGTGAGTTTTTATTGCATCCGAAACGTAATTCTAGCGGATGATGGCCCGCGGGTGCTAGAGCGTGGAAATGAGCGTGTCCAACGCCTGATATCATCCCGACCCATGGAATAAATCCCATCGCCAGCCACGATTACGGAACCACAAGCAGCGAGGATCGGATGCATTCGAGCGTACCGCTCCATCGGCTGCTCGGCACGAGCCGCCATCGTCGAAGTGGCTTTCGTTATACCCCAGCGTCAACTGCGCTCAGCGTACGCGCTGAAATAGTCATGACGAATCCCCAATGGGAGGCACGCAATGAACAAGGCTAAACGATCGCCCGTCGAAGCACGCCAACGACGACCTCAAAAGAGACAAGCAGATCCGCCCGCGGAAAGCTCGACGGATCAACTCGAAGAGCATGAACCCCTGTGGAAGGTATTCTTGGGTGCCAGTCCCAGCTGGCTGACCAGCATGCTGGTTCACATGATTCTGTTGCTAGTTTTAGCACTGATCAGTTTTCGCGGCGAAATCGTCGACAATATCGGCGAGCTCGTTATCAAACCGACGGAAGAAATTCCGCCGGATGAACTCCAACCGACGCTCGTACCGGTTAAGCCAGAGCGGCCCACAAAGGATCCAACCCAAGAGTCCAAGGATGACGTCGACGACGATGCGCCGCCGCCCTCTTCCGAATCGTTTGCGGCCTCGGTTCCGCATCCAGAATTTGAGTGGCAGCCACCTCGTGATCTGAGGGTGGACGGTGGTCCGCTGGACTTCGGCGAAACAGCGCTTGGCGGAAACTTATTTGGCAAGCCTGGCACCGGTGGTCCCGGTGGGGACGGTTTGAGCAACCGATTCAGCAGAAAGCGCCGGGAAAACCCTAGCTTCGATGCAAGTGACCTTTCAGCCGTTGAAGCCGCCCTGAAATGGTTGGCCGAACGACAGAACCGCGACGGGAGTTGGAGCTTCGCGCACACGCCCGGAGATCGGTGTTCGGGATTTCCGGATCCTGGTCAGAAAACAAGCCGCATGGGGGCCACGGGTCTCGCACTGTTGCCGTTCCTGGGCGCGGGCTACACGCACGTTGACGGCAAATACAAGAAGACCGTGAAAAAGGGGCTCGCTTATCTTCGCGAAAACATGCTCGTCAAGAACAACGCGGGAAGGCTGTACGAGAAAAATGGTGAGAGTCATTCGCATATGTACTGCCACGGCATTGCGGCTTGTGCGATGATCGAAGCCTATGGCATGACCAATGATTCATGGCTAAGGTCTCATGCTCAGCTTGCCGTGAACTACATTATTTTCGCTCAGCATCCCGACAATGGTGGTTGGCTGTATGAACCACGTCAGGGTGGCGATACCTCGGTGGCGGGCTGGCAGATCATGGCCTTAAAGAGCGCGGCGATCAGCAAGTTGAAGATCTCGCCATCTGTCAAACCGCTGGCGATTCGCTGGCTGGACTCGGTCCAATCAGACATGGCACCCGGCGGCTACGGAGTTGGGTCGCAATACGGCTATCGCACGGTTGCAGATCGTGACAAGGCCGGTGCTTGTACGGCGATCGGATTACTTTGCCGCAACTACCTTGGCACTCCGCAAGATGACCCCGGCTTGCGGATGGGCGTCCGTTCGGTTGCCCAAAAAGGACCGTCCGTTTCAGGGCGTGGGGCCGACATGTACTACAACTATTACGCATCCATGTTGATGTTCCAGAATGACGGACCGTCGGGCGATCGTTGGAAAAACTGGAACGACACAATGAAGCGGTTCCTGAAGGACTCTCAAGTAAAGGACGGTCGCGAGGCGGGCAGTTGGCATTTCACGGGAAATCACGGCGATGCCGGCGGACGCGTCTACAGCACGGCGCTCGCTGCAATGACGCTCGAGGTTTGGTACCGCTACATGTCCGTCTATCAGCAGGAGAACGTTCAGGACGACAGCTTCCCGATCGAATGAGCGCGATGTCGCGTTCAGCCAGAAAATCGTCGGCGCGCATTTCACACGTCGTGACGATCTCCCCGCTATTTATCCCAGTTCAATGCCTCCCTTCAATGGGCCTGCAATCGGCCTAACCCCTTTGCGTTCATGTATCTACGGGGTACCGCCGGATTTCGAGTTTGTGTTTTCGGCGCTAAGCTGAGCAAACTATAATGGACTGAGAAGAAGCTGGATTTGACGGTGACGTGGGCGTTTTCCCGTAGCGCGATAAGAAATCGCGCGGCGGATCACGCGCGGCGGAATAAGCGATAAGCGAAAGGTGTATGGCCACACGAACCGTTGAAGTTTATGATCATTACGCAGTCGTGCAGGGACTTTCGGCAACTAGTGGTATGAAGCAGGTATCAAGCCGGTGCAAATCGTCCCCGCTATCGATCTTCAAGGCGGCAGCGTCGTTCGCGCTGTAGGTGGCGGTCGCGAATCCTACCATCCCGTCGACAGCAAACTGCTGGAGGGCGCCGAACCTATCGATATTGGTCGTGCGTTTGCCGAAAAGTTCGGCTTCGGACACGCCTACATCGCCGACCTTGATGCGATCGGTGGCGCCGACCCCGCTTGGGACGTCTACGTCGGTCTGGCCGCGTGCGGATTGAAACTCTGGATCGACGCCGGGCTAAGCGACAACGCGCGAATTGAGAGGATGGCCGAATTCGCGGATGACCACGCCGAGGTAACGAATGTGATCTTTGGTCTTGAATCGCTGCCGGACATTGAGACGATGTCCCATGGTCTTCAGCTGGTGGGTGCTGAGCGATTTATCTTCAGCCTTGACATGAAGAACGGGCGACCGATGACCGTGTCGGATCACTGGAACGGCAAGCTGGCGGCCAATATCGCCAAAGTCGTTATCAATGCAGGCGTTCGGAAGATTGCCTTAATCGATGTGGCGACGGTCGGAATGCACGGTGGGTGCGGCACCGAACGACTCTGTCATATGTTGCACCATAAGCACCCGGAGATCACCTTCTATGCGGGCGGCGGTGTTCGCGGAGCCCGCGACCTGGAATCACTCGCTCGCCACGGCTGCGCGGCCGCGCTTGTCGGTTCGGCCCTACACGACGGCTGGCTGAAGAAAGAAGATCTTGAAGCGTACGATCTAGGGTCGGGAGACTTGGAATAATGGAAGATTGGAATGATGGAATAGTGGAATAGTGGAATTGAAATCGTCTAAGGTTCCCTCCCGCATCCCGCATCCCGCATCCCGCATCCCGCATCCCGCATCCCGTATCCCGCATCCCGTATCCCGCATCCCGCATCCCGCATCCCGCATCCCGCATCCCGTCTCACTCCCAGTTCGGCTCGCGCTTCTCCAGAAAAGCTGCCAATCCCTCCGCGGCGGCTTCCGTCGTCCGCGCCGTGCAGCTGGCAGCGGCTCCTGCCGCCAACATCGTCGGCAAATGGTGTCCGATCGTCTCGTTCAACAGCCGTTTGGTAAGCGACAAGGCCTCCGGCGCGCTGGCGGCACATGTTTGTGCCAACTCGTTCGTGCGCGCCAAACGACATCCTGCTTCACCACTTCGTGAAAAATACCCAAGTCGTGCGCACGCTGGGCGTCAATGAGATCGGCAGTCAACAAAAGATAGGCGGCGTGACCGGCTCCGACGCGAAAATGAAGAACCGGCGCCACGATACCCGCGATTAAACCGCGACGGGGTTCCGGAAAACCGAAACGGGCGTTTTCCGATGCGACGATAATGTCGCATGCCAGCGCCAACCCGGCGCCACCCGCCACGGCCGCGCCGTCAACGGCCGCGATGATCGGCTTGGGAAAACGGAGCATTTTTTCGATAACATCACGGTAGGCCCGTGCGTCATCTTCCCACAACTGTTTCGCATCGGGTGATTCGGCCGTCGCTTTCATTTCCGCGAGATCCATACCCGCGCAGAAAGCGGGGCCGGCACCGCTGATGACGATCGCACGCGCACTGCGCTGCATGTGTAAATCGTGGAGTCCCTGGTCCAATTCGGCAAGCATAGCGCGGGTCAGCGCGTTCCGCTTGTCCGGTCGGTTCAACAGGATCGTCGCAGTATTCTCGTGAACGTGGATTTTTACCAGTGGTTCGGCCATGTCAGATCGCCGCTATCGGGTTATCAGGTCGCGCGCTCATCGCCGTTGGCCAGCATGTCTTCCAGGTTGTCCGGACAGGGTAGCCGAATCTCAAGCGCCGCAGTGCCCAACAGTTTACCTTGCGTATCGATGCGTAGCGACCGACTGGCACCGCCACCTAGCGCGTCGTACAGGACAAAGTTCAAGGACCAAAGATTCGGCAGTTCAAAGCGTTGGACACGCTGCGCGCCCAAACCTTCAAAGAATTCAGCGACAACGTCCTCGGTCAAGACGCTAATCAGGTATTCGTACCCTGTTCGTCGATACGCTACCACGCCGATATTTGCATGATTCCCCTTGTCGCCACTTCGAGCGGTCGCGATTTCATCGAGTGATATGTGTGTTCTACTCATTTTCGCAATAACCTAACTCCCCGCTGAATCCTGTGCCCATTCGGCAGCCGAACGGACCGTCACTTCGGGCCGAAGTGCGTCTTTGGGAACGGTGGTGGGCCAGTAAGCGTAGACGGGACGAACGGCTGGACGACCTTGTGCGTAACCAGCCAGTCCCGCCGGGCCGCTGGTAATCAATGGCGCAAATTCCTTGGAAAACGCCGCAACCACGTCACGGCTTGGGTCATGTACCGACACGCGTAACACCACTTCGCGCAAGCCCTCCGGCAAACCATGTGAGCCCGGCACACCGTCGCCCGTGCCCAACAGCTCGGTATAGACTCTCGCCGGCTCGATCCCTTCCTGCTGTAATCGCTTGAAGATCAGCTCCGCCACCACCCCTGCCTTCACCACACAATCGCTTCCATAGACCAACAGCTGTCCCGACGACGCATAGCCATCCATGTAGGCCAGAGATACCTTGTAATCGGCAGGCGCCGGACGCCCAACCGCACCGCAGACAGCAACGCGATCGTCCGCCAATTCCGCCAGGCGGATATCCGAAAAGTCGACATCCACGTCGGGCGTCAAGTAGCTGAAAGGATCTCCGATCTCGTACACCAACTGCTCCGCCACCGTGTGACGATTGACCGCTCCACCGCTGGTCGGTGACTTGGTAATGACCGTGCCACCGTCGTCGGAAAGCTCGGCGATCGGATAACCAATATGAGCCAGCTCGTAATGGCGCCAATCGGTGGTATATCCGCCCGTCGCCTGCGCTCCGCACTCGATCACGTGGCCAGCGACCGTCGCCGCCGCCAACCGATCCCAGTCGTCCCAAGACCAGCCGAACTGCTGAATCGCAGGTGCCACCGTCAGGGACGCATCCGCAACGCGACCGGTAATTACGATGCCCGCATCAGATCCAAGTGCCCTCGCAATCGGTTCGGCGCCCAAATAGGCATTGGCCGAGACAATCTCTCCATCCAAATCTGCCAGCGGCTCGCCCGTGTCGAGATTGGTAAACGGAACGCCATCGTTTTGCAGCTGGACGATGCGGTCCTTCAAATCGTCGCCGCTGACCACGCCAATCGCCAGCGACTGCAAATCCGTCGCGCACAATTCTTCCGCCACGGCCCGCGCACAACCCTGTGGATTGAGGCCTCCGGCATTCGTGATGATCCGCAGCGATCGCACCGCCTTCAGATAGTGCGAAATCGACGCAACGACCGCCACGAAGTCGTGCGCGTATCCCCGCTCGGGATTCTTGCGCCGCTGAGCGGCCATGATCGACATCGTTAGCTCGGCAAGGTACTCCAGGGTCAAGTAGTCGACATGCGTATCTTCCAACAAGTCGCAACGGAGCGTTCAGGCTGTCGCCCCAAAATCCCGCAGCATTAGCAATACGAATCGTCACCGTCCCGCACCTATTTTTCCCACAGTCCTACCGTCCCACGTTCCACAGTCCATCGTCCATCGTCCACAGTCCACACCATCGTCCACAGTCCATCGTCCACAGTCCATCGTCCACAGTCCACAGTCCCTCCTCACACCTGAAACACTCCAAGCTGGAACGGCCGTTGGTCAGCGTGCGCCGTTGCGACTTCCAGCGACTGTGTCAAGACGTCGCGAGTCTGAGCCGGATCGATGATGGCATCGACCCACCCGCGCGCGGCGCCATAGCGCACATCCATTTGACGGTCGTAGTCACCGCGAATCTTGTTACTTAACGCAGCAAGTTCGTCCGCATCAACCTGATTACCTTGCCGCTCCATACTGCGGACCGTAACGTCCAGCAGGGTCGATGTCGCCTGCTCGGCTCCCATGACCGCATTGCGTGCCGACGGCCAGGCGAAAATGAACCGCGGATCATAGGCCTTGCCGCATTGCGCATAGTTACCGGCGCCAAAGGAACCGCCGATAAATACCGTCATTTTGGCAACGCGACTGTTGCTGACCGCGCTGACAAGTTTGGCACCCGCCTTGATGATGCCCTCTTGCTCACTCTGTCGTCCCACCATGAACCCATTCACATCGTGGAAGAAAACAATCGGCAGCCAATCCTGGTTGCAGTTCATCACAAACCGCGCGGCCTTTTCAGCGCTATCGACATACAGGACACCACCGAATTGGATCGGTCCGTCGCCGGGACGGACCTGGTGATGCTGGTTAGCGACAATACCAACGGGAAAACCGCCGATCCGGGCCGTACCACAGACTAAGGTCTGGCCGTATTCAGCTTTGTACTCCTGGAACGTTTCCTGGTCGACAATACAATCCAGCACGTCGCGGACTTCGTAATCGACACGAGGATCTGGACTGACCAGGTCGTAAAGATCGCTGCCCGGGCGACGGGATGCTTGCAGCGGTTGACGCATGTAGGGTGGACAGGGATCTGCAGAATCCGGTCGAATCAGCCCGGCCAAATCGCGGATGCGGCCCAAACAGCTTTCGTCATCCGATTCGCGATAGTCGATCGTACCGCTAATCTGAGCGTGCATCTGGGCGCCCCCTAGCTCTTCGTGCGACACCGTTTGCCCAATGGCGCTCTTTACCAACGCCGGACCGGCAAGATAGAGGCCGGAGCCTTCGGTCATGAGAGTCTTGTCACACAACACGGGCAAATACCCTCCGCCCGCGACGCAGTTTCCCATGATCGCCGCGATCTGATGTATTCCGGCGGCGGACATCACGGAATTATTGCGAAATATTCGACCAAAATCGTCTTCGTCGGGAAACACGTCCTCCTGTAAAGGCAGAAACACGCCCGCCGAATCAACCAGATAGATCATCGGTAGATGATTGATAAGAGCGATTCGCTGTGCGCGCAAAACTTTCTTGGTGGTCGCCGGGAAAAAGGCGCCCGCTTTGACCGTCGCATCGTTGGCAGCAACCAGATGGCGGCGCCCCGCAACGGTGCCGAGCATCGTGACAACGCCGGCACCAGGTGCGCCACCAAATTCGTCGTACATCTTCCAGCCGGCCCACGCACCCAATTCCAGCGTCGGCTTACCCGGATCCAGAAGTCCCTGAATCCGTTCCCTGGCCGTTAATCGACCCTTGGCATGTTGACGTTCAATCGCCTGCGGGCCTCCGCCGTCAGCCAGCTGTTCCTCTTCGGCACGAATTTGCATCGTCAGCGCTGCCAGGGATTGCTTCGACTCAGGTGGCATCAGCGGGGGCGATCCTTTCGATCTTGGACACGATCTTCGGTGACTTCCGTTTCCCGTCGTCGGCGAAGGAGGCTACCAGTTTGGCTGATTTTAACTCAAGCAAAAAGGGCTTCGCGGTCGGCGGCGCCGGGCAATTTTTCAGTGTGTCCCCGATTTTTCAGCGTGAACCCAATTTCTCAGCGTGAACCCGATTTTTCAGCGTAATCCAGCGTATTCCTAGCGTGCCGCGGTGCGCGACACAACGTCCGACGTTCAGGCTTTGCAACAGGGTCGATACGGCCACGTTGCGGTTTTGCATCAACATGAAGGTCTATTGTCGCTGCTCACGTCGGAGTTTAGAAGGCCCTAACTGATTGATAGGACTCGTTTTGTGACAACTCTTTTGGACTCCACTGAGCTTTGGCATTCGAACTGCTCGAACGAGTAGGCACGCCCACTATTTTGCCGCTAACGAGGACGATGCCGTGGCCAAACAAAACAAAGTCAATGGAAACTTCCGGACGAAGCCAAAAAGTCCGTCAAATCGAAAAATAAACGGTCATTCCGCTCCGTCTGAAAGGAAACCCGAAATCAAGGGTGCCGTTCCAGCCGCCAACGGCGAACACAAAAAAGGATCACCGAAAACCGGCGCCAGCAAGGCCGATGCATTCGCTGATCGACGTTTGACGCGGCGTGGTGTCATTTCCATCGACGATCCGATCCGCATGTACCTGATGCAGATGGGCGAGATTCCGATGTTGACCCGCACGGAAGAAGTCGACTCGGCAAAGGAGATCGAACGTACGCAAAACCGCTTCCGGACCATCATGCTCGCCTCCGACTACGTCCTGCGCGGCGCGGTCGATCTGCTGAAGAAAATACGTGACGGCGAGCTACGGATTGATCGCACCATTGAACTGTCCGTAACGAACACGACCGCCAAAAAGCAGATACTACTTCGCCTGCCACCCAACCTGAAGACCATTGACCATCTGCGGTCGCTGAACCGCAAAGACTTCCGGATTGCGATCAGTAAGAGCACGGCACATTCCAAACGCGTCGATGCATGGCGTCGCATTGTAAAGCGGCGGACGAAGATCGTTCGTCTGGTCGAGGAGCTCGATCTGAGACTTTCGAAAATCACACCAATTTTCACGCGGTTGAGCGAAATTTCCCAACGGATGAACGCCATTCGTCAGCAGCTGAAAGAAATGCCGAAGCGCCGCGACCGGCACTTTGGACCATCTGACAATGAACTACGCGCCGAGCTGCGATACTTGATGCGGATCACCCTGGAGAGTTCCTCGACATTGGCACGACGGGTCCAGCGGACGGAACAATGCCGCACAGAATACGATGCCGCCAAACGCGTACTCTCGGCCGGCAACCTGCGATTGGTCGTTTCAATCGCCAAGAAATACCGCAATCGAGGACTGACTTTTCTGGATCTTATCCAGGAAGGAAATACTGGGTTGATGCGAGCAGTTGAAAAATTCGAGCACGCCCGTGGCTACAAGTTCTCGACCTATGCCACGTGGTGGATTCGGCAGGCCATTACCCGCGCCATTGCCGATCAAAGCCGCACGATTCGCGTGCCGGTCCACATGATCGATGCCATGACGCGAGTTAGGAACGTTACGAAGGATCTGATCCAGAAAAACGGCCGTGAGCCGACCGTCGAAGAAACCGCCGAAGCCGCTCGTCTATCCGTGGAAGATGCCCGTGTCATCATGAAAATGTCGCATCACCCTTTGTCGCTCGATCAACCCGTGGGCGATCACGACGACAGCTTCTTTGGAGAATTCCTGGAAGACCATCGAGACGATGACCCGCTGTTCGACACGCACCAGGACGCTTTGAAAAAGCGGCTTGAATTGTGCCTACAGGATTTGAATCACCGCGAGCGTGAAATCCTCCGCCTCCGGTACGGACTGGCCGACGGTTATTCCTATACCTTGGAAGAAGTCGGCCAGATCTTCTCGGTGACCCGCGAGCGCGTCCGCCAGATCGAAGCCAAAGCGGTCCGCAAATTACGGCAGCCGCAGCCGTCCAAACTGCTGGTACATTTCCTGGACCATCCCGAACCGATGCTAACGGATGTCTCACAGACCGGAACGGCATAAGTCACGCGGCGGATCGACCAGATCACGGAAACCGCCCGCCGACTACTCCGATGCCGCCTGGTGAAATCCGACGTTGCGCAGCACGCCGGCTGTCGCCTGCGACTTGTTCAGTACGTAGAAGTGGATGCCCGGAACGTCCGCGTCTCGCAACTGCTGGACCTGACGGCTCGCGAACTGAACACCCACCTCAAACTGCTTTGCCTCGTCGTCACTGCATTTCTGCAAATCGCTAACAAATTCGTCTGGCAATCTCGCCCCGCACAAACTGGTGATGCGTTGAATCTGAGCCAGGTTCGTTACCGGCAAGATCCCTGGAACGATCGGCACGGAAATTCCAAGCTTGTCGCACGCTTCGCGAAAGCGAAAGAAATCGCTGTTGTTGTAGAACAATTGCGTAATCACGACGTCACCACCGGAATCGACCTTCCGCTTCAGGTTTTCCAAGTCGGCCTGTGGACTGGTCGCTTCCTGATGTGTCTCCGGATAACCCGCAACGGCAATCCCAAACTCAGGAAACTCGCCGCGAATCAGCTGAACAAGATCATTGGCGAAGTGCAAACCGCCTTCAACAGGCCGAAATTCCGTTTCGCCCTTCGGAGGATCGCCTCGCAAGGCCACGATGTTCACGATTTTTCGCTGTGCCGCCTCTTCAAGATAACCCCGCAATTGTTCTGTCGTCGCGCCCACGCACGTCAAATGCGAAGCGACCGGGCAGCCGTACGTTTGATGAACGCGCTCGACGATCTCCAGCGTCTTGTCTCGCGTTGATCCGCCAGCTCCGTACGTGCAAGTAATAAAACTCGGCTGAAAACTGACCAGCTGGCTAACGTGCTGAAACAGCGAGATTTCACCCCCGGCGGTCTTCGGAGGAAATAACTCAAACGAAAGGCCGAACGTGTCAGGCCCGTATGCCTCACCAATTCTCATGTTAATAATCCACGGATCATCGTTGGTAGGCCGGGTTGTAACGACACAAGTCTTCGCCCCGAAGGTGGCAGCAATATGTCAGCCCAGGGCAAGCAATTCGCGAGTTCCACGAGCGAGCGCGTCGCCCTGGGTACGTCAGACAAAAATCCATTAAGCCCTGAAAGGGCGAAATAGATACCAACCAGATCGTTACAATACCGATTCATCGCGCTCTTTCAGGGCTTTTGTGATTATGGGCGGATATCGCCCGGTGCGTCATGCAATAGATGCGAAGCTATCCAGTCTAAAACGCGGGCGGGCCTTTATCCAGTTTAGCATCCCAAGTCCTTCGCTCGTCCCGCGTCATATCAAAAACGGCCCTCAACAGGTCGGCGTCACACGCTCGCGCATTACGATCGCGCCGGCCAAACATTCTTTCCTGCATTTTCACCGCGGCCTCCACCGAAACTTCCGAAGAAGCCCCCAGTCCTCCAGAATAGTTGACGAAGGCCGGCACGTTTCCCGTCACCGTTCCATACAGCATGCTGGCCACCCCGACCGTCTTTCCCGTAAAGATCGACACGTTGATAGCGGTCTTGGCGTAATCGCCAACCATACAACCCAGAAATTGCATGTCGGTTGCGATCTTCTGACCGTCATACTGAACATTGATCTTGCCATACGTATTCTTCAAATTGCTGTTGGTGGTTCCCGCCCCCAGATTGACCCAACTGCCGATGTAACTGTGACCAAGGAATCCATGATGGGCCTTGTTGGAAAAGGAATCAACAACGCAAACCGTGACGTCGCCACCCAGCCTCGTAAAGCTTCCCGTAGCCGTCGGCCCCTTGATACTGGAGTGCTCGACGATCGTCGTCGAGCGGCCCAGGTGGATTGGCCCGCGAAGATAGCAGTGCGGCCCAACCGTCACGCCCTCCTCCAAAACGATCGGACCAGAGGTCGTGTCGCTCACCACATAAGGGCCGATCTGCGCGCCGGTGCCAAGAAAAACCCCGTCGTCGTCCTGGCGGTAATCGCCGGTCGCGATCCGCTGCTGAAGGTTATCGGGCAGAATTTCGATGTGGCCCGCCACCACGTCGTGTGGGTATTCCAGAAGCGACACGTTGGCGTCCAGCGGAGGCAGCGTCTGGCCGGCGAGCCACTGGTCGATTTCGTTGGCTGGCGGCACGACAGGGGAAGCCGCGTTGGAGATGACCGCCAGCGCGGTCTGATCGCCGATCATGACCCTACGCTCCGCTCCGTCCTCGACCAGCTTGCGTAGCTGCTGATCCAATGTCGCGGACGGTATCAGCCGAGCGTTCACGAACACGAACGGAGCATCGCTGCTTGGCGCGCCGTCCGGCGGCGGCCCGAAATCGGCGGTTGTTACGTCTCGCAGATGTTCGCGAACCACGCAGCAAAAGGAAGGATCAACCGCCCGCACGATATCTACCAGGCGGCGTCCACCGCACAGCACATCGAAGGCAGGCCGAACTTGTGCGAGCGGCGCGAGCCGAGCGGTTCGCTCGTCTTCAAAAAGCACAATAGTCATGTAAGATGCAGGCGGAATTTGGGTTGTGTGGACTTCTGGTGCGACAGGTATAACCTTAAATGCGATGCCAAGTTGCGTCAACGCAGCCGCAAGAGTTCGTAGTTCCGCCTTTAGGCGGTTCATGTTGGAGCTCCGCCTTTAGGCGGTTCATGTTGGAGATCCGCCTTGAGGCGGTTCATGTTGGAGCTCCGCCTTTAGGCGGTTCATGTTGGAGCCCCGCCTTTAGGCGGAATGATTTCGAAAGATACCGCCCGAAAGCAGAACTGCATCCGAACCGGCCGGACTCTTTGATGCAGGACAATACTTCGTTAGGATCGGGGATTATCAAAAGCGAGAGCCAAGCCATGAAATGTCCACGAGACGGAACCGAGTTGGCCAGGGTAACGGCCGCCGGGATTGAATTGGACAAGTGCCACAAGTGCGACGGCATTTGGTTTGACCACGGCGAAATGGAACGCCTGCGCGATTTGGATTTGGCTGACGTCGAGCAGATGTTGGAACAGCAATACGGCGACCCGGCCTACCAAGAGGGCGAGACGTCCGGCTTCATGCGTTGTCCGCGCTGCAAAGATGGTCGGCTTCAAGGTTGCCATTACACCTTCATGAAACCCGTTCGCATCGATCGTTGTGAAAGCTGTTTTGGAGTCTGGCTGGACAAAGGCGAACTGGAAACGATCATCGGTGAAAAGCGTGAACTGGAGAATCCAAGCGAATCAGGTTTGTTGCGCAATTTCGTTCGCTCATTGGCGAAGACACTCGGCCGTTGACCATACTGGCGGGCCGCTGCCCAACTTGCGGCAAATGGCGTTTCGGCAATAATACCTGCTGCCATCGTGAAGGCCGGAGTGGCGGAATTGGCAGACGCGCTGGATTCAAAATCCAGTGTCCGTAAGGATGTGAGGGTTCGAGTCCCTCCTCCGGCATTCTTTACTGACAAGGACTTACGTCAAAGAGCGTGAGTCCTTTTTTCATTAGGCAATGCTCTCCGTATGTGATCGGTGTGGGAATGTTGCCAGGACATTGCTCCGGCGTTGCTTGTTGGACACTTGTGGTCAAGCGGCTAGCGGGGGCGAACCCCCTCCACGCCGATCCGTGTCCATCACCGCATGGACACTTCCCATCTCATATCGAAATTTGAACGCATCGGCGCACGAGCGGCGATCCGCCCGCTCGTGCGCAACCGCTGGCAACCGCAAACCGGTCCCGTCGTGATCGACGTTGGGCATGACCACCACGGCGAATCCTTCGACATCCGGGCCGATGACAGTGCCAATGTCGAAGTCCTCGACGTGCAGCCAAATGATCGACACCTATTGCTAATCGTGCGCCAGCCCGCTGGCCATTCGAGAGTCTCCATCGGCAGTGATCGTTTGCTTTTCTACTCCGGTCGTGTAGGGATGATTTGGGTGTGAAGACTCGACTTCCCAGTTCTAGCCCAAGTTCGACAGTTATGTCGAGCGGCGGTTTTTTCTGAAAGTTTTTTGGGTGGGAATAGGGTGCCGGGGCGCGTGCAGCTTGCCAGGGTTCTTGCCGAAGGAGCGCGATGCGGAGTGTGGATCGTTGAATCGCGATGTAGTGTAGACCTTTCGACTTGATCGGGGTGCTCGCCTACGTAAAATCCGGTCATGTTCATCCGACCGTGTTACCGAAAAAAGAACGGCAAGCGACACGCTTACTGGGCGCTGGTCGAGTCGTATCGGACCGATCGTGGCCCAAGGCAACGCACCGTCGCCTATTTGGGCCAACTCAAAGAAACCGAGCGGCGCGGCATCAAGCACGCGGCTCAAGGCAAGGGAAAGCTGCCCTACGAGCAGTTGCGACTGTTCGATTCCCACGGCAAGCCGGAGTCCGAGTGGATCGAAGTCGATACGGCGAACGTGCGTGTGGAAAACCAACTCGATTTCGGCGGACCGTGGCGGGCGCTCGAACTGATACGAAAGTTGAAGCTCGACGAATTGCTCGACCGGGTCATGCCGCGAGGCAAGGAAGGGATTCCGTGGTCGCGGATGGCGATCGTGCTCGCCGTCAGTCGGTTGTGCAAGCCATCGAGCGAACTGCATATCGCAGAACATTATTACGGCAAGACCGCCATGCCTGAATTGCTGGGTATCCCGAGCGAGAAGGTGTACGACCAGCGATTGTACCGGGCGCTCGACCAGTTGTTGCCACACAAGGAGGCGTTGGAAAAGCACCTGAAAAACCGGCTCGGAACCCTGTTTGATCTGAAGTACGACCTGTTGCTGTACGATGTGACATCGACCTACTTCGAGGGCCAATGCGCATCGAACCCGATGGCCCGGCGTGGTTATTCGCGGGACAAACGCTCGGATTGCAAGCAGGTTTGTATCGGGTTGGTCGTCTCCAAATGCGGGATGCCGCTGGGCTACGAAGTATTCGACGGCAACCGCAACGACGTGAAGACGTGGCAGCCGATGGTCACGACGATGGAAGCGCGCTATGGCAAGGCCGAGCGAATCTGGTGCGGCGACCGCGGCATGATGTCGAAAGAGAATATCGAATTCATGGAGTCGGGCGGCCGGCAATATATTATCGGCGCGTCCAAAAGCACGCTGAAACAGTTCGAGCAGGAACTGCTGGCGGAGGATTGGCACCATCCGCGACGGGTTGGAAGTCAAGATGGCGCAGTCGCCCGACGGTGGTAAGGAAACATATATTCTGTGTCGCAGCCGTGATCGTCGCGAGAAAGAGAAGGCCATGCACGACCGATTCGAGCAGCGCATCGACGAGGCGTTGGAAAAGGTCAAAGCCAGTTGCCGGAAGCGGAAGTGGACGAAGGAAACGATCGATCGCCGAGTCGGCAAAATCATGGCGAAGAACAGTCGGGCGGCCGGGCTGTTCGAGGTCGAAGTGAAACAACTCGCTGGGCGCCTCGATCGCATGGAAAAAGAACGAAAAGTGGCGTGACTGGGCAACCCTCAACGAGGGCTGCTATCTGCTTCGCACGAATGTGACGAACTGGTCGGCCGAAGACTTGTGGCAGGCGTATATCCAATTGACGGAAGCGGAGGCCGCGTTTCAAATCCACAAGAGTGATCTGCGGATCCGTCCTGTCTGGCACCAGCGGGAAGATCGGGTGCTGGCGCACATCCTGGTCTGCTTTCTGGCCTATGTGTTGTGGAAGACGCTACACCAGATGGCAAAATCGGCCGGTCTTGGCGACGAACCTCGGCGGATTTTTGAGGAGTTAGGCAAGATCAGCGTGGTCGACGTTGTGCTGCCGACCCGTGGCGGCGTGGAAATCCGCCGTCGCTGCATCCGCCGGCCAACGGATCACCAAGCGATTCTACTTGAGCGACTCGGCTTAACCCTTCCCCACCAGCTCACCAATTGAAACCGAATGTAGTGAAGACCCACGCCCGTCCACCCCGTAAAAACCAGCGTCGCACACACTCAACTGTCGAACTTGGGTTAAACTCAAAGATTGACCGAGCACGAGATATCGTTTGCGCGGTCCCGGTAGTGAGTTCGGCGACACGACGCTCGGTCTCGCGTGCCCGCCAGGCTTTGTCGGAAAGGGTGCTGGTGACCTGCCGTACGATGGGCCTCCGAGCGGGTCGCCTGACCCAAGTATACATAATCGACGGGATCGGAGTCCCATCGTACGTGTTTTCCGACAAAGCCTGGTTGGAAAGCGAGACCCGAATCGCGCAGGGCGTTGCGCTCGGTACGGATCTACGCGGACAGGCGAGACAGGGCTATCCGCCCCAGGTGCGTTCGACGAATGTCGTGTCGATGCGGCCCTCGGCAAATGCCGTGTGCTGCAACATTTCGATGTGACGCGGTACCGTCGTTTTGATGCCTTCGATACGTAGTTCGTTCAGCGCGCGCAGCATGCAGCTGATTGCTTCGCCTCGTGTCGGCTGGTGCACAATCAGTTTTCCGATCATCGAGTCGTAATAGGGCGAGACGGTATAGCCCTCGTAGACGTGGGAGTCAAAACGGACGCCCAATCCGCCGGGGACGTTGAACTGTTGGATCTTCCCTGGCGAAGGTCGGAAATTCTTGGCTGGATCTTCCGCGTTAATCCGGCACTCAATCGCCGCGCCCCGCAGCTGGATATCTTCTTGTCGAAAGCTGAGCGGTTCGCCGCAAGCGACTTGAATCTGCGTCTTGATCAGGTCGATGCCGGTAACCATCTCCGTGACGGGATGTTCGACTTGGATCCGCGCATTCACTTCAATAAAGAAAAAATTGCCGTCCTTATCCACAATGAATTCGACGGTCCCGGCGTTTGTATAGTTGGCCGCCCGAATCATCCGGACGGCAGCCTCACACATTGCCTGTCGTTTTTCTTCCGGTAACAGCGGGGCAGGGCTTTCTTCGACCAGCTTCTGGTGCCGTCGCTGTAAAGAACATTCCCGTTCCCAGAGGTGCACGACATTGCCGTGCTGATCGGCGACTACCTGTACTTCGACATGACGTGGCCGTTCGATGAATTTTTCCAGGTAGACGCTGCCGTCGCCAAACGCGGCTTCTGCTTCCTGCTTTGCCTGTTGCACCGCTTGTTTGAGCGCCAAGTCGTTCAACGCGACGCGCATCCCCTTGCCGCCGCCGCCGGCCGACGCTTTGACCAGCACAGGAAAACCGATTTCGTGGGCGATATCCAGCGCCATCCCTTCGTTGTCCAACAAACCGTCGCTGCCGGGAACGACCGGTACTTCGGACTGGCTCGCCAGCGTGCGGGCCTGGTTCTTGTCACCTAGCAGTCTCATTGCCTCGGGTGACGGCCCGATGAAATCGATTTTGCAATCGCGACAGATTTCGTTGAAATGAGCATTCTCGGCGAGGAATCCGTAGCCGGGGTGCACGGCCTGAACATTGCCTACCTCGGCGGCACTAATGACGTTTTTGATCTTCAGATAGCTCTCGGAACTGCGCAGGGCCAACGCAGTACGCTTCGTCCGCCAGTTCGAGATAGCGCGAGCCGCGATCGGCCTCGCTGTAAATCGCGACACATTCGATGCCCAGCTCGCGACAAGCTCGAATAATTCGCAGCGCGATCTCGCCACGGTTCGCTATCAGGATCCGCTTATACATCGCTTACTAGGCCGAGGTATCGACCTTGAACAGAGGCTGACCGTATTCCACCGGTTCGCCATTTTCGACCAGAATGGCCACAATTTTGCCGGACGTTTCAGCAGGTATTTCGTTGAACACCTTCATTGCTTCCACGATGCAGACTGTCGAATCATCGCCGACATGATCGCCCACTTTGACGTAAGCGCCTGCTTCCGGGCTGGGCGAAGTATAGAAGGTCCCCACCATGGGGCTGTTGATGGTGACAATATTCGTATCCTCAACGGTGGGCTTGCCACCGCTTTT
>CAWJNN010000109.1:0-38826 GCA_963844115.1 uncultured Planctomycetales bacterium | reverse complement strand
GCGGTAGTAGTAGTTGCGTTTTCGAACGAATCCGTTTCGCCGCGTGCGAATGGCTCACGATTTCGGCCTGTTGTCGGATGCAGCAAAGTACACGACGCAACCAAGATTCAGAATAACATTACTGCGGCGCGGCCTTCAACTTCGTGCTAACGCGTGCGGCGTCGGACGGGTCATCCGTCTTCATAAAGGCCTCTACCGCGCGTTTCCATGCGGCCTTCGCGTCATCGTGTCGATCGAGCGCTTGGTAGACGTCGCCTAGATGATCGAGGATCACGCCGTCCACCTCTTCTGCTCCCAGTTCGACGGCCTTTCCCAGTTCGACGGCCTTCTCCAGTTCGACGGCCTTCTCCAGTTCGACGGCCTTCTCCAGTTCGACGGCCTTCTCCAGTTCGACGAGGGCCTCATCCGGACGTCCCAATCGAAACAGGACCCAGCCAAGACTATCACGATACGCCGCATTTTTCGCATCGGACTCGCAAGCCGACCGGATCATGTCCAGCGCCCGCGGCAAGCGTACACCTCGACTAGCCCATAGGTAGCCGAGGTCGTTTTGTGCGCCATGGTCCTCGGGGTATTCGTCCAGGACCTGTCCCAGCAACTCCTCGGCGGTGACCGGGTCCTTCTGCAGCGAATAGAGATGTGAAAGTGTCAGGCGGACTTCGCGAATCAAATCACGTTTGACCGATGAATCGCGATCGCCGTCAAAACGATCGATCAGCTGCTGAAAAACTGCCATCGCCTCTTCATTTCGCTCTGCGCGGTAGAGGGTCCAACCCAAGCGAAACCAGAAATCCACGGCGCCGGGATCCACATCGGCGGCATGTCGAGCGGCGGCAATCGCGGCGTCCCATTGCCCTTCCCCGGATAGCGCGCCAGCAAGATAATAGTGGAGAACCGGTTGATCATCAGGCAACACCTTTTCGCCTATTGCTTTCCGAAAGACGTGGATGGCATCCACATTGCGCTCCGCGGCCAGGAGACTTAATCCCCACAATTCGTATATTTCCGCTCGACGATCCTTATCCGATAGCGTGGCGAGCGTAAAAAACTCCTTCGCCGTATCCCAGCGCTCGGCTTCCACCGCCAGCAGCGCGACCGCCAAGCGGTCAGCAAACGAAAGGGACGCCACGTTTTCCACGAAGCGTACCTTGGCGTTCGCCACAATGCCTTCGACAAATGCCGCGTCGGAAGCAACCTTGTCGATCGGTTCGCCCAGGATGGACAAGCTGGAATATTTCGAACTGATCGTAGCGGCCAAATAGAGAAATGCCGCAGCATCTTGTTGCTGGTGAAGAATGCGTGCCATGTTGCGGTAGGCTGCGAGCGTCGGCTGGTCCTCGACGTGTCGTCCGATCAGCTTGCGGGCCTCGGCAAAGCGATCAACGTTCAGATACTGTTCGCTCAAAAAGTACGCCAATGGCGCATTTTTCGGATCTTCGACGACCAACGCTTCCAGCCGTTTGATTTTCACGCTGGGCTCCGCCGGCGACAATTCGAACAGCAAACGATAGGGTGCCTCGCCCTGCGACGTTGACATCCGCCGGAAATATTCCTCCAAGGCGCCCAGGGCATCTTCGGTTCGATCGGCGGCTGCATGCACCTTGGCTGTCCAGTACAGCTTGCCGCCAGGGTCATCCTTTGTCGCTCTTTCAAACGCAGCTTGCGCCTGGTCGTACCGCCCTGCCGCCAGATAGGCGCGCCCGATCAATTCACTCAGAGGGGACGGGTCGCGTCCCTGGATGAGTTCAACGATTTCGCTATCGAACTCATAGCGTTCCGGCTCGGCCAGGACTTGCTCAACGACTGCCAGAGCGTCGGCCGCCTTGGCACTATCCTCCGTCTCCAGGTAGGCTTGACCCGCCAACTTGTAGAGCTCGATCCAGGCTGGTTCTCGTCGACTCACTTTCCCCGTTTGCAACGCTTTTTCGAAAATCTTCAAAGCACGTTCGGTGTGATCGTCTGCCCGCAGGTAGATGAACGACCTTAACACTTCTAATGCATCCGAAGGATCCTGATCGACCAGCAAAATACTATATCTTGAAGTTTCGCCGTGTCGGTCGAGATGCTGCGACATTTGAACGATACGCCGCAATAATTCTTCGTTGCCCGGATCCCACTGCAACGAACGTTGATAGGACGGCAGCGCTTGATCTAGTTTTCGCTGCGCCTCGTATTGCCTGGCATGAGCGTAGTGTAGCGCCGCACGAAGACGAGAACTTTCCGGATCGAGCTCGATCGCTCGGCGGTACAATTCGAGCGCCTTTTCAAACTGTTTCCTTTTGACATGCATCGAGGCCGTACTGAATAGCGCCGCGGCTTGAAGTCGATTCTTGTCCGCGGAGGATCGCGGGTGCAGTGGCCGAAGCGGCGCGGGAGTCTCGTCCAAGGGCTGGACATCGGCGCCACCCAGTGCCGCGTTGGTTGACGTATCTCCTGCCTCACCGTCCGCCAGAACAACTCCAGCGGGCAGGATGTTGGTACCCCCCCCCGCGACGAAGCTAACCGCTACGGCGACAGATAGCTCGACAACGAAGCTACGAACCCGCATCGTGGGATGGGCATGGCTTCGTGGCATGGACATGAAGGGGACGTCGAGGGGCAGTGAAGCCAGGTTGCGTTCATCACCGCGGGATGAATCACCCAATTATACGCTACCAATCGCCACAAATCGCGTCATCGCCACGACCCCGCCTGCATGCAGCGATCTGCCGCGCTGCATCGCTCAGCGCGGCTTGCGGTGGCCAGCTCGTTTGGAAGCGGTCTTCTTCTTAACGGTTTTTTTCTTTTTGACACGTGCGGTCTTGGCTGTTTTCTTCTTGACCGCGGATGCCTTTTTCTTGGCGACGACCTTTTTCTTGACGACGACCTTTATCATTTTTACTTTGACAGGCTTCTTGGCGGCCTTCGCCTTGGCCGCACGGTCGCTGGCTTTCGCCTGCTCGGATTTCTTGGCCGCCCTCGCCTTTTCGGCTTGCTCCGCAATCTCAGCTTCTTGCTTTTCCAGTTCGGCCTTCGTCACGCGCTTGGGCAAACGATCTTTACAATCCGGCGCTATGTCCAGCAGGATTTTGCGAGTGGATGCACCGTAGGGGAACCGCCGCAACTGACCGCCTAGCTGGTTGAGCAACGAACCGAATTCGACGCCCTTGTTTTTGGAGATGGCGCGCTCCAGCCCAGGAACCGTGTACGAATTCTTTTCTTTCTCGTTAATTACTCCCAGAATATAAAGCGACTCGAGTCCCCCGCGACTGACGGGTATCGCGTGCCCTCCCAGCGCGGTTTGGGTCACAAACGACACGACGAAAGGTGTCACTCCGCCGTATTTGGTGATCTTCTTGATCGCGACGCCGATATTTTCCTTCTTTAGTTTCTCCAGATCGAACGAGTAGTTGGCTTCAAAAACGCTCTGCAATGTCCCCTTCAAGCGATTCGCCGCCTCCTGGGGAAAGGCAAGCATCTGCATCACTTCGCTCAACTCCTTCACCGAGCTAACGCGAACTTCGTTCCAATCGAAAAACTGTTCCTGGACCGCATCGAAGGCGCGTTGAGCGTCCTTGGCCGACGCGTCTTCCAGACAGCAGGCAAGTATCAATTGATCGAGAACCGGCAACCGAAGATTTGGCACGACGGGTTCGAAATATTTCTTGAGAACTTTATGACTTTTGGTAAGTAGAGCGCTGCGACTGGTAGACATTTTTAGTTACTACTTGTTTCCTCGACGACGTCTTCATGATGATCGCTCGCAGGGATCCGCCTGGCGGCACTTGCCTCTCGATCCGGCAGAACTTCATCCAGTATCTGCTCGATCTCGATCGACCGCTTGATTCCCATGTCAAGCACAAATTTCAGTTTCGGTGTATAGCGCGTATCGATACGCTTGGATATTTTCGATTGCAGATAGCCGGCCGAGTTCTGAAGTCCATGCATGCAAAGCTTCTGCCGACTCTCGCTGCCCATAATCGAGACGTGAACCTTGGCAAGTCGCATATCAGGTGACACTTCGACGTAGGTCACCGTGACATTCTCGATGCGCGGATCCTTCAAATCGGTCAGGATCGCCATTGAAACGACCTCACGAATCGCTTGTGCTGCCTTTTGGATGCGTCTGGATGACATTTACGAATCGCCCAGTTTACGAGCGATTTCTTCGATCTTGTAGACTTCGAGAATATCGCCTTCCTTGAGGTCATTGAATCCGGACAGCTTGATACCGCACTCCAAACCTTCGCGGACTTCTTTCACATCGTCCTTGATACGCTTCAGCGTGTCGATTGGATAGTCCCCGATAATCGTCTGTTCGCGAATCACGCGCGCGCGTGCGTTGCGGTGGATCTGTCCAGAAAGAACTCGGCAGCCGGCAACGGTCCCCACGTGACTGATCTTAAACGTCATCTGAACCAGAGCGCGACCGAGGTCCGCTTCCTGTCGAGCGGGTTTGAGCATACCCTCTAGCGCCGCTTTCAGGTCGTCGGTCAGGTTGTAGATAATGTCATAGCGGCGAACCTGGACGCCCTTCTGTTCTGCCAGGGTACGTGCCTGTTCGTCAGGAACGACATTAAAACCACAGATAATGGCATCCGAAGCGTCCGCGAGATGTACGTCGGCTTCCGTCACTCCTCCCACGGTCGCCTGCAAGATCTTGAATTTGACCTCCGGGTGATCGATCTTTTCCAGCTCATGTCGAATTGCTTCGATCGATCCGCGCACATCCGCGCGAAGGATCAGGTTCAGGTTTTGAACTTCATCCTGACCCAGACGATCGAAGAGACCTTCCAGTGTGACATGGGCTGGGGGCGTCAGGCTGGCGCTGCGGCTGTCCTCTTCGCGTTGTTCGGCGATCTGTCGCGCCACAGCAATATCATCCACGACATAGAATCGGTCACCGGCAGCGGGAGCGACATCCAAACCGGTTAAGTCGATCGGCGTCGATGGCCCGGCTGTCGTCAGCTTTTTCTTCGTATCCAGCGTGTTGTACATCGCCTTAACACGTCCGAACGAACCTCCGCAAACGACGCAGTCGCCAACGTTCAGCGTCCCGTTCTGGACGATGAACTTCGACACGACGCCCCGACCCTCGTGCAGTTGGGCTTCCAGACAGGTTCCGTACGCGGCGCGGTGCGGATTCGCCCTGATGTCTTTGTCGTCGGCGATGAATAACAACATTTCCAGAAGGTCATCCAAGCCATCGCCTTTGATGGCACTGGTCCGAATCAATTCTGTTTCGCCACCCCAGTCTCGCGGCAGCAGTTCGTTGGCCGCCAACTGCTGCATGATTCGATTTTCGTCAATGCCCGGCAGGTCGATTTTGTTGAGTGCGATAACGATGGGCACGTTCGCGGCACGTGCGTGACTGATCGCTTCCTCCGTTTGCGGCATGACTCCGTCGTCCGCCGCCACAACCAACACGGCGATGTCGGTAACGTTCGCACCGCGACCCGCATTTCGGTAAACGCTTCGTGACCAGGGGTATCGACGAACGATATCTTTCGACCGCCCTTCTCGACGTCGTAGGCTCGAATGTGCTGGGTAATCCCGCCACGTTCGCCGCTCACCACGTCGATACCGATAATCGCATCCAAGAGCGATGTCTTTCCGTGATCGACATGTCCCAGGAATGTAACGATTGGTGGGCGCGGTTCAAGTTGCTCCGGACTGTCTTCGGTATCGCTGATAGTCGTCAGCATTGCATCTTCGAGGCTGACAGCATGCCGCAATTCAACATCCGCCTCCATTTCCACGGCCAGCATTTCGACCGTCTCGGCATCCAGCTGCGAGTTGATCGTGACCATCAAGTCCATGTCGTACAAGTGCCGCTGGATAACGCCCGCAGGCACCCCGATGGCTTCGGACAAAGTTCGCACCGTGCACGGCAATTCGACGACCACTTTTCCCTTTCGCGGGGCGGCGGTGCTGACGCCGCTGCGGCGACGAGGCTGACCACGACGACGCGACCGGCCGTCGCCGTCGTCCCGACGAGGCCGTGCGGTTTTTTTACGGTTGAGTTGGCGAGCTTCACGACCGCCGAGCATCTCGCGATCCGTTTTCTCCCCCGACTCCGGCTTTAGCTTCCCTTTCACTCGTTCGCGGCGACCATCCAGAGGCTTGGTGGGGGCCGAAGGAGCGATCGCATCGCCACCACGGGCGGCGTCAGCCTGCTTCTTTTTGCCGTGCTTGCGGAGGTGCTCGGAAAGCGGACGAGCATCACCGGCTTTGCCGGCACGGATCGCTTCGACCGGCAGCTTGAGATCGGGCTTTTGCGGCGTCGGCCCTTGAGGTTCGACAGGTGCCACTGGCTGTTGTGATGGCGGTAGCGGCGCCAATTTGATGGCGGGTGCCTGCCGGGCCACTGGCTTCTGCGGACTCGGCGATTCCTCCGCCGATCCTTCCGACCGTGCCTGGCCAGCCGGACTCAGTGGCGCCGGCTTTTGTCGAACCGATGAAAGCATGGGGGGCTTGCCACTGACCGTGCCGCTAGGTCCGACGTAGTCTTCGCGGCGGACAGCGCCGCTGTCGGACACCTGCGCTTCAACCTTTGGCGCCGTTGGCGCGGCGCGGCGAGAACCGACCGGAGCGGGCGCGGGCTTCGAGCCACCGGCAAGATAATCTCTGAACTTTAGTTCTTCCTCGTCGGTGAGGCCGGCAAGCGCAGACCCCTTCCCCGTGATGCCTGCTTTTGCACATAGTTGCGAAAGCTCGGCACTATCAAGCTTGAGTTCCTTTGCTAAGGCGTAAATTCGAATCGACAACGCTTATCTCCCTCAGTTCTCTTGCACCGGCCAGCGGCAAGTTACCGCCGCTGCGGTGCATCAAAATGGTCAACTCATAACCCGGTTCTCCTTGATCGCGTACCTTACGTAGTACTCTCCGATATCGCTCCGCTCGAGTCCTCATTCGTGGCGCAGGCGCCATCCTCATCACCTGGGGTGTCCTCCGGCGGAACCACTTCGTCGACGTCAGTCTCGTTAACCTCAGTCTCGTCGGCCTCAGTCTCGTCGGCCTCAGTCTCGTCGGCCTCAGTCTCGTCGGCCTCAGTCTCGTCGGCCTCAGTCTCGTTAGCGGTTTCGACGTCGCTCGCGGAGGACTCGGGCGCAGAATCCTCTGTTACTTCGGTTCCCAGCCCACTTCCCTCCTCGCCAGTCGCCTCCTCGCCAACAACTGCATCTCCAGTTGCTTCGCCGGCTTCGGCAGCGGCATCTTCACCAGCAGCAGCGGCAACTGCTGCCGCTGACGCCGCTTCACGCTCCTGCGCGCGCCGAGTTCGACGTTGTTCCGCAGCCAATTTCTCTGCTTCTTCTGCCTTTGCTTCCGCCTGTACGACGATCTTGTCGACCTGTTCCTCGGTCAAGCCGCCCATTTCCATCAGGGCATCGGGCTCAATCACCGACAAATCGTCGTACGACATGAATCCCTGTTCGACCAGTTGAACGGCCAGTTCTTCTTCAAGCCCATCCAGCGCGGCGAATCCGCTGACAGCGCGATCGATCTGTTCGCCCAGTTCTTCCTGCGTCATGATTTCGATGTCCCAGCCGCTCAATTTGCTGGCGAGACGGACATTTTGACCGCGGCGGCCGATTGCCAGCGACAACTGGTCCTCGCGAACCAGTACGATCGCTCGGCCCAGCATCTGACATAAAATCACATCCTCGACTTCGGCCGGCTGCAATGCGTTGGGGATCAGGACCTGGAGGTCGTCGCTCCAGCGTACGATATCGATTCGCTCGCCCGCCAATTCGTCCACAATATTCTTGATTCGATTTCCGCGAACACCAACACATGCGCCAACGCAATCCACTCGCTGATCGGAACTGCTCACTGCAACCTTGCTACGGTACCCCGGCTCACGTGCCATCGCTTTGACTTCGATCACGCCGTCCGCGATTTCCGGGATTTCCTGTTCGAACAGGCGCTGAACCAGTTGTGGCCGAATGCGGCTCAGAATGATCCGGACCCGCGAACCCGCCTTACGGACTTCGAAAATCGTGGCACGAACCCGCTCGTTCGTATGATGCGTCTCCCCAGGGATCTGCTCGCCCCGCGGTAGAATCGCTTCGGTGTTGGCCAGTGCAACGGTCGCGGCGCCACCTTCGTAGCGCTGGACAACGCCCGTCACCATTTGGCCTGACTGCGCATCGTATTCGTCGTACAAAGCGTCCCGTTCGGCCTCGCGGATTTTCTGGATAATGACCTGCTTGGCCGTCTGCGCGCCGATCCGCCCGATCGTCTCTTCGGGATCGAGCGGTTCACCATTCAGTTTTCCACCGATCTCGCCCGTTTCGCGATTAATCGAAACCTCGATCTCTTCTTCTTCGCCATAGTGCTTCTTCGCAGCAGACACCAGCGCCTGCTCAATGGCCTCGAAGACGATCTCCTGCTCGATGTTTTTGTCGCGGTGGATCGCGTCAACGATCCGCAACACTTCATCCGGTTTCATATTGTTTCCAAAATCTGCGACCCGGCTCGCAACCCGTTTTTCCGAGATCGCGACGATCACAGGGTCGTTGCGCATTCCGAGAACGCCTCGGAATAGCGCGGTGATCGCGAAACCCGTTTGGATTACATGACTTAACGCAATATACAAGCTTTCCAAGATATCGATGCCACTAGATAGTGTCAAGGACGAGCTGCCACAGAAATGCGGCAGTTCCAGGTGTTTTCGGTGATGAACAGTGGATTCGTCACCGTGACCCGCATGCGCCGCCGAACGCGTCGCGAAGCGGACAGGGCAACGCGAAGCGATCCCACCCCACCTCAAGTAACTGCCCGGCAAGGAACGGCCCGACTTTTTTAGCCGAGCAATCGGACCAAGACACAGGCGGCCTGGCCCTGCGGCGTATAAGAGATATTCAAGAAACTCGAACCCGGCGAGAGACCGTTGCTGCCGGTTGCGGCCAATACGGGGCAGTCATCATCGGGCGTTTCATAGTTCAGAATGGGGAACAGCTGTTGGTGTTCCAGCGCACTCAAGCTGGCGATCAGCTCAACCATGCCGCTACCGGATCCCAGATTGCCGAAATAGCTCTTGGCAGCGGTAACCGGCACTCGATCAATTCCCAGTAACTCGGCAAGCGCCTGTGCCTCTTCGGCATCGCCACTGCGAGTCGAGATACCATGAGCGTGGACATGGCCAATTTCGCTCGGCTGTGCCTCCGCCGCACGCAACGCGGACTTGATGACGTTCGCCACGGCGGTGCGTCGATCGGCGACCCCATCTGGCGACACCACGTTCGAGGATGCCCAGGATAGGACTTCCCCATAGATCGGTGCGCCACGTGCCTCGGCACGGCTGAGTTCTTCCAGAACGACGGCTCCTGCTCCCTCACCCAGCACCATTCCCGTCCGGTCACGATCAAACGGACGACTGACGGTCGCTGCCGCGGCCGACGCTGGGGCAATCTCTTCCTGTTGCATGGCATGGATCGCGTTCATCGGACGCACCCGTGTGCCCGTGGCACCCGCAATCATCACATCCGCACTGCCCCGAGCGATCGTGAACGCGGCTTCGCCCAGTGCCACGTTTGAAGCCGCCTCGCGCAGCGTCAGGGAATTATTCGGCCCGCGCAGGTCGTTGTAAATCGCGATATGACTTGCCGGCATGTTCGGCAGGTATTTGAGCAGCCATAGCGGAGTGACTTTTTGCAAACCTTCTTCACCCCAGCGCCGGTAATCGAACTGCCCTTCTCCGTTTTCGCATCCGGTGATGCCGGCGATGAAATCCTCCGGCATGGTCAGCATGTAGTCCGATCCGAACACGCATCCGGATCGCTCGGGCGGCAAATCATCCGTTCGCAGGGAAGCGTCTTGCAGCGCCGTCTGGGCGACTGCCACCCCCATCATCGTTTCGCGGCACATCAACTTCAGCCCTTTGCGGATCATCTTCTTTTGATCCGTTTCCAGCTCGCCAAATTCGTCGATGTGACCCTTAAACTGCGTCGCCAGGGCGGCAATCGTCACGGAATCCGACTCGCCCGATGGAAAGTCGTCGATAGGGTTCACGCCACTGCGTCCGTTGACCAGCGCATCCCACAGGGCGGCACTTGAATTACCCAACGGACTGACCAGCCCCCGACCGGTAATGACGACCCGACGATCTCCGCACGATGATTTCATCTTGATGTCCGTGCCGAACCCTTGATTGAATCAACAGGGCCATTATTTTATCGATGCGGCAGGGACCCGTCGAGGGAACGCGCTTACGTCTTGCGGGAGGTTCGTAGTAACCGCATTTTCGCTCACGGGCGAATCGGCCGTGGCGGACATGCGGTAGCCTCAGCGTTGCCGTTGAATACGCGCGTCAGCTAGAACCCGATGAATCGGGTTACGACGAACAAGTATTAGTACCGGCCGCGGAATTGCTGGGCTCGGCGTTCGCCGGTGGCTTCGGTGCCTGAAAGCACGTTACGCAGGCTTTCGATGATAATCAGAGCCTCACCGCGAGGATCGTCATTCGACAATGGCAGCTTGAAGGCCGCACGGGGTGAGGGGCGCGGTATCATTCCGAGGCTTACCAACAGCACCTTGTCCTTCGGCCAGTGAAACCGCTCATGAAATCTGCACGACACGACCTGTGGTACTTCGATGTTGTACCACTGACGGCCTGCCGGGATCGATGCTGGAGCTTCCAGGCGGACCGAAACAAGCCTTTCCACTTGGGTGATATTGCACTTCAACATCGCATCGATGGCCTGGCCATCCGCCGACAATAAGGGATGAAGTTCCAATCGGATTCCTTCGTTGATGTGACCTACATTCGCGGGGACACCTGGTTGGGTCGGTGACAGAAGACTGCGCAAATAAGGGCGGGCGTTGCTGAGACTAATTTCCGCCTTTTGGCCATCGTTGACCATCAGACGTGGCGAGCCGTGATTGCGAAAATCCGACCGCGTCGAGAGCTGGGTTATCAGGGCGGCGGCATCTTCCTTGGCCAACAACCAGGCCTCGGCTCCTTCTGATTGAACGGGAACCGGGCGCAGCAATCGCTGTGCTTGTCCACGCCAATCGGGATGCGCCAATGTACATACCTGCAGGTTGTATGCCTGCGTTTCGGCTTGTCGACTTACGAACCGCGAGACAATCTCGGAAACCGTTTGCTGCATCTCTGGAGTGTGATACGCCCGCAACGTTCGGGCATCGGCCGAAAGCATCGCAACGGTTTCCCCGTGCCAAGCCTCGTACCCGGTTTCCCTCAGAATCCAGTCGACAACGGCTTGTTGCGGGGCGGCGTTGCCGGTAACTCGTAGCGTGTACGGCGAAATGTCGTACTCACGCCAGACCTGGCCGTGGCTGTTGGGAAGAACGTTCGATTCGGCCTGGCGGGCGGCCACCGGTTGAGCCAGCGCAGGGGCCGCCGCGGGCGATAACGACTTCGTCGAACCACCTGGCGATCGCCACTGGGCATCGCCCGCCGTTGATTGGGCGAATGAATGGCCGGCGACCAGCAATATCGCTGCCGTACAAATTGCGAGCCTGTTAAGCATCGTCAGCCTCCTTGCCGAACCGAGGTGGTCCGATCCCATGCCTGATCGGACGGACGGAAAACCCCGCTGAATACGGGCGGCGAGTATAGGAAGCGGTATTGGCGACGGCAAGAGCGATGCCACGACCACCAGCTAGCGGTCAGCTTTCGCCACCGCACAAGCCCGCAGCCCCGGGGCGTCGCAGGACAGGAATGACATCGCCGCTAGCCTTCATGCTCGCGAGCCATGATCATCTTTCGGTGGCGGCGATGCTGTCGATTCACGTTTCGGTGGCCGCGACGCTGTCGCTTCACGATTCGGTGGCCGCGATGCTGTCGCTTCACGATACGAACGGAGCATCAATCCGACCCCTGCGCCGAACAACAGCATCATTCCCAACAGATGAGTCAACTTGCCGTCAATAAAGAAGTGAATTCGACTTAGCACTTCAATGACCAGGACCGCGAGTCCCACGTAAAGCAGCACCCAGCCCCAGCGTCGTGTGGCATCCTGAAACAAGGCAATCACCGAAATCAGGAACGGGACGAACAGAATGCCCATCGATGTTGTCTGGCCAAGCCCGCGGCCGCCGAACGCCCCGCTGATCAGGCCGCCCATGTCGCTGCGGACTCGAACCGAATCAAAGAAGAAATACAAGCCGAGAACAGCCAGAATAAACCCGACGACGAACATCCCGAGACCACCTTCCGTGCCGCCAGAACCCTTCATAGTGCGTCGTTCGTAGTTAGAGGGTAATTAGAGGTTAGAGGTTAGAGGTTAGAGGTTAGAGGTTAGAGGTTAGAGGTTAGGAGTGATTTGACCTGCAAACGCTTTGGTCTTCTGTGTATCCCGTATCCCGTATCCCGCATCCCGTATCCCGTATCCCGTATCCCGCATCCCGCATCCCGTATCCCGTATCCCGTATCCCGCATCCCGCATCCCGCATCCCGCATCCCGCATCCCGCATCCCGCATCCCGTATCCCGCATCCCGTATCCCGCATCCCGTATCCCGCATCCCGCATCCCGCATCCCGCATCCCGTATCCCGCATCCCGCATCCCGCATCCCGTATCCCGCATCCCGTATCCCGTATCCCGCATCCCGCATCCCGTATCCCGCATCCCGCATCCCGTATCCCGCATCCCGCATCCCGTATCCCGCATCCCGCATCCCGCATCCCGTATCACGCACTGTTGCGAAGTTCGCCCACGATGATCGCGCCATTATGGCCGCCGAATCCGAAGCTGTTGGACATGGCCGCTCGTAACCGCCGTGGTCGAGCTTCATTAGGGGTGTAATCGAGATCACATGCCGGGTCGGGTGTATCGTAATTGATGGTAGGTGGAACGACCTGATCCCGCAGCGCAAGAACTGTCAAAATCAACTCGACGCCGCCGCTCGCGCCCAACAGGTGACCCAATTGGCTCTTGGTACTTGAGACGCTCAGCCTGCTCGTGTGCTCGCCGAAGACGTCTTTGATCGCCGCGGTTTCGGCGGCGTCACCCAAGGGCGTACTGGTTCCATGGGCGTTGATATAATCGACGTCCGCCGGGTCGATCTTGCTATTCTCCAGGGCACCGGCCATCGCACGGGCCGCACTAACCCCGGTCGCGTCCGGATGCGTGATGTGTCCGGCGTCGCCCGTCGCGCCATAGCCCAACACTTCCGCGTAGATCGTGGCATTTCGTTTCTTGGCGTGTTCCAGTTCCTCAAAAACAAGAATACCCGCCCCTTCCGCCAACACAAATCCGTCTCGATCCGCGTCGAAGGGTCGGCTGGCCCGCGGCGGGTCGTCGTTCCTGGTGGATAGGGCCCGCATGTTGGCAAACGCACAAATACCCATCGGGGTAATGGCCGCTTCGCTGCCGCCAGTGATCATGACGTCGGCCCGATCCTGCCGGATTTCACGCAGTGCGTCGCCCATCGCGTTGGTAGCGCTGGCACACGCCGTCGCGACGGCCGTGTTTGGTCCCTTCAATCCAAAACGGATCGAGATATGTCCACTGCCGGCATTGACCATCAGTTTGGGAATCGTAAACGCCGATACCTTGTCCGGGCCCTTCAGCAGCAGCCGCTTGGTTTGTTCCTCCATTTCGTGGAGACCACCGACGCCGGAGCCAACGATCACGCCACAGCGGAAAGCGTCTTCTTTGGAAAAATCGATTCCGCTTGATTTCACGGCGTCCGTCGCAGCGACCAGTGCAAACTGCGCAAAACGATCCAGTCGTTTTCTTTCTTTGGGAGGGATATAGCCATCGGGCTCCCAGTCGCTCAGCTCGCCGCCGAACCTGACTTTAAATTCGGACGTGTCGAAGCGTGAGAGGGCGTGAATGCCGCTTTGACCTTCGAGAATACGCTGCCAGAGATCCTCGACTTGGCAACTCAACGATGTGACAGTACCGAGCCCCGTTACGACTACGCGTCGGTTCATGCTCAGCCCACACTAAGATTGAGTGCTTTTCTCGATATGACTGACCGCTTCACCGATCGTTTGAATTTTCTCCGCCGCTTCATCCGGTATGTTGATGTCGAATTCCTCTTCAAGCTCCATCACCAGTTCGACGGTATCCAACGAATCGGCGCCCAAATCGTTCACGAAATGCGTTCCGGTCGTAATCTTCTCTTTATCCGCGCCGAGCTGTTCGGCAACGATGTCAATCACTCGTTCTTCAACTGAGGCCACCTGCCAAGTCCTCCCGCGGCGTACAAGTTTCTTTTCTACTGTTGAATTTTTCGGACTACGGGTCCGTTGTTCAACATGGCAGCCGTGCAGACCACCCACCTTACCTGTAGCCGATACAATAGCGAATTGTCGTTAAGAATCAAAAGGTATAACGTGTTTTGCGCCGTCTGTAAATACGGAGGCGACGGCCATCGGAATCGGCTAAATCATCGCCGCATCGGTGATTAGCACGTCATGCCGCCATCGATGGTAATCGTCGCACCCGTAATATAGGCGGCGGCGTCGCTTGCCAAAAAGGCGACCAGGTCGGAGACCTCAGATGCCTGCCCTAACCTGTTGGCGGGTATACGTTTTTTCGCCTCGCCGAGGATCGTTTCGCCGAGGGCCCTGGCCATGTCGGTCTCAATAAAGCCAGGAGCTATGGCATTTACCGTCACCTTCCTTTTCCCCAGTTCACGAGCCACCGTCCGAGTCAGCCCGATCAATCCCGCCTTGGATGCAGAATAGTTTGCTTGCCCTGGATTACCCATCAACCCCGACACGCTGGATACATTGATGATTCGGCCGTAACGTTGTTGCATCATCGGTCGAGTGACCGCACGGGTAAACAAAAAAGCCCCTCGTAGGTTGGTATCGAGGACGGTATCCCAATCCTCGTCGCTCATTCGCGGCACTAACGTGTCGCGCGTAACTCCCGCATTATTGACAAGGATATCCAACCGTTCCCAGTTTTCGAGAACCGTTTCGACGACTTTGTCGACACTAGCACCATCGGTCACATCACAGGCAAACGCTTCGGCCGTACCTCCGGCGTCCTCAATCGCAGCCACGGTCGCCGCCAGTTTCTCCTGGTTTCGAGCGATACAGGCAACCTTGGCGCCACATGCCGCCAAGCGCAGGGACATGTTCTGCCCCAAACCCTGAGAGGCACCTGTCACCACCGCCACCTTGCCGCTCAAATCGACCTGAAACCCGTTTTGTTGATCATCCATCCTTCACCTCTGATAGTTAGTAGGCAGTAGGCAGGAGGCAGGAGGCAGTAGGCAAGCTCGTTCTGCCACCGGCCTTCTGCCTCATTCCTCGCGCCTCGTAGGCCTTACGATTCCACCGTCTCGCACGAAACTTTTCTTTGAAGCCGCTTGAGCAGACCTCGCAGTACGCGTCCGGGGCCAATTTCGTAAAACTGATCGAACCCGCCTTCTAGAAAATATCGCATCGAGCCTTCCCATAATACCGGCTGAACAACCTGTCGAGCCAGTAGGCCGCGGATCTCGTCCGGATCGTCATGGGGGCGGGCATCCACATTGGAAATGACCGGGATCCGGGGTGGCCGCATTTCGACGTCTGCCAGCGCCGCCGTCAGCCGATCGACGGCCGGCTGCATGATGGGCGTGTGAAACGCCCCGGCGACAGCAAGCGGTACGGCGCGGATGGCACCCATTTCGATAGCAAGTACCGCCGCTCGATCACACGCGTCATTATCGCCGGAGATCGCAACATTACCGGGGCAAAGGAAATTCGCCATCTGCAGCGTGCCCCCTTCGGCCGCCTGCTCGCAAAGCTGCTGTACGGATTCGCGTTCGAGCCCCAACACGCTCACCATCCCACTGGGCACGGCATCCGACGCCGCCTGCATGGCCGTGCCCCGTTCATGCACCAGCTTCAGGCCGTCTTCGAAACTAAAGACGCCAGCAAAGGCGAGCGCCGTGTATTCGCCCAGGCTCAAGCCGGCCGTGGCACGGCAGTCATCCACGATATTCGGCGACCGGTCCTTCAGCGCTTCTAATGCGGCGAGGCTAGCGACGAAAAGCGCCGGTTGGCTGTGGACCGTCGAATCGAGACGTTCGGCAGGGCCCTCGAAACAGAGCTGGGCCAGATCATATCCGAGAATTTCCTTGGCGCGATCGAACAACTCGCGTGCGGCCGGCAGGGTCTCGGCCACCTCACGGCCCATACCGACGGCTTGGGCACCTTGGCCGGGAAAAAGAAACGCTGCAGTACTCACATTCCTGTACTCACGTTCCTGTACCCAAACGTCCTGTTATGCCTCGGCCTCTACCACATTGCGGCCCATGTAATTGCCGCAATTCGGGCAGACAACGTGGCTGGGAAGGGCCGTACTGCACTTGGGGCAATAGCTGAGCTGCAGCGGCTTTTTCGCGTCGTGGGAGCGACGCTTTCTTGTCCGAGCGTTAGAATGTCTTCGTTTGGGGAGGGCCATGGCTTTGTCCTCGCGATCAGCAGCAAACGACCCAAACTAAGGGAGCAAGTCTGATATGTCAAGCGGACATCGCCGATCCGTCGGCTAAGGCTGAACACCTACGACAAACGCCGCAGCATAATGACCAGCAACCCAGTAACAAAAAGCGCAGACGCTGCCGACTCCGGTACCAGGTTGATCGGTTTGACGATCTCAAACGATATTCTCAATACTTTCTTGAATCGAATAATGCCAATTGACCGCCATCGAGGCGGATAATTCTGGTGTTTCTTGATTCACTTCGCGTCATGAGGTGCCGTGGGGCGATCAATTCCTTGCTAATTCAAAGTCAGGTTAGGGACTCACTTTCGAAGCGTATTCTTGACATCCCATAAAAAACACCACGACTTTTCCGTGCGTTACGGAAAAATGGTGGTGTTCTACCTTGTTTTCGAGTGACTAGGAGCGGACTTGAAATCTCGCTTGATTAGCGTCGTCTAAAGGGTCGCAACAAGAGCATTAGTGCGCCGGATGCAAGCAGAAAGATCGTCGCGGTCGGGTACAACGTTAAACGTGGCCGTGAAGTCACTTCCACCGTTACTCTCGAATATCGTGCCTTGGAAGGCGGTGTCGGCATCGAAGAAGACGGCTAGTGTATGTGAACCAACCGAAGTCCCGGAAAGCAGATCAACAACCGGAGGGCCTTCTGCATACCATCGTTGGTCCCCCACGCCCCGCCTACATCATCGTCATTAAAAATCAAACCGATCGACGTGAAGACCCCTCCATCAAGGGACCAGTTAATACGTGTCGCCGATACGTCGTCACCGCCGTTCTTGAAGGTCAGCATCTCGCCGCCACCTAAAGTCAGCGTGTCGCCGATCGCGGGATGAAGGTTCCCAAATCCAATCCTTCGAAACCAGTTGCATCCAAAACCGGTGCAACAGTGGGCGGAATAGGTGCGTGTCTGCCATCGCCTAACAATGTCGCTTCGTACACGGTTAGCGTGCCGTTATTTTGAATAACGACCCCCGTCCCAAAGATCCCTGACGTTTGCCGCAGATGCAAACGAAACAGGCATAAGGCCAACGACGGCAATGAGAAACGTCAGCACGAACTCCCGTTTTCGCAGAACGGCTAACGAGATGGCCAATAAACGATTCATCGCATCACTTCTTTTTTTGGGATAGATACGCGAAAAAAACACCGCAAGCTTTCCGCAGCCACAGCGGAAAAATAGCGGTGTTTTTCAATTGTTTCGATTCATTCGCAACGCTGATTCCTACAGTAGCTGCTACCTGGGAGTTTACCAGACCCCCCTTAAGCTAATCGCTACCTTACCGAGTGTCAACGAATTTGCGGGAATTTTTTTGTTTTGTCCCCTTGCTGTGGCGTGGCAGCACTGCGACAAACAGGATTTGACGTAGGTCTTTAATTCATATTGTGTTGCGCGGTTCTTACGGATTCTGGCCATCCCCCCTGCCGTGGGGCGTCCAATGCTGGCGGCCGAGCCGCCCTGGGCCGCGAATTCGTGGCGCTCGATCGTAGGACGGGCACTCCAGCCCGTCATCGCGCGCCCGACGGGCAGGAGTGCCCGTCCTATCTTTGCGCTGCGTTGCGTTGATCGGACGTGCGAACTTCAAGGATCGTCGCGAAAGCCCCAGCCGGCTGCCTCCCAGTCGGGGTGAATCCAGCGCCGCCATGCTACCTCGTGCGCAAGACCAGCCAACCGTAGATTCCGGCCGATGTACTGAATCACGCGCCATAGGTGCTGCTCGTCGCGCACAATCCGGTCATAACATTCCTCTTCCCACAACGATCCACTCGTGGCTAGCGCGACATTTATGTGTCGGGCCGTAACGCCCTTCATCGCGCCGAGCAAATCCTCCAGCGAATACTCCTTGAACGGTTGAATCACCGCATGACAGTGGTTCGGCATAATCACCCAGCATGAGAGAAAATAGCGCTGACCCTGGAAGTGATGTAGCCGCTCGCGCAAATCGTCGCACCACCGCTGCTCGCGAAAGTGACACGCTCCATATCCCTCGTCGAGCCATCGTTCCGCAGAATTCGTAACTTCGCGGGCGTAGTCTTTCCAGTCTGCTTCGCTGCGCGGTGGCGGATGAGTACGTTCCCACTCGTCACGCAAACGCTTGAGGAAGTGCAGCTTTTCTTGTGGGAGCGCGTCGGCCAGCCGAAACGTGACAAAATACGTAGCACCCTCCTGCCGCCAGTGAGGGAGATGACGGTAATAAACCGTAAGCGGCAGGTCGGGGTGAAGCCCGCGAAAGCTGGCAGGTGGTGGAAGGTTGAAGGGACTCGCGACAGTCATTCTCAGGTCCGCATTTTCGTCGATAGTGTTGTAGGACGGGCACTCCTGCCCGTCTCTTGGCTTGCGACGGGCAAGAGTGCCCGTCCTACATACGTTGTTTTCTTGCACTTCCTTACTCGAGGCGAATCTGCCGGTCGGTGGCGGAAAACAGATGCCAGGCTTCCGCGCGAATCGCCAGGCTCAGCCGGTCACCCGCGGATACTTCCGCCTCCGCAGGAAGTCGGGCGACGTGCGTGGATCCGGTCAGATCGAAATAGACCATGGTTTCGTGTCCCATGTGTTCGACCACATCGAGCGAAACATCGGCGAAGCAGCCATCCGCGTCAGAAATCAGCAAGTCTTCCGGACGCACGCCCAGGATCACCTGGCCGTCCGGGACGTCGCTACCAACGAGTAAGGATCGATCACCAGCGATGAACTCGCCGCCGCGAACCTGTCCCTCAAAGAAGTTCATGGCCGGGCTGCCAATGAAGCCGGCAACGAATCGGTTCGCCGGCTGTCGGTAAAGCTGCATCGGCGTGTCCACCTGCTGGATCACGCCGTCCTTCATGATCACGATCCGATCGCCTAACGTCATCGCCTCGACTTGATCGTGCGTCACGTAAATCATTGTCGTCTTGAGGCGATGGTGGAGCCTCGCGATCTCGGTGCGCATCTGCACGCGCAGTTTGGCATCCAAATTCGATAGCGGTTCGTCGAATAAGAAAACCTGCGGGTCGCGGACGATCGCTCGGCCCAAAGCGACTCGTTGACGCTGACCACCAGACATCTCGCGCGGGCGACGGTCCAGCAGTGGCTCGATCGAAAGAATCTCGGCTGCGTTCTGGACGCGCTTGTCGATCTCGGCTCTGGCAACCTTGCGCATCCGCAACCCAAACGCCATATTCTGCCGCACGGACATGTGCGGGTAGAGCGCGTAGTTCTGGAAGACCATCGCGATATCCCGATTACCGGGCTCGACCTTGTTGACCAGCCGATCGCCAATGTAGATCTCGCCGGACGAGATTTCTTCCAGGCCGGCGATCATCCGCAGGGTGGTCGACTTTCCGCAGCCTGAGGGACCGACCAGGACGACGAATTCACCGTCCTCAATCTCCAGATTGGCGTCGTAGACGGCCTGAAAACCGCCGTCGTAGATCTTGTTGACATTCGAGAGGCGGACACTGGCCACAGCGTTACTCCTTTACGGATCCCAATGTCAAACCTGAAACCAGGTAGCGACTTAACAGGACAAACACGATCACCACCGGTATGCTAACCAGGATCGAGGCGGCTGCGTACAACCCCCACTCGGTCGACATGCTGGCCTGGAAGCTCTTCAAACCCAGCGGCAGCGTAAACATCTCACGATATTGCAGGACTTGGGCGGCCACGATGTACTCGGACCAGGCTGTCATGAAACTAAACAGGGCCGTAATGACTAGCCCAGGCACGGCCAGCGGCAAGATCACTCGACGAAAAGCCTGATACCGATCACAGCCGTCGATTCGGGCTGCCTCTTCCAGCGAAACGGGAATCGTGTCGTAGAAGCCCTTCATCTGCCAGATACAAAATGGCAGCGCGGTCGCCGTATAAAACACCATCAGCCCCAAAAACGTATTCACCAGGCCCAGTTTCGAGATCAAGATAAATAGCGGCAGCAACAGCATTGTGGCAGGGAACATCTGGGTTGTCAGGATCGCGATCATGCTGCCGTCGCGCCCTACAAAGCGAAATCGACTAAACGCGTAACCACCAATCGAGGCCAAAGCGACACCGGTCATCGTCACCGCCAGCGACACTAGCAACGAGTTTCCCATCCAGCGCAAGAAAGGCTGCTCGTTGAACAACGCCCAATACGAATGAAACGTCCAGTTCGCGGGAATGATCGACAGGTCTTGCGACAGCAAGCGATTGCCCGGCCGTAACGAAATGGATAGCACGTTCAAAATTGGATACACCGAGATGGCGACAAAGACCAACAAGGTAACGTGCCGCAGAACGGTGATGTGTTTGGGCTCGGACATTTTTTGATTTCGGATTGGGGATTTCGGATTGCGGATTGCGGATTGCGGATTGCGGGATTGGGGATTGGGGATTGGGGATTGGGGATTGCGGATTTTTCAGATTGCGGGTTTTGCGGATTGCTGTAGGGACGACTGTCGACCTAGTAGACGCTTTTTGTTGCGTCGGTTTTGCGGAGGAAGATTAGGGAAAACGCGAGAAGCAGAAAGAACATGATCATCGAAAGGGCGGCGCCGTAGCCGTAACGGTAAAGATTGAATACCGCTTTGTAGACGTAGGACACCAGGATGTGCGTTTTGTCGGACGGTTCGCCACCGTTAGACACCAGCCAGATGACGTTTAGATTATTGAACGTCCAGATCGCACCCAGGGTGACTGCCGGGATCAGGACCGGGCGAAGAAGGGGTAATGTGATCAGGCGGAATTGATCCCAGCGCGACGCGCGATCGACCCGCGCCGCTTCGTACAGTTCTTGAGGTATCCCCTGCATACCGCCCAGGGCGATGACCATCATGAAGGGAAAACCCAGCCAAACATTGGTCACAATACAGGCGGTAAAGGCCTCCAGCGGCGAGTCCAGCCAGTTGATCATAGGGCCTGACAAATACCTGCTGATGATCAGATTTACCGCTCCATAATCGGCGTGAAACATGCCGCGCCAGGTTAGCGCGGTTATATAAGCGGGAATCGCCCACGGCAGGATTAGCAGAACACGGTAGATGGATTTGCCCCTCACGACGCCGTGCAAAGCAACTGCCAGCAACAACCCAATCGACACGTGGAAAAAGACATTGATTGCGGTCCAGATGATGGTTTTGACGAAAACCGTCAGGAATTGGTATTCCGTGAGCACTTCGACGTAGTTGTGCCAACCGACGACCTGCCAGTCCAAATAGTTCTGGGAGGACATGTTGGATAACGACAGGACAACGTTGTAGAAGAAGGGAAAAACGATCGTTAACACGATGACGATCATGCACGGCACGACAAACAGATAGGCGAGACGATTTTTGGACCAGTCCCGAAAAAACTGGACGAAGCTCTTCCGTTGCCAAACTGCAACCGCCATCACCAACACGGCACTCAAAATCTGCGTCAACATGCCTGCGCTGCCGGGAGTCGTTTGCTGATTCATTTGGCGAATCGTCTGTTCCGCATCGCGTTGCATTTTTGCCGCCGCATCGACGGCGTTGTCGCTGCCACCCAACAGCGCCTGGTAGTGCGGGCGCATCGAATCCCAGACGGCACGCAGCTCGGCGACCACCGGCATGGGGCGGCCATTGTTCATCTGTTCAGCGGAACTGCGTAGCGTGGGATCCTGCTGGATCAACGGATCGTCCAGCAGCTTGCGCGATGTCGGCAATACCTTCAGCTGCGTCATGAGTTGACGCTGTATCGGTTCGGAAATCATAAAATGGACAAACTTTGCGGCAGCCACTACCTGTTCGGAGGAAACGCTCGCCCGCAAGGAATAGCCGCGCGGCGCAAACATTCCGCCCATGGGTTTGCCTGTCTCCGAAACGATCGGCAGGGGTGCGACGGCCGCATCAATACCCTTTGTGTTGAGGTAGTCGCCCCAACTCCAATCGCCGTTGATAATCATTGCCGCTCGACCTTCCTTGAACAACGAGTCGGCCGTTTCGTAATCACAGCTAGCCGGCACGACTTGATGTTTATCGCGGATGGCATGCACAAACTTGTAAGCGGCCACTGCTTCGGGGGTATCCAGCGCGGGCTTAACCGGATCCTGTTCGTCAAAAACCCAGGCCCCAAACCCGGTCAGAAACGGAACGGCGAAGAACGGTTCCTTGAAATTCCAAACGAGCCCGTATTGATCTGTTCGACCGTCACCGTTGGAATCCTTGGTGTTGGCGATCGCCAGTTCCAACAGTTCGTCCGTCGTCTGCGGCGGATCGTCAACAAGATTTCGGTTATAAACAAGCGCCAGATGGTTGCCGATCCGGTCACCGACCTGTACCAGGTCCCGTTTCGATGGATCATCATGACTTGGCAAAAAAGTCAGCGCCGCCTCGATTAATTCTTTTTGGGCGGCGGCGTCAAACCACGGACTCATGTCGCGAATGATCCCCATCGTTTGAAACGGCCCAACCGCGTCCGAGGGGCCAAACAAGAGATCGGGCCCTGAGTCCACCAATGCTGCCACTTGAAAGGCACTGCGCAGCTCTTCGGTTTCTTTGTAAAGCGTGCGAATCCGAATATCAGGATTCTGTTCCTGGAACCGCTGAATCTGCCGATCCAACAATTCTCGCTCGTTCGGCGTCATCTGGTGCCACAACGTGACAACCGTGCGAGGGTCGGGCGATGAGCAGCCGGCAATAATCGCGAGCGCAATTAGCAAGAGGGTGAACGGTGTACGAATCGGCTTAATGGTCACGCGTTCGATTTTAGCACGGCTGCTTTGTGCCGCCGCAGGAGAGAGTTAGCGGATATTCAACAAACCGGATGCGGTAATCGGCGCTGCCTACCGCGGTCCGAACAACACCAGGCCGGTCAGTGGCGGCAACTTCACTTTCAATACGTTTTTGTCAACGTCGAACGGGCCGTCATGCATTTTTCCGTGCGAGTCGAACCCTTTCGATAGTTTCTGCGCCACATCCTGCCCCAACTTTTTCAGCGGCACGTCGACCGTCTGTTCTTTTTCGCTTCGATTCAAAGCCACGACGACCAGATCCTCCTTACATCTTCGAGCGAACGAAATCGTCCGGTGATCGTCATGAACGGACAACACACGAAAAGACCCACGACAAAGGCTGGGACGTGCGACTCGAAATCGAATCAACCCCCGATAATATTTGTAAAGCTCGTTATCGAAGACCACTTCATCACGAGGTCGCTGCCGACCACGTGGATCACCTGTCTGCGCCTCGTACTCCAAGTCCTCCCACACCATAGGCATGCGGTCATCGGGATCGTCACCTCCCCACATCCCGGCCTCCGTTCCATAGTAAATCATCGGTGCCCCGAGGTAGGTCATTTGGAACATTGCAACCAGTCGCTGGATTTTCCGCTCGCGGTCATTCGGCTTGCGGATCTGGTATCCGCCATCCTGTCGCGGTGATACGCGGCCGCTAACGTCATAGTCGAATCGATCGGCTTGCTGATAATCCTGCCGTCCTGCGTTGACGATCATCGAAGCGACACGATCGGTATCGTGCCCGTCGATCAAGTTTTGCAGGGCGTACTGAACGCGTTCAGGATGCTGCCCGCGACGTTCATTTAATTGATGCGCGAAATGGGTCGGCGACAGCTTGCTATCGATCAGGAAACCCTTAACGGGGTACGCAAAGCCGTGATAGTTCATCGTCGCGGAGAATCCGCCGCCCCGCAGGAATTCGCTGGCCTCGCCCCAGACTTCAGAGACGGTGTAGGCTTCGCGATTCAGTCGGCGTACATACCGCGTCCAGTCGGCCCAGAACTTGATCGGGACTTCGTTGGCGACGTCCAATCGCCAACCGTCAATCCCGTCCGCAGGGTCTCCATCTCCGTCGGGATCCATCCAGCGGCGGGTCGAATCGAAGACATACTTTTTGGGTCCCGGATGCAGGTCCTTTCCATCGTTCGTATCGGCAAAGACAGGCAATGACTCAAAACCCCACCAGCTTTCATAACGAAACTCGCTGGCCGGCGTCTTCGGATTGTCAAACTGTTGAACAATATACCACGACTTGTACGGCGATTTTTCCTGGTTCTTTGTCAGATCGGCAAAGGCAAAGAAATCGCGCCCGGTGTGATTGAAAACCCCGTCAATAATCAATCGAATCTTGCGGCGGTGGGCCTCTTGAATGACCTTCAAAAACAGTTTGTCGGCCGCCGTCCACTGCCACGTCGACGGGTCGCTGGTCTCCTTGGCCATCCGTTCAAAATCGCCTTTGGGGTCGGGTCCAAAGTGCGGATCGACATGATGAAAGGAACTTCCGTCGTACTTGTGCAACGAGCGCCCGAAAAAGACCGGATTGAAATAGATCGTGTTGATTCCCAGTTTGTCGAGATAATCAAGCTTGTCCAGGACTCCTTGCAGGTCGCCGCCATACCGCCGATCGAACACTCCTTTTTCATAGAAGTCGCCGCCAATCTCTCGTTCCCAAGCCGCCCGCTGATACCAGTCGCCGGTCCAGGGAGAAACGGCCCAGCTACGCGGTACCTTTTCGGGAGATTCCAGCGACTCCCATGTGGGATCGTTCGTTGGATCGCCGTTGCAAAATCGTTCGGGGAACAATTGGTAGAAAACCGCGTCGGCAACCCAGTCCGGAACCGCACTCCGTGTGCTGGCCGCCGTCGAGACCTCGACGGCAGCTACTTTGGATGCCGAGAGAGCGAATGCCGGCGCGGCGGCGATCAAAAGACAGTACAGCTGACCGCGCACCGCCACCGTATGCCAACGTCCCATTCCGTTACCTGCAATTATCATCCGGAGATTTTGAACTCTGAATTCTACACGCTCCCGCACCGATTGTCATGCATGCGCCCGTAGCGTGGCGTGTGGCCGGAGTAGAAACGGAGCCACGGGATGCGGGGTGCGGGGTACGGGATGCGGGATGCGGGATACGGGATGCGGGATACGGGATACGGGATGCGGGATACGGGATACGGGATCGGATACGGGATGCGGGATACGGGATACGGGATACGGGATACGGGATGCGGGATACGGGATGCGGGATACGGGATGCGAGATACGGGATACGGGATACGGGATGCGGGATGCGGGATACGGGATACGGGATACGGACGGATATGCGATGCGGGATGCGGTGAACCGATTGAGCAGACTACGTGGCTCTGGTTTCCGAATGCGGATCGTTACTCGAAAAGTCGCGACTGGGGCTCTGCGTCTTCCGGAATTTGCGCCGGTGGTGCCACGCCTAAATGCTCGAACCCGGCCGTCGTTAACTTGCGTCCGCGGGGCGAACGGACCACAAGTTCACTGCGCAACAAGAACGGTTCCACTTCATCGATCAGCGTATCGATTGCAAGGTTCATCGTGTGCGCGACGGCTTCGACGCCAACCGGGCCGCCGCCAAATACCCGTTGGACCGTTTCCAGGTACTTGCGGTCCTGTCCGTCAAGACCAAGCACATCAATGCCTTGCATGGCGAGCGCGTCGTTCGTCAATTTCGTCGTGATTCGCCCGTCCGCTTTGCTGGTCGCGTAATCACGAACCCAGCGCAAGCGGTTATTGGCGATACGGGGCGTCCCGCGACTGCGGATCGCAATCAGTTGAGCCGCATCATCTTCAATCTCCACGCGAAACTTCCTGGCGTTCCGCCGCACGATTTCGGACAATTCCTCGTCGCTGTAGAAGTCCAGGTGTTCTCGTAGTTGGAATCGATCTCGCAGCGGCGCGGACAATAGACCGGTCCGGGTCGTCGCACCGATCAGCGTGAAGGACTTCAGGCTCAGGTTTAACGTTCTCGCATTGACGCCGTCGCCCAGCGTAATGTCGATGCGAAAATCCTCCATCGCGGGGTACAGGAACTCTTCGACCGCTTTGGGCAGCCGGTGAATCTCGTCGATAAACAAAACAGAACCTTCTTCCGCATTGGTCAGGTACGGAATCACATCCTTTGGCGCCGCCAGCACGGCGCCGCTGGCGATCTGCAGGCCGACATTCAATTCGCGTGGAATACACGTGGCGAACGTTGTCTTGCCCAGCCCGGGTGGGCCGTCGAAAAGAATGTGCCCCAGCGGTTCCCCTCGCTTGCGAGCCGCATCGACAGCGATTTCCAAGCGTTCAAACACCTTGCGCTGACCGACCATCTCACTTAGCCGCTGCGGACGAAGAACGCGATCTTCTTCGTCAACCTCGCCGGGTTGGAGGAGGGGTTCGCGTGCCATTTCAAACCTGTTTCTCGTGGGGAAGGAAGGAACGACGGAAGTATAACAGACGCTGGCGAATGCCGGGACAGCGGAAGCATCCCCTAAAATCAATATTAATCTTGAGCCATCGCCTAGGGCAGCAGGCGCGATCCAAGAGATTGGCGTGATCCAGTTGATCGCCACGATCCGCCATGTCCAGTATCAGGCTCAGTCGCTGGGCGCCCTTCGTGTCGACCGAAATCCGCTCCGGTTTGTCGCCGCCCCGAACAATCTGGCTGGTAAACCTCGACGCCCATTGCCCTGAACCGTCATCGGTAAAGACGCGCAAGATAACACTGCCGCCGCCTTGGGTCGTATCATCGATACCCAGTTCGGCTTCAAACCGTAGATATTCACCATTCAAGCTGTAGACCACTCCTGACGTGCTGTGCAGACCCAGCCCTTTTTCGTAGCGATTCCCATCACAGCGAAGCGCGCCGCCCAGAACGTTGCGGTCACGTTGATACGACCAGGCCAGGCTCAAAAACGCCCGGTGGCGGAAACTGGATGGTTTCAAGTCCGAAAGATACGTGATCGCGGCGCCTGTCGGCTGCAAGAATATGAAATCGGCTGGGTTGATGGATACCGCGGGTCCCCCCACGGTGTTCACGGTGATCGCACGCGCCTGCCCGGTCAGGGAACTGGCAATCAAGCGACTTCCGTCTCTGGTGCCGACCTGGATGTTCGGACGACTCTTGGGCGGCGGCTGAATTAACGAAGGGTTGAAGAGGATGGCGCGGACCTGATCGATTCCCATGGCCGTCTTGCCAGCGGCCGTCTGTATTGACACTCGATCGTCAACAAGCTCAAGAACCAGTCCCTCCAGTTCGTCACCGTTGACCAGCAGGATGACATCGGAGTTTCCTGTGGCATTCAGTATTTGACTGATTACTTCGTCACGTTCTTCGCGGTTCCTCGTTGGCTGGAACAGGATCCCTCGCAAGTGATCCAGCGGGAATTCCATCGAGCGACCGAGTACCTTGGAGTCAAAGACGACTTGCTCGTCCTTGATCGTCAGCGGAAGATACGACTGCTCGCCTGCCCAACGGCTACCGTCCGTTGCGATCACGATCGGATCGTTCATGTTTTCGATAGGATAGCCGTAACGGACAAGCTGATCGGTGGATAACGACTGCCGTTTGTCATCCACTCGGAAAACGAACTTCCCGTCCTCATCGACTGTCGAAAAAGTCCCCTCCCGCTGCCCGCCGTCCGTGGTGACGATGCTGGCCGCTTTTTCCTCGGACTTCGCATCCGTAGCGAATCCGCCAAGCAGCAGGACGACGGATGACAGAACGGGGACGGCAGAACGACGCAACATAGCACACCGTCAGCGTTGGAAGATTGGCAAGAGATTGTTGGGCAATTGCAGAATGATACAGGCCATCGCGGTCGCATATTCGCGACAGATCGAATCCATCCAATGTCCCTGTGGTTGCTGCGACGTGATTAACTCGTCACGAATAGCCGGGTACCAGCGTTGCCAGTCGTCACCCCCGGCATGCCACATCGCCTGCACGGCGTAGTAGTGTCCGTAAAAGTAATGTCCTTCGCGGCCGAACTGCTTCCTTCCCGGTAAAAACTTCGTCAGGTATTCGAGACCCCTGGTAATTTCGGGGCCGTCGTAGATACCGGCACTGTAGAGTGCCACCAGGCCGGCGGCCGAACGGGGAAACGCGCTGTCACCCCCTTCGATGATCATGTACCGGAAACCGCCATCGGCATTCTGACTTTTCTTGACGTATTCAATGCACCGATCGATCGTTTCGTTGGGGACGTACAAACCGACGTTCCGCGCGGCGCGTAGCGCCATGACCTGGCAGACGGTCATGGACACATCCGCATCGCGGGGCTGAGGATGATATCGCCAACCGCCATCGCGGTTCTGAGTACTGACGATCAGCTTGATCGCTTTCGCGAGGGCTTCGCGCAGTTCCGGCTTGCGCGACATTCCGTAGGCCTGCGACAGAAACAACGTCGCGAACCCGTGCCCGTACATCGGGCCATGGCTGCTGGCACCCGGTGTATTGATAAATCCGCTCGGCTGCACGCAGCTCAAGATGAAATTCAACGTCCGCTTAACATGTTCGCCGTACGGCCCGCGGCCCGGCGTGCTGCCTCCGGCCATGAACGCCAACCCACACAGTCCGCATACGGCGACGTTGCGACTGTAGCCGCGCGATCCGAACGCGCCATCGTCCATCTGCTGGCCAGCAAGAAACTTCAATCCCCGACCGACAACTCGGTCGGCACCGGGGGTTACCAGTTCGACCGCCGATTCCTCCGTCGCATCGCCATCGGCCCACAAAGTGTTCGGACGCAACCAGGCGACAGCGGACAGCGCGGTGGCTTTCGTCAGGAATTGGCGACGGCTGGGCATGGTGGGCGGAGAGGTTAGAGGTTGGAGGTTAGAGGTTAGAAGGTGGAAGCAATTATCCCGCATCCCGTATCCCGCATCCCGCATCCCGCATCCCGCATCCCGTATCCCGCATCCCGCATCCCGTATCCCGCATCCCGCATCCCGTATCCCGCATCCCGCATCCCGCATCCCGTATCCCGTATCCCGCATCCCGTATCCCGCCTCACTCTGCGTCGGTTTCGGACAGACGGCGAAAGTACTTTTCGATGGAAAGCGCGCTTTCCGGTAGTGCTTCGGTGTTTCCGAACTGCCGCAGTAGCTCTCGACGGTCTTTCTCCGGCAGATGTCCCCATTCCCGTTTGATGATTTCGGTCATCTCGATCACGTCGATCTTCTTATCCTCGGCCTTTCGCACCTGGTCGTCGCTTTCCTGGGCCGGCTTGGTCGACTGGCGACCTGCCGGGCCGCGCTGTGGTTCACCCGACCTGGGCTTGGGTTGCTGTAGTTTGTTACGACTAGCCTGTTGCCGTGGCTGAGGTTTTGTATTTGAACTGGCCGATTGCTGTTGTTGCTCCATTTTTTTCAATAACTCTGCCAGATCGCGGACGATCTCGTCCTGTAGTTTTCTGGTCCGCTGTTGAGAAGTCTCCTTCACCAACAGACGTTCCACCAACCGCATTTTCTCACCGATGATCGTTACTGGATCGGCTTCCTCGCCCAGCGCGCTGACGACTTCGTCCTCATCCGAATCCCGGGGAATATCCTCGCCTGCATCGAGCTGATCGAGCAACTGCTGGTCGATCTGATCTTGCGATTCTTGCTCGCGTGCTGAAGGTTCGTCGGCCCCGCCTGGTTTATCTACTTTCGCTGCCGGTTTTGCAGGCAGGTCTTGCAACGAATCGTCCGCAGCGTCCAGTTCCTCCAGAAGAAGCCGGTCAACGTCGGAGCCGCCATCGTCTTCCGGTGCGGCCAATGAAACCGTGACTGAGAATACGAGAACAAGCAACAGCGCCAAGGAAGTAATCGGCACCTTTTTCTGAATCGACTTTTCCATAATCTATCTCTCGTCTCTTCGTTTGTCGTTCCGCCTTTAGGCGGTATCCGGGTTCGGCAAGCCGCCTGAAGGCGGAACGACGAGCGCCGCGCCGCCGTCTTCCTCTTCGTCGCGATCATCCTCCAAACCTGGATCGTTTTCGAGCGCGTCCGGCGGACCATCTACGTTGTCCGGACGGACATCGGGCAAGTTGTCAGGATCTTCTTCCGGGTCGGCCTCATTCGATTCCGACATGTCATAAATCGAGTCTGCCAAATCGCCCTGCTCTTCTGCCAACTGCTCACGACGCTTCAGCAGCTCATTCACGTCACCACCCTGAGCGACGGTTTCATCGATTTCTTGTCGAAGCTCTTCGGTCCGCAAATTCAGATCGGATTGAATCAACTTCAGTAACTTCAGTTGGACAAGCGACAAGCGCATGCCACCTTTGCCACCTTGGCCGCCAGAACCGCCGCCTTCCTTGGGGCTACCGGATCCATCTTGCGCAAAGGCCTTGATCAGCAGCTGCAGCCTGCCGAGCGCCTGCTTCTCGATACCCTGTGTTGCTTCGCTCGTATCGAACCTGGTGAGACGTTGTGCGGCATCCGTCATTTTTTCCGCGGCGCGATTCAACGTACGTTGCAAAACCTCGGCTCCACTCAGTTTTTCCGACGTCACGCGTGTCTCGTCATAAACCGACTCCTGTTGCGCTGCCAGCTGTCGAACTCCGGCCAGTTGACCGCGGGTCAGCTGACCTTGTTGCGCCGTAGTTCTTGCAGCCGGCGGGTGTTATCCAGCACGATCTGCTCTCGATCCGCCAGCCCCTTCAGTTGGTCTTGCAGTCGGGTCAGCAGTTCTTCGGCCAGATCGGCTTCCGCAGCGCGGCGGGCTTTGGCAAGTTGTTTTTGCGCTTCGTCCAGATCTCTTTCCGCTTGTTTCGCTTGTTGCTCGGCGCCGGCATCGTCACCCTGTTGACCCGCCTGCTCGGACTGGGCCATCTGGCCGGCGGCGTCTCCCAGTTTTTCGCTGGCTCGGTTCGCCTGAAGACGTCGCAAGCGGCGCATGAGGCGCTCAGTCGCTTCCTGCAATTCACGTTGCTGGCGCGTCAAGCGTTGCAGCTGGCGCTTTCGTTCTTCCGGTTCCAGCTTCTGGCTATCGTTCATCTTCTTGAGCAAGCCCGCCTGCTCTTTTCTTATCGCTTCCAGTTCGGCTTCCGCCTGTTTCAGTTTCTTGACCAGTCGCGCCAGTTCCTGCTCGCGACGATTGCCCAGAATATCTTGCATCTCTTTCAAATCGTCGATCGCCGACTTTTGCAGTCCGGACGCTTGACCGACGTTATTCTTACTGACGTTACGTCCTGCATTTCGCATTTGATTGCTGAGACCTTGATCCCGAGCGAAGTTTGCGGCATCGGAAATTGCATCGGCGGCCAATGGATCGGAGTCCGCGGAATCTTTCGTTGCCTTATCCATCCCCTCAAGGAGTTTGTCAAAGCGTCGTGCCAATTCCGTCTGACGCTCAGCGATCTTCTTCAAATCTGCCAGTTCCTGCGGCGGGAGATCCCGCACGTCGCGTCCCAGCGTGCGCTCCTGCATCTTGTCGGTCGCTTCGCCGATTTCGCCCTGAAGTTCCTGCAGGGCGGCGAGTTTCCGGCCAAACTGACGATAACTGTCCGAGCGCTGCAGATCTCCCAGCGTTTCTTCCAAGACCTGGATCACATGATCTTGATGTTCCCCCGCTTTCACCAGCTGCTGCAGCGAATCGCGCAGATTGATCCGGTTTGCCCTCGGATTTCGTCTCAAGTTCCGACGCCAGGTTCTTCTGCGCTCGCGTCAGCTCCTGTTGAATCGTCGTCAAGTCTTCGCGTTCCAGTTGCTCAATGCGTTGTCCCAGTTCTTCCAGCTGGCGTGTCATCGACGGACTGCCGATCTTGTTGTTCTTGATATCGACCGTTAGCGAACGGATTTGCGCGAGCACGCTGTCTCGATCGGCGGCCAGCGCTCGGCGGACATTTCGCTGGGCAAGTTCAACGCTTTGCAGCTGGTGTCCGTCCTCTGCCTGTTGTTCAACTTCGGTCAACTGGATCTCCAGCTCGCGGGTCCGCAAGCGAACATCCTTCTGACGTTGCAGGACACGAGCCACTTCGCTGAGAATCGCCGCCTGGCGTCGACCAAACCGATCCGCGATCTCGCCACGACCCAGAACAAATATTCGCTGCGAAGGACTCTTGCCCTCCGCCAGCTGGTAATCGCGGGCCGCTGCGTGAAACGTGATCAAGGTTCCGGGGGCCAGTTCGAGCAGCGACAGATCCCAGTCGTATTGAACCACACGTCGTTCCCCTTCAGAGAATTCTGATGGGGAAGCGTCGGAAGGAACCAGTTCTGCCTTCTCAGGTCCTTCGTAAAGAGCGAATTTCCGTTCGCCTTGGTCCGGCTCGCCGCCGCGAATGAAATTCAACTGGATGTCGCGGACCGCAAGTCGATCCTTGGCAATCACCTGAAGCGGAATGATCGCGTTCTTCGTTACGTGCACGTCGCCTGACGGTTGTTCGACGGTAACCGTCGGGGGCTCATTGGGTATGGCGCGTATCTGCCGTTTGTCGGCGCCGCCGTCCGAGATCCCTTCCGCATCGGCGAGCAATAATGAGTAGGTGCCGGATTGATCGATTTGCCAGGCGTCAACGCCGCTGGCCGGCACGCTGACCGTCCGTCCATCCGCCGAAATTTCACCCGGTATTTCTGATCCATCCTGCAATACCACGGCCGCGGTCGAGACCGGTTTCGTGGCGACAACGACCAGACGGATGTTGCTGCCGTTGAGGCCGACGATCCGGCCGGTGGATTCCGATATCGGCCAACCCGAGTAGGCGGGTGGCTCGATCGTAACCGAAAGCGATTCCACTCGCGGCGGCTCGACAACTTCAAGCGTTTGCCATTCCATGTCTTGATCGTCGCCGCCGTGGGCACGGTACTGGAAGGATCGCCTGACGTTATCGCGGTGAGCGACCATGACTTCACCGACCGGTTGCATCGGCTCTGAGAATTCCCGCGCACCGTGCTCGTCATCGAAACGGTAATCGATAACGACATTCTCCGGCATGTGATTGTGCGCGTCGTGTAGTTCGACTTCGAAGAGTGACCCCGCGGCAAGACGAGTCGGCGGCTCGTGAAAAACCAGTTCGTTCAAACTAGGCCACGCTTCGCCTCCGAACGGTATGATCATCCGCTGGGCAGCAATGCGGGTCGTGTTAGGGCTGAAGACAACCAGCATGCCAAGCAACCCGAAGGTGGCGGCCGTCGCGACGCTCGCGAGGTAGGCAGGCCGCCGGTCGACGACTTGTTTCGCCGAAACCTCGTCCATCGCTGCGGTCGCCTGAACAATGACCGCTCGTCGCAGTCCCGCGGACCCGGCGAGTTCGTCCGCCTCATCCTGCGTGGCAAATTCAATCGCACTGGCCAGTTTGCCCTTCAAATCCGGGAAGCGCTGTTGAATTCGCTGACCAAGGGCAACGTCACTGGGCCGCGCGTTAAATGCGGGCCAGAAAAATCGATAGACTCCCCAGCCGACGGCCGCCAGTAAGGCCGTGCTAAACAACAAGCGAACGGCGAGATTCTCTACGCGCAGAAAGTAATCCAGAGCACCAATCAGTACGGCGCAGACCAGGACCACCACGACCGTCCAGCCGACGCCGTAGATAATCGTGGTCCACCGCGCTCGGCGACGGACTCCCGCAATTCTCTGCCCTAATTCGTCTGCCATCGCTACCTGAGTTCTTCTCTAGATTGCGTACGTCGCGTTACTTCATTCCTTACGATTCTACCGTATCTCGTTGCGCGGGACGAATCCCATACGGCGTTTCAGCCGGCGCCAAATCCACATCTCCCTATATGTTTAGTCGCTTCAGCGGTCGTCGTCGTTCCATTGCATTCCGAGCTGGACCCATGGTACACGCCACACCGCGATTAACCGTCGGTTTCTGATGCATTTAGCGTACTTACAACATTCCAGCTCGTTTTCTCAACAACCATTCGCAAGTGAGCAGCGCGAGATAGAGCAACAACACGCGCCAATTATTCCATAGTGGAATCGGCGGCATACTGGCAACCTTTACCGGTCGGCCTGGCGGTAAGTTGTCCGCAATCTTTTCGAGATCCGACGCACCAAAATACTTGCCTCGCGAAACGCTCGCGGCCTTCTTCAGATCGCGTGCATTCATCTCGCGCTTGGCCGTTTCACCGGGCGGGGCCACGATCTGAAACGTTACCGGGGACGGCGCGGCTTCCAGCGCGGGAACCGCCAACCAGCCGCGATACGTTCCCAATGGTAAACTTGGAAGGGTCGCCGAAAAGATAGCGGGGCTTTCCTCACTGCGGCGCAGCTTGACTTGGCGCTTCTTCGGTTCATTACCTTCTACGACCAACGTGACTCCGTCATCAATCGTCGATGCCAATCGTTCGTCAAAAAATCGTACCCGAAGTTGCACTGGCATGCCGCTCTGGTATTCGCTTCGATCGGACGAGATCTCCGCGCCACGATTGCCCAGCAGCTTCGAACGACTGAGGTATCGAATCGCCTGCACCCAGTAGCGGGCGAACAGGGCGTCGCCAAGTCGGTAGCGCCACCGATACGTTTCGTCCGTTGCATGCCACAACACACGACCGGGAGGCACATAGTAAAGCGCGATGAAGGGCAGCTTTTGTCCGTCGCTTCCGGTCTTTGTGGGATGTTCGGCCAGGACCCTCGCACCCGTGCGAACCTTGCCGGCTTCCATCATCCAATAGACCTCGGGCAGATTTCCCCAGATCGAGACGGTTTCGGCACTGCTGTCGCCTAGCTGCATGTGTGGGCTGGTCAGTCCCAACAAGGTCGGATGAATCGAAAAACCCTCGGTCTGGTCTATATCGGGATCGGGAACCCGTGTCTCATCCAAGTCGACCGGACTCAGTGCGGCGAGCGGCGAGCGCCCGAAATCGCCGGGGTTGAACTGACTCCCGCAGATAAGAATAACCCCGCCGCCCTTTTCCGTCACGAACGAAGTAACGTTCTCCATCGCACTGCGGGTAAAGTACGACAGGTTCACGTCGCCCAGGATGAGAACGTCGTATTCGAACAGGTCGTCCCGACTGACGGGAAAAACGCGTAAGGCAAAGCGATCCTGTTGAGCATACTCCAGGTCGGCATCCTGCAGGACAACGTTCAACTGAATGGTCGTGTCACGTTCCAGAAGGTTCTTCAGATACCTGTATTCGTACGTTGGCGCCGACTGCACCAGCAGTACCCGGATGGGATCGTCACGCACCTCAATCTGCCGACTAAGCTGCGGGCGATTGTCCTTCAGTTCTTCTCGCAGGTTGTCGACTTCGATCACATACTCTTTGGAGCCAACGTTGGCGGGGCGATGCGAAATCCGTTCGCGGCGCACGGCTCCGTCCACGCCGGCGGTTATTTCGCGCCGCGCGAGGATCTCGCCAGTCTGCTTATCTTTCAAGACAAGCTGAATGGTCTGGCCCTCCAGACCGTAGGCCGTCAGATTGAAATCAAAGTCGACATAGTCATCCACAAAAACGATGTCGTCCACCACCAGGTCAGCCATGTCGACGCCACGGATTTTCCTTTCGCTACCGATCCCAGCCACGTACAGCGGTACGGCTTTGCGGCGGGCATATTCCGCGGCTTCGCTGAGCGTCGGACCTTGAGTCGTTATTCCGTCGGTCAACACGATCAGGGCTGTCGGTTGGGTACCACGAAGATCGTTCAGGATGCCGCGAATACTGGCCCCCAGCTGACTGGTCGGTCCGACCGCTTCCAGTTGTTCGACTTGCTTCAGATAACTGTCCAAGTCGGATGACTGTTTCCGCTCGGATCCAGCAATCGTATAAGTCCGCAGGGTGTAGCGACGGGCGAGTTCTCGAAGTTCTTGACCATCGTTAGCCAACAGAAAGGACTTCACCAGATTTATTCTGCTGGTGGTCGACAAGCCGACGGCGGCCGTCTGCTGCGACAACTGGCTGCCCAGTTCTTTGTCATCCCACTCGTCAACGATAGCCATGCTTGCCGATTCATCCACCGCGATCGCCAAATAGGGCAAACTGGTCCGGCTGAAGTTCAAGCGCAGTTCGAAGATCATCACCAGCAGGACCAGCATGATCAAGGAGAGCCGTAGCCCCGTCAGCAGCAATCTTAGGCCGCGCCCCGCCGCACTTCGCTCGCGCAGATAGAACCACAATACGTAAGCAGCCGCCAAGACGGCAACAAGAATTATCAACAGTGCGACGGGCCGACTCCATCGCCAAGCGCCCACCAATTGCCATTGCACACCTTCACCGGTGGAGGGAACCTCGACGCCCAACAGCCACAAGAGTAATAGGGTAATCTGGTCTTTCATGCTGACCGATGACCAATCCACCAGGCGAGAAACGTTTCAAAAAATAACAAACCGAAAATCGCGTAAAGTAACAGGTCATGCAGCGCGAATCCGGACGGGGAAAAGCTGGATGTTGCCATGGACGGGAAAATGCTTTCATCGCCGCGCAGCCGCATATTGCTGGGAAGATTTTCGGGCGACATCCGCTCAAGATCGCTCTCCTCCGTATCAATGTTGACGGCAAACTTGCGGGTCGAGTCGACATCGCCATCATTCTTTACGGTATAAATGCCGCTGATCTCGGTGTCGGCGAAGGACCAGCCGCCAGCATCGGCTTGGACCAAACCGGATTCGCTCCCTCCAGACCCCTGCGGCGTTGACACCTCCACCCGCACATCGCCAGGGGACGATTCGTAGGGCGACGTTAAGGGTTCACCGACATGGCGGTTCCTTCCCGCGATCGTGCCACCGACGGCCGCCTTCCAGAGGTTTTCGATGAACGGCTGGGAATTTAGCCACGAGGCAATCAGTGACCAGGGTCTTCGTTCGCCTTCACTAACGAAACTGGCAGTCGACAGATCGGTCGCAATCAAGATCGACCGACCGGAACCGATCGTTGCTTCGACGATCAGGGGATCCGAGGTGTCCAAGCCGAGCGCCACGCGAGCCTGCGAATCTTCTGGCAACTCCAACCGATAAGACTTCAACACCGGAACTTTCACCAGCCCCGTCTTCGGTTTCCCCTGCCAAGGGGCTATCAGGGGATGCTCGTAATTGAGCGGATCGAAGTAATGGTACTGGCCGTCCGAGATCGCTTCGCCAATTCGCGCTGGCAACACGCGCGGACGACCGTCGACTCCTGTCAGTTCACGGTTGTACCGGTCGACCTGAACCTGGTCACCGAGAATCGTTATCAGTCCTCCACCCTGCTGCAAATAATCGTGCAGGACAATGGCCTCGTTGGCCGTAAATTGACCAACGTTGCACAGAAACACGCAGTCGTACGCCTTGAGGTCCAGTTCAAGCAGCGCGCTCTCCGCGACAACATGTGGGCGGACCATGCCGGGGACGCCGCGGCGAAAATCGCCGCCATCCAGCGCCGCTTCGATCGGCACTGTCGAGCCGCGTTTTCCGCTGACCAACAGCGCATCCAGATGTTCTTTGACGGGCAGAACCAGGTATCGGCGGTTGTCGACCTCCAGAGGGTCGCCGTCAAGTCGTACTTCCAGGGCATGATCGCCCGGCGATTGAAACCGGTAATCAAAAGCTACGTTGGGTGTCGCTGTACCCGGCATGACGTCCACGGTCTGCTGATCAACCTGGCGACCATCGACCCAAAGCTGCATCTGACGCGGTGATTTCTCGGCGAGAAAACTACGCAAGGTTACGTCCAGCTGCACCGATTGACCGACAGTAGCAAACGTATCATTGGTTTGCAGGCTGGTAATTGCGACATTGTCATCCACCGACTGGCCGACGGGCACGACTTCTACCGCTCCACGGTTTTCGTCAGTAAGCCGCTCCAGGATCTCGTTAAATTCCGCTTGCGCTAGCTCACTGCGATTTTCGTCGCTCCACGTCACGCGTCCCAGGTCGGTCAAAAAGAACACATGATGACGCGACAATTGCGGCTGATCCTCGTGAACTTGTTGCACGACCCGATCAGCCGCTGGTAAAGCGGCAGGTAAATCGGCACCTCCATGAGGCATCTGCAGGTTCTGGATTTCGCGGGTGAATTCGTCGCTGTCGTAGGCTGCAGTGCCGACAACAATGCGGGGCGTATCGGCCATCAGGATCAGCGAATAGGCATCTCCTTCGTTACCGTTTTCCATGATCTGCAGCGCGGCTTCCTTGGCCATATCGAACGCCCGCTGTTCACCGAAGCGAGACGCCATCGAGTACGAGCCGTCAAAGACCAATACGCGATGCGTGCGGGCGTGCCGCACCAACGGCGAAGCGACCGAGCGGAGAAACGGTTCGGCCAACGCCAACACGGCCAACAGAATAAGCAATGTCCGCACGGCCAGCAGCAACAGCTGTTCGATCCGCATCCGCCGAGTGCTCTTGGCAAGCGCCGCCAGGAGATACTCCATGGCGGCCCAGCTTACTTCTCGGTATTTGCACCGATTCCAGAGGTGAATCAGAATGGGTAAGGCGGCCGCAGGCAGCCATACCAAGATCCAGGGGGAAGCGAACAGCGTTGTGAGCCAGGTGGGCATTTGGGAGCGGTTAGAGAGTAGAGAGTAGGATCAGAAATTAGGGTTAGTCATTCCAACGACGGGTATCGGGTGGCAATTGTTTTTCGTACGTTTTTTCTAATCCGTTCAGCATGCGAACACATTCCAACAGCCTGTTCTTGAATTCTCCATATACCTGGTCGCTTACGTAGGATTTTCGGTGGCCCATGAAGAGGTGGTGAATCGATTCGAAGACTTCACCGCGAGTCTCGATTGACACCTTCTATGCGATTCTTGGCATGCCGATCATTGTGTTTTTCGGCAAGATTTGCTGGTGCACTATC
>CAWJNN010000108.1:0-19933 GCA_963844115.1 uncultured Planctomycetales bacterium | reverse complement strand
CTGTAATTTACTTTTGGACTAGTACGTATTGCTATAAAACTTGCTTTGCAAGGTGAGGTCCAATTAAAGCGGGCCGAAAAACTGTATCTCACCGACGCGAGAGACCTACTGGTAAATGCCGAGTTTGCAAGTAGCTTAAACGCGCATGAAGAATGGTTTTCTTTGTGCGTGGCTAGCCAACGACAGAGCGAATAAATGAGCCCACTCTCTATAAATCAAGCAATTGATAGGTTAGATGAGCTTCACGGTCTGGATATAACCATTTATGGCATTCTGAGCTTTGAGTTCGAGGACTGCTGTATTGAACATTACCCAAAAGCTGACGTCGCTTAGCTGTGGGTAATAGGGGTGGCTTCACGAATTCAAGTATTTGGCTAGAAGTTGGGACCGGTAGCCTTGGTTTTAATGTACCAACTCTAGAGAAGTGGCATGGTAAAAGAGTAACTATCGAGGGTACTTTATATGGACCTGAACCCATGTTTGACGGTTGCGGCCATTTATCAGGTTGGCCAGCAGCAATATTAGCTCGAACAATCGAGCGGTATAACCCCTGATAATGCTTGCAATCCATCTTTCGGCGGTCTGAAAGTAAACCCTATCAGCTACTGTTACTATTTAAATTATGAAATGAACTAAGTGTCTGTATTGGTTCGACTTCTGCCTCCCAGCCCGCCGCCGCTTGGTCTTGCTCTAGCTGAGCTTGAGTGGCTCAACCCGACCCAAAGCCGACTCAATGTTTATTTGTCTGAGCCAGTCCACCAGCTTCTCGATCACCCTCTTTTCTTCCTCTAATCCCGTAAGGGTTATCGCGGTAGCCTTTACATGGTAACCTTTTTCGTCATGTTCTAGCATTAATAGCATCGTCAATATCATTAAACTCTATTTCTGCATTATAATCTGCATTATCGGTTGCTTCACAAAACCATCCCACTATATCATCGGGGGATGCTGGCATTGTAAACATATTTTACACGCCTTCCGTCGCCTATTAAAAAGCGAATGTGAATAAAATGCGATTTTTACTATGTGTTTTAGATGTCTAATAATACTATTAAGTATGGACTTATCTGCAGTAGTACACCTATGGTTGCAGAACACATAAATGTGATAGTTTCCCATAGCAAAATTTTTATTTGCTGTTTGAATAAAGGTTTCCCCTCGGAAGTCCTCATCCGCTTCAGGGTAAGTTCTTATAAGTTCCCCATTATTACCAAGTTCGGGGTAAGTTTCATCCCTCATTTTTGTCTCCCTTTTCTGCATTCTCTTTATCTATAATACAATTCTCACAAATATGCACTTCGCCATTAGGTTCTTCTATATAATAACCATCATCCACATGTAATCTGCATCCGCAAAAACTGCATTCACCCCAGTCACTCATAAAATTATTTTACTATACTTTGCAGTAGTGTCAACCCTTGTTTAACGCTTTGCTCTATATAAGGGTAGTCTGTATCTTCTCTAGTGTATTGTTCAATATACCGTTGTGTAAATTCCAGAAAAGATAGGCCCACTAGGTGTCCCATATTTTCTGCTATAGTTTGTGCAATAATTTCTTCATCGGCGTATTCTCTGCTCGGGATAACTACTCCCGACACGGCAACCCTACGGCATAACAAGTGTCTGGCACCCGTAGCATGTCCAAGTTCATGTAAAAATGACATAATCTCGGGTGAATATCGTTTTCTTCGCAAACCTTGTCCCGTACCGACATCCCCTATTTCATTGTCTTGCCAGTCAAAGTAAGAATAGTTCTGTACTATTTTTACATTTATCCTATTTTACGAGGTATCACCACTATTGCATCCACTGTAATAATTTTACTCACACAACCCCCTTTAAATACATACTTTCATCATCCCGATTATTTTCACATGCCCGATGTTGGCTTCGCCCGGCTCGTCACGGCCAGCACGATCGCGACCAGCAGCAGCATCGAGGCGGCCAGCCTGTGCACACCACGCACCAGCGCCATCAGCGTCGGGCTGCCCAGCGTGGCGTCGGCTGCGATGCCCAGTGGCGGCTGCATCGCCGCGCGACAGCCCGGCCAATCGACGCAGGCCGCGCGCGGCTGAGCCAGCCGCAGCCAGGCACTGGCGACCACCACGGCCACCATCAGCAGCAAGGCGATCGACGCCAGCGCACGCTGGCGGCGCAGGGGCACATCGGTCGTGGTCACGGATGAGTTCATGGTCGTGCACGGCGCGCAGGGCGCGATTTTTTTCCAGGCCGCCGATCTTGCCTGCGCGGCGGGCCCTTGACGCCGCGGGCATGGGCGCAGCGCTCAATTCCTTGACCTGGTTCATTTCTGCGTGCTGCATGCGCGCCACAGAATGAACCGCACCCCCTTGCGCGACGGCGGCCTGCCCGGCCGGCACGCGGCAAGCGCCGAACCCCCAAGAAGGAGACGCCCATGAGCACCGCACCGCACAGCGACGACGAAAGCGAACCGATTCCGTGGATGCAGCAGTTGCTCGACAACCCCTTCCTGCTGCTCTTCCTGGGCGTGATGGTGCCGATGCTCGTCTACACCGTGTGGGGCGTGGTCGAGATCCTGACCTTGCCCATCGCCAAGTGAACGGGGAGAGCCACCCATGAGCGCCATCCTCCCCCCGGCAGAACGCCTTTGGTACAAGCACCCCATCGACCGTGTCGAAGGCACCTGGATCGCGATCGCGCTGACCTGGTGCCTGATCATGTTCGCGATGATGGTCGGCTGGCACGTCTGGGGCAACCAGAACCTGTCCACCGAGACCTACCGCACCACGCCCGAGCTCTTCATGACCAAGGCGCAGGCCATGGTCGACAAGTACACGGTGCGCACCGAGACCGACGAGAACACGCCGGTGGTGGCGCCGCCGCCCGGCAGCGATGTCTACATGCTGGCGCGCCTGTGGTCCTTCTGCCCGATCCTCGAGCTCGAGAAGGGCAAGACCTACAAGCTGCATCTCACCGCGCATGGACTACAACCACGGCTTCTCGCTGCAGCCGGCCAACATCAACATCCAGATGGTGCCGGGCTTCGAGCATGTGATCACCGTGACGCCGAACCAGTCGGGCACCTACTCGGTGGTCTGCAACGAGTTCTGCGGCATCGGCCACCACAAGATGGTCGGCCGCATCTACATCAAGTGAGGGGGGCACCATGAGCGTCAACACGACCTATCGCACCTGCCCGCGCTCCGGCCTGCAGTTCGAGTCGCAGGCCGAGAAGCTGATGAAGGCCAACGCCTTCGTGGCCGTGGTCTGGCTGCTCGTCGGCGGCCTGCTCGCCATCGGCGTCGTGCTCACGCGCTGGCCGGCCGTGCACTGGCTCGAGGCCGACACCTTCTACCAGGTGCTCACCGCGCACGGCATCGACATGCTGATCTTCTGGATCATCTTCTTCGAGATCGCGATCCTGTACTTCTGCGCCTCGACGCTGCTGCGATGCCGCATCGCCACGCCCAAGGTCGCCTGGCTGGCCTTTGCGCTGATGCTCATCGGCTCGGTGGTCAACAACGTCGCCGTCTTCAGCGGCGCCTCGAGCGTGATGTCTTGGCGCATAAAAAAGGCCTCTGATGTGCCAAAACGTTTGGCTTGCTGGATGGCCAGGGGCAAGGCAACCATCCCGCCGATAAACACCAGAGGCCTACGGGCCAGTCAAATTGGTTTCGAACAGTCGCTTTAACAATGCATAGGGCATGCCATTAGGGTCCGGCGAGGTTGTCACGCATGGGAAGTCTGTCGCGAAACTGTATCCAACTAACAACTTAGCTCGATGAAAAAACTGAAGTTGCTATTCTGTAATGACTTAGCGGCTCATAATGAGCCACCACGAATCGCTTCAGTTGCTCAAATGTGGTGTAGCGTGATGCGACATTCTCGCACCGTACAGGCCGCGAACAGGTGGTTTGCCTCGAAACTGTCTCATATTGAGAGATGGCGAAATCGATCTCCCTAAACCCTTTCGTGAATTAGTACGTAAGTCATTTGAGGACGGATCCACGGTACGCGGATTTACGGCACGCGGTTTTACGGTGCGCGGATTTACGGTGCGTGGATCTACAATGACTGCCTTGTCAGACGTTCGCCCGAACTCGATGTCTTATGGATTAATATTGATCCGTTCTGATCCGTTCACCATCCGATCCTCGGCCACCGATCCAGGTTTAACCCGTCCCTGCATTTCGCATAATGCACAGCCCGGCCTAACAACAAGCGGGCAGTCTTAACAACGCTCGGGCTCTCAAGACGGAATCGAAGGACCCTACCACTATGCCAGACAATCCCGTTCGAATCGGGCCTCACCAGTGCGGCAAGGGACAACCCCTGCTGGTCATCGCCGGACCTTGCGTAATCGAAACGAGAGATCTGACGCTGCGCATTGCCGAACACCTGGCGGACGTTGCCAGTCGTCATCCAATCCAACTAGTTTTTAAGGCGTCCTTCGACAAGGCAAATCGGACCAGCATGGATTCCTATCGTGGACCGGGGATCGACGAGGGGTTAAAGATTCTTCATGCCGTCTCTCACGAATTGTCGTTGTGTGTAACGACCGATATTCACGAGGCTGGACATGCAGCGCAGGCGGCGGGTGTCTGCGATTTGCTGCAGATTCCGGCGTTTCTCTGCCGACAGACCGACTTGTTGATGGCGGCGGCAAAAACGGGCAAGGCGATCAATGTAAAGAAGGGGCAATTCATGGCGCCCGGAGACATGCAATACATCATCGAGAAACTGTCAGCCGGGGGATGCGATAACGTAATGCTTTGCGAGCGCGGTACGTTTTTTGGCTACGGCCGACTAATCACGGACATCAAGGGGCTGGTTCAAATGCGTCAACTAGGTGCACCAATTGTCTTCGACGCGACGCACAGCGTTCAGGAACCCGGTGGATTGGGCGGAACGACGGGCGGTAACCGGGCGATGGTCGAGCCTTTGGCGCGCACGGCGGTCGCGGTCGGAGTGGACGGTCTGTTTTTTGAAACCCATCCCGATCCAGATCGGTCGCCAAGCGACGGGCCCAACATGATACCGCTGCACGCTTTCGAACCGATGGTTGATCGTTTATGCCGGTTGCGACAGACCATCGACGATTTGGAACGCGACATCGCTTCAGAAGTTTCCGCGCCGTCCGTCAGCACGTGAGGTTTAGCTTGACTGCCGTTCACCTTTCCGCTCCACAAAGTCGCATTCGTTGTCGCGCGCTTCTGCTGGTTGGATTTCTAGTCGCCGTAACGGGATGTGGTCGTAAAACGGTTATCCCGCAGGGTGTTCAGACGAATGCGGGCGGGCTCGACCAGAATATCATTGAGTCGGCGTTGGATAATCTGAACCATTTGGCGGAATTCGATCCCGACCAGATCCTGGACCAGTTGGTCCGTCGCCTCAACGAGTGGAATCGCCAGGACAAAACCAAGGTCGCCATGCAGATCGATGGGCTGGTTGCCACGCTTCCCGATCAACAACGGCTGTTGGACGACCTGGAATCACCGAAATACACGTTGTTGGACGCTTACTATCTGCGCGAAACGAAATTCATGCGAGATATTGCTACGCAGGTTTGCGACGGTGTCTTCGATGATATGGATAAAGCGCAGCGTCTTTTCGCCTGGACCGTCGACAACATCGACCTGGTACCGGCTGACAGCCCTGGCGGGGAACCGCTGGCCCAGATGCCCTGGCTCAGCGTATTGACGGGAACGGGCCGGCCGTATGATCGCGCGTGGGTGTTCGCGCTGTTAGCACGCCAGGCAAATCTGGATGTCGTCTTGTTAGCCGTGCCCCATCCCGTTCAGCAGCAGCCGATGTTGTGGTCTACGGCCTTTGTACATGACGGAAAACTTTATCTTTTCGATCAATTCTACGGCGTTCCCTTCCTGAATCGGACAGGGGACGGCGTCGCGACACTGGCTGAGCTATTGGGGGATCCTGAGCTGATGGGACAGTTTGGTACGGCGAATAACCCCTACCCGATTACCGCGGAAGGCATCAAGGGCCGCATCGACGCGATGGTCGTCGCCGAACGACAGTGTTTAACTCGACGCATGAAGAAGATCCAACAGCGGCTTGGTGCCAGCCTGGGAGTCTTGACCTGTCGTCCATCCGATCTTGCTGCGCGTTTGGAATCGATCAAACACGTGAAACGAACGCTCATTTGGAGGTGGCCCTACCAGGCCGAGGCGGCGCTGTTTGAGAAGGACTCACGGCATCATAGCGCAATTCAGCAACGGATTGCCGCTTTTTCTAAATTGCGTTCCGGTGCCGTTAATCCGTTGTGGAGCGGTCGGATTCGACATTTGCAGGGCCGCTATGCGTCGACCGGTGACTTGGAAAACACGGTTGAAGACGGGCAAGGATCCGACCTGGGCCTTGCCGACCGCGGTGCGAAATCGCTTTATCTGGAGTCGCGCACAATACTCAGCGAAGTCAACGAAGCCGACCTGCCAGAAAAACAAAGGGAGATCTTCGCAAGGCTGCAGATCCGCATGGACGAGATACGAAGCTACGCGACCTATTGGCTGGGGAACATCAGCATGGACGAACAGAACTTCGACCTGGCCAAGTACTACTTTGAGGAAACGATCAGAAATTGGCCCGACAGCCGGTTGGCTGAAAGCGCGAAGATGCGTTTAGCGCGAAGCTATGAAGCCAAGGGAGAAAAAGAGCGTGCGATCGAAGCCTATCTGGCCGTCGGCGGTGAAGCAGCGACCGCGTGCCAACTGCGAGCAAGAAGATTAGGGTCACCGGCGAGTCAAGAGCAGCGGGAAGATGCGACGCCCAATTCGAACGGCGCTCGTGAACGGCGCCGTGAACGGCGCTGTGAACGGCGCTGTGAACGGCGCTGCAAAGGCCGAAACAAAGAATGACCTGCAACAAGACGGTCGACAACCAGCGCAGGACGAAACGGAGGATGCAGTATCCGAGGAAGGTCCCGCCGAGGAAAAGGAAAAGGTCGTGGATAAGGTCGAAGATAAATAGGAAGACGACAGGACGGCCCAATTTGCCAGCAGACGGGCGCAGATACCGAAAGCGATTACCACATCGGCTAACGCATCGTCTCAGAATCTGTAGAAATCCGCTATTTCAGCAACGTCTTCAGCATCGACAGGCAGGCATCGACCTGATCGTCCGAACCGACGGTGATCCGCAGTCCCTCGCCCCAGCGGTCGAAATTCATGTAGCGAACCAGAATCCGCCGGTCCTTCAACTCTTCGTAGAGCGATTTCGCCGATGCGGCGCCGTGCGTGGCCCAAACAAAGTTGGCGTGCGAATCGGGGACCTCAAATCCCAAGTCGCGAAGCGACGCGGTCAGGCGATCTCGGGTCGCCAGAATGCTCCGACGATTGTCAGCGCGCCATGACTGGTCGTCGATCGCTGCCGTCGCGGCAGCAATCGACAAGCTGTCGCAGTTGTAGGAATCCTTGACTTTGGTCAATCCGCTGATCAGATGTGGCTGAGCGATAACGTAACCGAATCGCAGTCCTGCTAATGCGTAGGACTTGCTCAAGCTGCGCGTAACGACCACATTCTCGTGCTGGGTGACAAGCGGCACACAATCCTCGTCTGCGAAATCGACATACGCCTCATCGACCAACAACGGACAGGACAGGCGGCTGGCAATCGCGCCGATCCGCTCCGGCGACGAGAACGTCCCCGAAGGACTATTCGGATTGGGTAACAGGACCAATCGTAAATTGTCGTTTGCATCCGCAAAGGAGTCGTCCAAGGACCAGTCCGGTCGATACGGTATTTCTTCGAACTGCGCCCCTTGGATGTCTGCCAGGTGGCGATAGAGGACGTAACTAGGATACGGTGCGCGGATCAGCCCGCCCTCCCCTACCATGGCGCGTGTCACGACCGTCAATAGATCATCGCTACCATTGCCGCAAAGAATCCATTCGGGCGCGACCCGATGAAGCTCGGCGGCCCGCCGGCGAAAAGCCTCCGCCATCGGATCCGGATAGCGGCTCAAGCCCGTTTGCAGAACGGTCGCAATCGCCTGGGTAGCGGCCGCCGAGGCAGGATACGGATTCTCGTTCGTATTCAGCTTGATGAACTTCCCCGCCTGGGGTTGCTCGCCGGGCACATAGCCCGTCATGGCATCGATATTGTCACGAAAGTAGGACATTTGCGTTGGTTATTCGTTATTGATTACTGGTGGTCACTACCCACCACTCACTCTTCCAGCCGAATGTCGACGCTGGCGCGGTGGGCGGTCAGGCCTTCCTGGTCCGCCAAGGTGCCAATGTCCTCGGCCGCGGCCGCCAAATCGCCGGTAGTGTAATGAATTACGCTGCCGCCGCGTAAAAAATCATTCGCAGAAAGCCCGCTGGCAAATCGAGCGGTACCGCCGGTAGGCAAGACATGCGAGGGCCCCGCAAAATAATCGCCAACCGCGACAGGTGAATAATTCCCGACGAATATGGCGCCGGCGTTGTTGAAGTCTGTAACTCGCTGTTCCGCGTCGGAGAGCGCAATTTGCAAATGCTCTGGCGCAATGTGATTTGTGAGGGCAGTTGCCATGGCGTCGTCCGCAACCAAAATTAGCGCCCCAAACGCCTCCAGGCTCTCGCGGGCCAGCTCGCTGCGCTCCAATCGCCCTAGCTGGCGTTGAAGTTCTTTCAATGTGTCCTTCCACAACTGCTCGCTGGCCGTCACCAGGATGCTCGACCCCGGTGCATGTTCCGCTTGAGCGATAAGATCGGCAGCCACAAAATCCGCCCGGCACGTGTCGTCGGCAACGACAACCACTTCGCTGGGGCCCGCGATGGAATCAATATCCACATCGCCGTAGACGTGCTGCTTGGCCAAGGCCACAAACTGGTTGCCTGGTCCAACGATCTTGTCGACTCGTTCCATGCCCTCGACGCCGTATGCCAGGGCGGCAACCGCCTGAGCGCCACCGACGCGATAGACTTCGTCGATCCCCAGCTCATGGCAGGTTGCTAACAGGTTGCGATTGTATGCGCCAAACGGAGTCGGCGGTGCAACAACCGCTAATTCACGTACTCCGGCCGCTTGCGCTGGAACGGCCGTCATCAGCAAGGTTGACGGGTACGCGGCCATACCGCCCGGTACGCAGATCCCAACGCGTCGCAAGGGAATGTATCGCTGTCGCAAGAAACCGCCGTGCGGTGTCGGTAGCTTGATATCCTGGTGAAGGATCGCCGTCTGAAAGGCCTGTATATTGTCTCGAATCCGCCTGATGGTGGCGAGGAATCCTTGGTCGACTTCCTGATGGGCCGCGGCCAGATCTTCTTGTGGAACGCGCAGTGTTCCTGGCGTAATATTCGCCTTGTCGATTCGGACGCCGTAGTCGATGACGGCGGAGATCCCGGACAAGCGTACATCGCTGCAGATTTGTTGAACCACCTGTCTGGGAGTCAGGGATTTGCCAAAGACATCGATCGTACGCTGTCGACCCGCCTCGCTGACGACGTCACCGCGCGGACTCAACAAGACCAGCAGCTCGTCCACAACTCGGAATACGTCCTGCCGCCGATAATCGATCGTTCGGATTTTCAGATTCGCTCACTCGACAGAAAGACGCCGCGACATGGACCATCCGTTGGCGGAAGCCACTCGCAAAGGTGACGTTTGTCAGCCGAGCGCGGTCATCACAAAATGCGCCGAGCACACTTGTATTCTGGCTGTTCCCTGCAACCATTGTAAGTAGGGTGGCCATGTGGTTGTCCACGGAGTCGAACAGCGGCATCACGCGCGACTTGATCACAAACCAACTTTATCACACGGCAGATCAATCACAGAAAGGATTCGCACTGTGCAGCAAGAGTTCGCTGGACTATCGCAGTGACACGTTAACGCAGCCAACGCCTGAGATGCGGCAGGCCATGATGGCGGCCGAAGTGGGCGACGACGTGTTTGGCGAAGATCCGACCGTCAATCGGCTGCAAGAGCGAGTCGCTGAATTGTTAGGAAAAGAGGCGGCGCTTTTTGTGCCGTCGGGGACGATGTCCAACCAGATTGCTGTTCAGGTGCATTGCAGCCCTGGTGACGAGTTTCTCTGCGAGGAAGGATGCCACATTTACTACTACGAGCAGGGAGCGTTCGCGCAGCTGGGCGGCCTGGTCGCTCGAACACTGCCGGGTGAAGACGGAGTCCTGCGCCCCGAACAGTTCCTGGACTCGATCCGGCCGGATAATGTGCACTGCGTGCGGACGCGACTCGTTTGCCTGGAGAACACGCACAATCGCGGCGGCGGGCGAATCCAACCCTACGAATACGTTGAATCAATTTGTCACTGGGCGCATGAAAACAATCTAGTGACGCATCTCGACGGCGCTCGTCTATTCAACGCTGCCGTGGCGACGGGCATCGATTTGGCGGACTGGGCTGCGCATTTTCATACGGTCAGCGTCTGCTTTTCTAAAGGGCTGGGTGCGCCGGTCGGTTCAGCGCTGGTAGGATCCCGCGAATTTATCCAGCGGGCACACCGCCGCCGAAAATGCCTGGGCGGTGGAATGCGGCAAGCTGGCATCATCGCGGCCGGCGCACTGTATGCGCTCGATCACCACATCGAGCGGCTGGCAGAGGATCACCAGCATGCGGCAGATCTCGCCGCGGCAATCGGCGAAATTGCGGGCCTGGTGCCCCAGCAAGTGGATACCAATATTGTTGTCTTTGACGTCGATCCGCGGTTGGGAACCGCCACGCAATTTGTCCAACACATGCGGCGTTTCGACTTGTCGATGCTGGAAATCGGCCCCACCCGAGTGCGCGCCGTGACGCACTTGAACTTGCCCAGTGACGGCGCTGGGCGGGCCGCCAAAATCCTCCGCCACGTTGTCGCTGAATGTACATCGATGGCGTAGCGGTATGTCGGCATAGGAAAACTCACCAACGCATATTGTTTAACCCGTTGCCGCAGGCGAGGCGTCCCACGAGCAACTCCTCGCCTTCGGCAACGGGTTAAACGATGAATCCACCCGCGATTGAATCTGTCTGATCCGTGGTTAGAAATCTATGGATAGCAATTTCCAAAAGATCGCCCAGTGGCTCGCCGAATCCACCGCGGCAGTCGCCTTCACCGGCGCGGGTATCAGTACCGAAAGCGGTATCCCCGATTTTCGCTCGCCCGGTGGCATCTGGTCGAAGTCGCAACCGGTCTACTTCGACGAATTCCTCCGCAGCGCCGAAGCCCGGCAAGAATACTGGCGACAAAAAGCAATCGCGCACCGCGATTTCGCCGCTGCGGAACCCAATATTGCCCACCAGACTCTGGCCCGCTGGGAAACGAGTGGACGATTGAGAGGCGTGATCACGCAGAATATTGACGGCCTGCACCAACTGGCGGGCAGCCATAATGTTTTGGAAATGCACGGCACGGCGCGGGAAATCGGCTGCTTGGACTGCCTCGCCCGCGAACCTGTCGACGCGATGGTGGAACAGTACGAGAAAACCCAGCAGGTCCCTACCTGTCCGCAGTGCGGCGGCCTGATGAAGCACGCCACGATTTCATTCGGCCAGGCACTACCCGAAGAAGTTCTGCAAGAATCTGCCGAGTGGTCTCAACGATGCAGCCTGATGTTCGCACTGGGCTCGTCTCTGGTGGTCCACCCCGCGGCCGGCATTCCGCAGCTCGCCAAACAAGCCGGCGCTCGACTGGTCATCATCAACCGCGACCCCACCCCGCTGGACGACATCGCCGACATCGTCATTCAATCCGCCCTGGGCGAGGCGATGTTACGAATTGACGAGTTGCTGGACTGACGCTGACTATTTTGTCGGGAGCCTCGGGCTCGCGACATAATCATTCTTTATTTACTTCCTCCAGTCGCCGCGTAGCCAGTCGGCAATCAGGCCTAGCTTCTCCGGAGTCAGCTGCTGTTTGCCGGGGTCGTCCGGCGGATCAAACGCGGGCATGCGATCGTTCGCAGCTTCAACATACCCGTAAAACCGCTCGTGATTCGGATCGCTGATAAAATCGATCAGCCACTGCCTCGATCCATATCCGGTCAAATCGGGCGCCGTTCCTAGATCACCTTCGTCGTGGAGTTTGTGGCAGTCGCCACAAGCGTACGTATCAAATGTTTCCGTAAAAGCTTCTCGACCCGCGGCAATGGTCCCGTCTTCGTCAGCCTTCGCGTCCGCTTCGACTTGCGATGTCAGCTGCGCCTCGGACGATAAAGCGACAACAATGTTCTTCAGTATTCGTTTTTGCTCATCGTCCAATTCGGCCAGATCTCCCTGAACAAAGCCCGCCATTTCTCCTTCCCGGTGCTTCGTATTTCCGAAGAACGGCGCACCGGTGACCAGTGCCGTCTCCTCGTCGACCGTCACCTTGGCAATTTGTTCCGGATCAAGCAAGGCGGTCAGCCAGTTTCGACTGGCGAAGCCATACAGGTTGGGTGCGCCGTTCACTTCGCGGACGCGCTCGCCCTCGATGTCACGATATACCAATGGCCTGATCATCGAGATTCCGTGACCGTTCGTATCAACATGATCGTGGCAGCCAACGCAATAACGTGCGAAAAGTTTGGGCCCTTGCGTCTGCGGATCATTGCGCAGCAGGGTTAACGCACCGGTAGGTGGGATCAACGGCACCGTCTCACCAGTATCGGGGTCAATCGTTGACGCCAACTCAATTACCCGTTCTCCATCTCGATGAGCGGCCTCCTTTGCCTCCAGGAAATCCCGAGACTTTAGAAACTTGCGATAGTTGGCATACTCACGCAAGATCTTATTCTTCATCTCCGGGTCATCTTCCAACAGCAGTCCCAGACGCTTTTCCGGTTCCATGCCCCAATATTTGCTCTCCCGGCCATGTTTACGCATGTCAATCGCGATCGTCTCTTGGGCCTGTACTACTTCGGCAAACTTTTGTTCGTCAACCAGGTTTGCGTAATTGTCTTCGTGCAGCGCCATGCCGGTCAGGAGTCCCGCGCCGGCCAGAATGGCAAACAGGAACGTCATGTTCAGGAAATGTCCGCCGCGGACGCGGGCGATAAAGGGCATCAGTACAAACACCGTCATGATTGCGCCCGGAATAATGATCGCCCCTAATAGCTTGCCGCGTTCGCCGTCAAAGAACTTGAGAAACTGAAACAGGAACAGGAAGTACCATTCCGGTCGAGCGGCCGAGAAATTCTCCGCGGGATCCGCCGGCGCGGTCAATTCAGCCGGCACGTAGTACGCCAAACCGAACACCACCGCGATTACGATGAGGCAGGCCAAGGCATCCTTTAATACTTGTTCAGGCCAGAAGTATTCGTCCGGGCGCGGGTTTTTCAGGTCGACGTGGGCCGTGATGCTATGCCGACGAAAGACGGCGATGTGGATGATCAAAAAGAAGACCAGCAATCCCGGCAGGACTCCAGCGTGTAAGGCGAAGAATCGCGTCAGCGTCTGGTGGCCATATTCCTTGCCACCAATCGCGACGTGAGGCACCGCATCTCCAACGCTGCCACCAATCTCCGTCGCTACCTTGGTTGCCCAATAACCCTTTTGGTCCCACGGCAATAAGTAGCCGGTTAGCGACAGGCCCAAAACAATTTGCATCAGGATCAAACCGATCCAGAAATTGATTTCGCGGGGCTTTTGGTATGCCTTGGCAACCATAACCTGAATCAGGTGCCCAACCAGCAACACCACCATGGCTGTCGCGGCGTAGTGATGAACGCTGCGCAGAAAGGATCCGCCCGCCATATGATGTTTGATGTAGTAGACGCTCTCCCACGCCGTTTGTGTGCTGGGGCTATACGACATCCACAGACAGATCCCGCTCGCGACCTGGATCACGAAAGCAAAGACCAGCGTGCTGCCCAACACGTAACGCTTGCGCGAGCCGCCGGGTATGATTTCCAGCAGCGCCTCGGTCAGCAGATGCCGATATCCGGTGCGATGATCTAGCCAGTCGAGCAGTTTGTTCATGGCGATTCGTTTGTAGTTCCGCCTTTAGGCGGTCCCGGCCTGAGTGGTATCCTAAAAAGCCGCCTAAAGGCGGAACTACAAACTACACCTCGATCTGCTCCGACTTACCGCCCTTGAATTTCTTGTAATCGACCCAAATTTCGCCCCCGTTACGGATTTCAACCGCCAGTTGGTCCAGCCCACGGGGGCTGGGGCCGTATTTGACCGAACCGTCCAGAGCAAAGCCGCTGGTATGGCAGGGACATTGAAACTCGCCGGTGGCGTTCTTGAAATCGTAGACGCAGCCCAGATGAGGGCAGATCACGCTGAAGACGATCGGCACATCCTGCTCACTGGTCCGGATCACATAGACCGCATCCACGGGTTCCGGCGGATACTTGTTCCACTTGTCGGTGCGGACAGTCACCACCTGGAACCGGTGGGGCAGGCCGTCAGGCGGCACGGCATCCAGCGTAGTGATGCGAACGAACTTTCCGCGGGACTTCTTCTTGCGAAGTAACGGATCCAGCACGACGCCCACGCCCGGTATCACGGCGAGAACACTGACGATCGCCCCGACCAAAAACGCGAGGACCCCACGCCGGCCCGACGTGGGGCTCGGTCCGGATTTGTCGCTGCTGCCTTCGCGTGAGTGCATCTCGGCCCTCAATCATCGTTGCGCAATCTGACCCGTTTAACCGCAAGCCCAACGGGCTGCGCGTTCACAGGCGCGCATCCCGGCTCGCCGGGATTGCGGTTAAAAAGTTTTCCGCGCCGAACGAGTTATGTTTTCTGATCGATTCTGCAGGCGATACAAAAACAACACGGCAGTAACCAAGGTGGGTGAATCCATTCCAGTCAGGAAGGTAGGAGTGCAGGACACATCATGTGTCGACCGGGTCAAAACGGCTATATCATCGACTATGTCATCATTGCATGGCGGCCTTAACCGCGTCAAGCACGCGGCTTCGAGCGACCTCAAGGGACTCGTCAATAAACGCTCCTGCAGCTGCTTTGTGCCCGCCGCCGCCAAACTTCGCTGCTAACTCGCTGCAGTCGACATCGCAGCGACTGCGAAAACTTAATTTGAATCCGCCCGTTGCTTGTTCCACAAGAATGACCGCTACCTCAACCCCCGCAACGCTCAAGGTTTCGTTGATCACATCTTCGGTGTCGCTGGCCAGAGCCCCCGCCGCCTTGAAGTCTTCTTGCAAGCAGGCCGTATGGACCAGACGTCCGTCCAACTCGGTTTCGGTACGAGACAGGATGCGCCCACGCAATCGGACGCGGCCAAGCGTGTCTTGCTCGTAAAGATGAGAATAGATCTCCTGGGGCACGGCGCCCGCATCAACCAGTTTGGCCGCAATCCGTAAGGCATCGCCGCGCACCGAAGCGTACCGGTACCAACCCGTGTCGGTTGCTTGCGCGGCAAACAACGGCTCGGCGATTCGCGGCGACAGGCTGACTCCCAATTGTTCCGCGGCCTCGGCGACCATGCGGCCAGCTGCCTCGGCCGTTGTGTCTTTGAATTCCTCGGCGCCCAGGTCGTCGCCGCTGAGATGGTGGTCGAATACGACGATCTTCGCCGATGTATTGCGGACGACGTCCGCCATGGGACCCAACTGGGCCCAGGCGCTGGTATCCAGCACCATCAGCACGTCGAAACCGTCAAGATCCTCGGGCTGGATATCCTCCCCCAGCGTCTTCAGACGACCCTCGGGATCGATGAAAGCCAGGTTAGGTGGTGTCGCGTGTCCATTGACGATCGTGACTTCCTTGCCCAATTCGTCCAGAACGGCCGCCATTCCCAATTCGCTTCCCAGCGCGTCGCAGTCAGGACGAATGTGCGACGTAATAAGAAACCTGCTGTTTTGTTCGATGATCTCTCGAAAGCGTTTCCAATCAATGCTCATTTAGTGCTCAGCTAAAAAATCCCCTCCCTTTCCGGAAGAGGCAAGAGGAGGGCCTTATCGTTTGTCATTCCAACTTCGTACGTGTTTAGCATCCCAACGGCGGATATTTCCGTCGTTTAACCCGTTGCCGAAGGCGAGGCATCACCAGACACAGATTCGTAACCTCGCCTTCGGCAACGGGTTAAACAAGTTACCCCACCGATGATTGTGCATGCCGCCGCCACGTTAACTTTGCACCGCTCCAACGACGCATTTCACTTGTTCGACGTCACTCGCGAGTTGCAGTTGCAAATCGTGCACGTCAGCAAAGGGCTGAATGTCGCGTATCCGACTGAAAAAATCAAGTTCAAGCGGCTTGCCGTACAGCGTCTCATCGCATCCGATCAGATGGACCTCCACCTTTCGCGTCGTTTCACCAAAGGTGGGATTCGCCCCGACATTGATGGCAGCCGGCCAGCGGCCGTCGTTATGTCCCATGCCGGCATAGACGCCGTCACCGGGCAGCAGCGTATCGATGGCCTCCAGGTTCGCCGTCGGAAAACCGATTTTCGCGCCGCGGCCCGCACCGTGCGTCACCATGCCGCGGACGCGATACGGCCGCGTCAACATGCTGCGAGCCAGGTCCACGTTCCCTCCCGCCAGCAACTGCCGCACCCGCGAACTGCTGACCGGCTGACCCCCAATATCGACCGGCTCGACCACCTCCAGCTTGATGCCAGCGGAAGTTGTCAATTCACGCAATCGCTGCACGGTACCGGCACGATTGTGTCCGAAGAAGAAATTCGTGCCTTCCACCATCGCTCGTGCCCCAAGGCAATTGCGCACAATCTGCTCGAAAAATGCTTCCGGCTCTAGCTGCAACAAGGCTTCATTCGTCGGATAGGCGATTAGAACGTCGACGCCCAACTCGCCCAACAACTCGGCTTTGCGGTCGGTCCACGTGAGCGGTGGTGGTGCTTCGGCTGGACGCAGCAACCGAACCGGATGGGGATCGAAAGTAAACACCACCGCCGCGCCGTCCATTTCACGAGCCATCTCGGTCAAATGCTGGATGATTCGAGCGTGTCCCAGATGAACACCGTCAAAGTTTCCGATCGTTACAGCGCCACCGCGAACGGAATCGGGCAAATGCTGAAGATCGGTGACAATTTCCACGAGGGCAGCTCGAAGGTTGAAGAGACAACGCGCACATCATTATCTGCAGCGTCGTAGGCCGGAACAAGCCGCCGCGACTCGCCGTGTGCGAGCCGAGCGCAGTTCCGGCAATGCAGGTCTCTGCCAGCGCCACCCATGCCGGAACTGCGCTTCGCTTGTTCACGGCCTACCAGCCTCTCCGCGACGAAAAAGTAGAACGGAACTTGTTCCGTTTAGAGAGCAAACGGAAAAGTTCCGTTCTACGATGTCGGACGGCGCGTACCGTATGTATCGATCGTACGGCCAAATAATCCACCAATTTGGTACGCCGTCTGCCGAAACCGTGTTGCTTTAATCCGGCGCAACTGCCTGAAAAAGCTAGGTTTGTGGGTAGTAGCTGCGCGCTGGGTGCGCATCGAACCGCAGAAACTTCGTTGAGCGATGTCGCTGATCGGTCGTGATGTCGCGTGGATAACGGTGTTTGATGAGCAGCTTTTGGAAAGACCCACGAGCAGTGGCGTAACGTAGGTAGCGAACTCCTGCGCCGCCTCCGCTCGAAACCCGCGACCCAGCAAACGAACAGGACCCGACTTCGCGGCCCTGGAAGACCGCATCCTGTTCAATGCCGTCGTCGCGCCGGTCGAAGTCCAGCCGGAGGCGGCCGCTGCGTTTGCGTCGGAACCCTTCGACGTCGGACACGACTCGCCGTCCTTCGACGGCGGCAATCAATTCACCGCCCAGCGGCAGGACGACCAAGCGACGTCGCAGGAACTGGCGACACGGCCGGAAATCACCCAGGAGTCGGTCCGCGAACTCGTCTTCGTCGACAGCAGCGTCGCGGACTACCAGCAACTCATCGACGACGTCCTGAACTCAGCGGCAGAGGGCCGAGCGATCGAGGTGGTCCTGCTGGACGCCGACCGTGACGGGATCGAACAAATCACGGACGCCCTGGCCGGCTACGAGCAGCTTGACGCCGTCCACTTCGTCTCGCACGGGACCGATCGAGCCGTCAAGCTGGGCGGGACCTGGGTCACGGCCGAAAGTCTGAGCGGCTATGCGGGTGAGATTGCCGGCTGGAGCGACGCCCTGAGCAGCGACGCCGATCTGCTGTTTTACGGCTGCGACTTGGCGAGTGGCGAGCAGGGCCGGACGTTGCTGGAAGCGATCGGGACGCTGACGGGCGCAAATGTGGCGGCCAGCATCGACAATACAGGCAGCGCGGCGCTCGGCGGCAATTGGGAGTTTGAATATGCCGTCGGAGAATTTGACACGGCGATCGCATTCAGCCAGGACGTCCAGCAGCAGTGGTCCAGCGTATTGGCGCCGTTTCTTGTGACGACCAACGCCGATTCCGGTCTCGGTTCACTGCGGCAGGCCATTTTAGATGCCAATGCGCTGGCCGGCGCAGACACGATCACCTTCAACATCTTTGGCACTTTCGTCCATACGATCAACGTCGGTTCCAGCCTGACGATCACCGATACCGTTACGATCGACGCAACGACTGACGATAGTTTCGCCGCCAATGGCAACCGCCCGGCGATCGTACTGAACGGCGCGGGAGCCGTGAATGGACTCGAATTGGCGGCAGGCAGTGACGGTAGCACGATTCGCGGCCTCGCCATTCAGAATTTCGATGAGAACGGTATCCTGGTCCTAAGCGACGGAAATACCATCGCTGGCAACTATATCGGTTTGGACGCTGACGGCACGACGATCTCGAAAAATAACCCGTTAAATGCCTTGTACCTCGGGGGCATTCGTGTAGAGTCCGACAACAACACGATCGGCGGACTCTCGGCGGCCGATCGGAACGTGATCTCAGGGAACGGCTATGCCGGCATCGTGTTTTTTGACGCGAATTCGAACCAGGTCCTGGGCAACTACATTGGCACCGACGCAGGCGGGACGCTCGACAAGGGGAACTCGCAGGAAGGCATCGACATAAACCGCGGTGGCAGCAACATCATCGGTGGTTCCAATGTCAATGCGCGGAACGTCATTTCCGGCAACGACAGCGACGGCATCGAGATCGATGGGAGCGATAACAACGTCATCCAGGGTAACTACATCGGCACGGACTACACGGGCACGCTGGACCTGGGCAATACCCGCGACGGGATCGACGTCAACGAAGACGGTGTCAATGATTCAACCGGCAACCTGATTCGGCGGCACCGGTTTGAATGAAGGCAATCTGATCTTCGGAAACGACATCAACGGAATCGAGATTCGCGATAACTCAACCACTGGCAATGCGATTCTCGGCAACCGGATCTTCGGCAACGGGGCGCTCGGCATCGAGCTGTTAACCGGCGTCGGCGAAGTGACGCCGAACGACTTGCCCGGAACATGGACGCCAACCGATCGCGATCCGGACACCGGCCCGAATAGCCTTCAGAACTTTCCAGTGCTGACCGGAGCGACGACGACGGGCACGCAAGTCAGCACCTCTCGGCTTCGAACCCCGTACTGGACCTCCCTCCTGGAGCCGATTTCTGGCCGGCGCGCGCGGAGCTCCCCCTCTCGGAGGCGCCGGGCGCGGCTCCGTTCGCGTGGATCGCCCGCGGCTGGATCGTCCGCGGCGGTATGACCCCGCAGCCACTCACGCTCAGCGCCTTGGTCGAGACCGGGTACGAAGAGCCCTCGTTCGTCATCCACGAGCGCCGCGCCGACGGTTGGGTGCGTCTGCCGGGTACGGCCGGGGAAGGGGACCGAGGTCTGGCTTGGACACCCCCATGCGCGCTGCCGGCCAGTCCGGCCAGGCTCGAGGCGACCCTTTGGAGCGACTGGTTTCTGCACGGTGACACCTCTCCCCTGTACTTCCGCTCCGAAGGGCCGCACGAGCTGCGATGGAGCCCTCGGACGCCGCGCCGACCGTGACCGAGATCTCCGGGGACCACATCTTGGAGCCGCTCGAGGTTCGCGGCGAGTGGATGAGGGTGGTGCTCAAACAGCCGCCAGACTACTGCCCGGCCGATGTGGTCTCCACGAGCACGGAAGGGTGGGTGCGATGGATCTCCTCGGAT
>CAWJNN010000107.1:0-8256 GCA_963844115.1 uncultured Planctomycetales bacterium | reverse complement strand
TCCGACCAAAAACTGTCGGTACCCCAGTAGTATTTTTTGAGTACGGGAAACTTTTCTTTAATCTTGCGTGAGGTGTTTGTTTTGATGAGGCGAACTACCTGCCCTACCGTCATTTGTGGAGGAATAGTAATGAGGAGATGCACATGGTCTACGTCGTGATTCGCCTCATGGATGTAGAGTTTTGGATAATGGCGGTAACCTCTACCAGTTTCCCGTAGAGGTATTTCCAAAGTTCTGTGGTAATTACGGAGTGTCGGTATTTTGTCGGAAGCACTATGTGGTAGTCACACAGGTAGACGCAATGATTATCCCTTCGATACTTCTGTGGCTTCGGCATACCTCAATGGTAACATAGTGAGACGAATCAGATGCAGAAACTCACTCCATCCCCGCGCTTACGCGACGGGGTATTTGCGTGGAATAAAGGATCCTCGGGGCAAAGCCCCGAGGTATTTTATTGGGCAATTTTTGCTCTGGTTAACCGCCCCCAATGGGATCAACGTGCCCGGCCTGCACAACATCATCACGCGCATTCCGCCGGTGACCACCGCCCCCGCGCCCTACGGGGCCGTCTACACGCTCAACTGGCTGAGCGCGTCGGGCACGGCATGCTTCCTGGCCAGCGTGGCCGCCGCCATGCTGAAGGTCAAGCCGACGCAGTTCGCAGTACCTACATCGCCACCTTCAAGCAGTTGACGATGTCGATGGTGACGATCGCCACGATGCTCGGGCTGGCCTACCTGATGAACTACTCGGGCATGACCTCGACGCTCGGCCTGGCGCTCGCCACGACCGGCGCGACCTTCCCGTTCTTCAGCGCGGTCCTTGGATGTCGCCGGTCGTCAACGACAGCGAGGGCCGCGTCCTCCGCATCCGCCACGAGGCCGCCGTCGAGATCGTCGACGAGCTCGGCGTCGGCGTCGCGCGCGAGCTCTTTCGGTCGCACTAGCTCGGCGCGCCCGCTGGAGCTGGGCCACGCCCCTCAATCGCGTCGCGGTGCCCGTAGACCGGGCCCGCGGCCCGCGGTAGCTTCGAGCCATCGAACTCTACGGCAACACCTCAGGCCTCTCGCCCTCGGCGACCAAGACGCTCGAGCGGCTCTACCGCCGTCGCGTTCCCGCCACCGACATCTCCACGCCCGAGCTGACGCGCTCGCTCGTGGAGGCGAGCGTCGAGACGGGCCGTCAGGTCGGCGTCCTGATCCATCGCTCCGGGCAGGTCGACTACGTGATCGTGGGCGACGCCGGCAAGCTCATGCTCCCCGACATCGGTTGCCTCCGCGCGGCCGAGGGGCGCTTCCGCGGGCTGCGCCTCGTCCACACGCACGTGCGCGGCGAGCCGCTCACGCGCGACGACTTCGTCGACCTGGTGCGCCTGCGCCTCGACCTCGTCTGCGCGATCCAGATCAGCCCGCGGGGCGACGTGGGCGCTCGCTCAACTACGCGTACAACGTGCCCGCCGAGGCCGGTTGATTGCGTTTATCGAATCATGATGTTGAATTTGTTGGCAAGCGAGGAGTCGTTCCAATCGCGTTTGGACCTGGTTCGCCCAGTCACGCGTTTGCGACTCACCCTCCAATTCTGCTAGACGCATCTGCAGCCTGTCCGGCACGGGCCAGGCGACGACCTCTGGTAGTTTAGGCGGCGGATCGAGCAGATAAGCGGAATTCAGAGTTGCTGGATCGTCCGAGCCAGAATTATCGCCAAGCTTTGAGAGTTCGCCGGCGTCGAGCGGTTCGACGAGCAACCGCCCGTCGGTTGTGATCAGGTGGGCGTAGGGCGAGGGCTGGCTGGCAACAAGGGGTTCGATTGGCGAACCCAATTCGTCAGGTAAACTGTGCCCGGAATGGCGCGTTCCGTAGGCGATGGTGCGCAGATCGTCGCTTGGAGTCGAGGCGAACGCCGATCCGTCGCGCGACGGTGCATGACGATCCAGCGAAAAGTGAGTTGCATCCGATTGAACGGTATGCACCGTATCTTCTTGGCGTTGTTTGCGATGCCAGGCGAGCGGCACGGTAATGCTCAATGTAAACAGGCAAGCGGAAACAACAAGCAACATTCGTTGACTGCCCTCGTTTCGCTCGGATATCGGTGGCCTGGCGCGCATTAGAATACTCGCTTCAAGTGGATTGCTTGATATTCCTAAAATCGGTTCTTTTGCGAGGTTCGGTGGAATCGGATTCGCCCGGACGGGCGTGTTGCTGCCGTCGAATCTGTGACCAGGAACCGGTGGATTGGGTTATCCGGGTTGTACGCCGGTCGGGAGGGTGGCCGCCAGGCGTGCCAGTCCAGGCAGAGGACGTCCAGAATTTGCAAACACGACCCAATGACAAGCCTCAACACGCGAAAACGCCGGTCCAATCCACAAGACTCAAGGCCTGGCGGCCTGTAGAGAGTCAGCGGTTGACTAACACAGTGCCGTCGTTAACACAGTGCCGTCGTTAACACAGTGCCGTCGTTAACACAGTGCCGTCGTTAACACAGTGCCGTCGTTAACACAGTGCCGTCGTTAACACAGTGTCGTCGTGTTCGTAGGCGGGCGCACAACAGCACAAGAAGGCCAGGGTTTCCTGTCCCGTGTTCCGGATGTGGTGTACCGCGCCAGGCGGGATCGCGATCGCGTCGCCAGCGCCGACCGCCTGGTGCTGTTCGTCGATCGTCATCACGCCTTCACCCTGCGTGATGAAATAGATTTCTTCCGTTCGCGGATGGTAGTGCGGAGTTGTCTGTCCTGCGATCGGCAAGCGAGCTTCTGCGAGGCTTTGTTTCCGAATGCAGGAGTTGCGGTGAGCGAGCAATTCACGGATCTCGGAGCCATCTTTGGTCGTAAAGGAGGGCACATCGTTAATATTGCGAATATCCATGCTTAATATTCTTGGTTGTCAGATCGCTGCCGCAGGATTCCCAGAACGGCAGGCGGGTACGAACGAATGTCCCATCGACGGGCTTGTGGCAGTTTATCAAAATCGAATTGTCCGTCTGCTTCGACCACCATCGTGCTACCCTCGGGCATCAATTCGAGATAGCGGTCAATGAGGGCAAGCATCTGATCGGCTCTTTCCAGATAAAAGCTGTACGGTGGCGAGCAAAGCACCAGCCACGGAAGATCGGGCAGGCTCGTCAAATCCCGTGCCCAGAGGAACGTATTCGCGCGCCACATCGCATACGTCACCTAATTCCAGCAGCTGGATATTCTGTTCCACAAGGTTGGCGGTCGGGAAATGTTGCTCGATGAAAGTGGCCGACGCGGCCCCGCGACTGAGTGCCTCGAGGCCCAGCGCGCCGGTTCCGGCGAACAGATCGATCGCATGTTGACCTTTCACGGACGGACCGACCAGGTTGAATAGCGCCTCGCGCACTCGATCCTTCATCGGACGCGTTCCATGGCGCCCGTCGTACAGCAATTTCCGTCCGCGAAGACGACCACCAATAATCCGCAAGGGATTGGTCACGGCTGCCGGTGCGGTTGTTTTCGACTTGGCTGGATGTCGACGAGCCACTTGTTACTCCCAGTTGCGTTGTAGGTCGGCTCTATTCTACAAAGTCTACGCTGGCAACCCAGCAGCGAACTTTTTTGCCAGCGGTGGCGTATTACGGGCGGCGTATTAATAGCGCTGGCTTATCAGCTTTTGGTGGATGTGCTACGCTGACGGCCACACCGGTGCCGAAGGGCGTTAGAAGGGCGTTATCAGAGTTTATTTTCGATGGAGGACACGATGCTGAACGGCATACTGCGTTGCCTTGTTGGTTCGAGCTTGATGATTTGCGTTCTGGGCACCTGCTGTATTGTCTGTTTCGGTCAACAGTCGGACGAGCCGCGGGAATCGTCCTCTGCGGTGGATGCGGCGGCGTCTTCGGACGAATCGCAAGCAAACCGGCCCCTGCCAACCGCGTCGAAAGACGGGACGCCGGCTGCGTCTGCAGGCGATTTCGATAAGCTGTACGCCGAATGGAAGACGAAGCTGGACCAACTAGTCCAGCTGCGCGACCAGTACCTGGCGGCGGCTGACGATGCCAAGGCCGAACTTCGCCAGCAGATGTCGGACGTTGTCGCCGCTGGCGAAAAATTATTACCGCCGCTCTCTGCGTCGGCCGAGGCTGCTTTTCTGGCCGATTCGAAGGCCGACAGTGAAGCGGCGCAATTTCTCCTGGAAGTGATGCGGGATCGCATGCGCAAAGACAGTTACGAGGAGGCGCATCGTTTGGCCGAACTGATGGTGGAGCACGGCGCAAAGCAAGAAGAACTTGCGTCCCAGGCCGGCGTCGCCGCCTTTATGGTGAACGAGTTTGATCTGGCTGACAAGTATTTCTCCGCCGCCGAACAAGCCAACGCATTCGGTGGTCAGGCGCGCGGCATGCAGGCGCACCTCGGCTATTACCGTGAACTTTGGAAAGAAGAGTCGGCCTTGAGAAAAACCGAGGGCGAGGCAAACGATTTACCGCGTGTCAAGCTGAAGACGACGAAGGGTGATATCGTCATCGAACTATTCGAAAATGAGGCTCCCCAAACCGTGGGAAACTTCGTCAGCCTGGTTGAGGAAAAGTTCTACGATGGTTTGACGTTTCACCGCGTGTTGCCCAATTTCATGGCACAGGGCGGTTGTCCGGAGGGAACGGGTACCGGCGGCCCCGGTTACCAGATTCCCTGCGAGTGCGTAAATGACAAGCACCGTAAACATTTTCGTGGTGTGATAAGCATGGCGCATTCCGGCCGCGACACTGGCGGTTCCCAGTTCTACCTGACGTTCGTGCCGACCAAGCACCTGGACGGTCAACACACGGTCTTCGGGCGGATCATCAGCGGCATGGATGTCCTGGGAAAGCTGAAGCGTCGCGAGCCCGGAGCGCGCGAGCCAGTGGAACCCGACAAGATCGTGGAAGCAACCGTGCTCAGAAAGCGGGACCACGAATACAAGCCAACAAAAGTGGCCCCGTAAGGGTCGTGCCAGCTTACTGAGGTGGGCCGGAAGCCCGCCGTGCCGGGACTTGTTCCGGTCTGCGTTCTCCCGCCGCCCGCCGCCCGCCGCCCGCCTCCCGCCGCTACGTCAGCTTCAACATCCGTTCCAGCGCAAGCAGCGCCCAGCGAGCGGTCTCTTCATCGACTTCGATGACGTTTACCGAGGTACCGTCGCGCAGGTTCTCCAGCGTCCAGCACAAATGAGCGAGATCGATCCGGTACATTGTCGCGCACATGCAGATGATCGGTGACAGGAAGTGAATGTCCTGCTCGGGGTGTTGCGTTTTCAGGCGGTTGACCATGTGCAATTCCGTCCCGATGGCCCACTGTGTGCCGGGTTCGGCCGATTCGACCGTTCGGAGTATTTTACCGGTCGACCCGGAGATGTCCGCCAGATCGACGACCTCCATGGGACACTCCGGGTGCACCAGGATCTTGATCTGCGGAAACTTTTCGCGGAATTGATGAACGTGTGCTGCGGTGAACATTTGGTGAACGCTGCAATGACCTTTCCATAAAAGGACTTTGCTGTTCTGTAATTCTTCTACCGTGTTGCCGCCCAATTCGTCGGCGTAAGGGTTCCAAACCGGCATCTGGTTCAAGGGGATGCCCATGGCCTTGGCCGTGTTGCGGCCTAAGTGCTGGTCAGGGAAAAACAGAACTCGCCGCTTCCGCTGAAACGCCCATTCCAGCACGGCATCGGCGTTACTGGATGTGCAAACGATTCCATCGTTCTGGCCGCAGAACGCTTTCAGCGACGCGGCGGAGTTGATGTAGGTAACCGGCGTGATCTCATCCGTTTTGATGACTTCCGCCATTTCCTCCCAGGCGGCTTCGACCTGATCGATGGCAGCCATGTCGGCCATCGAACATCCGGCGGCCAGATCGGGCAAAATCACCGGGACGCGCTTGCCGGCTCGTTGCTGAAGCTTCTCTGGCCGGTTCGCCACGATATCCGCGGTCTCGGCCATAAAGTGGACCCCACAAAAGACGATTTCGCGGCAATCGCTGTTGGAAGCGGCCATCTGGCTGAGCTGCAAACTGTCGCCACGCAGATCCGTATGGGCGATCACTTCGTCTTGCTGGTAGTGATGGCCCAGAATCAGCAGGCTGCTACCTTTTTCTGCGCGTACCGATTCGATGCGCTGTTGCAGCTGGTCGTCGGCAAGTTGCTTGTACGCCGCCAGATCGTGGATCGGCGCGGGTTGTGTTGTCGTACTCATCAAATCGATCGCTCGTGCTTTTTCGGCTGCCTTCCAATTATAGGCTGGCGGTGCCGCATGCGGCAGGGCCAGGCGCCGCGGATTGTGCGAAGTCCCTCGCTGACGCAGCGGGTTGTGATGTCGTTTTTGAACGGTAACTTGGCGACGGGACCGCATTGCGTGATAATTCGGTGCAGCTGGTGGTGAAGTAACCGTCTGAGTGTTTTTTCGTCATGATATTTGTCATCGATAATTTTGATTCCTTTACGTACAACCTTGTCCAACGGCTGGGTGAAATCGATTCGACGCTGGATATCGTTGTCAAGAGAAATGACGAGACCAGCGTCGTTGAGATCGAACAGTTACGGCCGTCGCACGTGATCATTTCACCGGGTCCCTGCACGCCCAGCGACGCCGGTATTTCGGTCGACGTCGCCAAGGCCCTGGCAGGAAAGGTGCCGCTCTTGGGAGTCTGCCTCGGCCATCAATCGATTGCTCAAGCATTTGGCGCCCGGATCGTTCGCGCCGGCAGGTTAATGCATGGCAAGACGGACCAGATTTTTCATGACGAAAAGGGTCTGTTCAAAGATATTGAAAACCCGCTCACCGCGACTCGTTACCACAGCTTGATTATCCAGCCCGATACTTTGAATGACCAGTTTGAAGTCTCTGCCTGGTCGGACGCTCCCGATGGCACGCGGGAAATCATGGGTATCCGGCATCGTGAATTCCCGTTATTCGGCCTTCAGTTTCATCCGGAAAGTTTCCTCACCAGCGCGGGGACGCGGTTGTTGGAACGATTCCTGGCAGTGGCTTGAGGCCCTGCCGAAGGGACCGGCGTTCGGGCGTGCCGGCGCCTTCGGCTGGGCGTTAAACGACGTGTGGCGTTCTATGAAGAGCCTTTGCGCAAGTGAGGGATTTGCTTCACCCCGATCCCTCGCTTACGCGTCGGGTTACAATGCACGTGGATTTCGGATGCCATTCCGCCACTCGCCAATAAACACGTGCCACCGAAGACTCGCCACGGACTCATGATTTCGGTCGAACAAGCGTTGCAGAGCGTCTTGGCGGTTGCCCAACCGACAGCGTCCGATCGCGCGCAGTTGCGCAAAGCGCTAGGGCGAGTCCTCGCCGAAGATATCGCCAGCGATATTGACTCGCCGCCGCACGACAAATCGTTGGTTGATGGATACGCAGTCAGCTCGGCAGCGTTTACCGTAGGTGGTGAAGATACCGAAATCGAACTTGCGGTGGTCGAGCAGGTGACGGCGGGCGATGTGCCGACCTGTTCTGTTGGTAGCGGTAACGCGATTCGCATCATGACCGGTGCGCCGATCCCCGCAGGTGCGGATGCCGTGGTCATGCTCGAAGAGACGCAGTGGCAAGCGGAAGATGGGACGCCGCTAGGGGTTGTTCGGTTTTCCAAAAAACTGAACTTTCGCGAGGGTCAGAACATCATGCGTCGCGGCACTTCGCTGCGCAGCGGCCAGGTTGTTTTAGAAAGCGGGACGGTATTGGGACCAGAACACATCGGACTGCTGGCAGAGGTTGGTCGGGCGGACGTTGCGATCATTCCCGCACCAAGAGTCGCCGTGCTGCCGACCGGTGATGAATTGGTCGATGCCGGATTCCTTCCCGGCCCTGGGAAGATTCGCAACAGTAATGGGCCGATGCTGGTTTCGTGCGTTCAACAGGCGGGTGCTATTGCGCAGGATCTGGGCGTCGGTCGGGACAATCGAGATCAGCTGGCCGAACGGATCGGCGTCGGGCTGGGTGCTGACGTTCTGCTGGTTGCCGGTGGTGTCTCGGCCGGAGTTCACGATCTTGTTCCTCAAGTGCTGGAAGAGTGCGGGGTGCAGCAGATATTCCATAAGGTACGGTTCAAACCTGGCAAGCCGCTGTGGTTCGGCCAAAGAAAGGCCGGACTGACGGATCAAGGCCAGACCGCCTCGACACTCGTCTTCGGATTGCCGGGCAACCCGGTGAGCAGTTTCGCCTGTTTTCAGCTGTTCGTCGCGCCGGCACTGGCCCGCCTGGCCGGTCGTACGCAGGTATCGGCGCCGCGGATCGCGGCGAGGTTGAGCGACGATTTTCACCA
>CAWJNN010000106.1:0-23296 GCA_963844115.1 uncultured Planctomycetales bacterium | reverse complement strand
TCAGAGCAAGCAGCCCGGAGAGGGCGCGGGGGGTGGCGGAAGGGGGGGCAAGGGGGGCCGCAGGCTCGCAACATTGGCAAAGACCGCGGCGGGCGTCGCCAAGTGGTTAAGGCAGTGGCTTGTGGCGCCACCATTCGGGGGTTCGAGTCCCCTCGCTCGCCCTTCAGGCCCGGCGCTAAGGCGTCGGGCCTCTTTTTTTGCCCAGCCCATCCAGCAGGGCCTCGCCGCCCTGCCGCACCGGGTCGAAGCAGGGCAGCCCGGTTTCCTCGGCCGTGGCCGCCAGGGCCGCCGCCGCCGCCGGCCCATCCAGATGGGCCGTGTTGAGGGCGATGGCCTCCACCCGGGGAGGCAACAGGGCCGGGGTCGGCCGGCCGGGCCAGGGCGGCCAGGGCCTCGAGGGCAACGATCAGCTGGCCCAGGGGGCGGCAGGGGAACGCCCTCGAGCCGCTGGATCGTGCGCTGGCCGGCACGATGCACCAGCAGCAGGGCGGTGGGCTGGCTGCCCCGGATCAGGGGCAGGAGAGGCGCTGGAACCCGGGTGGCACAGGGTCCCCTGCCCCTCCACCAGCACCAGAGTCTCCGGGCCGGCATCGCCGGCCGCCTCCAGCACCGCCGCCTCCACCGCGCCGGCGGCGTAGTCCACCCGAACGGCATCGAGGGCGACACCGGAGCCGCTGATCAGTTGATGAATGCCGAGACCATCGACCGGTTACTCGTGCAGATGCCAGATCCCGAAGTCGCGGTCAAGTTTCTTCTGAAACGCCAGAAACTGAACCCCAAAACGGCGACCAAGTTGCTAACGCTCTATCAGAAGCAACTTGATAAACACTTTGGCGAGATCAGCGAGAGTCACGTGCTGACGGAAGAGGCGCCGGACGAGTCCATGTCGGCGGACGAATCATTTGACGCAATGTTCGACGAAATCTTATCGGATGGCCCTGGATCGGGACCGACCAATACAGCAGGAACGGTGGCCGAAGGGGTCGCCGAAAGTGATCCTGATGCCGCGGCCGTGGAAACGCTGGCGAGCGAAGATTCCGACGCAGGAGACTCGGACTCTGCCACCGCGAGCGACTCCTATGCTCCTTTAAAGCTGGACGAGGATCTAACAGGCGACGAACCGTCGGGGCTGAAAGTACCGCTCAAGATAAAACAGGAAGAAGAACTTCCGATTCTGGAATTGGACACCGACGACGACGATGTACCAGCCACGCAGGCTCAATCCGCCCTCGCGGCCGAAGCACAACCGGAGGCATCCCCACCGGCCGCCGAAGAACCGGCGAAACAGCGCCTGCCCGCCACGGCGTCCGAACCACCGAAGGCCGGACCGATTGATCCCTTGGCCAAGAAGATCCTGCTGGCGGCACGGGAGATCAATGCTTCGGACGTTCACATCAAATCGGGCGAGATTCCGATCGTCCGCGTCGCCGGACGGTTGGTTGAAATGGAGGGTATGGAAGCTATCCCAGCCGAGCGGTGTGAAGCTGCCCTTCTCTCATTGTTGGATAACGAACGGCAGACAAACTTCCTGGAGACCAATGATCTCGACTTTTGCTACGACGGCGGGAAAGAACTGGGGCGCTTCCGCGCAAACTTCATGCGACAGCACCGTGGCATGGACGGAATCTTTCGTTTGATCTCGACCACGGTACCCAGCTTCGAAGAACTGAAACTTCCGCCCGTCGTAAAGAAGTTCGCCAATTACAAGCAGGGCATCGTGTTGGTGACCGGCCCCAAAGGCTGCGGCAAAACGACCACGTTGGCCGCCATCGTCGACCTGATAAATAGCTCGCGACCCGAACACATCATCACGATTGAGGACCCGATCGAATTCGTCCACCCCTGCAAGAAAGGCCACGTCAATCAACGTGAAGTTGGCACTCACACCAAGTCGTTTAGTGCCGCCCTTCGCGCGGCACTGCGTGAAGCGCCCGACGTCATCATGGTCGGCGAAATGCGGGATCTGGAGACGACCAGTCTGGCCATTACGGCTGCCGAGACAGGCCACCTTGTTTTCGCGACCCTGCATACACCTGATGCGTTGCGGACGATCGACCGTGTGCTGGACGTGTTCCCTCCCAAGGAACAAGGCCAAATTCGTTCCATGATCTCCGAATCGATGCGCGGTATCGTTTCGCAATTGTTGGTACCCAGCGTTGACGGCAAAACCCAGGAACTTGCTGTCGAGGTGTTGGTTAACACGATGGCGATTGGCAACCTGATTCGTGAAGCCAAGACATTCCAGCTACGTGGAATCATGCAGACGGGTCGCAAACAGGGGATGCAGCTGATGGACGACGCGCTGGTTAAGCTGGCGAAAGCCAAGAAGGTCAACAAGGAAGACGCTATTGCCATGGCGTCCGAACGTGCTCAAGTCGAATCCGAATTAGGGACTTAGTTGCTTGTCGATTGAAGTTGTGCGGACCGTGTCGCACAGCTCGCGAAACTGGCCAACTCGCCAATTCCACAACACACGTTTTTCAATAACCATCGAACAATGCCGAAACTCGACGAGTTACTGTTGAACATGGACGCGACGGGCGCATCCGACCTGCACATGGCCGTTGGTCAGAAACCGAAATATCGCATCGACGGCGATGTCGTGATTCAGGAAGATTATCCTGTCATGGGCAAGGATATGGTCGAAGAATATTTGTCGGAGATCATGACAGCCGAGCAAAAAGAAAGCTATCTGGAAGGGCTCGACTTTGATTTCGCTTACGGCATCGCCGACAAATTTCGTTTTCGCTGCAACTACTTTTTCCAAAGAACAGGTTACGGCGCCGTCTTCCGAATCATTCCTACGAAAATTCTGACGCTGGAGCAGTTGAACCTGCCGCCTGTCATTTTGAAGCTGACCGACTTGCGCTCCGGCCTGGTGCTGGTCACTGGTCCGACCGGTAGCGGTAAGTCCACGACACTCGCGGCAATGATCAACCATATCAACGAAACGCAACGACGACATATCCTGACGATTGAAGACCCGGTCGAATTCGTCCATAACAACAAGAAGTCAATGATCAGTCACCGCGAAGTCGGAAACCACACGGATTCGTTCGCATCGGCACTGAGGGCCGTAACGCGGCAGGACGCCGACGTCGTCCTGGTGGGCGAAATGCGTGACCTGGAAACGATCTCATTAGCACTCAGCGCCGCCGCCATGGGTACGCTGGTCTACGGAACGCTACACACCAATAGCGCGCCTAAAACCATCGATCGAGTCATCGATGTCTTTCCGACGGACCAGCAGCCCCAAGTCCGTACCATGCTGGCCGAATCCCTCCGCGGCATTGTCGCTCAACAGCTTCTGCGGAAAAAAAGCGGTAAAGGGCGGGTTGCGGTCAATGAAATCCTGATAGGAAACCGCGCCGTGGGCAGCATCATTCGCGACGGCAAAATCGAAGCGCTCATTTCGGTCCTTCAATCGGGCCGTAAAGAAGGCATGCAGGAGATGGACGACGCGTTGGACAAGCTTGTCCAAAAAGACATGATCGATGGAAAGGATGCCTACATGAAAGCCGTCGCCAAAAAACGCTTCGAAAAGTACATGCCCCAGGACGACACGTAAAACGTGTTTGACAATTCGTACGATGGCCCTCCGAGGCCGTCGATTCAGTGAATCCGATGTCTGTGACGGCCTCGGAGGGCCATCGTACAAGCGCCGTGGACGATTCTTCTAAATTCCAAACACGCTCTTCGTCGACCCGCTACGAATCGGCCACCAACACCAACTGTTCCGCTGCCTTGGCGACGATCTGTTCGCCAACGCGTGCGGCCTCTTCCCCAGCCCCAACCAGCAACGCCAGGTCTGCCAGTTGGACGATGCGTCGGGGGTTGCCCTTGGCGTTCTCCTGAATGCGGCGAACTGCGTCTTCGTCAAAAACTGACCTGGATGGTTCTGTACCGGCAACGACGCTGGATAGAAACGCGTGCGTATCATCCACCTGCCACGGTTCAAGTTCGATCCGCAACGCCGCAAGCTCGTGAAAGTCAGACGGGATCTGCCCGGCCGCATGCGACGGCGCCGCGAAAATGACCGTCAATGGCGAACCGTGAACGCTGTCGAAATGCATCAAGCGTCGCACCTGGTCCAACACGTCACCTGCCGCTCGTTGAACGTCATCCAACAGGACGACCACGGATCGGCGTTCGTAGCCAATTTCGACGAACCGATCGTCAAGCCGACGCCAAACTTCCAGGACAGCGCTTTGTGATGAGCAGCTCAAACCCAGCTGTTCGGCAACCAACCAGGGAAACTCGTGGCTGGACACCGCGGTCAAGTTGCAACGGACGACCGCCGCATGCGCCCGTCGGCATTGGTCCGCAAACACGGATAGCACAAGCGACTTTCCGCTGCCACGCTCGCCTAACAGCAACCCAAAATGGCGATGCTGTTCCACCAGAAAATGCAGCCTGGCCAACGCTTCCTCGTGAGTCGGGCTGGGATAGTACGCGTGCCCCGCGCCGATCGTTGGAAATGGCGATTCGTCCAGACCCCATTGTGAGTAATACATCTCGATAACTCCTGCCGGCGTAGATGGCGGCGCGCGCGGGACACCAATACCCTTGTTTTCTGCTGATCGGTAGAATCGACAAACGAACTTGACCACAGTTACCGCATTGGGGCGGTGTCATGAGCCAGCGATACTTTTCAGAGTCAGCTATCACTTCCGGCACGGTCGAATTAACCGGCCAGGAAGCTCATCATCTCCTGCACGTCATGCGAATGAAGCCCGGAGCGGATCTGGTGCTGTTTGACGGGCAGGGGGCCGAATTCCGTGCGCGCATCGTCGAAGTGAGCCGTGCGTCGGCCAATCTAGAGATTCTGGAACGAATGGACACGGACCGCGAATTGCCGCTCAAAATTACGGTCGGCGTCGCGTTGCCCAAGGGAGACCGGCAGCGGTGGCTTGTCGAAAAAGCCGTTGAACTCGGAATTCATCGTTTTGTCCCGCTGCAGACCGAGCGCGGGGTCGCTCAGCCCACCGCCAACGGCCTGGTCCGACTGCGGCGAACGGCGGTCGAGGCCTGCAAGCAGTGCGGACGTAACCACGTACCCGAAATCGGATCGGCGCAGTCGTTTCGGGCGTTTATCGGCGGTGCGTCGGACGAGGGTCCACGGTTGTTGGCACATCCGGGAGGCGAAGCGTCGATCCGCAGCCTGGCCAATGGCGCGTTGCAGTCGGCGGCGGCGGCCGTCCTGGCGATCGGGCCGGAAGGCGGCTTCACGGACGATGAGGTTGCTGCGGCCATGGAGGCCGGCTGGTCGACCGTCAATCTGGGACCGCGGGTGTTGCGCGTCGAGACCGCAGCACTGGCGTTGATCGCAGCAAGCGCCCTACTGGTGGAATAACGTCTATTCGAAAACAGTTCCTGCGGTGGTGCTTGCCTCCCTGATAATCTACAAGTGTCCGAAGTCTTACTACGTTTTCAGCGTGATAGCGTAAACGCGTTGTAGAACGTAACTTGTTCCGTTTGCAGCCAAACCGATTAGAGATAAACGGAACAAGTTCCGTTCCTACTACATAGTCGCTAATCGCACGCGAAACACGTTCGGCCGTTCAGACTTCGGCACTATTCGGATGGCACTAAACTTCGTCTACCTCTGCCGCGAGCTTTTCCAATTCCGCAAGGATCGCGTCCACGACGCTTTCGTCGTCCTCTTCTGTCGCGTCATTCTCGATTTTCGATATTCGATCGTCGCCGCGCTCGTCGTCCGCCCCAACATCTTCCGGATCGACGTCAGGAAGACCGGCCGGCATGGCACCGCCACCTTCGAACATGAAATCGTCTGGATCGCCGACGACACCGATCAGAAATGTATCGCCAACGTTCCCCAAGAATCGCACGCGCCGTGAATCGGTGGCGTCCAGAACGGCAAACTGCATATTCTGGTCGCTATCGGTGACCGTCAATGTCACCTCGGTCATGTCGGACGACAGCGACAAGGAAACGTTCTCAAACCCTTGCCAGGCAGCCGAGAGTGCAAACCAATCCGTCTCATTCGCCTCGGCGTCGACGGCTGCGAGGATGTCTTCTTCGGGCGTCGAGGCCAGAAGGTCGCGTTTGCTGATGAATTCCGACCGACGGCCCAACTCATTGAAGTCGTTGCCGGTTCCTTCGGTCGCTGTCGGCAGGTTCGAAACGTTGATCTGATCGGCATCACGATCGGCCGTTCCTCCCTGGCTTCCTACCGCCACATTGCCGTTCTGCAGGAAGACCTGCAGCAGTTGTTCCGGGTCTTCGTTAATCGTGGTACCGCCTGCGGGAAGGCCCTCGATCCGATACGTACCGTCGGAAGCGGTTTCGACCGTCTCGTCAAAATCATTCGACCCGGTCACGTTGACGGACACACCACCGATCGTCAGATCGCCGTCGTCCTGTGTTCCGTTTCCGTCCCGATCCAGGTACAGGTTCCCGGCGAGGGATGAACCCGCCTCGTCGTCCGCAATGGTTACCGTCGCGGTATTCGAAGCCCCAACTTCGTAGGTATTCGCCGTCGGCAGCAGGGTCAGGATCACGGTTTCGTTGCCCTCTTCGATTTCATCATCGACGGGCGGAATGTCGACTGTCACGGACGTAATGCCTGGTCCAAGTATTACGAAAGGGTCGTCCAACGTGTAGTCCGCACTATCCGCGGCCGTGCCTCCAACGCTGAACATCGCCTGGAAATTCCCGTTGAAAGTTGCTGACGCGGCATTGAAAATAAAGATGCGAAACTGGCCCGGAACCTCGCCGGCCTCTACAGCGTTGGGGATAGTGGCTTCGATCTCTACGATCGGCAGCGACGTTGTCTGGTCCGCGAAGTCGACAAAATCGGTGTCGAGTCCCGGTCGTACGATCACGGAGTGGAAACCTGCCGCCGGAGCCGTCGCGATCGTGCTGATCGGCGGTATCTGTCGAACAACAAACGACTGTTCTTCGGCGTCGGCCAAATCCAGCTCGAAGGCATATCGGCCTTCGCTGTTGGTCATCGTGTCAATATCGCCGACGTCCAAGATGCCATTGGTATTGATGTCGACGTAAACGATAACGTTTTCGATTCCGTCTTCGCCGGCTTCGCGCGTTCCGTTGCCATCCATGTCGTCGAACACGGTTCCATGGAGCGTACCTGTCGCGGAGACCGCCTCAATGCGAACCAGGTTGCGCGTACCCGCGTTCGCGTCAGCGAAGGGTACTGTGTTGAGTCCCAGCGGCGCTTCCGGAAGTACATCCAGCAAGGCAATCAAGTCAAGTGTGGCGAGACTGTCCGTTGTCAGGTTCCCGAATACGGTGAAGCCGACGGGTGCGAGCGGTTCATCAAATCCAGGGTTGTCCTGCGTGTTAATGAAGAACTGACTGGTAGCGCTATTTGGATTCGATGTTCGCGCTGTCCCCACAGCACCACGTACGTTGGGGCGTAACGTCGCATCCGGCTCGTTCACAATCGGCGGATCGGTCGGGACAAAGCCGAACTGATTTGCATCAGTAAATGCCTGGGTCGGCGAGGTCAGTAAGCCCGCCTGGATCACCTGTTGGCCAGGCGTCTTGTCCAAACGATGGAAAATTCCGTTCAAGAAGTCCTCGTCTTCGATGTAATTGGAAAAATTTTCAACCGTCGTCAGGGCCAGATGCGGAAGCGTCTCGATTTCCAAATCGCCAGTGGTGTCACCGACGCTAACCGTAAAGGTGATCGATGGCAGGAGCAGTGGATTCGCCGCCAGCATCGCACGCGATTCCAACGGTTCGACACGCAATTCACGTCCTCGACGTGACGGCGAGCCAACCTGTTCCGCCGGGCGCCCGGAAAGACGCCTCAGGAGTCTGTAAAGGTAATCATTCATGGATGGAATCCTCGTCCGGGTCATCAAGTGGCGCGTCATCGAAACCTGGTGCTTTGTCAGGCTGACGAAGTCGTGTTACTCATTGAGCCGACGATCAGGGTTTGACAGAGCTGCTAGCAGGCGGCTCGGCGCCGCGGATCAATCAGAATTCTCGATACGACCTAGATAATCGTTCGGGTCGCCGCGTCGGTTCGTCCAGCCAATTGCGCTACCCTATTTCCTGTCGACGGGGTCGGAGTCCGGTTGTACGGATTAGCGAATTTGTACCGAACGACGACGGGTTTTGAACGAATTCCAGCCTCGTTCCGCCCTCATGCTTGATGGCAGCGGCTGGCTGGCGACTCAAGGGTTTCTTGGCCACCAACGGGCGGATAGACTGTTGGCCGGTGCTTTCGTATTTGTCATCCTCTCCGGGAGTGGTCAGCCATGGCTAAAAAGAAGAAACGAGCGGCACTCAAGACTGCCAAAACGACCGCCAAGATTAACGGGGGACCCTCGATTAAGAAGGGTCCGGCCAAGCGATCGACTGGCAGCAAGAGTGTCGATGCGATCTTGAAGCGTTTTGCGAATGAGCGTCGCGCCATGGAAGCACGTTTAAATACCTCAACGAAGAGTCGCGAAGAAATTGAAACCAATGCGACCAGACTCCGCGAGCAGATCGCCAAGTTGGCCGAGCAGGAGAAGAAGATCCGGGACGAGCTGGCACAGCTGGACGCCAAGCGCGACCGGGAAGTGAGCCAGCTGCTCTCAACGCTGGGCGTTCAGCTGCGGGACGGCTCGACGGGCCGCGGCGCCGATCAAGATGATTCGTCGGGCGGAGACAAGGCTTCCAACGATCGCTTTACGAAAGCGCTGGCACAACGCGGAGGCGACCGCAACTAGGTTACGCCCGCGGCCTCGGGTTACGTCAGCTACCCACCCCAAACTCATGAAATATTTCGACGTCTCTTGGAAAGGCGCCTATTGCCGCGACGCCAGGTGCGTTAACGAGATGGGCGTTTCGTCCACCATGATCTTGGCAATCTGAAGCGCGTTATCGCTTCCCGTCCCGTTTCGTGTGTTCGCGGGAAGCTGACTGATCGTTGCCACCGACTCTTCGTTCTGGTCATCGCTGTTCATGGTGATGTGGATCACCGTCTGATCGGGGTACGTAAAACGGACCCCCACGTCGATGCCTTCGTTAGGAGCCGCCAGCGGCGTCCCGAATTCGAAACGGTTCGCAAATCGAAATTGATGGCGTCCGGCAACGATGGTTCCCTGGACGGGTTGTAACGGGCGACCTTGTACGGAAATATCAACTCGCGCCAGATGCAGCTGCCAGGCCGGTGCCATGCGTACCACAAGGTCGTCCGGGCCAAAGTGCATCTTTGGTCGCACGTCAAGGGATGCCAGGATTGCGTTCAATACCGGCTGGGGAGTCTGTTCTGCACCCAAGCGGGCAGCACAGCGAAGCAACACCGGCGCCGGCAGCGCAGCAACGGTTTCCGGCTGTGCAAGGAATTGGGCCAGCTTCCGTGTGTCGTCGGCGTGAAAATACAGCGACGCGAGAAAAACTCGGCTCTGCGTCGTCTCCAGATTGACATCCAGGTTTCGCAGGATCGCATCTTCCGCATCGTTGACATGACCATGCCGTTCTAGTATCCGGGCGCAAATCAGGTTCGCTTCCCAAACGTCGGTCGAGTACTCGAGCGCCTTGCGCGCGGCGACGACGGCACTCGAACGCCCAAAATTCTCATCGATCGCGGCAAGATTGGCCATGCTGGAGGCCAGCATGTCATCCTTGCGGAAATGTCCTTCACCAATTTCGACCAATTCTCGATATGTGTGCGAAGCGGTTTCCAGTTCGCCCATTTCTTGTTGAGTGCGGGCCAGGTAGTACCAATAGGGTGGATAGGCCTGCATGTAGGGTTCCATTCGTTGCAGCACACGCAGTCGAACCTTCGGGTCGGGTTCGCAATAGGCGACCTCCAGCGAATCCAGATCGTCGCCACGAACCAGCCAGCGGTCGGGAATGTTTTTCAGCCGCGCCAGTTTCCAAAAGGTACTGAGAAAGTCGGACGATTTCTTGGTGACCGATTGGATTCGCTCCTTGTCGACCTTCCAAAGCTCGGTATCCCGCTGGTAGCCCAGGTTGCGATAGTCCCACCAACTGTCCGCGCCTTGGCGAATGGCGCTGCCGACACTTCCGGTCGCCAGATCCGAACCGAACGCCAGCAGGTCCCAGGCAACTTGGCGGCGAACCGACATCCGATAGTGCACGTTTTGGAACTGTCGTTCGTGCTGGACCACTTGAATCTGGTTAATTTCGTCCAAGACGGCCGTATAGAGTTCGATGACCTCCGCGTCTTGGATACCTTGCAGATTCAGGTTATTTAGGATCTTGTCCTTTTCCTGCGTGAGAACCGGCGTGATCGGGTATTTTCGAATTCGATGGAACGAGGCGCGGCAATAGTTCAGCGCGATCGCCGTATCCATCGTTGTACCCTCATCGACGGCGAAGTTGTCGTCGTCAAGAGGATTGTCTTCCGCGATTCCACTGCAGGGAAGGGCAGCAAAGAACGCAGCAGCGAGTGCAAGACTCAAACGGAAAGCCGGGCGCATAGTAGGAGACACAGCGTACCAACCAGGGGGGACGTAAGGCGGGAGGAAAAAGCTGTCGGCGAATCGTCGCGTTGGTTCGCGATCAGTCGCTTTAATAATATTCTAGCTCCGTTACCGCGCATGAGTGTCACCCAATTGTCCGCGCCACCAATGTCACGGAAATTGTCCGACGGTCGCAGCGCGTAGGTAAACTCTTAGGGCAACGCTTCACAAACATGGACGTTCCGTGCCCGTCTTTATTTTCCTAAAACGTACATCTTGCCAGCGGACACTTAAACAGATTTCTCGCAGTTCGGCATTTACCAGCATTATTTACCAGCGTCATTATTTACCAGCGTCATTGAATGTCATTCGGCTGCGCCAATTGGGTGGATCGCGCGACGATAGCAACCAAATTCACTTTGTCGGCGGGACGACGTTGTGATAAAGTAGATGGAAAGCCTGCCGATTACACCGGCCTTGCCGGCCCCGCCATCGCACCTCGCCCACATCGCTGCACTTCATGAGCGTCGCGCCAGAGAAAGTTTGGATCCACGTTGCTGCTGTCTGTGTTGCGGTCTGCGTCCTTTGGACGATGGGCAGCGGCCATTGCCTGGCGGCTCCCGATCTGTCGGAAGCCTATCGCGATCCACCGGATGGTTTCCAGCTAACCGTTTTCGCTCGACCCCCTCAGGTCAACTATCCGGTTTGCGTCTGCGCCGCACCGACGGGCGAGCTGTTCGTTGGCATCGACCGACAAGGTTCTGTCGGAAAGAAGCCTGGCGAGGGTCGCGTCGAGCGATGTGTTGATACCGATGGGGATGGTGTCGCCGACAAGTTCAACACCTTTGCCAGGATGGATCACCCGCGTGGCATCTTTTATGACGATGGCCGAATGTGGGTCCTGCATCCTCCGTCGCTGACCCTTTATCACGATGATGATCGAGACGGCGTGGCCGACCGTAGTGAAACGCTGGTCACGGGAATAACGACAGAACAGATAACACGCCAGGGAGCAGATCACACGACGAACGGTATCCGCCTGGGAATCGACGGATGGATCTACATCGCCGTCGGTGACTTCGGTTTCCTCAACGCGAAGGGGAAGGATGGTCGCGTCGTGTCGCTTAAAGGCGGCGGGGTCGCTCGTATCCGTCCCGATGGCACCGAATTGGAAGTATTTGCCAGAGGATTGCGAAACATCGTCGACGTATGTATCGATCCGCAACTAAACATGTTCGCTCGTGACAATACGAACGACGGAGGCGGTTGGGACGTTCGGCTTCCGCACATCGTTCAATCGGCCAACTACGGTTACCCGTCGCTGTACAAAAATTTTCCCGAAGAGGCGATGCCGCCCCTGAAGGACTATGGGGGCGGCTCGGGTTGTGGTGGTCTTTTCGTCAGTGAACCGTGGCTGCCAGAAAAATACCGCCGCGCTTTGCTGACGTGCGACTGGGGGCGCCAACGGGTCTATTTTCATCCGCTGACACCCCAAGGCGCAACGTTTCACGCCGACCAGGAGGCTTTCTTGCGAATCGGCGCGCCGACAGATGCCGACGTCGATGGCCGAGGGCGTATCTTCATTTCCAGCTGGTTCGGCGGAGGCTTCACGTACAAAGACGAGCACGTCGGCCTGGTCGTCCAGCTGCGGCCGAAAGATGACGCCGCGCCGCCTTTTCCAAATCTGGCGAAGCTTTCGGACGACCAGCTGGTCCAACAATTGCAATCGCCCAGCCATGTACTCCGGCTGCATGCTCAGCTTCAGATCTTGCGTCGAGGTGACAAGCGGGTCTTTCGAGAACGTTTGCTGGACCTCGCCCGTTCCAACGCGCCGGTTGATCAACGTGTCGCGGCGGTGTTTACGTACAAACAGCTACGCGGCGCCAAGGCGAATACCCAGCTGGCGACACTGATCGACGATCCACAAATTCGCGAGTTTGCGATTCGGGCATTGACGGATCGCCTTTCGCAACTGCAGGATGTCCCGCTTGACCGCCTTACCAAGGCGTTACGCGACAGCAACCCGCGCGTTCGCCTGTCCTCCGTCATCGGGCTGGGGCGGCTCGGTGACCTTTCCGCCGCGCCCGGCATCTTGACCCTGGCCCGGTCGACCAATGGTCAGCCGGACGCGACGGAAAACACTTCCGATCGCGCATTGAACCATGCGGCGATCAAGGCGCTGGCACGATTGCGCGCCGTCGATGTTTGTTTGCAGGCCCTCGGTGGCACGGACAATGAAGAAGCGCTCAAGGCATTACGTGAAATGCACGACATGCGTGTCATTGACGGCGTGGTCGCGGCATTGAACAGCACCAGCGACCCACTGCAAAGAAAGCGATTGCTGACGACTTTGATTCGGCTTTACCATCGCGAGTCCGACTATGACGGAAGCTGGTGGAGCACACGACCAGATACCCACGGCCCGTACTATCATCGCGTGACCTGGACCGGGTCGGCCAAAGTTGAACTGGCCTTGTTACGGGAATTTGATAAGAACGACAAAACGACGACTGATTTTCTCATGTCGGAATTCGCCCGCCACAAAGTCCAGCTTGACGGGTCATCCGTTCCGCAGGCGGTCGACACGAATCTAGCCAAGTCAGAAGCATCGGTCGCGGTGCCAGTTGCGGATACTGACAACGCCGATCTGATCGCAAATCGAGATCCCAAAGAGGTGCTGGCGGAGGTTATCACGGCGAAAGGTGATGTAGAAGCGGGGCGTGCGTTATTCACGCGGCAACAGTGCATTGCATGTCATACCGTCGGCAAAGATGAGTCCCCTGTCGGACCGCCGCTGGCTGGCATTTCCAAACGATACAATCGTCGGGATCTAGCCGAATCAGTGCTTGATCCCACCGCCAAGATTGCGCAAGGATTCACAACGCAATGGTTTGTCACCACGCACGGCAAGCAATTCATGGGCTTCGTGGTGCGCGAGGCGTCCGATGATGTCGAATTGCGGACACGAGACGGCAGGCAGCTCGTGCTGAAAAAAGATGAAATCGACGAGCGGGGAAATACGTCGTTGTCGTCGATGCCGGGCGGTTTGGCGAACAACCTGACGGTCGCGCAGTTGGCGTCCCTGATGGCCTATCTGGAGTCCCTGAAGGAAGAATAACCAGGTCAGTTCGAATCGTTCGTTTCGGCCTCAGGCTTCTTTTCACGTTCGATATGGCCGAACAGATGACCGCCAACTTCTCCGTGCTGCCATGTGCCAGCGTATTGGCTTTCGTAGACCAGAACACGAGCGGAAAATGTCCCCAGGGCCGGGATCGTTAAATCCGTTAACGTGATCACGGGCGTTTTTGCGGCCCAATATACCTCCAGATTCATCGGCACGGTTAAGTCCAGCTCGCCGTATTGAATTCGAACGAAAAACCGCCAGACGTTCTCTTTGCCGGCGACTTTCGCAACTTTGCGAATCGTATAGCGTTCTTCTTTTAGCTTCTCGCCGGGCTTTTCCCCGCTGGTCGTAAAGTGGCCAACCAGGACCGCGCCAGACATTTTTTTCTCGAATTGCAGCTCCTGTTCGTTCCGTTGCGGCGCGTCGCCTTTCACCGCAGCACCTTCATCCGCCGAGAGGGTCGACACATGGGCCGCGTTCAGAACAACTACCAATGCACCTAATCGAATAAGCTTCATCAGACTTCTCCGCCAGTTATGCACAACAACGATTCGATCTGCATCCATTGTATGCCAGCGCCAGGGGCCGGAAGTCTTTTTTCCTGTCGACACAATCTCCCCTAAGTTTTGACAATCGGGTCGCTCGATAGAAAAAAAGACTGCCGACTCCCGACCCCCTCGCGTCAATCTCGTTGAACCGCATTCCCAAAGTGCTACTAGCCGATTTGCGTGGCAGCGGCGTATCATATTCCTATGGCATCTGGCTTTCATCCGCTGGTCGATCAATGGTTTCGCACGCAGATGGGCGAACCGACGGAACCGCAACGTCGCGGTTGGCCGGAGATTGCCGCTGGCCGGCATACGCTGATTGCGGCCCCCACTGGATCGGGCAAGACACTGGCCGCCTTTCTTTGTTGTATCGATCGCCTCGTGCGCAGCTGGTACGCCGGTGACCTGACCAATCACGTCAAGGTCGTCTACGTTTCGCCGTTGAAGGCGCGTCAGCAACGACATTCATCGCAATCTCGAAACGCCGCTGGCCGAAATCTGCGAGCTGGCCGAACAACAAGGTTTGTTGCCACCCCTGGTCGAAACCGGCATTCGGACCGGTGACACGACACCCAGTGATCGGCAGAAGATGCTTCGGCGACCGCCACACATTCTGGTGACGACGCCGGAATCGCTGTACCTGTTGGTCACGTCCCAAAAGTCGCGTGAAACCCTGCGTAGAGTGCAAACCGTAATCGTTGACGAAATCCATGCGCTGGCAGGCGACAAGCGAGGATCCCACCTGGCTTTGACCTTGGAACGCCTCGAACAACTCTGTGATCATCCGCCCGTTCGCATCGGGCTATCCGCGACACAACGACCGATCGATCAAATCGCTTCCTTTCTTGTCGGGACCCGCAACGTGCGGGCAGACGGCGCACCTGACTGTTCGATCGTCGACAGCGGCCATGTTCGAGAACTGAACCTGGCGTTGGAGGTCCCTGAAAGTGAACTGGCGGCTGTCTGTTCTCATGAGCAGTGGGGAGAAAGCTACCAGCGACTGGTGCAGTTGATTGAATCGCACCGCAGCACGCTCGTCTTTGTGAATACGCCGCCGCCTGGCCGAACGAATCGCGCATCGCCTGACTGAATTATTGGGGGACGATGCGGTTGCCAGCCACCATGGCAGCCTGTCCAAGCAGATCCGCATGTCGGCCGAACAGCGGTTGAAATCGGGGCAGCTGAAAGCGATCGTCGCAACCGCTTCGTTGGAAATGGGAATCGACATCGGGTACATCGACCTCGTTTGTCAGATTGGTTCGCCGCGTTCTATCGCGTCGTTCTTGCAGCGCGTTGGGCGATCCGGGCACTCGTTGGACGTGATCCCCAAAGGCCGGCTGTTTCCGCTGACGCGTGACGAACTGATCGAATGCCTCTCGCTGATCCGTGCGGTCAAGCAGCACAAGCTGGATGCAATCGAGATACCCGAAGCGCCACTGGACATTCTTGCTCAACAGATCGTCGCCGCCGTTGCGGCGGAGGACTTCGGCGAAGACGAACTTTTCGAGCTGTGCCGCCGGGCGTGGCCATACCGCCAGCTGCCGCGCAAGTCTTTTGACGAAATCCTGGGAATCCTCAGCAGCGGCATCGCCCCGGGCTCGCGACGCGGTCGCTATCTGCACCGCGACGCCATCCATCGGCAGTTGCGCCGCGCCGGGGCGCGCGGCTTGCCGCGGTAACCAACGGCGGGGCCATCCCGGAAACGGCTGAGTACCGGGTCGTCACCGAAGGTGAAGAGACGCTGGTGGGAAAGGTCGACGAAGATTTTGCGATCGAAACGCTCGCCGGCGACGTCTTCCTGCTGGGGAATACGTCGTGGCGAGTGCAGTACGTACGGCAGGGGAAAGTCGTTGTGCAGGATGCGCAGGGTGCTCCACCGTCCATCCCGTTCTGGTTCGGCGAGGCGCCGGGTCGGACCGTCGAACTTTCCGATGAAATCACGCGCTTGCGCGAGGAAATCGATCAGCGGTTGGAAACGTCCGAAAGCGACGAATCGCTGCAAAAGTGGCTTGTCGCCGACTGCGGTGCCACCACGTGGGCAGCCCAACAGGCAATTGATTATGTTCGAGTGCAAAAGCGCGCGCTGGGCGTCGTTCCAACCGGCAAACAAATCGTCTTCGAACGCTTTTTCGACGAATCGGGCGGAATGCAACTCGTCATTCACGCGCTCTCTGGGCGCCAGGATCAATCGTGCCTGGGGCTTAACCTTGCGCAAACGGTTCTGCCGGTCCTTTGACTTTGAACTGCAAGCCGCGGCAACCGACAACGCGATTCTGCTCTCGATTGGACCGCAACACAGTTTCCCGATCGAACAGCTGTTCACCATGATCGGAACGCACAATGCCCGCGAATTGATCGAGCAGGCGCTGTTGGCGTCGCCGATCTTTCAGACCAGGTGGCGATGGAACGCGACGCGCACGCTCGCCGTCTTGCGAATGCAGGGCGGCAAGAAAGTACCTCCACACTTGCAGCGGTTTCGCTCGGACGACCTCCTGTCGATGGTCTTTCCGCAGTCCACCGGTTGTCTGGAAAATCATCATGGCAATGTTCCCATCCCCGATCACCCGCTGGTTCGCCAGACGGTCTACGATGGCCTGCACGAGGCGATGGATCTGCCGGGATGGCTGCGGACGTTGGACGGAATCGGATCCGGATCGATAACCCTGACGCCTTGCGACACGCGCGAACCGTCACCCTTCTGCCATGAAATCTTGAATGCCAATCCGTATGCCTTCCTGGATGACGCTCCCCTGGAGGAACGACGAACCCGTGCGGTAGCCGTACGACGCGGTTTGCCGCCGGAAGCGATGGACGACCTCGCCCGGCTCGATCCTGACGCCATCGCTCAGGTTACGGACGAAGCCTGGCCGCTGGTCCGCGACGAAGAGGAATTACACGACGCGCTGCACAGCCTGGTCCTGGCGACAGGTGTGGAGACCGCCGAATGGTCGCCTTGGCTCGACCGCTTAGTCTCGGCAGGGCGCGCGGCGGCAATTCACCGGAACGATGCACAGCCGCTGTGGATCGCAGCTGAAAACTGGCCGCTCGCCAAAGCACTCTATCCCTCGTGCACGTGCGTGCCACCGGTCGAATTGCCGGAACATTTGTTGCGCGAGTTCGAGCGATCAGAGGCTTCGGTCCAGCTTGTTCGTGGGCGCATGCAACATTCCGGTCCGACGCGCGCCGCGGATCTCGCCAGCCAATTCGATTTGGAATTGCCGATGGTCGACGCTGCGCTGGAGGCGTTGGAAGGCCAGGGCGTTGTCTTGCGTGGTCGGTTCTTGAATACCTCACGCATCCCGGAACCCGAAGCCCGAAGCCCGAAGCCCCCATCCCGAATCCCGGATCTCGAATCCCGCAACCACGATACCTCCGGCCTCTCGGACGAGTGGTGTGATCGGCGGTTGCTGGCCAGGATCCACCGCCTGACGATTTCCGGCTTGCGGCAGAAGATCCAGCCGGTAACACCAGAGGATTATATGCGGTTTTTGGTGCGATTCCATCGCATGGATGCCGACCACAAGTGGGGAGGCTTGAACGGAACCCGCGAAGTCGTGGTTCGGCTACAGGGATTCGAGGCACCCGCGGGTGCTTGGGAATCGCAGCTTATCGCTTCGCGACTACAGGACTACGATCCGCAATGCCTGGACCATCTGTTCATGTCTGGCGAGATGACATGGGGACGACTGCGGCCACCACGGCGCGATGAATTAACCGGCCCTAGCATGTCGATGCTGACGCGAACGGTCCCGATCACCTTGGGACTGCGCGAAAGTGTGAATTGGCTATTGCCGCCCGATCGGCCCTCCGAGGCAAACTGCCGCAGCAATGCCCGGCTGGTGTTGCAAACACTATCTGAAAAAGGCGCCCTCTTTTTTGCTCAGCTGCAGGCGGATACGGACTTGCTCGCGTCGCACCTGGAGGAGGCACTTCGCGAGTTGGCAGCGTTAGGGTTGGTGACGTCCGATAGTTTTGCCGCCATTCGCGCCATCGTCGATCCGGTTGGTCGACGAGCGTCGAGTAAGCGTCGCGGTCGCACGGCGCGAGCACCGGCTGGACGCTGGTCGCTGTTTCCCGGTCCGATCTCAACCGTCGAGCGCGACCAGTACGTCGAACAATGGTGCCGTTTGTTGCTAAGTCGCTACGGAATTCTGTTTCGAGAATTGTTGACTCGCGAGTCGGCCGCACCACCGTGGCACGAGCTCGTTACGTTATTACGTCGACTGGAATGGCGCGGCGAATTGCGTGGCGGACGGTTTGTCGCGGGCGTCGCCGGCGAGCAATTCGCCATTGAGCATTCCATCGAATTGTTACGTACCGTTCGAGACGAATCGCCGGACGATCCGAAACGGAAGCGATGGATCGTCATCTCAGCGGCCGACCCGCTGAATCTGGTCGGAATCGTGACTCCCGGAAAGCGCGTCACCGCCTCGCATAAGGCGGCAATTGTCTTACAGGCAGGGCGGTGCGTTGGCGTGAAACAGGCAGGTGCCGTAGACTGCGATGATTCGCTGGCGATCGAGCAAAGGTCGGAGATGGAGCACGCGTTACGGATCTGTTAGGACGTGTTTCACAGATAAAGTTTGGCCAACAAAGATGAAGCGACTTCTTGCTGCAATCGTGATTCTTATTTTGTTAATGGGTTGTCGAGCGGCGGATGATCCGGCCGTGGTGGCCAAACTGACGGCCTTGGGGGCCAGCTTTGAAAAGGATTCTCGCGGCCGCACGACCAAGGTTACGATCGGACACCTGCAAGAGTCGCAGGCAGCCGGCCTCAACGCCGGACTCAGCGAACTCGCCGGATTACCGCTCTTGGAGTCGCTTAACCTCTCGCGTTTGCCTCTGGATGACTCCGGATGCGAACAACTCGCTCAACTCAACGGCGTCTTGGAACTAGACGCCAGCCAATCCAAAGTAACCGACGCTGGATTGCAATTCCTGGGCCAGATGGTTGATCTGCAGATGCTCGATTTGAAGCACACGGCAATCGGCGACGCCGGGCTCGAACATATCGCAGGCCTGGACCAGCTGCGCGTGCTGAACCTCACCTCGACCAACATCAGTGACGAGGGCCTGCGTCATATCGCCGCAGCTACACGCGATCGAGGATTTGAAGTTGAGCAACACGGGAGTGACAACGAAGGGACTAGATCACTTAACTGAGTTGCGAAATCTAAAGAAGCTGTCCGTGTTCAAGACGCGCGTCCCCAGTCATTCGACTGTAACGCTGCAACGAATATTTCCGAACGTTACCATCGTGATCGAATGATCTGCCGGAGTGATCCTCCGCGATGGATTTCGACTTGTCGCTTGATATTGCCAACAAAACAAGGCACACAAAAAAAGGTCATGATAGGTCGATCCTTCGACCTACCATGACCTATATCCTGAATTCGCACGCGTGCAGATCCACCCGCGATGGTCGGGTGGTAGGACTAATATCGGCATGTGCAATTGAGCGACTGAATTCGGTTCTACGAAATATAGTGCTAGCACGCGCGCATAAAAAACGGGCGGCCCGGTGAAGGACCTGCCCGTAATTGTCTCGACCGTCCCTCTCCCGCACTCCCCGGTTCGGGAAGAGGGGGGACGAGACCGCGTGTTAGCGAGGACGCTAATGGTTAATGGTTGGTGACAGGGAAGAGTCCCGACGCTAGAGGCAGTGTAAACTCTCGACTGGCCGACTGGTCGCCGGTTGGCGTCGGCGGATCCGGCGGCGAAGTCGGTTCGAGCGTTTCGGGGTCCGTCGAAGATTCGACGGGAGCCGTCGTGTCGAGTCCTTGAGATGCGGTACAGCCGCCGTCGGCACAGCCCGCGGCTGCCTGGCTGCATCCGTGATTTCCACACTTCCTACCATGGCCGCGACAACCGCCATGCTTTCCGGGGCCATGGAATTCGTGGCAACCATAACCGTTCCAGACTCCAGAACAGTCTTTGCAGCGGCTACTGTTCCAAGGGGAGTACAGCGGCGGGCCATACGGATCGTAACCGTATCCATAGCCGTAGCCGTAATTGTTGGTTCCTCCGCCGTAGGACGCAGTCTGTACGGGGGGCGTACTTTGTATGTGGCTCGGTAAAAACGTGTCGTAAGCTTCGCCTCGCAGCCCGTCGGCATGACTGGTCGTGATGATCATCAGGACGAACAAGATTGCCAGGACAACGACGTAGAAGATCGATCTCTTCATGGCTCTGCTCCTTTTCATGGGGTGGGGGGAGAGTAGGCAGGGGTGTATTTCGTCTGCCGTCTCACCGCCGTTTTGGTGTGTTGAATGTGCCTGCTGAGGTAGGAGCGCAGACGCGGCGGTGCGGACATGCAGTTCTAAAAACATGCTATCCAGTTCAGCGAAGGCAAGCAGAAATGTCGCTTTTTTTCATCATGGACATCGATGCGCGGCCCGCATAATCGGACCGCTGTCGCGTATATACTGTTGTGCGTGCGACTTAGTGCTAAGATGCCTCGCCCCGGTCGACGTGGTTTTTTTTCAACATCCACCGGTCCATGGGCAAGGTGAACTTTCAGGACGTAGGGATTGTGCCGATGTTCGCGGTCAACGGACCAGAGATCCAATTCGGAATTTCCATCTTCGGAGTCTCCGTCGCGACGCTAGCAGTGGGCTTGGCCCTGCTTACCGGGCTCGCCTTCTCCCGGCATGGCTTGCGCGAAACGACTCTGCTGGGTCCGTGGGCATGGTCTCTGATCGCGGCGGGCGCTTGTTGGCATGCGAAACAGCGGTCCTGCTTTACCACCCTGGATCCGGTGTGCTGCCCAACTGGTTGATCGTCGCCCGATTTTCCGCCTTCACGGCGACCTTTTGTCCAACCATGGCGCTGATGGGCGCTCGACGTCCGCAGAGTCGCGAATGGAAATACGTTGTTTTGTGCCTCTGGCTGATCCTCGCCTTGCCGGCTGGCTGGTCGGCGCTGGTGCGGCCTGGGCGTTTTTCGATCGAACCCATCTGGGCGGTCTTTCTATTGATCCTGATCGTTGTCGGGTCGTGCAATTATCTGTTCACAAGATACTGGTGTTCCAGTCTGCTCTACGGGGCAGGTCAGGTGGCTCTGGTCTTTAATCATCTCCCCTGGTTTTCCGCCCCCGCCCCCGCCCCCGCCCCCGCCCCTTCCCACATGATCGCGACGCCCAACGATGCCGGTGGCGGGCTTTTTGCCCCGCTGGCAGCCGCCGCCGCCTTTACGGTCGCCTTGGCGGTTGCGTACCGGGTGGCGCAACGACCAGCGTCGCGCGACAATTCCGCTTCGCCTGAAAACCTCGCGCCGCTCGATCGTCTTTGGCTCGATTTTCGCGATACCTTTGGGGCCGTTTGGGCTTTACGCGTAGCACAACGCACGAACGCGGCAGCGGCGATGTACAATTGGAATATTGTGCTGCGATGGGACGGGCTGCATCTCGATCAACCAGAGAGCGAATCGTCCGCGGCGAGCGACGGCGAGGCGATTTCGAAGGATACGGTTCAGGCGGTCGAACACAATCTGCGAGGCCTCCTGCGGCGGTTCGTGTCGCAGGCATGGATTGACGAACGCCTTAGCGAGTAAGATGCGCCGTCATAATTCGACGTCATAATTCGAAAGACCGCCCTGGATTGAACGAATGCTCTACGTGGTTGCAAATCACCTACTGAACCCGTTTCTAATGCTGGTGCTGTTGATCACGGTCCTGCAGTTCTCGGTCTGGCGAAGTCCGACAGAGCACTCCCGCCGCACGAAGTTGTTAACCGGTTTGATCGCTGGCCTATATCTCTACAGTACGCCGGCGTTTGCTCACCTGTTTCTAGGCACGCTGGAGTGGAATTATCCTCCACTTCTCCAACGTCCAGCCGACATGCAAGCCATCGTTGCGCTCAGCGGCGGAATTCATCCGCCGGACGACGTCGAGCCGCGAGCGCGATTGGGTTCATCCACTCTCAATCGCTGTATCCGCGCTGCTGAACTCTACCACGAAGGACCGCCGTGCAAGGTCATTTTGACGGGGGGCAAGGTCGATCCTGACCGTCTTGGACCGACATTGGCCGTCGCGATGCGCGAATTCTTGTTGGACTTGGGAATACCTGAAAAAGACATCTTGATCGAACAGCAGTCGCGCTCAACTTACGAAAATGCATTGATGACCGCACCGCTGTTGAAAGAGAACAATTTGAATTCGATCTTGCTGGTGACAGACGCCACGCATCTCCGCCGTAGCGTCCGCTGTTTTGAGGCGCTGGGAATCAAAGTGGTGCCCGCGGGGTGTTGTTATCGATCGACAGCGTTTCTCTGGAGCCCATTCAGTTTTTTGCCAAGCGTAGACGCCGTCCAAAGTAATCAGGAAGCGTTTCACGAGTGGGTCGGCCTGGCCTGGTACAAACTAAGAGGTCACATTTAGAAACAGGTCTTAGTTTACGTACGATGGGCCTCCGAGCCCGTCGCTTGTTGAATAATTTTCCTGAATCGACGGGATCGGAGGCCCATCGAACAATCCTGTCGGAATTTCTCACGCTCTAAAACACGTTTTAGGCGGCACCGCATGTCGTTCCTCCTTCAGGTGGCTCGTCACTGTAACCAACCGCCTCAAGGCGAAACTACAAACGGGTTCCTTTCTGGCCGTGGCCCCTTGATCGGTTAGAATAGACATGCCCAACATCACTCCAATATTCCACCATTATTCCACCATTCCATCGTTCCAGTATTCCATCAATCCACCATTCCAATCCCCAACCTCGGTCGGGATGAAAGAACCTGCCAAACCTCCGTTGCAACCGAATGCCGATCTCTCCGGTCGCGTGTTGGGCGACTATCGGCTTCTGCGTCGCTTGGGAAAAGGAGCGATGGCGGAAGTCTACCTGGCCGAACAGGCTTCGTTGGGCCGCCAGGTTGCTTTCAAGGTGCTGAAATCTGAACTGGCGCGCGACACGACCTACGTCCGCCGCTTCGAAATGGAAGCCCGCGCGGCCGCTTCGCTGGTCCATGGCAACATTGTCCAGGTCTACGAAGTGGGTCATGTCGACGGGATCCATTTCATTGTCCAGGAATACGTGTCGGGCCAGAATCTATCGCAACTGCTCGCGCGCGCGGGCAGCCTCGACGTCGCCACGGCCGTCGGGATTATGCGCCAGGTCGCCGCGGCCTTGGCCAAGTCGGCCGAACAGGGGATCGTGCATCGCGACATCAAACCTGAAAACCTGATGTTGTCCAGCGCCGGCGAAGTCAAAGTCGCCGATTTCGGC
>CAWJNN010000105.1:0-25164 GCA_963844115.1 uncultured Planctomycetales bacterium | reverse complement strand
CGTTGTCGGTTTGTCCTTCGAGCAGCCAGTTGAAACGACGATCCGCCGGTGACGCCCATCCGCGTGGAATCCACGTCCGGACGCGCGGCGGCGATGTCCACCCCCTTCATCAGGTCCTGGTAGTCCTCGGCGAACCAGCGGCCGCGCGTGGCGTAGATGAAGTCGGCGCCGTAACCGCTCGACCCGCGCGGATTCGTGTAGAGCACCATGAACCCGGCAGCGGCGAGGTTCTGCGTTTCGTCGAACCACTGCTCGCCGTACTGGCTGTGCGGGCCGCCATGCACGTAGAGCACGAGCGGGTAGCGCGTGCCGGCTGTGTACCCGAAGGGCTTCATGAGCCACCCCTCGATCTCCAGGCCGCCGACGCTCTTGTACGTGAGGCGTTCGGCGTCCGACCAGGTGACCTCGGCGTTCAGCTTGTCATTGAAGCTCGTCAGGCGACGTTCGTTCGCACCGTCGGTGCCGGCGATGTAGAGCTCGGTCGGCTTGGTCACGCTCGTCGAGACGTACGCGACCTGCCGGCCCGCCGCGTCGAACGAGAAGCCGCCCATCTTGCGGCGCCCACTGAGCACCTGGCGCATGGCGCCCGTGGTGGAGTTCAGGAGGAAGAGGCCGCTCGAGCCGCCGATGTCGGCCCAGGTGGCGATCTCGCCGCTGGGGAGCCACTCGATCCCGTCGGGCTGGTAGCGCCAGGTCGGGGTGAGATTCACCGGCTTCCCGCCGGCGACGTCCACGACCATCACGCGTGCATTCCCGGTCCGGGACGTCTGGCCGATGAACGCCAGGCGCTTGCCATCGGGCGACCAGGTGAGGTCACCCTCATTGCCCATGAGCGTCGCGACCTTGCGCGGCGCGCCGCCGGCAACGGGGATCACGTAGATGTCGGCATCGTTGCGGTCGGCCTCGTCGCGCTTCCGCTCATATGGGAGCAGGGAGATCGAGTCGTTGATCGCCGTCACCACCGAGTCGGGGCGCAGGGAGACGTCGGCCGTGAAGGCGATCCACGCGCCATCGGGCGAGACCACCGCGTTCCGGTGCGAGTACGCGGTATTGGTCAGCTGCGCGCGCTTGGCGCCGGGCACCTGCGTGAAGAGCTGCGTCGGGCGGAAGGTGCGCGCCTCGCGCGGACTCGGAAGGAATCCCTGCCCGTTCGCCTTGTAGCGCATATCGGTGATCTGCTTGCCATCGAAGCGGACCGGGTCCACCGGCTTGGTGACCGCACCGAACGGTGGGCGCGCCAGCGGCTGCATGCGCGCGTACGGATCGGCGGCGGCCGGCGCAGCGGCGCTGTCGGGCGTCACGCTCGAGGTGAACACCGCGAAACGCCGGTCGCTGGGCCAGGAGCCGTTCGGGTACTCCGCCACCTGCGTGGCCTCGCCAGAAGGGGCATCCATCCGGATGGCCCACACCGGGCCCGTGCCGCCGGCGCGCTGTGAGTTGAAGAAGAGATACTTGCCGTCGGGCGAGAAGCGCGGCGACGAGCTCTCCGTGTTCGGCGTCGTGTAGCGGACGGCGTCACCACCGGCCGTCGGCACCACCCAGACCTCCTGGTGGCGCTTGTTCTCCTTCTCCACCACGGTGGTCACGGTGAAGGCGACCACCTTCCCATCCGGCGACATGGCCGGCTGCGAGAGCGTGGTCAGGCGGTGCCAGTCGTTCGGCTGCATCGCGCGCTGCGCGGTGAGCGCGACGGGCAGGGCGAGCGGCAGGAGGATCGCCGCGGCTAGGAGGGGTCGCAGAAGTCGCATCAGGTCGGGCACTCCGTTCGGGTGGGACAGTGAGTGTGAGGAGGCGCAGCGGGTCGTCCTCAACCCTTCGCCTCGCTGAGCATCTTCTTGAGCACGCGTCCCGCACGCACCGCCGCCTCCGCGATGCGTGCCGGGCTCGTGATGAACGAGATCCGGAAGAACCCCTTTCCCCCCGCACCGAGCGCCGCGCCGGCGAGGACGATCACGCCCTCCTCGTCCATCATGCGCTCATGGAACTCCATCGACGACACGCCCTCGGGCAGCGGCACCCAGAGGTACATCGTGGCCTTCGGCGCTTCCTTGATCGTGAACCCGTTCGCCCGGAACGCCGTGACGGCCGCGTCGCGCCGCTCGCGAAAGACCGCCACGTTCCCCGGCACCCAGCTGGCCCACGATTCGAGCGCCGCGATGCCGGCCTTCTGCACCGCCATGAACTGCCCCGTGTCGAGGAAACTCTTCACCTTCGAGAGCGCGCCCAACGATCTCCGCATTGCCGCAGGCCCAGCCGCAACGCCAGCCGGTCATGTTGTACGTCTTGGAGAGCGAGTGGAACTCGATCGCCACGTCGCGCGCGCCGTGCACGTCGAAGATGCTCGGCGCCACGTAGCCGTCGAACGTCATTTCTGAATACGCGTTGTCGTACGCGAGCATGATGTCGAGCTCCCTGCACCGGCGCACGACGCGCTGCGAGATACGCCGTTCGGCGCCACGGCCGACGTCGGATTGTTGGGATAGTTCAGGTAAAGAATCTTCGGCGCGTCGCAGCACGTCGTCCGGCACTTCATCGAGCTCCACGAGGAAACTCGTGCGCGGCGTGATCGGGTACAGGTAGGGCTCGCCCTTCCGAAAGCAGCGTGCCGCCGAGGTACGCCAGGTAGCCGGGGTCGGGGATGATCGCGACGTCGCCTTGCTGCAGATAGGCGAGCGCGAGATGGGCGATCCCTTCCTTCGAGCCAAGCAGTGGCACGACCTCGTTGAGTGGGTCGAACGGTGGCCGAACCGCGTCTTCATCCACCCGGCGACGGCCTCGCGGTACGCCACCAAGCCGAGCCCGAAGCCGTAGCGGCTCATCGTCGGCTCGTGCGCCGCCGCGACGAGCGCCTCGACGGCGGCCGGCGGCGGAGCGAGGTCGGCGTCGCCCGCGCCCAGGTCGATCACGTCCATTCCGCGCGCGATCATGTCGCGCTTCTTCTGCGGGATCGTCGCCAGCAGGTAGACGGGGAGCGAATCGAAGCGTCGTGTGGTCTTCACGGCATCGGCAGGCGAAGGTGAGCTGACATGCATGGAAGCTAGCGCGGCGCCGTCAGCATTCGCACGCGCGCGCGCGTAGTGGAGAGTGATGACGAGGGGCGCAGCGCGCGTCCCCCTGCCCGCCACCTGATGACCCGCGTCCAGGACGAACCGATGACCCGAGCCCTCGTGTACGCTCCCACCCTCGCGCTGCTGGCGCTCGTCGCCACGGCGTCGCCCACCGCCCTCCATGCGCAGCAGACGCGCGGCACTCCGTCCCCGCGCGCTGACAGCCTCCGCATGGCCCAGCGCCTCGATGCCGACGCCAAGCACGGCGAGGCCCGCGCGATCTTCCAGGCGCTCATCGACAATGCGCCCGACCCGGCCGCGAAGGCCGCCGCCCAGCGCCGCCTCGCGATGTCGTACGGCTACGACGGGAACTGCGCACGCACCATCGCACTCGAGGAGCAGGTGTTGTGCGCCACCCGCGGTTTAGTCGTCTTCCCTGACGCTGTCTTCCCTGACGCTGTCTTCCATAACATCCTGCCGCAACCTCCGTGTGAACCGATAGTCTACTCGAAAATCCTGCTTTTAGCGAAGGCAGAGGCAGTAACAGAACCCGAAGCGTCAACGATCAGCGGAATCTGCCGGAAAAACTGTCGCTCGGACCACTGGGCCGAGAATGAAATTGTGCAAAAAACACCGACCATCGGGCCATGCTACGAAAATGCACCAATTCAAAACGCGCATGCGAGGCATGGTTTTCAGTGTGTCTCCTCGCCCACAACGGCGGATTTGCAACTGGCGCTTCGGGTTAGCGTAGAAGAATGGCTCCGCTGCCGCGCAATTCGTCACGCGTCCGCGTCGCCTTCTTCGACGCGGGCCTGCTGTTCGAGTTGGGCGAGATGCTGTTCGGCCGACGATTTACGTTCCGGCACATCCACTGGTATGTCGCGGCCGGCATTGCGTATCAGTTCCAGATGTTCTTGAGCGACAACCATGTTCGATAGCAGCGCTTCTTCATTGGTACTGATATCGCCGTCCTTATCGACCGTCTTATCGCAAAGCTTCACGGACAGGTAATTTGAAGCATCGCACTTGGGACAGGTAGAAAGATCCAATTCGAGCCGCGGATATTTACACCCCTGTACCCGACCCAATGTCGTCAAGGCCGTCAAATCGCCTTCCAAAAGCGATGGAAGGGACTTTTCGTCATCTTCCGCCGGCCACAATGTCGCGACGGTGGCTTCCTTTTCAGTCCAAGCATTGCAGTCTTCACAAAATGGATCGTCCTCGGCGTAAACCAGTGCCATCAGCGTCGACAAGCCGACGATCATGGCGGCTTCAATGACCCAGACAATGGCGACAAAATGGTCGTTTAGTTCGGAATGTCAAAAACGGGGCAGATCTGGGACAGGTCACAGAACAGTTCTGTCCCGTTTGATCCGTCCAGCGAACGCATTGCGAGTCCCAATGCGAAGATTGATGTGTCGGCTGATCGCCATCCGCATTTGCCGCCTTTTCTGTCGATGCCAAGGGGCTCCACAGGACGGTGATTCGACCTTTACAGCGGGATTCCATAGAATGACGCGTGAGGCTTGTGGCGCGTGTTGCGGCGCGGCTTGGCGAGCGGCGGCCGTGAATCAAGCATCGCAGCGGAGCAACCAGCAGGTCAGGAAAGACAGCTCGATTTGACGCAATAATCCACAGGGACCAAGCGAATTAGTCCACAGGAAGTAAGCACATTCCAATTTGTGCGGCAGGTTAATACAAGGAGAACAAGGCATGATCAGGGCTACTAAGAAGCACCAGCGGTGCAGTACGGGTCGGTGGCTAGTCTTGGCATTAGCGGTACTAGCGACCTTTACAGCAACAACCGCCGGTCAAGAAAAGGCCGGTCAAGAAAAGGCCGGACAAGAGAAATCCGGCCAAGAAAAAGCCCGTCAAGAAAAGACGGCAGGTGAAGAAAACACAGACAGACCGGCAGCCGTGATAGTTAATACGCTCCATGGCGTTGTCGTCAGCAAGAAGGACGGCAAGCCGCTCGCCAACGTTAACGTCGCCATGGCCGACAAACGCGAAGCCTATATCTATATTGGCGACGATTTGATGTTTACGTCCTATGGAGAAACGAAAAAGCTGCTCTTCTTTTTCAATAAGACCAACGGCAAGACTGCCTGTGAGGCCAAGACCGACAAGAAGGGCCGGTTCACATTGAAACACTTCACGTCCATGTCGGCAGATTATTCGATCGTGGCTGGATCGAAAGAGGCCGGGCTGGCCATCCTGGACAATGTGACGCCGGTAGATTCCGCCGGCAAGCCGCTGCGCATCGAGATCGATGAGCCAGCCTATCTGGCACTACCCCAGCTACCGGGGATCCGGAATGAGGAACATCAAGCCTATACTTCGGTCAACTTTGCGCCCGAAGAGCGCGGTTCCGACGCCACAGCCAAGCAAGCCAGCGACGGCACGGAGGCGCTTCCACAGAATCTGTATTTGAGCGTGTCGGTCGCCGCGGCGCGTGACGAGCGAACGATCGGTGAAGACGAAGATGCCTCTGAGGCTGAGAAACCTGAAGCAGACGCTCCAAAGGACCGGACGCAGCGCATCGGGCCGCTTGCCGGCGGCAAGCGGTATCGTGTATCTCAGGTCCTTTGGGGAAGCGGACTTGCCTATTCGCCAACGTTATTCGAGTTTGATGTGTTGGCCACACCGGGAAAAACGACGCCGATCCCGTTTCCCAAGGACGGTGGCACCAAAGTGAGCGGACGCATTGCCAGCCAGGATGGAGCATCGCTGGCCAATGTGAACGTCATGGTACGAATCGGTGAATCCGCGCAGATGACACTGGGCGCGGTTACCGACAAGGACGGCAATTTTACGGTCGCCAACGTGCCGCCCGGCGAGCACCGACTTGAACTCTTGCGACATGCTGTACGCGTGGGGCCTGGCTGAGGCCCCGGCCCCAAAGACGTCTCCCTGGTCAGGGAGATCAAGCTGACGACGGACCTGGCAGAAATGACGTACGATGTGGACGACGTGAAACTTCTGGGCCTCTATCCCGGTTCTCTGGTGCCCGAGTTCACGGCGAACACGCTCGATGACAAGCAACTTCAGTTCTCAGACTTCCGCGGCAAAGTCGTGCTGGTCGACTTCTGGGCGACCTGGTGTGGCCCCTGTGTGAAGGACCTGCCGAATGTTGCCAAGGCGTACGATGAGTTCGCGGAAGACGGGTTCGTGGCGATCGGTATTAGTTTCGACCAGGATACGGAAACCGTGCGTGCGTTCGTGAGCGATCGAGAAATGAGCTGGCCGCAACTTTGGGCCGACGGTGGTGACAAGAGCGAGCTGGCGAAGCTGTTCGGTGTTGCCGGCGTCCCCGCAACCTATCTGATCGGTCCCGACGGTAAAGTAGTGGCCAGGGACCTGCACGGGAAGAAACTGATCGCGGCGGTGCGTGAGCAGGTGAAAGCGATGAAGACAGCCAACGCGTCGCAGGAGGAGAAACCGGAGGGAAAGGCCGTAACCACGGACGCTTCACTAACCACGGACGCTTCAAAGGGAGTACTGGTTGAAAGTGAACGAAGTGAAACTGGACCGGATGCACTCTTTGAAGATGAAAAGTAAAGTCTGACCGGCAATGGCAAGCGGCCAGAGGTACCGATTCCGTCACGATCGAAATTGACGTGCGGTATTCCTTCACGCAGAAACTCGCACGTGATTTTTGCCGCCAGCGCGTCAACCTGTGATCGGCGGGATGTCTTCGCGACGCACGTTGCCCCACAGTTCGTTGGGCGCGGCTGTGTCGAAAACACCTTCGCGTATCTCGCCGCAGTTGGTACATGCCCATCGGCACGCATCGTCAGATTGCTCGTCCAAAATCAGCGGTAGCTGCTGCTCGCAATTAGCGCAGCGCACTACCGACGTTTCCTTTGTCATGGTTCTGCCCCTGTACCATTCGGATTCGTCTGGCATCGGTGTGATATACACCGACCAAAGAAGACTAGGTCGTAACTACCGAGCGATCAAAGCAGTTTAAGAGCGGTTTATTCGTCGTTACCGTTACACGCGTTTCGTCCGACCGACTACGCACTGGACGTGCGTCGTTCGCACAGGGTTGTGGTTGTGGTTCCCAGAAACCGAGAGAAGACGTAGAAAAGCAGTTAGCCAGCCCCTATTAGCCAGCTACTTATGGATTCTATACCAAATCGCTCAAACGCAAAGCGTTTGGTAGCGCTTCTGCGGACGCCACACGAAGCGGGGAAAATCTCGAGCCAAGCAGCATATCACCCGCGGGCCGGCCTGGCCGCTTCGAGTTGCAAGATTTCGATCCGTGTCGAACCGGTCCGGAGGCGGAATAAAAGATTGTCGACGGCCTTATTCTACTTGTTGGCGCGCATCGAACGAAGCATTTCCTGGACGACGGATTGCTCAGGTGTGGGGCCGCGCACAATCAGAAAGTGTTTGTAATAAGAGATACCTGGTTTCGCCGGCAGTTTCTTCAAATTTCCGTCTTCCGCATCCCCGCTTGCTGTATCGCGTCGCAGTGGTTCCACGTCGCCCTTAGCTGCCTTCTTGACATCGACATGCAGCACGTTCGCGGCGGCAGTCGCCAAGTCGCGAATGTCACCCGGATCGGTCACCAGCGGCCGCACATCGTAGAGGCGGACTTCCATATGGCCTTTGATCGACTGGGCGGTCGTGATCATGAGCACCTCGTTGCGGACGGCGTAGGTCAATTTCGGGGCCACCGTATCCAGCATCAAGCGCAGGCCGGAACGCAGAGAAATACCCTTCGCTCTTATTGTTACCGACATATCACTGTTAATGACGATTTCGTTCAACGCGTGTTTCGCCAATTCAATCTAAATCTTGTGCAGTTCTTTCAGATAGTCGACGACTTCTTCCAACGGCGTTTTCTCGAAATCCATCTCGGTCTTTTCATCCAGCGCCCTCGATAAATTAACTTCAGCTTCGCTTATACCAACCGGTACGGTGGGATCAGCCGGTTCGGCGCCAGATACGTTTGGGAGAACCAGTGTGACAAAAAGCGAAACAGCAGTTAATCGTTGAAGAAGTAGCATCGTATGCTCAGTTCTCTGAACCGGGGATCACAGGTTAGCCGCGCAGTCGATCGGCTACGGCGCGAAGCTCGCAAATCGGGTCCTGCTGATTCATGTCCGTCTCGGAGAGACTGACCTACTCCGGGGTGCAATTAAAAGAACTGCCCGTTGTGTGCGCAACGCGACCCGTCCGTCGCTAACCTTGGAAACATAAGACGTGGGCAGAACTGCCTTAAAGAGTGCCCCCTCTTGGACTCGAACCAAGAACCTACTGATTAAGAGTCAGTTGCTCTGCCAATTGAGCTAAGGGGGCGGTTTGTCGACATGGCCTTACCCATCTAGTACGACCATCGTAGCCAGATTGGGCGGAGCAGCAAGGAGGGGCGTTGGATTGCGGATTGGCGATTGCGGATTGCGGATTTGGGAATAAATCAGACACGTTGATCGATCGCGGGCCTATGCCGCAATCCGAAATCCGAAATCCGAAATCCGCAATTCAATCGGCCTTCATGCCGAGTTGGCGCATCTTGCGATAGAGGTTCGATCGGTGCAGCCCTAGCCGCGTGGCCGCTTCGCTCACGTTTCCACCACTACGATCGATCGCGGTTCGGATAAACTGCTGTTGGAATTTGGACGTGGCGTCGGTCAACGAGGCATCATCCGGTACGTCCATCGCCGAAATCGCTCGGGGGGCAATAATGAATTCCAACTCCTCCGCCTCGATCTTGTCGCTGCTGGTCATATACACCAGACGTTCGATCAGGTTTCGCAGTTCGCGAACGTTACCTGGCCAGCCGTGGCCGCGCAAACGCTTCCGAGCAGCGGATGTCAGCCGGGGCGTCTTGCGGCCTGCTTTGCGGGAAAAGTCGGCTAGAAAGTGGTCGGTCAGCAGGACGATGTCGTCACCGCGATCGCGCAAGGGAGGTAATTCGAGCGTCACGACGTTCAATCGAAAATAGAGATCTTCGCGGAATCGCTTTTCCGAGACCATTTGCGCAAGATCTTGGTTCGTAGCGGCAATAATGCGTGCTCCGGTCAGGATGGGTGTCGATCCGCCGACGCGCACGATCACCTTTTCCTCGAGCACTCGCAGCATCTTGGCCTGGCCGCTCAAGCTGAGGTCGCCAATTTCGTCCAATAACAGTGTGCCGCTTGCCGCAAGTTCGAATTTGCCAACGCGCGTTTCACGGGCATCGGTAAAAGCGCCTTTTTCGTGGCCGAATAGCTCGCTTTCCAGGAGCGTGTCGGGGATGGCGGCGCAGTTGACCGCGACGAATGGCTGCGAGCGACGGGGGCTCAAGTAATGCAGCAGTTGGCTCGCCACTTCTTTGCCAGTTCCGTTTTCGCCGAGCATCAATACTGCAAGGTCGGTCGCGGCGATTTTACGGATGGTCGAACGCAGCGCCTTCGATCGGGGGGCTTTCGCCAATCATCCGTATCGTGTCCGCTGCCTCGTCCACCAGACGACGGTTGGCACTGACCAGGTCCTCGAGTTCCTGTGTAGTCGCCAGCGCCGTTGCAGCGTGCGCCGCGAGGCCTCGACCAGGCCTTCTTCGTCCTCGTCCGTAAACTCGCCTTTCAGCTTGTTCAAGATTTCAAACGCGCCAAACCGCTCGCCTTTTGCACTCACCAAGGGCACGCATAGAATATTCTCTGTCGCATAGCCTACCCGGTGGTCAACGTCGCGATGTATCTGTTGTTCGGGATCCTTGCGACGAACGCGTTGTGGCTTGCCGGTCTGGACGACCTTGCCGACAACGCCCATATCGTCGGGAATTCGTAGTTCGCCCCCTTCGACACCGAGCGCCGGACGGCCAACCAGCATTTTATTGTCGCGATCCCACAGAAAGATGCTCGCTCGGTCGGCCTCCAGCAATTGCGTTGCTGCTTCGGCCATCTGAACAAGTAACGGCTCGGTTTCGCGTGTCTTGTTCCACTCGTTGGCGATCTTCAGAATCGTTGCCAGCCGTCGGATTCGCCGATTCAGTTGGTAGCGGGACTTTACCTCGGACCAGCCATGACCCACGGCGGCTCCGATGTTGGCAACCCAATCTGTTTTGGCGGACGAGCCATTGATGCACAGTACCATTTGTTGCGTGGTCTGACGGAACAAAGGAGCCACGATCCAAGTGCCATCCGCTACGGCCTGCTCACGATCAATGGAATCGGCCAGCATTTCCTGCGGTGGCGACTGGGGGTCCCCGTGCCGGGCCACGATGGTCCACTGGCCAGCTGCAGGCTGCAGGACGGCCACCGAGCGGGCGCCGCCGGCGTCATGGATTTCACGAACCGCGTCGGAGAGGTATTCGGCCGCGTCGGCATATTCAAAGGACCGCACGATCAACCGCAGGGCCCCAGCAAACGTGTCCGCCGCGGGGTGGGTCTTGCTCCAGATGCCTTCAGTGGTTCGCGTTCCGGTCGTGGTCATTGCCAAGCTAACGCCTTCCCAGCGAGAATTTTTCTGTAGTCGATGCCAGAGAATGTCGCGAATGTGTCCGTGAAATGTGTCATATTCGCGACATAATAATAGGTACCTGTTGTCGAATAGACAACGGCAAATGTGTGCGGTCCCGTCGGCCCGGCGCTGCATGGTCTGCGGACAGGTTGGCGACGGAGAATGAGACGGTGGCCGGCCGTTCTGGAGGTGGTGGGTTTACCAATGCCCGTTTTACCAGTGGGCGTTTCACCAGTGGTCCTTTTACAAATGGCCGTTTTACCAATGGTCCGTACGGAACGGTGACGCGGGCAGTCCTTCGCCGTTGACCAGGTTGGGATCGGCTTCCTGGTGCCATCCGAATCGGACGGCGACCGGATCTTCAACGCCGGTGACGACTAGTTCATTTCCATCGATCCGTACCTCGGCCGGTACGAACGTTCGGTCCTTGCCGGCGATTTCGAAGTGCGAGAGCGGTTCACCGTTCGACGATTTCAACTTGTAAGACCATGTTATCGGTAAAGACTGGCGCCAATTGCAATTCGGCGCGGCATTCCGACACCGCGGCGAACCACACACAAAAAAGAACGACAACGTAGGCTCGGCGAGAACAAATCATCATTGTGGGCGGACTCCCTGTTCGAGTGTTTTACCTGGCCGAGACGATCGGTCGGACAATAATCCGACGGACGGATCGGATGGAGCCGACCTATTCTTCCGCGACGGTAACCTTTTCCATTACGTCGCCTTGGGCGATCGCGTCGACGATTTTATGGCCATCGATGACTTTGCCAAACACGGCATGCTTCCCATCCAGCCAGGGGGTGGCAACATGCGTAATAAAGAACTGCGACCCGTTGGTGTTGGGTCCAGAGTTGGCCATCGACAAGATACCGGGGCCGTCGTGTTTGAGATCCGCATGAAATTCGTCAGCGAATTTGTAGCCAGGATCACCCGTGCCGGTTCCTTTGGGACAGCCGGTTTGAATCATGAAGGCATCGATGACGCGATGAAATTTCAGGCCATCATAAAATCCCTCAGACGCCAGTTTTTCAAAGTTGCCCGTGGTATTCGGCACTTCGTCACTGAACAGTTGGCAGCGCATGGTTCCTTTGTTGGTCTGGATGGTTGCGACCTTCATTTCTGCTCCTTCTTTTCCTTTTCGTCAACGGGCTTTTCGTCAACTGGGTTTTCGTCAACTGGGTTTTCGTCAACTGGGTTTTCGTCCGTCGGCGGACGTTCTTCCGCGCCGGAACGTACCGGCGTCGCTTGATCCTCTCGCGGATCGGTTTTTATTGCATACGTGTCGGGAAGAACCTTCTTTTCGAAATCCGTTAAATGCATGTACTGCAATTTGACGGCAGCTTCCAGATTACGGCGAAAGACGCGCAATTGCCGTTGCGCATCGGTACTTCGGCGTCCGGTTTCCGAAGTGGCCTGCCGCTGAGCTTCATGTGCCAGGGACCGGAGTTGGTCACATGCCAGGTCGGCGATGGGTCGCCAATCTTCGGCGGGCCGACCCTCCAGGCGCATGCGCCAGGCGCCATAGTAGGATACGGTGGCCAGTTCGTGTTGTATACGGCTCAGCTCGAACACGTCGGCCTGCGGATCATCTTCCATTTCCTTCACGACCTCGTGCAGCAATTCGCGACCCGCGTCCAGCTGGCCGGATTTGTTCAGCGCAACGGCCTCGGCAATCTTCAAGCGGCGGTGCAGATCGGTTGAATGGTCAGGGAGTTGTTCTTGCGCCGTCGCATAAGCCGTGGCGGCGGCCCTCCAATCCTGGTCTCCTTCATATTCGTTGGCCAGGCGTATCTGCCTGCCAGCTCGATCCTCCATCATTAACGCCTTGCCGGGGCCGAAATGCCACAGCAAGATCGTGCATGGAACGAAGAACCAGAGGATGACGAGCAGGCGGAACATGGTGGATCGATGTTGCGTGTTGCGACGGTGTGGCGGCGGGCACGCCGTCGGGTAGGTCATAAAATCGCGTGCGGGTGACTGGCGGACGGATGCTGTCGGTCAAGCGGCCGCGTGGTGATTGTGTTGTCGGTCGGCCTGTCGTTTCAGCCAATACCAGACAAACGGTACTAACCATAATGTACCGATCAAAATGAGCAATAGCTTGTAACGCAGTGGCGGCTTCAATGGCGGTAAAGGGAGGGCTTCCAGTTGGCCATCATGGTCGTCTGGCAACAACTCGCGTACGACAACGACGGCCGATTTCAGCTTTGCAACTTCCAGGCCATCTTCACCCAAGAGAAACCTGCTCAGGTCAAACCGTCCCGATAAATCGCTGACGTAGCGCAGTTGGTATATTGTGGCGTCGCAGTCCGCAATCACATCGTCGACCCAGACGCGGATTGGGTCATCTTTGTTGGCCGTTTGGGCTTTCAGTGGTTGGCCCTTGAAACGCACGTAATACGTCGCCTCCGTGCCGACACTGGTGAAGTTTTCGGATCGCAACGATTCGTACTGGCTTACACATCCGTCCTCTGTCGCCGGCGGGGCATCCTCATCCCACGCGTCACGATCGGTGTCGTCGTCGCCCGCATCGTCGTCGGTTTCGCGCTCGTCGCCTGTTTCTCGCTCGTCGTCTGTTTCGCGCGCAGCGTTTTTTTGTTCATCACCGGCGTCACCTTCGCTGACCTCGTCGCCGTTAGCATCCGCCCCAACCTCTTCCGAACTTGGGTCGTCCTCGTCCTTAGCGTTCCCCGGTTCGACGATATCTCTATCAACGTCATCATTTCTATCAACGTCTGTGTCAGTGTCTATCGCAACATCGGGCTCAACGTTTGTAACACGTTTATCTATTTCCGCCGAATCGGTGTCCGTTCCGCCCACTTCAGCCCACGCCGGTAAGCTGATGAAGACAAACAACGAACACGCTATGGCGAGGTAGGTTTTGATATGCATTTGGGCTTGCCGGGGTCGATCTTCCGCCATCACATCCAACCGATTCTACACGATTTGAGGCCCGTGCTGAATCGTGCAGCCTGGGCAGGTATCCAACCGGCGATGCCGCAGGGATGAAACGGGCGTTGCAATGCAGTATCCTATGCGATCCCGCGGACCGAGCCGTGCTCGCCGTCTTGCTGGCGAATCGTTTTCACGGCCAGCAAGGGCGATTTTCAAGAATCAGGTTACCATGAAAACGCTACTGCTTTTGCGTCACGCCAAGTCCAGTTGGGGCAACGCGTGGCTCGACGATCACGATCGTCCGTTAAACAAGCGAGGCAAGCATGATGCGCCGCGAATGGGAGAATTGTTAGTACAGCAAGGTCTGGTACCTGACGTGCTTGTGACGTCGACGGCCAAGCGTGCCCGCAAGACGGCCACGGCGGTCGCCGAGGCATGCGGCTACGCCGGAGATGTGGTCGAAATGTCGGATCTGTACCTGGCATCTCCTGATGAGTGCATGCATGTTTTGCGCACCTTGCCAGACCAGTTCACAAGCGCCCTCCTGGTCGCGCACAATCCCGGGTTGGAACAACTGTTGTTTCGCTTGACCGGCAGCGAGGAAGTTATGGCGACAGCAACGTTCGCGCAGATCGCATTGCCCATTTCGCAATGGAATGACGTGGCATTGAACGGCGACGCAACGCTGGTCTCGATTTGGCGACCACGCGAGCTGGCATAAGACGACCGGTGAGAATATGGGTTCTTGGCGTAATCTTTATGGGCCGTGCCGCCGAGTGACAGCTGACAAAATTAAAAACGCGAACAGTAAATATCTGAACCGTCAGCACCTTTTGGTCGTCATGATAAGAGGGGAGTATCTTGCGGCACCTTATCTTTCATCTTTCAGCACCTTGTCGGGCCGTCGCACATTTCGAATCGAGCTGTGCAGTCGTTGCTGTCACCGTAACGGCGCTTGACTTGTGGATGGTCGAGGAAATGATTCAAAGAGAAGTTTGGACAAGGAGATAGGCAAGTGGCGTTACTGTATGGTCGATTTCGATGGTTGCGCATGGTCGTCGTCACGGCAACGTTGCTGGTCACGTTCTCCCGCGCCGCCAGCGCAGGTCCACTACGAGTTGAGTTCGATTGTTATCCGGTGATTGCCTGTCACGAAGTGACGCCGGACGAGCCGTCGGAACTGAAGGCTGATGAACGGCTGATTGAAGCTCGTATCCGCATTTCTGCTCGAATCATTGATGGCTCTGCCGACGATCTCCGCGAGTTCCTGTTTGAAATTCGCAGTCCCGAACGACGTGCTCGCGTGGACGATTTCGCGCCAAGACGCAAATGGATAGCGATGTCGTGGAACCTATTCTGATCACCAAGAGCGACGAGCGACATCGTTCCATTGGGCTTGGTTTGGGGGGGAAAGTGGGGTCGCCGACACTGGTAATTGAGGGCAATATCGAACCGAATGCCAAGCTCGGCATGTCCCGAAAAGAATCCGTCGCAAGAACGATGAAAAAACGTCCGCCGAAACAGCCCATTGTGATTAGCGGAACGATGCTGCAAGGCCACGGCGTTTTCTTCAAATTACGGCCGACATCGCAGACGTCGATGGAAGGGGTCCACGAGATCGTTTGCCACCTGCGTGTGCCGGCCGACTGGCGGGGCGACTGGCTGCTGTTAGGTTGTCGCGCCGAAGGTGAATTGACCAGATATTTCGTCAAATCGCAGGATATCTGTGGCCAGGCACGCTACGTCTTGGGATTACACGACGAGGGCGACCAGGAGGCCAAGGAGGCAGCCGAGCAGCTGGCACAAGCGCAGACAGTTCGTAACGCACCTGCTGCCACCGACATAGACGTGCAAGCCAGCTTGCATAAATCCCAGTTGCGAGCCAGTTCGGAGGCTCTGGCCAGACACTCAGGAGGTGAAGCGGGTCCGCCGAATTAACCTGGCGTTTCGTCCAGCGACGTCGTTTTTGACGCTACAGCCGGTTTTCTCGGACGACGCTTTGGAATACTTTCCAATCTACCCAATCTACAGCAAAAATCGCGCCAACGGTGCAAGCTGCTTTTTTTCCAAAGTGGGAGTATTTCGGGCGGAGCGGGCGGGACCTTTTGCCGATGAATGATGCTGGTTTCGAATGCGTAATGGCACGAAATTTTCTCGGCCTCAACCGCGCACTGCGATTGATCGTCAGCTAGAATTTATATAAAGAACGTCAAACTTTTGGCAGCTATTCCGTCGGAGGGATCAATATTAAGCGTTGACTTGGGGCCATTAATAAGGCTGTGCCAAGCATAGTCGGTTCCCGTCATTCTCGCAGCGACCTCCACCGTCGCAATTTGCCAAACGTTTGCTTCCTAGGCTGCGGCTTTCTCACTGAGAGGGTCTGCGGCCTTTTTTTTTCGCGTTTTTTGCGACGGTTTTTTGCGCGGCCGCTGTTTTTGCAAGGCCCTTGTTCTTGCGCGGCCCTTGTTTTTACGCAGAAAGGCGCGACATCCCAGTTCGTGGTCGTCCGCTATAGTTCCAGCACGCTGAAGATGTTCGTGTAGTCGTCCGTCCAAACCGGTTCATCGCCATCGCCGGGCACGGGCACCGCCGCAGGGTCGGTCTTCAGCAGTTCGCTCAGTCCACCGGGACGGCTCAATAACACCCAGTCCGCCGTATAGACGTGTTTACTCTTGTCTTCGCTCGACTTGATCTGCACGATGGTCAGATCGTAGCGCGCTGCCGCCGACTGCACGATCGGCAACAAATCCAAGTATCGATTCGAAATATGCACGGCCAGGATGCCCTGACGATCTGGCTTGTCGACGAGATGCTTCAAATAGACATCGACAGCTTCCAGGGTAAGCAAATGCGCCGGTATCGCGTCACTGCTGAACGCGTCAAGCACCAGCAGATCGAACTCCTGTAACTGACCCCGATCAATTTCGCGTTCCAGTGAAACCCGCGCGTCGCCTGCAATAATGTCTGGCGGTCCGACGCGGTCTTGGTAATCGGACAGGAAGGTAAAGTAGTCCGTATTCCTGGCGAAGGCGACGACGTTTTCGTCGATTTCGTAGAACCGGAAATAATCATCGTCCTCGCCGTATACGGCCAACGTGCCGGTCCCCAGGCCGACCATTCCAACGCGTCGCTGAGGACGGCTTTGCGTCAGTTCCATTGCGAGGCCAACGCCGGTCGCCGCGCCGTAATACGTCGTTGGCCAACTGCGCTTATCTTCACGAACATATTGTTTTCCGTGCAGAATCAAGCCATTGACCAGTCGGAAATGATGATGATCAGGGTCGTCGTTATCTTCCTCGTAAACGGACAACATCCCATAGAAGTTCCGCGCGACCGCAACTCGATCTGGTCGCGGCTTCAGCATATGAAAGAACAGTGTGAACGCGAATAAGCAGTAGATCAACGAGGTACACACCCAGACTACGACGGACCGGCCACCGTACCACCGCGTTGACGTATCGTGGTACAGAACCAGCAGCAGCAACAACCAGCACAGGATCATGCCGATCGGCAACTCGTAGAGGCCTGTCAAAAGGAGCGGCGCGCCGATCGCCACGGCCAGGCCTCCCAGTGCACCGCCAAACGAAATATGCAAGTAATAGGACGTCAGCAACCGCGGCGGGGGTTTCAGACGAGCCATTTCTCCGTGGCATACCATGCAGCAAACGGTCATTGCGAATAGATGGGTCGTCAATGCCGCCAGGAAATGATCAGACACTCCGGAAATACTGATAACTTCTGTTCCTAATCGTTCCGATAGCAGTTCGATTGCACCGGCCTGGTCCAACGCAATGTACGAAGTCAAAATCACCATGATGGCGATCGACGTCCAGCGCGGATAGCAATCGGCGAAACAAAGAATAAAGGTCAGCAGGTACAGAGCTAGCGGAACAACCCACAGGAGTGGGACGACCGCAATATCGTGGCAAATATGATTGGTCGTCGCCAGCAGCATGACCGAGCCGATGGCGGCCAAGGCGATCCACAAAAAGCGCTGGACGCCGGGAATCGTGGCGTCGTCACTCGTCGCAGCCGCTTGCGGCACGTCGTTTGACTGGTACGAATCCTGCTTCCACCAGGCGCTGCTTCCGCTCGCGATTAGAAAACCACAGAACATCAGGAAGCTAACATACCAACACGTTCCCTGAACGCTCAGCGGCAATGTCGTCTCGACCAAAACCGGGTAGGACAACAGGGCAGCCAGCGATCCGGCGTTCGACAACGCGTACAGACGATAGGGCGAGCCAGCCGTATGTGCCCGATTCCACCAATACTGGATCAGCGGACTCGTCGAAGCCAGAACGAAAAACGGAAGGCCGACGTTCACGGCCAGCAGCAGCAGAATGCTGATCGTCGGAGCGGCGCTTCCGTCTGGTTTCCACGCGGACGATGGCAACACAGGCATCAACAACGCGGCCGCGATAAGGGCGAAGTGCAGGATTCCCTGGCTTCGTGACGACAGCCACGTGGTGCTGAAGTGTGCGTACGCATACCCGCCGAACAGCAACGTTTGAAAGAACAACATGCATATCGTCCAAACGTTGGGGGTGCCGCCGTACCAAGGCAAGATCGCCTTGCTGATCATCGGCTGGACCTGAAACAAGAGAAACGCGCCAAGAAAAATCGTCAGTGCAAAGCAGCCAACGAGCCATGCAGAAGTTGGCCGAACAGGATTTTGTTGTTGCGTTTCGCTCACAAACTTCGTCCGTCGGTCCGATCCGATAAAACGCGCCCTGGGGGTTTTCGATTCTATAGGATCGGGAAGCGTTGCGAACCGGGTTCAGCCGCTCGGCACGCACAGCCTGCTGCCCGCGGCCGCTTCGATGCGAATGATTGTCCCTTTGAACGCCGGCGTTTTGGAGGATGGATCTGTGCGACGCGAGATGAGGACGTTCGCTTCCGGATAGTACATCAGCGCGTTTCCAGCGCGGATGGCTGGGAACGAGCGTACAAGAATGTTGTCTAACGTGCCGGCCTCGCCGTGGACCGCGACGCGCCCGTCCACCTGCAATCCCATTCGTTGGATATCGTCCGGGTGCAAGAGAATCACGTCGCGCCGGTCCTGCCCGCGGTACAAATCCTCTTCTTCATAGACCACCGTATTGAACTGACCTTCGCTGCGGACGGTCATGAGCCGCAAGCTATCATCGCTTCCCGGCAGCTCCGGCAGCGAGCAGACATGAAGTTGTGCACGACCGTCTGGCGTGGCAAAGCGCGGTTCGTGAAACGTTCGTCCGTCGATCTGGAATTCCTCGCGCGTTCGATCAATCTGGCTTATCTTCTCGAATCCGGGCACAACCGCTCCGATCACCTGACGGATATTGCCGGTGGAGGCCAGCGACGACCAGTCGACTGGGCCTTCATTGCCGATGACGTCCGAGGCCAGTCCCGCGATGACCTCCACTTCGGTTCGTGGTCCAACGTGTCGCCGAGGGCCTCCATCGCTGAGCCGAACCAGGTTGAACATCGATTCCTGTGTGGTTCGCTGTGGGTCTTCGTCGCGCGCCAAAACCGGCAAAATGAGCGTTTCTTCGGCCAGTCCATGCGCATGTCCGGTATTGAGCGATGTGTTCAAGTAGACCAGCAACTCCAGGTTGGTCATCGCCTTGGCGGCATACGTTGAGTCAGGGTTCGAGCCGTAGAGGTTGCCACCCAGGCAGAATCCGGCCTTCAGCTGCCGGTCGTACGCGGACTCCATGCAGCCTAGCGTGTCTAAACCCGGGGTGGTCGGCAATTCAACGCCGTAGTGGCTCTGCAAACGATCAAAAAATGCCTCCTTCAATTTGGGAACGGCACCGATCGAACCAATTCCTTGGACATTCGAATGACCGCGGATCGGCATCAACCCAGCCGACCGCCGACCTACCATGCCTCGCATTAATGCCAGAGCGGCAATCATTTGAACGTTCTGAACGCCATGCGCGTGGTGGGTAATGCCCATGGTCCAACTGAAGACGACGTTCTTTGCCGCCGAATACGTTTCGGCGATCTGGTCGATCTCGTGCTTCGAAACGCCGCTCTTCGAGCAGATCTCGCTCCAGCTGACGCCGCGCAGGTGCTCGGCCAGAGCGGGCCAGCCTTCACAATGCTGGTCGAGCATCGCCTGATCGATCGCGCCCATTTCGTCGATTCGTTTAGCGATGCCATGCAACAATGCCAGGTCACCGCCGATATGGGGTTGAACGTATTGCGTCGCGATTTTCGTGCCGAACAACAAGCTGCGGACATCACTGGGCACGCGAAAATTCACCAGGCCAGTTTCAACAACTGGGTTGATAACGATCACCTTGCCGCCTTGGCGTCGGATGTTCTTGAGCGACGTCATCAGGCGAGGGTGGTTGCTGGCCGGGTTACCGCCGATTACGAAAACGAGGTCCGCTTTTTCCAGATCTTCCATTAACAGCGTTGCCGTACCGCTGCCGGTAACGCTGGCTAATCCGACGCCGCTCGCCTGGTGGCAATAATAGCTGCAGTTGTTGACGTTATTGGTGCCGTACATACGAGCGAACAACTGCAGTAGAAAGCCGGCTTCGTTACTACTGCGTCCGCTGAAATACCAGAACGTCTGATTGGGTGAGAGCGAATTGAGTTTGGCGGCGATCCGTGCCCGGGCATCGTCCCACGAAATGGGTCGATAATGATCGTCGCCCCGTCGAACCATCATCGGCGTCGTTAACCGGCCGCTCGCCTCCAGTTCTCGCGGCGACATCTGCTGCATTTGCAATACGGACGTGTGTGCGAAGAAGGCGTCCGGTATTCCCGGTTGCATATCGGCGGCCATCGCCTGCATCGCCTTCTTGCAGACTTCGGGAAACCGCCCCGCCTCGTTCACCATGCCACCGCGCTGGCCGCCCATGCCTAGCGCGCAGGTCTTGCAGGCGTTTTTCGAGCGTAGCGCCTTGTAGAATTTGACGATGCCGCCGGCCTTGCGCGCCATCCGCCAGGCATAGCGAATCGCCGGCCAACCACCGCCGCTGCTTACGTTGCGCATGGGTTTACCCGATAAGCCGTCTAATGAAGTTGATGCCGGCTAATCCAGCGCCACGGTAACGGTTTTGTCTTCCAGGTAGTTGTCCAGGCCTTTTTCACCCAGTTCACGGCCGATGCCCGACAGCTTGAAACCGCCAAACGGAGCCGCGGCATCAAAGACGTCGTAGCAATTGACCCACACCGTGCCTGCCTTCACTTTATTGGCGATGTGATGTGCCTTGCCGATATCTCGTGTCCAGACGGCGGCGGCCAGGCCGAAGCAGGTGTCGTTCGCTCGATCAACAATTTCGTCCATGTCTTTGAACTTCAGAATGTTCATGACCGGGCCGAAAATCTCTTCTCTGGCGATCGCCATGTCGTCGGTGACATTGTCGAAAACCGTCGGTTCAATAAAGTAGCCGCGATCACCGTGCCGCTTGCCGCCGGTCAGGCATTGGGCACCCTCTTTGTTCCCCAAGTCGATGTAGCGCATGATTTTGTCGAATTGTGCTTCGTCTACCTGGGGTCCCTGTTCGGTATCCGGATCCAGCGGGTTGCCCACGCGACGATCCTGGCTCAACTCAACCAGCTTTTCAACGAACTTCTCGTGCACCGATTCTTCGACAAAAAGGCGACTGCCGGCACAGCAGCACTGGCCCTGATTAAAGAACAGGCCGAAGTGCGAACCGGCCGCGGCGGCGTCGAGATCCGAATCGGCGAAGACAATGTTGGGGCTCTTTCCGCCCAGTTCGAACGTCAGGCGCTTGATCGTCTCGGAGGCGTCCCGCATGATGATCTGAGCCGTCCGATGTTCGCCGGTGAAAGCAATCTTGTTAACGCCAGGGTGTTTCACAATGCTAGCGCCTGCCGTCGGTCCGTAGCCAGGAATGACATTGATGACTCCGTCCGGGAATCCGGCATCCTGGGCCAGTTGCGCCATGCGAAGACAGGTTAGCGGCGTTTGCTCGGCGGGCTTCATCACGATCGAACAGCCCGCCGCTAGCGCGGGACCCCATTTCCAGGCCGCCATCAAAGCGGGGAAATTCCAGGGGATAATCTGCCCGGCAACGCCGATTGGCTCACGGCGCGTATAGGTAAGATAGTTACCGCGAATAGGAATCGTCTTGCCGTGCACCTTGTCCGCATAGCCGGCGTAATAGCGCAGGCAATCAACGACCAATGGCAGATCTGCCGTGCGTGCGTCGCTGATGGGTTTGCCGTTGTCCAGCGACTCCAGCGCGGCCAGGTCGTCCAACTCCTCTTCGATCAGGGCGGCCAGCTTGTACATCAGTGCCCCGCGGTCGCGCGCATCCATCGTCGACCAGGGTCCGTTGTCCACCGCGTTGCGGGCTGCCTGCACGGCAAGATCCACGTCTTCCGCATCTCCTTCCGCGACCTGGCAAATCTCATCTTCCGTGGCTGGGTTGATGGTCGCGAACGTCTTGCCGCTTACCGAATCGACCCACCTGCCGCCAATGAAACATTGCGTGTGACGTACCTTCGGCTGGGCTATTGGTTGAGTCGTAGTGGCCATGACTTTTCTCCGAATCGTGGTTTCCGTGGTTTACCGGTGATGTTCAAATCCCGCACTGGTCGGGCTAGCAAGCTTTCCTAGGCGATTGGGAAACGAGCGGATTTGGGCCGCAGCTCACCGAATCAAGCTAGCCTGCTGCCAAATTCGACCGTCGAGACCTGTATTCGGTCGGATCGCTGTACGTAGTTCCGCATTCTGGAAATTCTATCCATTCCGCGATAGGGACGCCATAATGCCGATATATCGAGCTTTTCCGCCACTGTAGCTAAATCCACTTCCATTTTGCCGCCGAAGGATATAATTTAGATGAGGATTAATTGCGAAATCGGCATAGAAGATCACGAAGATCACATAGAAGATCACAATTTAGGGAGTCCTGACAAATTATGGGTATTCAATTGACTGAACGCGCCGCTGAAGAAGTCAAGCGGATTATTGGGGAACAGAAACTGGACGACATGACGTTCTTGCGCGTCGGCGTGACCGCCGGCGGCTGCAGCGGCTTCAGTTACTCCTTGGGATTCGACAAGGCGTACGACGATAGCGCGGACGCCAAGACGGTCCAGCATGGCGTGACCGTTGTTGTTGACAAGAAGAGCGCTCTCTATCTCGACGGGTCTTCGGTCGACTACTACGACGGCATCGAGAAACGCGGATTTACGTTTGATAATCCGAATGTCGTCAAGAGCTGCGGCTGCGGCAGTTCCTTTCAAGCCTAAACCTTCCTTTCCGCAAGAACGAACTGGCGACGGATATTCCGGCGGGGCGTATCGGACGAGCCTGGGGGATGTCTGGCGCCGACGGGATCGCGGCGGCTGGAGCCCGACATCGTGAATGCAGACGATCCCTATGCGTCCCCGCACGGAAATACGCAGTTCGGCGATCTGTACGATGCGCAGTACCCTGCCGGCCAGGGCTACGAGCTGAAGCATTCGGGCATCGGAATCATCTCCTTCGTGATCGCGATGGTGGCCGGTACCACGTTGTTTGCGATCATCGTTGCCCTGGCCCTTGAGGCCCAGGGAGGGGGAGAGATCGATGAGACCGACCCCAAAATGTTATTGATGGGCCTGGGCATCCTAGCAGCCATCGGTTTCAGCTTTTGCGGTTTGATCCTGGGCATCATCAGCGTTTGCCTGCGGGACCGGAAAAAGATATTTGGGATTCTCGGCCTTACCTTTAACGGCACGATCGTCCTGGGTATTGCCGCCATGGTAGCGATGGCACTGATTGTCGGGGCGGCCGCGTAATCAATCCGCACGCTGTCAAAACGCACGCGTAGGCAAGCAGCAGCGTAGGCAAGCAGCAGCGTAGGCAAGCAGCAGCGTAGGCAAGCAGCAGCGCAGCCAAACCGCAGCGCAGTCAAACCGCAGCCCGTTCGAACCTCCCGTTTCCAGATACCGGTTTTCGCCGGTCCCCTCTGACGCCGAAGCAAGATCGTGACCAACGCCAAGATCGCAGACGTTTTTGACCAGATTGCGGACCTGTTGGAATTCGAAGGCGCGAACCCGTTCCGCGTTCGCGCCTACCGTAACGGGAGTCGCGTCATTCGCGACCTTACCGAGTCGGCCGCCACGATCATTGCGGATCCAGAGCGGGAATTAACGGACCTGGACGGCATCGGCAAAGAGCTCGCTGAGAAAACGGCCTCGCTGGTCCAGACTGGCAAGGTCGCCATGCTGGACGAACTGTTAGAGCGAATCCCCAAGACGGTTCTCGATCTATTGCGAATTCCCAAATTGGGACCGAAGAAGGCCGCCGTCTTGTTCAACGAGCTAAACATTCAGACGCTGGACCAACTGAAAGCCGCCTGCGAAGCCGGCGAGGTGCAAAAACTCAAGGGATTCGCCGCCAAGACAGAACAGGAGATTCTGAAGGGAATCCCACAGGCGGCCCAGGCAACGGAGCGCATGCGCTGGGCCAAGGCCGACGAGATCGCGCAGCAGCTGATTGACCACATGAATCATTGTGCGGGCATCCATCAATTCGAAATGGCGGGCAGCTACCGACGAGGGCGCGAAACGGTTCATGACCTGGATATCCTGGTCGACGCCGAAGATTTCGAAAGTGTCATGGACCATTTTCGCCAGTTCCCTGGTGTCGAAGACGTCATCAGTCGCGGCGATACGAAAATGTCGGTGCGGTTGGATGACGGATTGCAGATCGACATGCGAGTCGTGCCGGGCGAATCGTTTGGCGCGGCTCTGCAGTATTTCACCGGTTCCAAGGCCCACAATATCGTTGTCCGCGGGTTGGCGAAGGATCGCGGCTTGAAAATTAATGAGTACGGAGTTTTCCGCGGCGACCGGCGGATTGCCGGCGCAACGGAAGAGGAAGTCTACCGGGCATCGACCTGCCCGTCTTTCCGCCGGAAATACGCGAGGATCGAGGAGAGTTTACCTGGGCCGAACAGGGCGAGCTGCCCGCGCTGATTCAGCTTGAGGATATCCGTGGCGATCTTCACATGCACACCACGGCGACCGACGGGAAGAACTCGCTGGAGGAAATGGTCACCGAAGCCAAGCGTCGTGGCCTGAAATATATCGCGATTACCGATCATTCCAAACGTGTCACCATGGCCAACGGGCTGGACGCCAAACGACTGCGGCAGCAGTGGCAAGAAATCGATCAGCTGAACGAACGGATGAAGGGGATCACCGTCTTGAAGGGTATCGAACTGGATATCCTGGAAAACGGTAAACTTGATCTGCCCGACGATGTTTTGGCCGAGGCCGACTGGGTCATCTGCAGCATCCACTACGGCCAGAACCAGCCGCGTCAGCAGATTACCGACCGGCTGTTCGGCGCCATCGAACACCCTCACACGTCCGCGATCGCACATCCAACCGGCCGGCTAATCAACAAGCGAAAGCCGTACGAAGTCGACATGGATGCCGTCATGAAGGCAGCTGCCAAACACAGGAAACTGTTGGAATTGAATGCCAACCCGATGAGCATCGAAGGCCGACCAAGGCCATATCGCCTATCCGCATCTGGTGAACAACCCCATCCATATGGTCGCACCGGCCATCGCGGAACTGGCTTCTCCACCACGTCGAGAACAACGACAATTCTCCACCACTACTGGCAGATCTCCAATATGAACAGCGGCACGGGTGCAACCAACATGGTACCCGGCACGATATACCTGTTCAACTTCCGTTTTCTACCGCCAGCACTGCGCAGCAGTTGCAAGACAAGGTGCATGCCATCTTGGATAATCACAAGGTCGAATACGATCTGGAGTGGGAGTTGTCCGGCAAA
>CAWJNN010000104.1:0-11938 GCA_963844115.1 uncultured Planctomycetales bacterium | reverse complement strand
CCTGGGTCGAGTGCCAAGTCCCCCGCGGGTCCTTTTGTTCAATCAACCAGCTTAACGCCTTGCCGGCCGTACTTCCGTATTGTCCACTGCTGGTCATCGCCAGGACCGCCAACGCGGTCGTTTCGATATTACCGCTGCGACCACCACCGTAAAACGTCGTCCGCCGGCCCTTCTGCTGCTCCCACCAGACCTTCTTGCCGTCATCGGATCCGCGCTTCATTGCCTCAAGTCGAGCAAGGTAGGACCGCAGTTTGGGATGTTGTCGGTCGATTGCGGCGATCGCGTTGGAAACCAAGGCTAACAGGTAGGGATCGTCGATCGAAGCGGGCGAATGAGACAACAGGTAATTCAGTGTCACGTCGGCTTCTGACGTTGTGAGGTCGCCTGAGAACACAGCCCAAGCGATATACGCTGTCGTCGCCAGATTCGGACTGCCACCTCGCTGGACGCTGCCGGCCAGACCGTCATTCAACATCCCGCTTTCGTTCTTCCAACTACCGTCCGCGGTACGTCGGCTCAGCAGCCATCGTCGCGTTCGTTCGATCAACTTTGGATCGACATCGTGTACGCGCGCCATGTCTTCAAATTCCATGAGCCCGTAGGCCGTCAGCGTGCGATTTGCCGGTGGTCTGCCAAACCAGTCAAAACCGCCGCCGGAGACCTCAAAGCTGACCAACCGCTGGTAGCCGATGTGAATGTACTGCCGCGCCTTGGCCTCGATGGCCGGCGCGGATTTCTTGGTGCGCTGCAAATAATCCAGGGCGAGCACGTTGGGGTACGTTGTTGAAGAGGTTTGCTCGAAGCACCCGTACGGCATCTGGAAAATCGCATCCAGCCCTTCGACCAGTTGGCTGAACGTCGACGGATACAGTTTGACGATGGCCCGCACACTGCCTTCGATCGCCGTCTCCGGCACTGACAACGTCGTCGTTAGCGGCTCGTCCAGCGCACCGCTGCTGGTCTTTTCCACGCGACGGCCGTCCGGCACGACCTCGATCTCGCGTCGCACGGCATCCGCGATCCCCGAACCGCGGGCCGTTACCTGCAACTGCTGGCGACCCACCTTTTCGACTCGAATCGGGAAATTCAGCGAACGTACTTCGCCCGGTTTCAGCTCCAGCCGCAGCTTTCCATCGTCCCCGACTTCCGTTTCGCCGGACTCGTCCACCGCCAATCGCACGAACCAGTCGGCAGCGGAGAATTCCAGTTCGACCGTCTGTGGCTTATCCAGATAGTTGTAGACCACGACCGGCACGGCAACTTCATCATTGCGAGTCAGCGCGACCGGCAGGTCCAGGTCGACAAAGAACGGCTGAAAAACGCGGATGGGAAAGTCCGCGCCGCCCAGGTTGCCGTCGGCCGACACGGCGCTGGCCGACAGCCGCCAGGTGGTAATGGAATCGGCCAGGTCGATCTCAAGTTCCGCCACGCCGCTGTCGTCCGTGATCAGCTCCGGCCGCCACAGCAGCGTTTCAGGAAAATAGCTGCGGACCCGCACCGGCGCCGCGCCAGGCGTTTCAACAGGCGCGTCCATCGATCGCGACCCATCTGCCATTATTGACGCTAGGCCGATTTCTCTAATCCTTGATGCGGCATCCGTTCGTCTTGCTGACGCCCGACTGCTTAGGGTTGCCGGTAGCAACATCGCAATCACGATCAGGATGATAACGACCACGACAAGAAGCTCGACTAGATTCGGAATTCTCGGGATAAGCACAGTGATTACACCAATTACAACAATGCCTCCAAGAATCCCCCACGCGATGGCAATGGCGCCCAGGGCGATGTTTCGCGCGCTAGCGATTCGCCGCGCTTTATCGGGATAGCTGGTAATATTTATCGAGAAAACGTCTTTCTGGCCGTCGAGCAGTGAGATCAATTTCTCGGACAATCCAGCGCCTCTGGCTAACTCTTTCCAATCCGGTCGTTCTAAAACATCGAAGATGGGTTCAAAGTTTTCGAGGTGTGGTAATAGCTTCCGCCGAATTTCGGCATTGTCCAGCGGTTCAACCGACGTTGTGGAAAAAAGTGCATTCTCAAACTCGACGCGCTCAGCATGCTGCAATTCGAGACCGTCAAACGGCGACCAGTCGTAAATCGCGTAGACCGGCTGCAGCAGTTCCTGTTCCAGCAGGAAGAACGTCTGTGCCATGCCGGTGGACTGGCCAAGCACCGAAAAAACCGCTTCATCGACCGCAGCCAGACTCAGCGCACCCGGCGCTGGCTGACCCTGTTCGTCCGTTAGCGTGAAGCGAAGGTTCGCAGGCTCGCCGGGTCGATATTCATCCTGATCCAACGTGGTTTGGATGTTCAGTTGCCGAGACTGTTTGACGTAGATTGTCCGCTCGCGGCTGACCGCCAGGCCGGAGGGTCCGAAGCGATAGGCGACCAGGCGAATCGTCCCGAACAGGTCCGGCGGCAGATCGAAAGCGAGCTGACCGTTGCCCGCTGACATCTCGATCCGCTGACTGACCATCGTTTGATCATTCTTCAGGAAATCGACAAAAACCGGTTCCACGCCCCCACCCAGGACGACCAGCGACATGGTCTCGCCGCCAGTGTAGACCGACTTGTCGGGACGTACGAGAAAGTCGTTTTGAAACTGCCCGCAGGCCAATTCGACGTGGCGTCGCCCCACGCGGCCCTCACTGTCGGTCGCCTTGACGGTCAGGCCTATGCTTGGCGTCTGGGGTGTCAGTTCAAAGGAGGTGATTCCCAGCTTGCTGGTCTGCAGTTCTTCCGCCACGCCGTTGACGACTACGCGTGCCGGTGTCGGACGGCCGTCCGGATAGCTGGTGTAGACGTACACCCGGTTCGCCAACCCTTGAACCAGTGAACCTGCTTCTGGAATGACCGTCACAGTGATAGGTTGAGCGGTAACGGCGCGCGATACCGCCTTGGCTTGATTCTGTCCGGCGGTGTCGGTCACGCTCGCCACTAGCTGAAAACGCGCCGCCCCGGAATTCTGCTCACGGCCAACCAGGTATTCGGGCAGCTGGAATTGAAATTCCAAGCGGCCTTCATCATCCGTCCGGTCGTTGATCTGTGTGATCACGGTAGATGTCACATCGGCCGTCTGCACGTCGATCGTCACGTCGCCGCCAGCCACCGGTTTGCCGAAGAAGTATTTAGCCTGGACGTGGCCAGTCACCTGCTGGCCTGGCTGGTAAAACGTCTCGTCCAGCTCGATATCGATCTTGAATTTGGGCAGGACGTACTTTTGCACTTCCACCGTACGGTTGCTGATCACTTCGCCCACTCGACAATCGATCTGATACGAGCCCTCGATGATTTCTGTCGCCAACGGGCAGTCGGCCGACGCGATGCCAAAGCGACTCATCACATCCCGCTGCTTGAAAATCACATTGCCGGCCGGATCTGTGATCGAAAACGTGATTTCCTCGCCGGTGACCGGTTTGAGATCCGGCTGTCGCAGGCCGAGCGAACGGATATGGATCGTCTGGCCGGGCTGATAGACCGGCTTGTCGCTGCTGAGCATCAATTTCCACGATCGCCGCAACTTGACGCTCTGTTCCAGCTCTTCCGTCTTGCCCGCCCGTGCGACTACGCGCAGTGTGTACTGGCCGTCTTTCCAGTCAGGCAGTTGGAACTGAGGCCCGGCGGTGCCCGCTTCGTCGGTTTCCAGACTGACCAAATGCATGGTCTGACGAGTATCGGGATCAAACAAGGACAGTTCGACAGGCACATTCGGCACGGGCCGGCCCGTCGAGCGATCGACGAGCGACAGGCGCAATGATGCCTTGCTGCCTGCCAGCAACTGTTCCTGGCCTAACAGCCGCAAATCGTAGGGCGACGCCGTCAGGTTGTAGTAGTAGAGGTTGAGGCTTCCGATGATCAGCACCGACGCGGCCGTTGCGTAGAGAACGGTCTTGCGCAACAAGCGGCCGGTCCGCGCTCGACGTTCGGCCTTGGCACCGACACGGTCCAGGGTTTTCTGCACCAGTTCTTCTGATGCTTCGGCCGGCGGGATGGCCTTCAGGGCCGACATGCGACGTTCGGCCTCTTCCAGGGCCAGGCGGCAGATCTTGCAGACGCCACAGTGCGATGCGACATATTTCGCATCTGCCGTGTTGAGAACACCGTGCAGATAATCGTCGACATGGTCAACAACGTGATCGCTATGAGAGATCATGATCGTTTGTCGTTCCGCCCTTTGCTGCTCTGCGATGCACGAGCAGGCGGCCTTTCGTTTGTAGTTCCGCCTTCAGGCGGCGTCATGCGTGTGCCATTCCGCCTGAAGGCGGGACTACGAACTGCTATCCATCTTCGCGCATCCTGGGCTCCAAAAATCGTCGCAGGCTGGTCAGTGCGTGATGCATATAGGACCGAGCGGTCGATTCGCCGCAGCCGACGACTTCGCCAATCTCCGCATAGCTCATCCCGTTCCATGTCCGTAAAACGACAACCGTTCTTTGTTGTTCTGAAAGTCGAGCGACGGCGGTGTCAACCAGCGTCGCCGTTTCGGCCGCGACGGCAGTCTCCTGGGGTGAGGGATTCCCGCCCGTCAAGACCGATGCGGATGCATCGTCGAATTGCCCCAGCGTGACGGTACGCGTGCGGCGGAAATCGTCTCGGCAACGATTCGTGGCAATGGCGTACAACCACGCGCGAAACCGTCGCGGGAACTTGTATTGTTTCCGCTTGACCCACACCGCCATAAATACCTCCTGGAACAGTTCTTCGCTGCGGTGCCGATCGCCGATCATCCGCTGAATATAGGTCAGCAGCGGACTGGCATAACGCCGCACCAGCGGCGCCAAGTGCTCGCGACTACCGCGGGCCACCTGTCCCATCAGCCACTCGTCAGATTGCCGGTTAGCGAGGTCCATCATCCGTTATCTCGGGCTCTACCGAACTATATGCGCCGGGCATTCGACTCGTTGTGCGCTAAATCAGAGAATTGTGGCAAATTCTGGATCATGCGTGGACAACCGACAAGCAGCGGAGGTAGCTGGACGGATTCGGGTGGCTCTGGATACTATGCTGGAACCACCTAGGATTAACGTAACGGGGGATTCGATGATGCGAAGCTGTCTTGCACCGGTTTGTGCCGCCCTGATCGCGGCTTACTTGACTCTAGGAATGCCTTCCATGGTTCGTTCGCAAGACCCGGCTGTCGTGACCGCAAAGAAAGTATTGCGCCACGTCGTGTTGTTTCAGTTCACCGAGGAAACATCAAAAGAAAGCGTGCAGGAGATCGAGCAGGCGTTTGCCGCTTTGCCGGAAAAAATCGACTCGATTATCGACTTCGAATGGGGAACCGACGTCAGTACGGAAGATCGGGCACAGGGTTTTACCCATTGTTTCCTCGTCACGTTCGCTGACGAAGAAGGACGAGCTGAATATCTGCCGCATCCGGCACACCAGAAATTTGTCGCCTTGCTGAAACCGAAGGTGGAAAAGGTCCTGGTCATTGACTACTGGGTTAAGCCTTGATCGCCGCACCTGTGGCCGAGGGTGTTCCCCGCCATTGAGGCTAAAATCGGATGAGTCCGGTTGCCTGAACTGGCTCGCTATCACGCGATTGATCCGGCTTGACCCCTTTGCCGCATCCTGCCACACTTCGCCGCCCCGGATGCGTTTCACGCATCATTCCAGGTCCTGAACAACCGATCCTGAACAACAGGCCGAGTTTCACCCCGCTCGGTCGCGCGTTGGATGGGACGAAACCACGCAATCGACGCGATCGTCTATCGCTCCACGGAAGGAGAATTGCAATGCCTCACCGTTTTCACGCGAGTTTGTTGATGCTCGGTCTGATGTGTTTGCCGCTAGCTGGATGCGGCCAGTCCGATTCCTCTGTTGCGGCCGACGCGGCCGCCGTGAACGACCAACAGCCTGCGGGGCCGGAAGGGGCCGTAGCTCAATACCTGGAAGCCGCCCGAACCGGCGATGCCGCCACGGTGAACGCCCTGCTGACGACCTTGGCGCGACAAAAGACATCAGAACTTGAAGTGGCCGTCGCACCGCCCGGCAGCGATACGGCCCGTTACGAAATAGGCGAGGCCCGGTATCTCTCGGAAAACAAAGACGCGGCGCACGTCCAAAGCCGGTGGACCGAAATAGACGAACGGGGCCAGCCGCAATCGTCCGATGTGACCTGGATGCTGAAAAGCGAACCGGACGGCTGGCGTGTGGCTGGGATGATGGGCCAGTTTGTCGAAGACTATCCACTGGTCGTTCTTAATTTTGAAGATCCCATGGACGTCTTGAACAAACTGACTCTGATCCAGGAAGAAATGCAGCGTCGGGAGGCTCAAATACGTCAGGCCGACGCCAGCCGCGGCGACATACGCCAGCGTTGATATGAACCGGTATGGATATATAAGGAATTCTGGATTTCCACGTCCTGGGTTCCTTTTTCTTTCGACTTGACTCCGTCCGGCCGTCCGTCTGGCAAACTTGCCAAGGCGGTACTCCCAAAGTCCATATTTTCCTCCCGTGGCCAGTTGACATAAATGATGGCCGTGCTATCGTACCGTCCTATACCGCTTAATCGGAAATCTTTCTGTAATCGGAAATGCTTTCCCAATTAAACACGAGTTATGCTGCCAGCCGACAGGGGAGCCGTCGTCGGTGCGGCAGTTGAAAAGGTCACAAGACGGCAATTGAACTACAGGTATTGATAAACCTGTAACGGAGGAATTCGAGGATGAACCGCGTTATCGTACTAGGAATTGCAACACTGTTTGCGGTCGTTGGCCTGACACTTATGGGCGGCGAAACAACGGAAGCGATGGCTGGCCACGGCTGTCGGGGTGCAAAACGAGCTGCACGTTGTGGTGGTGAACGTGCCGACCGAGGTGGTTGTCGCGGACATCGCGATCGTTGCAGCGGCCGTCGTGACAAAGACTGCTGTGCCGAGGAATCGAGCTGCTGCCAGCCAGCCTGTCAGCCCGCTTGTCAGCCGGCCTGTCAGCCCGCTTGTCAGCCGGCTTGCTGTGCATCGGCCCCTTGCGGTTCGGCTAACTGCAGCAGCTGTGGTACTGGAACCGTCGAAGGAACCGTCATCGAAGGATCCGTCATCGAAGGATCCGCCGTACCGACGGAAAGTAGTGACCCGGTGCCACCCGCACCGAAGTCCACAAGTACCAAGGCAGCCAGCTCGACTGCCGCCTAGTTTCTTCTCAATTTCAACAAGTTGTAGAAGTACTGGATAGGAAAAGTTGAAGGCCGGATCTCGTGTAGATCCGGCCTTCTTAATTGGTAGATGCTAAACCGGCGATTCGCCGTTTGCTTTGCTTTGCGACTATGATGTTCTAGATGATGTCAAAGCGGACCAGTGCTGCCGGGGAGAAGTCTGCGGGCGCCGTCAACTCGAAGGCGCAAACTTCTGAGCTGACCCGCAACATACTCACCTTGCTCTTGCTGCTGCACTTCTTTGCGATCGGAGTAGCCATCGTCAGTAACTTCGGTGCTCGGGGCGGGCTGCGCATGCATTCGCGCAAAGTTCCCGGTGTGCGGCCCTATTTGCAATTGCTCAATATGGATACGGCCTACGACTACCGGTTGGTTCACGGTACCCGTGAAGACTGGGATTTTCAGTGTGAGGTTGTCTCCGATTCCGACGAGGACGCGATCCAGCTCGTCTCCCAAGATCTGTGGCCCGGAATCCGGCTGCGTCGCTACCTGATGCTCAGCCACCACGCGGCGGTCAATGTGGGCGACGATCCAATCGAGAGCATCCTACCGGCCGCCCTGGCCAGCGGAATGTTGCGCCGTCACGGTCGGTCGGAGGGCAGTTTTCTTTTTCGCTGTCTGGGGCTGGAGCCACTCGGTCTGGAGGACGAGGAACGAAGGCCCGATCGGACCTTTCTGACGTCCACGGTCTACGAAGCAGACCTGTTGCCGGCCGCCGGTGGTTGGGAACCCGCCAAACGGAGTGCCGTATCGGAAAGGACGCAATCCAAGAAAAAGGAAGACCCTCACGAAGCGACAGAGGATAGGTAGGTCGTGCGAAATTACTTCGCAAGCTTGTTCGCAGCGACTGGCGTTGGCTGGAATCGCTGGTGGTACACCAAGGCCGATCCTTTCAACCTGTGTGTCCTGCGAATCGCCGTTGGGCTAATCGCGCTCTATTTACATGTCACTTACACCTGGGATCTGGCCTATTTCTTGCCGACCGGCGGTCTGCTGCCGTTTGAGCTAACCGAGCAGCTCGCAACCGATGGGGTACTGAATCCCGCGCGCCTCTCGTATCTTTCCTACCTCTTCACACCGACTGAACTCTACATCGCCCATACAGCAGGCGGCGTGATTCTGTTGATGTTTACCGTCGGCTGGTGCACACGCGTTACCTCGTGGCTGGCCCTATGGGTAACGCTCTCCTACGTCCACCGTGCCCCCTTCGCCACGTCCGAAGTTGAACCGATTCTCTCGATGCTGCAGTTCTATCTGTGTCTGGGTCCCTGCGGTCGTTTTCTTTCGGTGGACAACTGGCGGCGACGACGCAGGGCGGCCGTGGCAGCGCAGCAACGGGCGGATGTGCCTGACGAGACGGTGTCAGCGAACATTGCGATACGGTTGATTCAAGTCCATACCGCGTTGGCTTGCCTGATGATGGGACTCGGGAAACTAGCAGGCCCAGGCAGCCTGCAGGATGTGATCGTTTGGCGCGACCTGTGGGGCACGGGAGAAGCGACGTGGATCATGATCGCTCGACCCCTTTCACCGATGGTCGACCTGAAATGGCTGGAAAAGAGTCCCTACCTGCTACAGGCCTGGTCGCACGCGATCCTGTTATTCGAAATGTTGTTTGGCCTGCTGGTCTGGAACCGATGGCTGCGCCCCTTGATGTTAGGCCTGGCTGTCGTCCATTGGGGCCTGTTATCGCTCATCAGCGGTGTACCCATGCTCTCGGTCCTGATGATCGTCGCCAACATCGCCTTCGTGGCGCCAGCGGCGTTACGTCACCTGATTCCGTCGCAGGACCGGGACGGCTGACATGGTCACCCCTCTCGAAGGTCGCCATTTATTGTTGGGAATCAGAAGGTCGCGAGGCTGGTGCCGCCAACCGGACGCTGGTCACTATGCGATACCGGCCGCGGAGCGGCGAAGCGGGCTTCTTCCAGCCCCAGCTTTTTCATTTTCTTATAGAGCGTCGTGCGGTTGATACCTAGCGCGTCGGCGGTCTCGTTGCGATTCCAGTTGTTACCCTGCAGCACTTCCAGAATGATCTGTCGTTCTGGTTCTTCCAATGCTTCTTTCAGTGATCGACTTCCGATGGGTTGGGCGACCGAATATCCGGGTGTCGAATGCAGGTTGGGTGGCAGATCTTCGGGGCGAATGAGATCCCCTTTGCCCAGCAGGACGGCCCGTTCCACGATATTCTGTAGTTCGCGAACGTTGCCGGGGAAGTGATGACGTTGAATAATCGCCATCGCTTCGTCCGTGTAACCGTGGACCTCCTTGCCCGACTCCTGGCAGACCTGCGCCAGAAAATGGCTGGCGAGTATGGGGATATCCGACATCCGTTCACGTAACGGTGGCAATTCGACGTTGATCACGTTGACTCGGTAATACAGATCCTGACGGAACGTCCCGTCTTTGACCCGCTGTTCCAGGTCGTCATTCGTCGCGAGGATCATGCGGGTATCGACGTGGAACGTTTTCGAGCCACCCACTTGTTCGAATTCGAATTCTTGCAGAACTCGTAACAGTTTGACTTGCAGGCCAGGACTGGCCGTTCCGATTTCGTCCAGGAACATCGTGCCGCCGTCGGCTTGATGGAACTTGCCCAGTTTGTCGCCGTTGGCACCGGTGAAAGCGCCTGCCACATGGCCGAACAATTCGCTTTCCAAAAGCGTTTCGGGCAGCGCGCCGCAGGCAACTTCGATAAAAGGCTTGTCGCGACGATCGCTACGGCGATGAACGGCACGTGCAATCAACGACTTACCGGTGCCGCTTTCGCCGGAGACCAACACGGTTGCTTTCGTCGTGGCGACACTGTCGATCACATCGAAGACGCGCCGCATGCGGTGGTCCTGGCCAATGATGTTTTCCATGCCAAAGCGGATATCCAGCTGCGCCTTGAGCGTATCGTTTTCGCGGAGGACTTCCCGTTGGGAAAGTGCCCGCTCGATTGCCATTTCCAGTTCTTCGTCAATCAGGGGCTTGGTGAGGAAGTCGAAAGCACCGGCCCGAATCGCCTCCATGGCGTGGTCCACGGTGCCGTAACCGGTCATCAAGATGACGCTAACCGAAGGATGATTTTGGCGGCAATGAGCCAGCAAATCGAATCCGTCGCCATCGCCAAGCCGAATATCTGCTACGACCAGATCAAAGGACTTCTTGTCGACGGTTGCCATCGCGGTCGCCAGACTGCCGGCTTCGTCTACCGTATAGTCCTGTTCACGCAGCCATCCGGACATCGAGCCCAGTAAGTGTCGGTCGTCATCTACTAGTAGCAATGAGCCTTTGCTCATATTTTTCTCCCCACCAGCTTGGTGGCTGGAATGAGTGCGTTACCCGTCGTCGGGAGCCGAAGACGCCGGATGCGGGATTGTCTTGGTTGTGTTTGCAATGTGGTTGCGTAGTCATCACTCACGTGGGGGAGGATCTGTAATGACTGACGTAGCTTATCTACGTTACGGGAGGCGACGCGTCAACGCGCCTTTGGAAACGGCCACACCCAACGTGGCGAAACGTGGCGAATTGGCACCGTTGGCGTGCATCTTGTGCCGGTCAATGGTCACAATCGTTACAAGTGGATTGCGACGACGATTGTGTGGGCCATTGCGCTGGCCATTTCGCTGGCCATTGTGTTGGCCATTATGCTGGTCTCGACCGTCAGGCTTCGCCCCTGTGGCGGTCGCGCATTGCGGCCAGTCCCTGCGATCAAACCGATGCGCAGTTTGCGTCTTGTCCAGCCAGCAGTTACATTGATGCCGTGCCAGGAATGCTCCCTCTTATAACAAAACCCACTCGGCTCTTTGCTATGGACTGGGAGGGTTTTTGGGGCTGTTGATGAGCGTACGGGTCTTAGTTGCCGACGCCCACGAAGTCGTGCGGGTTGGAATCGCCGAAGTCTTTGCAGGCACTGAAATTGAAGTGATCGGCAATGCCGCCACCGCGGCCGAGGCGGTCTTGCTGGCTACCGAGCGAAAACCGGACGTTGTCTTGCTGGATGTTCGGTTGAATGGCGAAACGGGTTTGCTAGCCCTCGAGGAAATCCGCGAAAAATCGGCCAGTTCCTACGTCTTGATTCTGTCGGCTTACGACAGTCTGACCTACGTCGCCCGGGCAGCCGCACTGGGCGCGGCGGACTACCTGTTGAAGACGTTAAGCAGTCGTGAGTTGGTCGATGCGGTTCGAGCGGCTGCTCAAGGGGAGTCGCCGACGCAGTTCGGCATCATGCGTCCGATTGCGAAGGCCATGTCCGCGAAAGGAAAAATGCGCGACGCGCACCCGCTGACTCGACGCGAAATACAGGTCTTACGGCACATCGGTTTGGGACTCAGCAATAAGGAGATTGCACGATCGTTGGAAATCAGTGTGGAAACGGTAAAAGAACACATCCAGAATATCTTCCGGAAAATTAAGGCGTCTGACCGAACCCAGGCCGCCGTCTGGGCCCTTCGCCATGAACTCGTGTGACGCTAGATAGCAGTATTCAACAAATCCCGAACCTCCCTGCTCCGTTTTGAACGTAGGCGCTATCAGTTTCTGCTGATTCATGCGTACAGCGCGCGGCCCACATTGCAACTCAGACGTGCATTCGTACTCGTATCAAAACCCACGTCTCCTCGGCGTTTTGTTGGTCGACTTGAGTTGTTGGAGAGGGATAGCCTTGTGTTATGGCAGATCATGGGTTCCGCCTGCGGCTCACAAGATTCGAAGGATTGCCAGTCAGACTGCTCCGGCGCGCACAGGTGCTGTCGACCGCGTCGAGCAGTCGAAACCCGCTTTCCCGCTCAGG
>CAWJNN010000103.1:0-62883 GCA_963844115.1 uncultured Planctomycetales bacterium | reverse complement strand
CAGCGTCGAGGCCGGCGTGACGATGGGCCGTTGGGCCTGGAGTTCCAACTTTGCCGACCTCAACAACGACGGATGGGAAGATCTGCTCGTCGCCAATGGCTTCATCACCGGGGACGACGCGGACGACTTGTGAAGTTTTTACTGGCGGCAGGTCGTGTCGCAAACCTTGGATAGCGCCCAGGATCGAAAGGTAGCGACGTTCGATGAGCGCGCTCGATCCACGGAACGATGCTACGCCGAGGTCGCTCCTTTAGCGGCAGGGAAAGGAATTGCGCCTATTTGAACCTGGGCAACTCGAAGGAAGGCGGTCCGCGCTACGCCAATATCTCGGCACTGTCCGGCTTCGATTTTGCCGACGATGCCCGGGCCCTGGCCATCGCCGACTGGGATCACGATGGCGACCTCGACGTGTGGGTCTCCAATCGTAACACTCCCCAGCTGCGTTTCTTGCGCAACGACAACACCAGCGGACGGCATTTTCTCTCACTTAAACTCGTCGGCAGCGGCACAACGACAAACCGCGACGCGATCGGTGCGCGAGTGGAAGTCGTCATAGCAAAGCCGAAATCCGACATCCGACATCCGAAATTGATCAAGACGTTACGCGCGGGCGAAGGGTTTTTGGCACAGTCGAGCAAGTGGCTGCACTTCGGGCTGGAATGGCCAACTTGATTGAAGGCGTGACGGTTCACTGGCCCGGGGGCGGCGTCGAGGTATTCGAGAGGCTTCAAGTCGACAGCCGCTATCGGCTGGTCGAAGGAAAAGGTTCGCCCAAGGAGAGTGAATCGACGTCTCGCAACCTGGCCGTCGCACCCGGTCCTGTCACACCGCCCAGACTCGGTTCCGCAGCGCGGATTCCGCTAATTCCGCCGATGCGCGTTCCCGAGATGGAATATCAGGAATTTGACACGTCACCTCGACCCGTTTCGCCGAGGCCAGGTCGGTCACTGTTGGTAAATCTCTGGGCGACCTGGTGCCGACCCTGTGCTACGGAATTGGTGGAGCTTGGCGAACGAGAAAAGGATCTGCGCGAAAAAGGAATAGACGTGCTGGCGCTGCTGGCGGATGGGTTGAAAGACGAACGTGCCAACCCCAACGGCGCGGCGCCGTTTCTCAAGCGGATTGGTTTCCCGTTTTCCAGCGGCTTTGCGACGCTCAAAATAATCCGCAACTTCCAGGACATCCACGATCACCTGATGTTCGACACACGGTCGCTGCCCGTGCCGGTAAGTTTCTTGATCGACCCAGAGGGCCGCCTGGTGGTGATTTACAGATAGCCGCTCAGCATCGACGACGTGCTCGCGCCGACGCCGATGACCTCCCGGCCTTCGCTGGACGTTTAAAACGGGTCGCGCTTCATACCGCGCGGTTGTCGATCATCCCATCGTTCGGCGAGCAAACGGAAACGTTCCAACTCGACCCGGGATTTGCCGATGCCATATTTGCGAAAAAGCGAGCGATTCGTGGACGCCGAGAGACAATACGGCGAATGTCTCAAAATCGCCGATCTCACGATCTTCCGAAACAACCTCGGTGTCGTCCTGGCGAAGCAAGGTCGCTTTTCGGAGGCGACCGAGCAGTATGAACAAATCGCTCGCGTCCGACCTGACGACTTCAACGTTCATAGCAGCCTTGCCTCGGCATTCTTGAAACTCGGGCGGCACAAGGCGTCGCTTGAACACTACGAACATATGGTGCGGCTGACGGCCCGACGCCGCCGCGGGGCGATACGGCATGGCACAAGCCCAGCGGAACTTGGGTCGAGTGCGCGAAGCGATTGCGAATTACCGAGAAGCCTTACGACTGAACCCGGCACATGCCGAAGCCCACAATAACCTCGCGAACAGCCTGCTCTTGCTGAAACAGATAGATCAAGCGATAGGACATTACGAACAGGCCTTGCGAATCAATCGCGACTACGCTGAGGCCCACTGCAATCTTGCCATGGTGCGTATGCAACAAGGGCAGTTCAGCAAGGCGGTTCCCATTACCGCGAGGTGATACGCTTGAAGCCCGATCATGTCCAGGCGCAATATGGCCTGGCACAGGCTCAAAGAGGCTTGGGACGTTTCGATGAAGCAGTGCATCACTTCCGAATAGTCGTCCGCTTGAAGCCGGGGCACGGGAAAGCACACTACAATTTGGGTAGTACCCTGCTAATGCTGGGGAAGGTCGACAGTGCCATACCACACTTTGAAGCGGCACTGAAGATCAAGCCGGACGCCGCCCAAATCCATCATCGCTTGGGAACGGCCCTGGAGGTCGTACGTCGTTTCCAAGAGGCGCGATCCTCATTACGAAGATGCGGTGCAAATCAGCCCGAGAGATGTTGCGTCGGTAAACCATCTTGTCAGGCTGTTGGCCACCTGCCCCGATGCCGACGTGCGTGATGGAAAGCGGGCCTTGCAGCTTGCTCAGCAGCTCGCCGATTTGCCGGAACCCGCTAACTTCGTCATCCTGGACACGATAAGTGCCGCCCATGCGGAGGTCGGAGATTTCGCGGGCGCGATCGGGTCGCAGGAGACAAGGCCATCGAATTAGCACCGGACGGGCAGAAGGCGGTTTGTGCAGCCACCGGCTCAATCGTATCGCAGCGGTAAGCCGCTACGAAGTATCCGCAAAACAGGGTTGTAGCGGCGGAATTCCTTGACGCAGGTATCGCAACATCATTCCGCATGGTACATCCCGCCTGCGCTGCCCGCTCACTTTTCACTCTTTTTCTTTGCCTTGTACGCTCGCCGCCGTTCGGCATCGAGTTGTTTGATGCGTCGTGCGGCCTCTTCCAGCACATAAGGCTGAGTCCAGCGGTAATAAGCGATCAGTTGTTCATGTGGTTTCGACGCCAAATCGAAGGCGGTCACGCATTCGGGACAGATCCTCATCATTCCTCGATCCGTGAAGATAAAGAGGTAAGATTCCTCTTCGAGACTACGTGAAGGGCAATCGGGATTACGGCATTCGTAGACCGGCCAGGCATTCTCGCCCGTAACCTCGTCCACGAATCGACCCAGATTCGTCGGCGAATAATTCGGCGCTGCGTCTTTTCGGTCATGTACAAGCGGTTCAACGTTGATTGTTCGTTGCCGATCGCGTCTATCGCCCTTGGTTTCGTCACGGGCAGCGTGTCTGGAGGTACGTCGACATAGGCTGCAGTGGCAGCGCTCAGGATATGCGTATGACCGCCGTTTTCGCTGTGCTTCCGCCGTACTGCGACTCTGCAAAACACTACGGTCGACGTAGAACACCTCCGAATCGGCCGTTTCAATCTGCGCGAAATCGCCCAGCTCCTTGATCAGTTTGACCGGCGTGTGAGTAGCCAATTTCTTCGTAACACGCGCGGGTGGCCCGTCAGTCGTCTCGCCACCGCTGCAGCCGGAGATCAGAAATGCGGCAATCAGGACAAGAATGCAAATCGAAGATCGCTGCAACATGACGGTTCGATGCTTTTCTGCGACAAGCGGTCGTGCGACGAGAGGGCTACGGTGCAAGTGTGCGGAAGTTCTGGGTGGGTATGTCTTCAAGCGGTGTCGACGGTGACGACCACTGGATCTGAATTCCCGACCAACCCCAGTCGTTCCCATTCAAAACTTCGATCGGCACCCATTCGCAGGCAGTCATCGGCACGGGATTACCAATAGGTAGGGGCGGCCCCGAGTCATACCAACAGGCACACAACTGATCGTGCAAGGTGTGAGGTCCGACAATGACACGCGTGCCATCGTCCCACTTCATATAAAACTGATAGTCCTCGGAAAAATCGGCACGGATCTCTGCAACCCATTTCCCACTATGTGGGGCCCGAAGGTCTCCACCAGCCACGGGGAGGTTCGGCGGCTTAGCCCACCCGCCATAAGGCTCGTTCATGTCCGGGTCGATCCGCGGCACGAACGGATCGCCGGCATAGTTGTAGCTGCCCGCACGATACTCGGCATATAACCCGTTGACGTAACCTGCACCAGGATCTGGCGGGCAACCCCCTGCGCCGTCAGTGGTTCCGTCAGTAGTTCCGTCCGTCGTCCCATCGGTCGTGCCATCCGTTGTACCGTCGGTCGTGCCATCGGTTGTACCGTCCGTGGTACCATCCGTCGTACCGTCGGTTGTCCCGTCCGTTGTTCCATCCGTGGTAGCGTCCGTCGTGCCATCGGTCGTGCCATCGGTTGTGCCGTCACCCGCCCCGTCGGTAGATCCTCCGGCTGTATCGATGCAAGTCGCGGGAAGCTGACGCTGGTCGATAGTCGGCATCCAGTATTTTTTCTGGTTAGCGCAACTGTCGGGATCGATCTCCGAGGCAGATAGGCTGTCGACGTGTCCGTCGTAGAAAACGACGTTGACTTTGCCAAAATGACGAGTCCGAACGGTACTGAACCAGTCATCATGAGTCGCTGGCGCGTCGTACGGCAGGCCAGTCACCTTGGCGACATCTGCACCGTAGTCGAGCGCCAGGATTTTGCCGGGGTCGCGGCTGCCCAGCCGGTGCAGGCGGTCGTTGAAGCCATAACTTGGCTGTCCTGGATCCGTGTTCTCGGGACAATCCCAGACGGCCTCGGCATCTTCCAGGTATTCGTTCAAGAATCGTTCAAGACTACTGTCCCCGGCGCGAATCTTACCGGGCAGGTTGCCCTGAACCTTTTTGTAGGTCTCGCAAAGGTTCCTCAGATTGGACTGGCACTGCGATGACCGGGCATTACGACGCGCCGACTGAAGCGAAGGCAACAGCAGGGCGATCAGGATCACGATGATGCCGATCACAACCAGAAGTTCGACCAGCGTAAATGCCCGGCGCAGAGTAGTCGCATTACGGCAGCTTGAGTTCGGTAAATACGTGACGATTCGACCGGACATCCTGCCGGACCGGATGCCGGCTAGGGAAATCATTTTCCTATACATTTTTTGCCGTCACTGACTCATATCGGTTGCGACGCACGGCTTGGCCCATCTTCGCGCTATAAGTTGAGTTTCGTCACACTCCTAGTTCCCGCTTGTCCATTTAGTGTTGACCCTCGGCCTGGCCCTTCACCTCCTAATCGACGACTCCAGACTCTTCAATGGACCGCTCGACGACGCGAAGGCGTCCTATTCATGCCACACTTCTTCATGCCACACTTCAAGCCCCACGCCGCGCATCATCGTAACAAACCGGCTGGCCACTGATAAGCGTTACGCTGAAAGACGCTTTTGAAACCTATTTTTACGCTAGGGTGAGTATTTTGACGGCGGTCCGAAACTGTGGCAAGGGGGTCGCGTCACGAACGTCTGATTTTGCAGCGTGCAGATGTGCAGCCCCGGAGAATCTGTACGTCCGTCGGGTGGGAACCAACCCGACGGCTGATCCGGTGACGTGGGTGACGGAATCCCGGCGCACGGGACTAGTTCCGGCCTACATGCGTCGGGCCAAAGCGTGTTAGCGAAACTACCGGCGTCCGGATCGGTGCTTTATAATCACTGCCGTATAATCCTTGCCGTTAGCGCTGGCTGAGTTTGTCTTGGGGCAACCGTTTATGCAATCATTCAAGGCTTGTCACTGTTGTGGCCAAATCCATCGTGTTCCGAAGCTCGCCGCACAGCAGTGGGCCGAGTGTGTTCGCTGTCAAAGCACGATCTGGCGACCGGATCGGGGGCGACGTGCTGCCAGTCGCACGGCGGCAGCGGCGACGGGCGCGTTTATTCTTTTCTGGCCCGCTATTCTGTTGCCGATTCTGAGCATTGAACAACTTGGGCATCGACATGAATCGAGCATTCTCGGCGGCACCATCGAACTGCTGCAGCACGGCGATTGGTTTGTGGGCGGTATCGTCCTGCTGTTTTCCATCGTGTTTCCGCTGGTCAAGATCGTGATGTTGATTGAGATCAGCCTGCTGCGGCTGCTGCAGGTACGCCATAAGGCGCTTACTTATCGTATTATGGAGCACGCCGGCAAGTGGAGCATGATGGACGTGATGCTGCTGGCATTTATGGTAATGTTGGTCAAGTTGGGAAGCCTGGTTGAATTCCATTTCGGTCCGGCCGTCGTGGCGTTCGTTTTTTGTGTGGCGATGAGCATGCTGGCCTCCGCCATGTTCGATCCCCATGCGATTTGGGAAGAGGATGCATGAGCGGATCGGAAGAGCCGGAGAGTCCGTCTTCGGAACAATTCCCGATGGCCAACGTGGGTGGCGCCGTTTCAAGCCAGGCCTCTTCAAAGCGCCTCATGTCGGGCCTCTGGTGGCTGACTGCCGCCTGCCTCCTGGTTGCCATCGCCGTCGTCGCGTTCTCGGTCGGGGCGAAGGGACCTGAGATCACCGTCCGATTCAAACTTGGGCACGGGATTAAGCCGGGCGACGAGCTACGGCATCGCGGCATTATGATCGGCGAAGTTACCAAGGTTCGTCTGGACGAAGCCGCCAAGGGAGTCGGCATCCTGATCGAACTCGAACCGGATGCAGCGGATGTCGCGGTGGAAGGAAGTGAGTTCTGGATCGAACGCCCGCGATTGAGTCTAGCGCGGGTCAGCGGTCTGGAAACGGTCGTCGGCGCGAAGTTCATCGGCGTCCGGCCCGGCCCACCCGAGGCGGCCGCGGTCACGGAATTTCAGGGACGAGAAACCCCGCTGTCGATCATGGATTCAGAGACGGTCGACGTCACCATCCAGTTCTCGCGCGGTTACGGATTGCAGGTCGGCGACCCCGTTAAGTTTCGCGAAATTGATGCGGGAGAAATCATCGGCATCGATCTACTGGAGAACCTGGACAGCGTCGACGTCCAAGTGCGCTTGGCGGGTAACGGTGCGAAACTAGCCCGGGTGGGGAGCCAATTCTGGGTCGAACGACCGCGCATCGACGTTTCCGAGGTACGAGGCTTGGATACCTTAGTCGGTGGGCGGTACATCGCTGCCGTGCCTGGTCCGATTACCGCGGATCAGCTGACCAGCTTCAGAGGATTGGAACGCGCGCCGGCTGGCGAGCTGCCGGGAGGTGGGCTGGAAATCGTGCTGGAGGAACAACACCGCAGCGGTCTCAATCGAGGTGTTCCCGTTCTGTATCGCGGGCTGCCGATTGGTCACGTGGTCTCGGTGGGTCTGGCCGCCGACGCCGCAACGCTCGAGGCCCGCGCCTTTGTGCAACCGGCCTACAAGAATCTAATTCGCCGCGAGACGCGGTTTTGGGCGAAGAGTGGCTTTGATGTGACCGTTGGGTTTACCGGGGTCAGGTTGGATGCGGATTCGCTGGCCAGCATTGCCTTGGGAGGTGTTGAAATCGCAACTCCCGAGCCGCCCGGCGATCCGGTCACAACCGGACACCGTTTTGTCGTTCATGCCGAACCGGAAGACGAGTGGCTGCAGTGGCAGCCCCGAATCGCGATTGGCAGTCGTCACCTGCCCGAGGGTTTGTCGCTGCCGGAACCTTTGCGCAGCGACCCTGCGGTGGCAGGTGAGCAGTTTCGGATTTGGTCGCGAGCGGGAACGGCAGGGTTGGGTGTTACCGCTGGAAGACCAAAGCCTGCTGGGGCCCGCGGACCTGCTGTCGGTTGTCGATGATGCCACTGGTGATACGGTTCTCGATGTCGCCGGAGAGTCGCTAGCAGTCACCAAGGAAAGCAGTGAGCGTCACGGCGCGATCGGACGATTGAAATTACGCGACCCCAACTTCCATCCGAATCGCACGTGGCCGCTGGATCGGATCCGAGTTCCACGTGAGCCGGAAGACTGCTTGTTGGTCACCGCGGCAGCCGACGAAGAGATCGCACTCGCGGCGGTGCGCTTCTCGATCGATGATCTGGGTTGGCGAGTCGATCCGTCGCTTTCACTCGACCCGACCAACCAGGGCTCGTACGTCGTCGCCATGAGCGACGGTAGTATTGTCGGCATTCTGGTCTTCCGTGACGGTCCGCACGTGGCTTTCATCCGAACGGGACACTGACGATCGTTATCCTTGGCGGCGGTAGCCACAACTAAACCGTCGTTTAACGACAGATAATAGTAGTAGGGAGGTCACCGGAATCGGAAGCGTGATTGATGTACAAGCGGAAGGGAATTACAAACAGTGACAAAGTCGCTTTGCACGCGGTCGACGACCGGCTGCACATACACGACCTGCACGCCACGATCCTGCACTTGAAGGGCATCGATCATCGCGAACGGATCTATGTGCACAAAGGGCGCCCCGAACGAATCGACCTGTATGAAGGCGCCGTCTGCACGAAGCTGTTGGCATAGATCGCGTTTCTATAGCGCTTCGCGACCGAATCCGAGCACGCAAATGTCGTCGCTTTGCGGGGCCCCGTCGACAAAGGATTGGACGTCCGCGATCAGCGCCTGTCCGATGTGGACGGGGTTGGGATTGGTGCGGCTGGCAACGTCACGGATTCGGGTCGCGCCATACGTCTTGCCGGCATTGTTCATCGCCTCGCTGACACCATCCGTGTACGCAAGGACGACGCTGCCTGCGGCAATACCGACATCAAACTGCAAGTAGGCGGCATCCTGTTCTACGCCCAAGGGAAGACAGACCTCGTCCGTGCCAAGTTCTTCCACTTCAGATCCATTTCGTACAAAAGGTGGCAGGTGACCGGCGTTGACCATGACGGCACTGTGCTGCGCTGGATCGAGGACACAGAGGAAAAGGGTGACGAACCGATCGCCGGCCAGCTGTTTGTGCAGCTGGCGGTTCAACATCTTCACGGCGGCAGCGGCGGTGTCGGTCGCCAACAGACAATAGCGAACTTCACTGCACAGGCGCGCCATGAGCATCGCGGCTGGCAGCCCTTTGCCTGAAACGTCGCCCACCACCAGCGCCCAGCGACCGTCAGGTAGTTCGATGTAATCGTAGTAGTCGCCGCCCATCTGGTCGGCTGCATGGTAATAGTCAAAGAATTGGTAACCGGCCACCTGCGGACGTTGCGCTGGCAGAAAATGCAGCTGAACATCGCGGGCCATGCGCAGTTCGCGTTTCTGTCGATCGAGCGCGAGAATGGCTTCGTGCATTTGTGCTGCCTCGGCGGCCCGGCCCGCCAGGTTTCCAACACTAATTAACATGTCGAGATCGCGCTGTACGAACGGCTTGCGCGGATCGCTCGTTTCGATATGAATGACCCCCAACGACTTTTGCGACGGGCCGATCAGCGGAGCACACATCACCGACCTTACGTCTTCGTCCAGGACCGACTCGGCATCGGACTCGAGCCGCGAGTCGGTCGTCGCGTCGCCACTCAAAAAGGCAGTACCCTCCTGCATCACCCTGGCCACAATTTTTCCGCTCAATAGGCTGATCGTATCGGATTCGTCGGTCCTGTGTTTGAGGGCAATCGGGGAGAGCACATCCTGACCATGTTCTCGCTGCAGAATGTACCCTCTCGACGCCTGGGGAAAGATCTCGAACAGACAATCCAGAATTCCCGGCAAGACTTCGTCCAATGACAACGAGCTACCCAGGTTTTTCGTCAGCTCGATCACTGCTCGCAGCTTGACCAACGAACTGTCGCGCTCGTCCGACTCCTCACCGGCAAACGGAACCAGCGAGGAATCGGAGTCATCGGTTACCAGATCCAGCGATTCGGTGCTGGCGATCACGGGGGTTCCCCGCTGGACAGCGTCCTGGTTGGCGGCCTTTAGTTCCAGCCGAATGACGATGTCATGTATTCCGATACAATCCTGATCATTGATCGGTGTCCGCCCTTTCACTCGCTGATTATTGACACGCGTCCCGTTAACGCTCTGCAAATCCTCCACGAAAAACTGCTCGGCGTCCTTGATCAACCGCGCATGTTGTCGTGAGACGGTTCGAGAGGGTAGCGTAACATCGCAGAAGGTATCGCGCCCAAGGAGGGTTTCCTTGTCGTGAACTTCAAACGTCTGCCCGGCGTTGACGCCACTAAGGATACGAAGAGTCGGCATAGCGCCTCTTATTCTAGCCGTGTTCGATCCTACGGTCCACGCTCGGCATCGAATCGCAAGCCGTGCGGGGTTGCCAGGCGGCGTTACAATAACCAAATTACGGATTTAGGTCACAAGAGATTTAGGTCACAAGAGATCAGGTCCCAAGGGAGTTGCCAAGGACGAGCCGGCATCGGGGAAATCCTCACACGGCGGCTCCCTCATGGTCGCTGCTTCCCTCATGGTCGATCGGCAGGACCGTTCGATAATTCATCGCGAGAAGGGTAGTGTTAGGACTCAAGGCAGGTACTTCCGATCGGTGGTTTGCTCAAGTTGACCTTCACCTGGACCAGGTCTTGATCGATCATGCGCATTGCGAAAAAAAAGCCGCCGGCACCGCGATGAATCTGATTTTCGCTTACGTCGAGGACGACGAACTGTGTCGCGAAATGGAGGAGATCGTCGTGGAAGAGCTGGAACACTTCCGCCTGGTGTTGGAGTTACTGAAACGAAGGAACATTCGCTTTCGGCGGTTGAGTCCAAGCAGCTATGGTCGCAAAATGAATGAACTGGTTCGCAAGATCGAACCGGGACGAGCCGTCGATCGCTTGCTGGTAGCCAGCCTGATTGAAGCCCGTTCGTGCGAGCGGTTCGCCGCATTGCGTGACCATGTGCAAGACACCGAGCTGGCGGACTTCTACGATAGCCTCTTCGCGTCGGAAGCCCGACACCACGCGACCTACGTTCGACTTGCCAAACGGTTCGCGAACGAAGACGAAGTACAGGGGCGGTTGGATTGGCTGGCCGAGCGGGAGGCCGAAATCGTCGGCACCGGAGACGACAAGGCACGCATGCACAGTTAGGACGGGACGGATTGACGTAAATCGAGCGTAGATGCGAAAATAACTCCCTTGGCCGGCCCATATATCCACCGTTAGTTCATTCCTGGAGTGGTCGCATTACTTGACCCTTAATCTAAGTCCTGATACATTTTGTAGTTAGAGGGCCAAGCCAGATACCGGCTGAATTCCGGTATGTTTGTGGAGGTGTTAGGAACAGATTTCTTGTGACCGTTTGCTGCGTTAGCGAACTGGCTGCATGTGAAACCTGTTTCCGCGTCGGTCTGATTCCGTGAAGAGGCAAAGTTTTACGGAACAGGGGATAGGTCGAGTCCACTTAAAGGGAGACAGAAAAATGAGGCGTCGTTCAAGCAACTCAACGAAGACAGGTTTTACGCTTGTCGAACTGCTGGTCGTCATCGCGATCATTGGAATCTTGGTCGCCATGTTGCTTCCGGCGATTCAGGCCGCGCGCGAAGCTGCTCGTAGCGCAGACTGTTCCAATAAAGTCAGGCAAGTCGGTCTGGCGTGCCAAATGTATTCAGGACAAAACCGCGAAGCGATACCGATGGGTTTTGAGAGTACGCTGGGAACGAGTGGTTTTGTGGCGCTGCTACCGTTTGTCGAAGCAACTACACTTTACAACCTTTACGACTTTTCGGCCGCCGCAGCCGGCCAGACCAATGTGATCGGTATTACCTTGCCGATCTACATTTGTCCCAGCGACAACCCGCCGGGCCCCGCTGCTGGCGACCCTGCACGGTCCAACTACGTGATGAACTTCGGTGCGAGCGTGACAGAAGGTGCGACGACCGGACCGTTCCGCACGAACTGCGCTCAGCAGCTATGCGCTGATGACCGATGGTACGTCGAATACAGCGATGTATAGCGAAGTCATTGCGGACCTTAGCGGCGATACCATTGGCCGCTGGGGATTAGGTGGTAGTGGAACGAGCGCCTATTTGAACACTTCCCAACCCTTTCAACTAGGCAGTGGTGTACCGCTCGGCGCTGTTGGTCAGGCGGCCAGCAAACACCCTGGTGGTGTGAATGTCTGCTTTGGCGACAGTCACGTCAGCTTCATATCCTGGAACGATCAAAACTGGGTTGCTTACAATACGGCGTTTGGTGGCGAACCAGTCTTCGCGCCGTAATCGATTTCAGCACGGACTTCACGCCCTCGTCGACTCCTGGTCGGCGAGGGCTTTTTTTATGCCAAATACTTAGAACGAATTTTGAAATCCGTACGATGGGACTCCGATCCCGTCGATTCACTGGTTTATCCGCAACCGCGACGGGATCGGAGTCCCATCGTACGACAGAACGTCAATCCAAAAAATCGACGACCAGATCACCGATCTCGCTGGTCGAATATCCCATTTTTCCCGCCGCCTGACTCTTCATCTTTGTTCCGGTGACCTGCATGACCGAACGGGTGATGCGAGCGGCTGAATCGGCCCGCCCGGCCTGGTCCAACAACATGGCCATGGCGTTGATCGCGGCGATCGGATTGATCACACCTTGCCCCGTATACTTCGGCGCACTGCCACCCATCGGTTCAAACATGCTGGTACCGCCCGGATCGGGGTTAATGTTGCCACCGGCGGCAACGCCCATTCCGCCCTGCAGAATGCCGCCGAGGTCGGTGATGATATCGCCGAACATGTTCGTGGTGACGATGACATCGTAGTATTCCGGATTCTTGACCATCCACATGCAACAGGCATCGACGTGATTGTAGTCCGCCTTGATATCCGGATACTCTTGGGCGACCTCCTGAAAAGTTCGCCACCAAAGATCGTGGCCGTAGGTCAGCACGTTGGTCTTCGCGACCAGGGTCAGCATCGGCCCTTTGGGATTATTACGGCGACGCGTGTATTCAAACGCCCAGCGAATACATCGTTCGCATCCCTTCCGGGTATAGATCGCGGTTTGGCTGGCCACTTCATCCGGGGTTCCCTTTTTGTGAAAGCCGCCGACACCACAATAGAGGTCTTCGGTGTTTTCCCGCACGACAACAAAATCGATGTCGTCGGCCCCCTTCCCTGCGAGAGGTGTCTCGACACCGGGAAACAGGATCACTGGCCGCAAGTTGATGTATTGATCCAATTGAAACCGGACGTCCAACAGCAGCCCTTTTTCCAGGATGCCGGGCGCGACGTCGGGATGCCCCACCGCCCCTAAATAGATTTGGTCAAATGTCCGCAGTTCATCCATCGCCCCGTCGGGCAGAACTTCGCCCGTCTTCAGATATCGATCGCCGCCAAAATCGAATTCCTTGAGCTCGAATTCAATACCGTCACTTTTTGCGACCGCTTCCAGCACTTTCAGGCCCTCGGCAACGACCTCAGGGCCGGTCCCGTCTCCGCCAATGACCGCGATACGCGTGGGTGTATTCGATTGAGTCACGATTACCTCAATTTTAAGGGAACATCATCAACAGAACATCTTACCATTAGCCTGGTCGCCCGGAAGCGGTACGCCGCTGGTTAAACAGTCATCACGTGTCCTGGAGCACGTTCTAGTCGTTGCCCCATAGGCCACGGTCGGCAGCCTGCGCCGCGGACTGCGCCGCACGGAAACGGCGTTTGTACCGTTCCTGGTAATTGAACTCTTTTCGATACCTCGCCAGACCTGCTTGCAGCAGGGCCTCGTTCAGCATCCGATCACCAACGTAGGCGTACGCGAGAAACTGCCCGTAAAGATCAATCCGTTCGCGATCGAGTTGCAAATCGACCTTACCGCCGCCGAGAAATTCTTTCGTAAACAAGGTGGCTTGCGCCGCCCATGGTTCGGGCGGATCACCCATCTCAGGCGTGTCGACTCCGATCAGCCTCACCACGGCCCCGTTGGAAAGGCGAAAGGTGTCGCCATCCACAACATAGGTGACATCGTAGCTACCCGGCGTCAACGCCGCGGGCACCTCGCCCTCCTGGCGGTCCTGCCAGATGCGGAACAGCACCCAGCCGACCATCAAGACGGCAACCAACAACCCTACGTAACGACGGCGCCGCGGCAAGCGAGGTGGCATGTCCGTTGTTTCTATTGGTTGAAGGGTAGCGAGCGAATCGCGGGCGACTGTCAGACAGCCAACCGGTGCGTTGAGCGGCGGGCCAACCGCCAATCTATTGTGTTGATACGGTCGCAAGCTGAGAAGGGTACGCGTGGATTAGCCCCGACTGAGCGGATTGGCGTAAGCCCCCAATCGCTCGAACCTAATATCAATCTGTGACAAAGCACTCGTCGCGCGTGCCCCGGTACATGACCGGCGTCAGAGAGCGTCAGAGAGCGCCGAACGTCAGACCGCGATTTTAGAAGATACTGCGCGCTATCCACTTGCGCTATCAACATCAACCTGCGCAATAAATGGGCGCTGCGAACGGATCAGTTTTCACTGAAATCGAATTGCCGAGCGGACACGCGATCGATGGGATTCTTTACGAACTTGCTGCGGCACGCGGCACAGAGATCGAACCGAAGCTGCTGATAGACATCGTCTCCGATACGATCGCTTTCAGCGTCCTCGCCACGTTGAATGATCTCCTGGACCTCAGCGAGATAATTTCGATCGTCATCGCATTCATCGATTTCGGCGATATCCATCGCAGCATACACTTCCATGCGAACCACATATCGCAGCTCGTCGCTCGGATCGATCAATCGCTTACAGCAATCACAGGAGTATTGAATCATGGCATCTGGTTTCCTGAATCTTCGATTGTCAGACAGTTCGTCTGTCCGGAAGTTCTCCATCAATTCCAACGTTCATACTAATGAGATCAGCGTGCCGCTGGCAACCCAATATCGTACGAATTCTAACAGGATTTTTCAGGCAACACCGCTCGCTACCATTTACCGGACGGATATGACGAATGCGTTAAGCTTGATGCTGTCGAATGCAGGTCCGGGTGGCTTCGCCCATGCCCGGGTGGCTTCGCCCATGCCCGGGTGGCTTCGCCGATGTCCGGTTGGCTTCGCCGATGTCCGGTTGGCTTCGCCAGGGGGCTGTGATTAAAATGAAATGGATGCTATTGACCTGGGAGTTTGCTGATGCAATCGACCGCAAGGATTAGTGCGCTAAGCCACAGTGTTCTCGTTTTGAATCGCTTTTATATGGCGGTTCACGTCGTCAATGTGCGGCGTGCCATCGCCTTGCTTTTCCGGGAATTAGCCGAAGTAATCCACGTCGAATCCGGCCAGTACGTCAACTACGACTTCATTTCCTGGCGGGAAATTAGCGAGATCAAGCAGGCGATCGAAGAGTGTGAACCGGATTCAGATTGGCTGACTGCGGTCAATTTTTCGTTACAAATTCCCCGCGTCATTCGGCTGCTTTCGTACGACAAGGTGCCGAAGCATGGCCTGCGGTTCAATCGGCGAAACGTGTTCGCTCGTGACGGAAATCGATGCCAGTATTGTGGATCTACCTTTCCGACCAGCGAATTGAGCTTGGATCACGTTGTGCCGCGTAGCCGTGGTGGCGACATGAGCTGGGAAAATATTGTCTGTTGCTGCGTCGACTGCAACGTCAAGAAGGGCGGACGCACACCGCGCGAGCGCGTATGAAGTTGATTCAACTACCAAAGCGGCCCAAGCATAATCCGCTGTTAGCTGGAAAACTGAGCAACCCCAAGTACGAAAGCTGGAAAACATTCCTCAGCAATGCGTACTGGTCGGTTGACCTGAAATGATCGGCGGCATGCGCCCGACACAAAACTGCGATCCACACAAATGGGCTGCAGGGAATTGCCGCAAAGAAATAAAGAAATAATCTAGTTTAGTAATCACTCTTCGCGTCTACTAAACGGGATCGCCCAGTGGGTCTTTCTTTTCCGTAATGACCTCGCATTGCGATGCCATTTCGGCGTTCAGTTGCGTGAAATCCTTCCATTCGTCAGGAACGTTGTCCTCATGGAAGATCGCTTCAACCGGGCATTCCGGCACACAGGCTTCGCAATCAATACACTCGTCCGGATGTATGTAGAGGATTTTCTCACCTTCGTAAAAACACTCTACAGGACAAACCACTACACAATCGGTGTACTTGCAAGCAAAACAAGGCTCACAAACAACGTGTGTCATAACAAACCTTCCCCTAGCCGAATGTAACTACTGGTGACAGCGACACTTGATCGCCGTTTTGGCGCTGTTTTGGCCACTTAATTGCTGAATCTTACAGCTGGCGTCGCTTTTGTGTCAAGTCATTGGTAGATAAAGCTTCGGCACGTTTGCCAGTTTCACTTGCCCCAAACTTTTTCCGTTTTTAGAATCGATCATGTGAGGGTTGCCGTGGCCATTTACCCTTTTCCCTCTGCTCCGGCACCCCCCTGTTCCAATCGGGCCTGCTCCAATTGGGTCCGTAGGGGCGAACGAGGACGATAGTCCTAAGGTTGCAAACGACTTGGCTCTTTCCGAAATCGACCGATCGCTGCTCGAACGATGCCTGTCTCGTGATTCCGAGGCATGGAAGGAGTTCGTCGACCGCTTTATGGGACTCGTCGTCCACGTCGTGAACCATACGGCCGGATCCCGCTCCATCGAGATCACGGCTCAAGATCGTGAGGATCTTTCGGCAGAAGTCCTTCTGGAGGTGATCGCCAGCGATTTTTCGGTCCTCCGCCGGTTTCGCGGCCAGAGTAGCCTGGCCACGTATCTGACCGTGATTGCGAGGCGAGTCGTCGTCCGAGAGCTGCTCCGGCGAGCCGGCCGGTCAACCGCGGAATCGTCTCAACGCGGCGATTCCGATCAGGTCGAAGCCGGCCAGCGCGATCTGGGAGACATACTAAGCGACCGGGAGGAGGTCAAACGGCTGCTGAACGAGCTGGAGGGCACCGAGGCGGACGTCGTGCGACTGTACCACCTGGAAGGGAAAAGCTATTACGAGATCAGCATGGCTACCGGCATGCCCGAAAATAGCATTGGTCCGCTACTTAGCCGGGCCCGCGACAAGCTGCGGCGTGTCACCACGGATAATCCGTGAGCAGGTGTTTCGGAGTCGCTCGGCAACGAATCGGTAGCACTTCTTGCGAATCCAGCTACATTTGAGGGCGTGGCGCCGGAACGCCGCCTGGGATACGCCGCTGCCCGACTCGTGATTGCGGCGTATAGGGCTGAAACGGACTTGGCGGCACGGATGCCTGGAATGGCGTCCCTGCGGTTGCCGCCTGCTGCGTGACGTCGACGTTAGGATAGCCGGGGAATTCCGGCTTCTGCCACAGCTCGGCACCCAGCTCGCCAGGATTGATCTGCACGTCCTTTAACTCCAGCGTCAGCTTGAGACTGGCGGCCGGCCAATACATGTCCGTACGACGTGCCAGGACTGCCCCGGTTAGATCATCTTTCTTATGGTTTCGGTTGTACGCACTGGCAACCAACTGGCCGCTCTGACTGTAGAGATGCTGCTCAACGATCCAGCCGGTCTTTTGGTCGATCACCAACGCCTTCGTGATATCACCGGTCGACGACGGCACCTGAGTTCGCACCTCCAGGCGTCCATCGGGTCGCCGGAAGGGACCCTGATGGCGTCCTTGTGGATCGAGCCCGTCAGGCCGATGGCCTCGACCAGCCATTCCGGCTGCACGGGAAACACCTGAGGTGCGTCGCTGGACGCAAATTGGTTGTGTTGACCGTAGTACAATGCACGAGGCTGACTACGCTTAATCCAGACCCAGAAAACCTGGTCATTGCTACCCAGATCAAGCTCGGATCCGGCGACCCCCAGTCCGGCGCATCCGGACATGTCGAGGCGAACCGATCGCCAGGTTTGCCTTCAGGGCTGGAAAGCCGGTGCCATTCAGCGTCGCGCAGGTCGAAAAAATCGAGTGGATCAGCGCGCGATTCTGATTGACCACCCGCATGACGTCGTCCAACGTCGGCTCGGCGTGAAACACCACAGGCGGAGGCTGAACCGTCTGGAAGGCTCGTGGACAACTGGTTCCACTCGTCACCATCAGGATTAAGAGAATGGCCAGGTAGTGTGCGGTTCGAGTCCTCACAGCGTCCTTGCTGTCCGATGCGATGCTGTCCAATGCGCTGCTGTCCTATGCGCTGCTGTCCTATGCGCTGCTGTCCTATGCGCTGCTGTCCTATGCGCTGCTGTCCAATGCGCTTCCGGTCCGCCGCCGCCGCATCCATGCGGTCGGATCGTCTTCCCTCGATCCGGCGGCGACGCTACGCTGCCTTCGCGAAGAGCAGTTGAGCGAGTTCGTCCTGGATTTCCTGCTGACGTGCCGTGTCGGGTTCAACCACGACCACGTCGTATGTTATTTCTCGGCGCGGGCAAAAGACCTTCAGTTGCCGATTCCCATCTTCATTTGTCTCTTCATCCTCGACGCGCAATAGCCGTCGGCGGATCATTAGCAGCGTCAGCACGTACCGCACATCCTGTTTTTCGGGCTGTTGTTGCAGCTCTTCGAAGTAGTCCAACATGATGTCGTTTGGTGCCCAGCTGACGCGGCGACCGCTATCCGACGGCATCTTCGACTTCCACCATCCCAGGGCGCCGTCGGGAGGACCCTCCCACGCATCGACGCAATAATCCTTCCGGACAATCTGAGCCTGATCGACGATCAATGCCGAAAAGAACTCTTCATCCGGCTTGAATTCGTTGCCCGTATCGGCGCAATGACGAGTACATCGCTGAACTTCAAAATCCATGACTCACACGTCGACTTCGCAAACGCTTTCGCGTCACGGACTTGCCGTCCATTTACGCAAAGGGGGAGATAGTACGTGAATCAGCACCAGGGCGAAACCCGTTTTTTGGTCGCTGGAACCTAACCAGCCACGAACCAGGGCGACCGCTGACTTTCAGGATCTCCCTTTCCGCGATCGATGTCAAATTCGCCGCACATCGAACCTTTCGCGGGACGCTGGTGTCGCACCCTATAACAGTTTTCGGCACGTGATTGGCCAGCCGCTGAACGGCGGATCAGGAATCGATTCGGATTATCTCGCCCGGTGCTTGCTGTGAGGTCATTACTATCAATGATAGAATCCAGCCCACGAGGAAGATCGAAGCGCAATGAAGATCCAAGCGGTTGTACTGGACGCCAAGAATCGGCCTTTTCAGTTGGAGACCGTCGACCTGGCCGAACCTCGCGAAGGCGAGGTCCTGGTCAAGATCGCGGCGGCGGGAGTGTGCCGCAGCGACTGGCAATTGGTAACCGGATCGACGGAACATCCGCTGCCCGTGGTGCCCGGTCACGAAGGCGCTGGTCGAATTGTGTCCGTCGGACCCAGTGTGCGTAGCCTGGCGACGGGCGACCTGGTGACGCTGAACTGGGCTCCGGCGTGCGGACATTGTTTCTACTGCCAGAATCAGAAACCCAATCTCTGCTCGACCTACCTGGAACCGATTTGGGCCGGGACGTTACTCGACGGAACAACCCGGCTGACGCGCGGCTCGCAGCCACTGTATCACTATTGCGGGCTGGCGGCGTTTGCCGAATACGCCGTCGTTCCCGAGGCCTCTTGCGTCAAGATGGACCCGCGATTGGACCCGGCCGTGGCAGCCCTGATTGGTTGTTCCGTCGCGACCGGCGTCGGAGCGGTGCTCAATACGGCGCAAGTGCCGGCCGGCAGTCTGGTGGCGGTGTTTGGTGCCGGAGGCGTAGGATTGAACATTGTGATGGCGGCACACATGGCGGGTGCTGCCAGGATACTGGTTGTCGACCCGGAACCGTCGCGGCAGCAACTTGCCACGGACTGCGGAGCGACCGACATCATTCCCGCGGAGTCCGACGCGGTGTCCAGAATCCGTGCTGTCTGCGACGGCCGCGGTGCGGATTTCGTTTTCGAAGCCGTCGGGCGACCGGAGGTGCAACAGCAGTGCATTGAGGCGACTCGGCCAGGTGGCACGATCGTTCTGGCAGGCTTCAGCGCCCATGAATTCGCGAACGGAATTAGGGGCCGCAGCGCTGACTCGCCAGGAAAAGACAATCATCGGCTCGTACTACGGATCGACGTTGCCCGCTCGTGATTTTCCGCTCTACGGTCAATACTTTCTCGAAGGGAAACTGGCCCTGGACCGGCTGATTTCTAGAACCTATCCAATAGAACGGGTGAATGAGGCCTACGACGATATGCTCAACGCGCGCATCGCCCGTGGAATACTGGTCTTCGACTGATCCTCAAGCGGCGGCCTCTTCCCAGCCGTCGCGGACGGTCGCCGATTCGTCTACGCGCCGGAAATCGTTAGAATGAAAACAGGCGAACCGAATCAAAACCGGTTCAACGCTAGTCGTCGGGGAGCCACTGACGACGAAACCCCAAACAGGATGGCTTTGACATGAATGAGACGGCGGTAACAGGCCGAACGATCAAGATCTTCGATACGACGCTGCGCGACGGCGAACAATCGCCGGGCGCAAGTATGAATCTGTTTGAAAAGCTGGAGATCGCTCAGAATCTTGCGGCCCTGGGCGTTGACATCATCGAAGCGGGATTCCCTATCGCGTCGCCGGGAGATTTCGAGGCGGTTCGCGAAGTCAGTAAGATCGTCAAAGGGCCGACGATTTGTGGGCTCGCGCGCTGCAACGATAAAGACATCGATCGCGCCTGGGAAGCGCTCAAGCATTCGGTGTCGCCTCGGATCCATGTCTTTCTGGCAACCAGTGCGATTCATCGCGAATTCAAGTTAAAAATGGGCAAGGAGGAAATTCTTCGCCGCGCCGTCGAGGGGGTGCGACGAGCGGTCAATTACTGCGACGACGTCGAATTTTCGCCAGAAGACGCGGCGCGCACGGAGCTCGACTTTCTTTGCCAGGTCGTCGAGGCCGCCATTGAAGCGGGCGCGACCACGGTCAATATTCCGGATACGGTCGGCTATGCCACGCCCGACCAGATGGGCAATGTCATCAAAACACTGGTCGATCGCGTTCCCAACATCGATAACGCCGTGATCAGTGTCCACTGCCACAACGACCTGGGACTGGCCGTTGCCAACAGCCTCGCGGCAGTGGAAAACGGGGCCGGTCAAGTCGAATGTACGATCAACGGAATCGGCGAACGGGCTGGGAACTGTTCGCTGGAAGAGATCGTCATGGCGCTGCGGGTTCGGCGCGATTACTACCAGGCCGATACGAAGATCGACACCAAGCGGCTGGTTCCTACCAGTCGGCTCGTTGCGAATATCACCGGGATTCAGGTCCAGCGTAACAAGGCGATCGTGGGCCGTAATGCGTTCGCGCATGAAGCCGGCATCCACCAGGATGGGATGTTGAAGGACGCCAGCACCTACGAAATTATGCGTCCGCAAGATGTCGGTTTTTCTCAAACCGACCTGGTACTGGGCAAACACAGTGGCCGCGCCGCGCTGGTCGACCGCGCCACCAAGCTCGGATATCGACTGACCGCGGAACAACTGAATGAGGTGTTCGACAACTTCAAACAGCTTGCCGATCGTAAAAAGGAAATCTACGACAGCGACATCGCCGCCTTGGTCGAAGAGGCCATTCGCGTCGTAACGGATCAGTGGATATTTGGTTCCTATTCAATTCAGACGGAAAGCGGCGCCACGCCAAAAGTGCGGCTAACGGTCAATCATGGCGACGACGAGAAGACCGCCGAATTGTCGTGTGGTGACGGTCCCGTTGATGCCATCTTTCTGGCGATTCGCGAGCTGACCGGCCACGAGGTAGCGTGCGTCGACTTTGGCATTCATAGCGTTTCGGTCGGTCACGACGCGCAGGGCGAAGTGAATGTCGAGATTGAATACAACGGACGACGATACCTGGGGCGCGGTGTCTCGACCGACAGCTTAATCGCCAGCGGCAAAGCCTTTCTGAATGCCATCAACCGCATCGAGGACGCGACGAAGAGAGAATGATTCGGGCGTCGCCATCGACCGAATCCAGGACGACCGGCGATCCGATCACTGCGTGGCGACGAAGGCCAGCCAATAGAAGATCCAGCCGCTGACCGCTGTGAACGTCATGCTGACGGCGGCGATTCGCGCCAAGACGATGTGGCGCGGCGAATACGCATTCGGCGCAGGTGGTTTGGGGAAGTGACGCAGCGCGCCAACGATGACCCAGATCCACACAACGGCCGTCGGGATAGCGAAACACAGATGAATTGCCAGGCTGGTCCCCGTAATGCTCGACCATTTGCCTCCCGCTTCGTAGTCCGCAGGAAAGTAGGGCGATTCGGCCGCCCGTGCCTCCCATTCCGTGAGGAACTGCATATCGACCTCAAAGGCGGCCAAGGCAAGCAACAGCACGACACCTAGGGTCAATTGAATGCGCTTGTGCCATTCCAATTGACGTCGATACCGCGCCAGCCAGATGCTGAAGGCCATCACCAGCAGCACAAAGATCATCGCGATGACGACAACATCCAGCATCAACGAACCTCGCGTTCCGAGGAATCCATCGATGCCAGGATATTTCGACGCTATGAGCATAGGGGTCATGAGCATAGGAGCTATGAGCATTGGAGCTATGAGCATTGGAGCTATGAGCATTGGAGCTATGAGCATTGGAGCTATGAGCATAGGAGCCGTCGCATGCGAGCCGAGCGGCTAGTCAACCGCTACCCGATCTCCACGGGCCCGAGCTAAACGATTCCGTGCCCGCTGGTGTCTGGTTATACAAAAAAACGGGCCTGGAGATGACTCCAGGCCCGCGTCTGTGCTGTATTCACGTTGATATCTGTTTACGTTGATGTCTGTTCACGTTGATGTCTCACGTTGATGTCTGTTCACGTTGATGTCTGTTCACGTTGATGTCTGTTCACAATGATACCGATCGATGATACCAATCGTCGAAATCTCCAATCAGTCCGCCTATCGACTTACAAGCCGGCGGCGTACCGAGCATCTTCTAACCAGATGCGATCGGCACCTTGGACGCGTTGCATTTGCGTGCCCCAACTGGCAATCGGTGTCTGTTTCTCGGCCTCGATCGCATCGGACAACACGGCGTCCGCCGCTGCCGCCTGGCCGGAGCGTCGCAAACTGAGCGCCAACATATAGCGCGTCAGCACGTTGTGCGGGTCCGCCTTGGCCGCGTCCGTCAAAGCCTGTTCGGCTTCGGTGTAACGCTCGTCCCAAAACAGGTGCAAACCCTCGGCCAAAGCGGCGCTGCTCACATCGCGAAACGATACCTGTCGTACGTGGCTCTGCTGAGGCAAATGGTAGGTCGTCGAGTCGTTGTTGGGTACGGAGACTGGATCCGGTGCGGGCGGTATACCTTGCGATTCGATTGGTATACCGTGCGATTCTATCGGTACGCCGTACGATTCGCTCGGCGTCTCCGACGGGTATTCACCGCCGTACAAAACACCGTCGCTTCCCCCTGCGGCACAACCACCGGCATCACAACCGCCCGCGCCCGCATCACAACCGTAACCGCACGAGCTCTCACAGCCGCCACGGCACGACTTGCAGGCGTGCTTGCCCGTCCGCTTGCAGCGCGGCGTTTTGCAGCGCGGCGGTTTACCATGGGATTTGCCATGCGCTTTCCTGCACTTCTTTTTTACACAGCCGCCGACATCACAGCTGCCGTCACCAAAACTTTCACTTTCACCAGCACAGTCACCGGCACATTGGGCCGGCGCTCGATCGGCGACAACAAACGCGATTAAACTTCCCGTCGCCAAGACGGCTAACATTCTTTTCATGACATTCCTCTGATAGGTATCTGGTAGTTCGAGGGCCTCTGGTAGGTAAAGGGCCTCTTCTGAGCTAAGCGGGTTCACGAGCAACCGCAACGGTCCATTCGCCGACCTTGGGCGGCGAACGTAATCTTTTTCGCAAGGGAGCAAAATTGCGTCTCTTGTCGAAAGCGGCCAAGGGACCGCAAACAAGGACTGCATCGGCAACTTACCTGGCAAAATTACCCGTTTTCATCCGGAGGCTCTCCATCAGGTCTCGGCGACACAACCAGGGAAACCGGGAAATCAAGTGTACGACGGGGAAAGGGGCGCGATCTCGCTCTTCGTAGCGGTGGATCGGCCGTCCCAGGAAGGCTCAAACGGACCAACGCCTGCCATCGCTGCCACCTGAGCGACAGCGCCTGCGAGCCACAAAACACCCAATGGTCGGCGCCACGATTAACCGCCAGATCCGCGATGAACGCTGCGACTGTTCCAGGCAGCGGAGGCCGAATTCGGGTCAACGGGTCGCGTCGGATCGTACGGGGCAAGAAGTATCGTACGCGGCAAGAGGCATCGTACGCGGCAAGAGGCATCGTACGCGGCAAGAAGCATCGTACGCGGCAAGAAACTAGGTGATCGCCTTGTCCGAGATATCCTTGCGACACCAGGCACCGTCCCACCGAATGCACTTTACCGCCTTGTAGGCCTGGAACTTGGCGGCAGATATCGTGTCACCCAGGGCCGTCACACCCAAAACGCGTCCACCGTCGGTCACAACCTGGTCGTCCAGGGTCGCGGTTCCGCCATGAAACACCTTGACGTTCGGCAACGCGCGGGCGTCGTCCAGACCGCGAATGATATGCCCCCGCTCGTAACTGCCGGGGTAACCCTCGCTGGCCATCACTACACACACGCTGGGCCGGGGATCCCACTGGACCTCGGAAACCTCGTCCAAACGCTGGTCCACCGTCGCCTCCAGGATGTCCAACAGGTCGGTCTTCAACCGCATCATCAAGGGCTGACATTCCGGGTCGCCGAAACGCACATTGAATTCCAACACCTTGGGGCCGCTTGACGTGATCATCAAGCCCGCATAGAGCACGCCTTGAAAAGGATGACGTCCCCGTTTCATGGCGTGGATGGCCGGAACCAGGATCTCGCCTTCGATTCGCTGAAGGGTCGCCGAGTTCACGACAGGCGCCGGACTGAATGCTCCCATACCGCCCGTATTCGGCCCCTTGCCTCCGTCGTAGGCCGGCTTATGGTCCTGAGCCGCGGGCAAGGTCACCAAGGTGCGACCATCCGTGATGGCCAGAACACTGACCTCTTCTCCGACCAGTCGCTCTTCGATCAGCAGCAAGTCACCGGCCTGACCAAATTCTCTGTTGGCGCGATTCGATTCACCGCCTCGATCGCCTGCGCACGATGATCGCATACAACCACGCCCTTCCCGGCCGCCAGGCCATCGGCCTTGACGACGACGGGCTTGTCTTCCCGTTCATTCAAATAGTGGGTCGCGCTGTCCGCATCCCGAAAACTCCGATACTCGGCCGTCTGTACGTCAGCGTGTCGCAAAATGGTTTTGCAAAAAACCTTGCTGGCCTCGAGTTGGGCCGCTTGCTTGGAAGGTCCGAAGACGCGCAATTGTTCCGCGGCAAACGCATTCGTAATCCCGTCTGCCAGGGGCCCTTCCGGGCCGACGACGGTCAGCTGGACTTGGTTCTGCTTGGCGAAATTGATCAGGTTCGGAAAGTCATCGACGCGGATATCTACGTTCTCTGCATCCTGTGCCGTCCCCGCGTTTCCCGGCGCAACAAATACGCGATCGGCGCGGGGCTGTGCGTATTTTCCAGGCTAACGCGTGCTCTCGACCACCGTTGCCAACAATCAAAACGTTCATTTATCGCTCTCCAACAGACCGGGCATTCATCAAAGTAGAGCGGAATTTACTGGGTTTGCTAGGGCACCGCTCCCACATTCGTACAAACTCCGCTGCGCAGGTGACGTCCTGACCGAATCCATCGACGTGAAGCCGGGCCGGCACGGGCCCAAGTGGGATTCGCGACCGCTGCTACCGCGGCTACAATGTGGACGGATCACGTTTCCGGATTACGAAGCAACGTCCAGGTTGACGCGCTGCTGGTCCCTTGACAATTTTTCCACTGCGAATAGAAAATAGCGAACGAGTTCGTGAAAATTGTCACAAAGTACTTGTCGCAAAGTTCAGGTACCCCGCCGCACATTTCTTTCCTTAATTCGTTTGCTTCATTGCGGTTGCGCAGGATATCTGCGAGCTTTTCATGGCCGATAAAAAGAAGATGTCGGTAGCCGAGATTTTGGCGGCTGCCCGTAACGCGGACGGAGCCGGCGACGAGGCTAGCGATGCGCCGGTGGCGGACGAGACGGCCGAAGCAACGCCGACGCCAGGCCCTGCCGAAAAGGCGCCACGCCCTGCTGAAAAGGCGCCGCCAGAACAAGCAGCTGCCGGGCCAGCCAGGCCCGCTTCGAAACCGGGTGAGCGTCCGAGCGTGGCGGAGATGCTGGCGATGGCTCGCGGTGGCGGTGGTGGTGCTGGTGCGAAGGATCAACCGACGGAAAAACCGGTCGCGAAGGCGACGTCCAAACCGGCGGCTGCCAAAGCGAAGGGCAAGCCGGCGGCGACGAAACCAACGGAACGCATGGATACGGCCAGCGTCCTCGCCGCCGCTCGAACCCATGCCAAACGGGGACCGGTCAGTAAGGCGGAAGCGGCCAGGCAGCCCGCTCCGACGAAGGACAAGGCCAAGCCAAAACCTCCGGCCCCCAAGATGCCGGAACGGCCGGTCTACGCCAGCCCCGCGCCCACCCCGTACGCAAGCCCAACAGAGCAACCCGACGCCAGGCGTCGAACGATGGTGCTGGGCGCGGTGTTCGGCACATTTCTTCGGACCGGCATGGCGCTAACCGCGGCGACCTTCGGTCTGTGGACCTTGGCCTTTGCGCGGTTCATGTTTCCCAACATCCTGACCGAGCCTCCCAGCAAGTTCAAAATCGGTTTTCCTGGCGGCATTGCACCGGGTACCGTCGAGACCAAATTTAAAGCACAATTCGGCGTGTGGGTGGTCAATTCAGAGTATCAAGGGAATGGAATGATCTTCGCTCTCTCGACGGTCTGTACGCATCTGGGTTGCACTCCGAACTGGTTGGACGCCGAGCAGAAATTCAAGTGTCCTTGTCATGGTAGCGGCTTTTACAAAGACGGAATCAATTTCGAAGGCCCTGCGCCGCGACCGTTGGAGCGCTATGCGATCCGTGTCGCGGACGATGGACAACTGGAAATCGATAAGAGCCAGAAGTTTCAGGAAGAAATAGGACAATGGGAAGATCCCGCGTCCTTCGTGCCGGTATAGGAAGGGTCAGCCGCAGACATGGCAACTGGTGATCGACAGCCGCTTGGCGACGTCATTCGCGAATCGCAAATTTGGAAAAGCATCTTTCGGCATCCTGCGCCGGTCGACCGCCGTAACCGCGTCGTCGTGATGCTGACCAACTTCTTCCTGCACCTTCACCCGGTCTCGATCAAGAAACAGGGTATTGCGCTCAGCTACACCTGGTGCATGGGCGGCGTGACGTTTTTCCTCTTCCTGGTGGAAACTGTCACCGGCGTCTTGTTGATGTTTTATTATCGGCCGACGTTGGAATGGGCCTACAACGACATCCTGGCATTACGCGATGTAACCAGCCTGGGGATTCTCCGCGAACTCCATCGCTGGGCGCGCATGCCATGGTGATCACAGTCTGGTTGCATATGTATCGTGTCTTCCTGACCGGCAGCTACAAACCGCCGCGCGAGTTTAACTGGGTCGTCGGAGTCATCCTTTTGTTGCTGACGCTACTACTGTCCTTCACGGGATATCTTCTGCCGTGGGACCAGTTAGCGATCTGGGCGATCACGGTCGGGTCGAACATGGCCCGGGCCACGCCGGTTCTGGGATATGAGGGTCCAGGTCAGCAACTGTTGACGATCGGAGGCCTGGACATGATTACCAGCGGGAGCGATGCGCGCTTTGGGTTGCTCGGTGCGCGCTTTGTGGGAGAAGAAACGTTAAATCGTTTTTATGTTTTGCACTGTATTGCGATACCGTTAGTGGTCGCCTTCCTGTTGGCGATTCATTTTTGGCGAGTCCGCAAGGATGGCGGAATTAGCGGACCACTTTAAGGTACCGAGTACTCACGACGACCATGCACGTTAGTCAGCAAATTTTTCTGGAAAGCATCAGCCCTTTTCTGGGATGCTATTATCTTGCGCTGGCCGTAATGAATGTCGTGGCGGCATTCTATCTGTGGCATCACAAACAAAGTGTCGGGCGAGCGTTCGTTTGGCTGGCCTACGCGGGCCTACTGGTTGGTTATTTCGCGCCGTTGGCTTTTAGTGCCGATCTGGGGTGGACGCCCAGCATGCCGGAAATCATACGAAACGCCGTCAACGAAGCGTTGGGTGGCGCCCGCGGAGCGGTCATTTATTCGGTCGGTTCGCTGGTCATGCTGACGGGGATGTTTATCTTCCGTGGTTTCTTCGTCAAACCGACCGTCGCCTGGACGGGCCTGAACCTCGCGTTGCTGGCGTTGGGGCTTTCCATGACCGATCAGGACTTCTACGGAATCGCCGCCAAAGCCGACAACGTCCCGATCGTCGGTCTCGTTTTTCTGCTGGGCTTCTTTACGTGGCTGGCAACATCGAAAGCGGTCGAAAACGATCGGCGGATCGCCGCAGGACTCCCGCCACGGGAAAAGGAAGACGACGAAAAGATACTCGTCTGGCCCGATCTCGTTTACACCGAACTGATCTGCATGATTGCGATCACGGCCCTGCTCTTGTTCTGGGGTATCGGGCTGATGGCACCGTTAGAAGAACCCGCCAGCAGCGTCAAAACTCCGAACCCCTCCAAGGCACCCTGGTACTTCTTGGGCCTACAGGAGATGCTGGTCTACTTCGATCCCTGGATGGCCGGAGTTGTCCTGCCCAGCATGGTGGTCGTGGGGCTGATGGCGATTCCCTATCTCGATTTCAATCCCAAGGGAAACGGTTACTACACAATCGCCGAACGCCGTTTCAGCTATATCACCTTCCAATTCGGTTTTCTGGTGTTGTGGGTCACCTTGATCATCCTGGGGACCTTCTTGCGCGGACCTAACTGGAACATCTTTGGTCCGTACGAGTATTGGGACACGCATAAGGTCGAAGCTTTGAACAACGTCGACTTGTCGTGGATTTTCTGGGTCGAGTGGATGGGACAGGCAATGCCCAAAGCCCCGGCCGACAGCTCAACGCCGATTAGCCTGCTGTATATCCTGAAGCGAGAATGGCTGGGCATCGCCCTCGTTCTCGGCTACTTGATCATGGTACCTCCGTTGTTAGCCGTCACGGTCCTGCGCGGCTTCTTCCTCAAAATGGGATTCGTGCGGTTCATGTTCATGGCGAACCTGTTTCTGTTTATGTTCATGCTGCCGATCAAGATGGTGCTGCGCTGGACCGTCAATCTGAAGTACGTAATTTCCATTCCAGAATTCTTCCTGAACCTGTAAGCCGCACCCGCTCGTAATCCGAAATCCCCAATCCGAAATCCGAAATCCCCAATCCGCAATCAGACCATGCCCGCAACCGAACAAACCTGGCGTGATACCAAGACGCTGCACGTCGTCTTTGGTTGTTCAGCGATCGTGATGTTTGTGGCGACGCTTTGGCTGCTGGCGAACGATCATTACCGTGAATGGAAGATCTACCAGCGGAAATCCCACGAGATCGAAACCTGGATGGTGGACTCTCAGCACCGCGAGCAGGATCGAAAAGCGTACAGTGATCGCGAAGCGGAACTCAAATTAGCAGAGCAACAAACCCGCGAGACCGTTCCGCCGCGCAGCCTGGTGGAGGACTTCGTCCGCGAAATGCGGAGCAACCCGGCTAGTCAAACCGAGGAAACCGTCGAACTCATTCAGGCCGCCTACCTTGACCTGGAAGAACAAGCCGGGAAGCCGAGCGGCAGCAGCGAGAATGTCCCGCTGGCACCTTTACGCGACAACCTGCTGAACGAGATGGTGGGCTATATCAAGTCGGTTAAGTTCGTCGAGGAGAACGCGGCGCGCAGTCGAAAGTTCAAGCTGGCCGACTACGACGCCATGAAGAGCTCCTACGACCTCGGTGTCCGCGACGGAATCTCCAACGAAGAACTCACCGCGATCCAGAAAAAGATCGACGACACGAACGACGAAGTCCGCCAATTAACGCTCACTTTACAAACGACCGCGACCCAGCGCAAATCGCTCGATGAAATTCTCGGTACGATCACGCACGACGAAGACGCCGTGGCGAAGCTGTTGAACGACCATCTAGCGACGCGCACACAATTGGAGAAGGCGCTACAGCAAAAGGTTGGCCGATTGGAAAGATTTGGTTACGCGTTATTGCAGATGCCGATTCTGGACGCCTTCGGCCCACCTATAAAGATCAACCAAATCTGGCTTCCGGATCTGCCGCTCAATAACAACTTCCGCGATGTCGCTCGTTTCGATCGCTGCACCAGTTGCCACGTAGCCATTGACAAAACGGCGCCTGGCTCACCCGTCGATCCAGGCTATGCCCCTTTGCAGCCACTACGAATCGCACAGATGGCGACGCCCGCCGAGCAACCCGAATCGCCGGAGGATCAGAACACCAAGGCACTCTATGGCTTTGACCTGTCTGAACGAGGCCTTATCGATCCGAATGATGTTGTGGTCAGTTTCGTCTGGCCCATGGGACCCGCCGCCGAAGCGGGTCTGCAGCGAGGCGACGTCATCCAGCAGATCCTGGTCGGGCAGCGTTGGGAAGATCTCACGAGCCGGCGAACTGCGTTGCGTTACCTTTTAGAGCAGGTGCAATGGGGCAAACCGATCTCGCTGCGCTATCAGCGCGGCATGCCGAATCCGTACAGCTCTCACCCACGGCTTGATCTGTTCGTAGGATCGTTGAGCCCCCACACGTTACAGGACTTCGGCTGCACGATTTGCCACGAGGGACAGGGAAGCGCCACAGACTTTAAATGGGCCAACCACACTCCCAATACGCCGGCCGAAGCCGCCAAATGGGCCAGGAATTACGGTTGGTTTGACAACCACCATTGGATCTACCCGATGCAACCGACGCGGTTCATCGAGAGCGGCTGTTTGAAGTGCCACCATCAAATCGAACAGCTTCTGCCCAGCGAACGGTTCCCCGAACCGCCCGCGCCGACGTTGGTACACGGCCATGACCTGGTCAAGAAATACGGGTGCTTCGGCTGTCATGAAATCAACGGCTACGATGGACCGACACGGATCGGCCCCGACATGCGCACGGAACCGGCATATGCCGCGGCGGCGCAGGAATTGGAGTTCTTGAGCCAGGATCGCGTCTCGCAATTACAGACGCAGGAGTTAAAGACCGAACTGACCGGCGCAATGGAACTGGCAAACGAAGTATCTTGGCATCCTGAGAATCAGATCAAGCGCCGCGAGCTGTATGAGTTTGTTAAGACGGACGCCGATCGAAGCCAGGCGATAACCAAAATCCTGTCCGACCCGGGGATATCCGGTGACGCGCGAGCGCTGGCCGAGGCCATTCGACAGTCACCGAATGATATGCAGGCGCACGGCGAACTGGTCCAATGGCTGAAAGAAGACCGCAAGAAAGCGCTGCCCCAAGCACGAACGACATCCCACAATCTTGCGCACTTGCTGATCGAGTCCCCCCTGCTCTCCCCTGCCGCTCACGACCTGGCGGATGCTTTGAAAGACGTCGAACATCCAGGGACCTTGCGACGCGCGGGTCCCAGCCTGCGGTACGTGGCGAGCAAGCTGGGGACGAAAACGCTGGCGCATTGGATTGAGAGTCCGCAGAGCATTCGACCAACCAGTAAGATGCCGCGGTTCTTCGGTCAGCACGATCATCTCAAAGACAGCCCCGAGCCGCTGGCAAAGTCCAAGGAATACGAACCGGTCGAGATCCGAGCGATCGCGCATTACTTGACAGTCCGCAGTCAGCCGTTCGCCTACGCGACCGTCTCGTCCAATGTAACCGAACCGCCGGATGCCGATCGCGGAAAAGAACAGTTCGAAACGCGCGGTTGCCTGGCGTGCCATCAGCATGCCGGCACAACGGGAAGTGAAGCGAATCACGGCCCCAACCTGACAGACCTTTCTCAAAAGCTGCGGATGCGCGGCGCCGGGCGTAACGCGCGGTCCAGCAAGAAATGGTTGCATTCCTGGCTGCTGGCCCCGGATCGATATCACCGTCGGACGGTCATGCCCAACACGTTCTTGACCCCACTGCCAATGACGGGTGCGGACGGCAAGCCCGACGAGAGCCGTGTCACCGATCCGGCAGCCGACATTACGGAATATCTACTGGGGCCGGATTGGCAAGGAGATGCCGACGCGCTCGAGGCGCTCAGCGACGCTGAACGAGTGACGTTGCAGAAGTTGTCGCTGGAGCTTTTAAAAACTTCTTTTCCGACCGCCAGGGCGGAAGCATACCTACAGACTGGAATTCCTGAGAACAAGGCCGCCTCCTTGAAGGGAGCCGAGATCGAGTTGGTCGGGACCATTTCAGAAGACAAGATACTCAGGTACGTTGGCCGGCGCACGATCGGTCGCTACGGTTGCGCCGGCTGCCACGATATCCCTGGTTTTGAAAGTGAAAAGCCGATCGGGACGACGCTGGCCGACTGGGGGCGCAAAGAAACCTCCAAGCTGGCGTTTGAACACATCTTGCATTACGTCGAAGGTTCGAACGCGGAAGGACCAGGCGCCCATCACGCCCCACACGCCGAAGCCACCACAGGTCAAGCCGACAGCGATCATGAGCATGCCGTTGGCGATCATGAGCATGCCGTTGGCGATCATGAGCATGCCGTTGGCGATCGGGGGCATGCCGTTGGCGATCATGGGCATGACAAGCCTGGTAGCGAAAACACCGGCGCCGGACACGCAAGTCACGACCTCGATCCCGTCCGAATGAAGAATGCCACGGAAGGTCAATTCATTGCTTCCCTGCAGCACCAGCAGCGCGAGGGCTTCCTCTGGCAGAAGCTGAATGAACCTCGTTCGTATGACTACAAAAAAGCTGAGAACAAGCCGTATCATGATCGGCTGCGAATGCCACGGTTCCCGTGGGGCGCTGAAGCCGCCCATGCCGCTCAGCAAAACGGGCAGGAGGACCCCGCGGCCGCGCGCGATGCTGCTCGTGAAAAAGACATTCAGGCCATCATGACGTTTGTGCTGGGATTGGTCGCTGAACCACCCCCGCCGAAGTACGTCGATCAACCGGATGCACGTCGCAAAGCGGTCGTCGAAGGTGAAGCTGTCATCGAGAAATACAATTGTGCCGGGTGCCACGTGTTGGAGCTCGATCGCTGGGACATCGCATTTCAAATCCGCGAAGGCCAGCCAGCCACGGCGTTCGCGCCAGAGGACGTCACGCCGCCAGACGCTTCTGTGTATCCGCTGCTTGAACCTCATTTCACGCCGTCCGAAATAGATCAGTCCAGAACGCCCGACTGGCAAGGGCGTTATCACGCGACGATTGAGGGCATGCCGCGACTCAATCCGGATGGCCATCCGGAAGCCATGGCATGGGATCCAGAGGAAGAAGCGTTTTTGACGGTCGAAGAATTCCGCGAGGAATATGAAACCGAGCCCGCCGTTCGCGGCGCCAACGTCGTTCTATGGAATTCGACGCTGATCGATGGCCAGGTATTTCTTCCGAAAGATCCCTTGCCGACGATCCCGGAGACCATGATCAGTAACTATGCTCCGGCACGCGGCGGGGACTTCGCCAGATTGCTGATCCCGATCGCGTTGGACCTGGTCCGCAAGACGGAGCCGTCGGCCGCTGGTGCGGACGCGTGGGCCTGGGTCCCGCCTCCTTTAGTCAATCAAGGAAACAAGACGCAGGAAGGGTGGTTGACGGAATTCCTTTTGCGGCCGCACCCCATCCGACCCGGCGTGTTGTTGCGGATGCCTAAGTTCAACATGTCACGTCATGAAGCGTCGCAACTGACGCAATACTTCGCCGCCAAGTCCAATCCGGCGTATCCGAGTCAATTCGTCACGGGACCCAGCGAGTCCGAACTGGCGGAGGCCAACGTCAAGTTTCAGAAAAAACTTCGGGAACTGGGCTTGCCCGAATCGACTCGACTGGATGACGCTATGAAAATCGTCATGAATAAGGCGGGCTGCGTCCAATGCCATTCACTGGGCAACCTGGCGACCGACCAGGCCCCCAGGGCGGCTGGCCCGAATCTGGGCGACGTGGACCGTCGTTTGCAGCCGGCTTATCTCAAACGATGGATCGCGAAGCCGAGCTTCACGCTACCGTATACCAAGATGCAGGAGCTGATACCCTTTGACAAAGGCTTTCAATTGGTCGTGCTGGACGAGGAAGGCAAGCCAGTACCTGGGCCGGACGGCGATCCGCAGATGATCGAGGTTTTTCACGGAACAGCGATCGAGCAGCTGGAGGCCGTCGTCGATTTGTTGTCCAACTTCGGGTCTTTCGTACAATCTCACACGTCAATCCGCGAGCTGGTCGACGATCAGGACGGAGGCCCGGCTGGCGATACATCTTCTTTGCAGCGGAAGCAGCCTGATACCAACGACTTGGAACAACCCAAAAACAGAATTGGGTCGCTAGAATAACCCGAATAAAGGAGGGTTGGTTATGTTTTCCGGCAGCAGATTTGCGTATAGAATCCTGGTAGCGATCGTCCTGTTCGTTCCCGCCTGGGGCTGCAACAGTGAGCCCCCGCCAACGCCCGCCGAGGTCGAGAGAGAGACCCAAGGGCTTGCAACCGAGTCGGGCGAGTTCAAGGCTCCCGAAATTGAAATCGGTTCAGATACGGAAAAGGGTTCTGACGCCAAAAAGGGGTCGGATACCAAAGGTGACTAAAGATCCCAGGAACGGTAACGGGCTGACGACGCGCAGCACTATAAATCCCCGCAACACGAGGAGAAACGCTATGTTGTCATCGGTCCGTCGGATGAGTTGTACCTGTGCGCTGTTGCTGGTGGCGATTTGCTTGACACCCTGGTCGCAGCACGCCGCGGCAGCGAATGAATGGGCCGAGTTGACCGGCCGTTTCGTATTCGACGGCGACCCTCCCGCTCCAGGGAAGGTGAACGTAACCAAGGACGTTGAGTATTGCGGAAAATTCAATCTCAAGTCCGAGGGGATTGTTGTCGGCGCGAACAAGGAGTTGGCAAATATTGCGATTTGGGTCCGTGACAACAAAGTCAAGGTCCATCCGGACTACGCAGCGTCGGCGAAGGCAACGGTTGAACTCGACAACAAGCAGTGTCGGTTCGGCCCGCACATGACCACCATGTGCGCCGGGCAAACCTTACGTCTGAAAAACTCGGATACCGTGGCTCACAACAGCCAAGGGATTACAGCGGCCAATCCCGAATTCAACATCAACTTGCCGCCCGGCGCTCACCACGACGTGATCTTGAAGAAAAAGGAAAGGCGAGCGGTACCGATCAAGTGTTCGATTCATCCGTGGATGGTCGGCTGGCTGGTGGTCCTGGACCATCCCTACGCGGCGGTCTCCGGCAAGGATGGAACATTCAGTATCAAGAACCTGCCAGCGGGTACCGAATTGGAATTTCAAGTGTGGAACGAAACCGCGGGCTTCGTGAGCGATGTCCAGGTCAAGAATGGACCGGTGAAGGGCCCATGGAAAAAGGGAAGATTCACAATCAAAATCAAACCGGGCAAGACGGACCTCGGCGATATCCTGGTGAATGCAAAGCAGTTTAAATGAAGTAAGAACAACGTTTGCAAGCGTTCGATCGTTCGGAGCGTCGCTGCACGATGTTTCCGGGCAGTTCAACAACGCGGCCGTCAAAACGATTGTTTAACGCACGATGGTTTAACACACGATTGTTTAACGCCCAGCCGAAGGCGCCGGCCTACCGACGACGACCGCTGGACGCCAAACAAACGAAATTGTGCCCTTAGAATTTGATCGGAAATTACGAAAATCGTCCCGAGCGATTGTACGATGGCCCTCCGAGGCCGTCGCGAAAGTCAGATTCACGGGAATCGACGGCCTCGGAGGGCCATCGTACGCGTTTGAGACACGTTTTAAGAATTTGATTTAGCGCCGGCTAGCAAGACGACCATGCCCCCGACAAGCACACGAACGGAATCGAAAATCGGCATCGCGTCAACGTTTGCGCTGGTCCTCTCACTATTCCCAATGATCGGTTGCGATCAACCGGTGGCACGTGGCACGGTAGCCAATGCCGATCGCGCACGCGAGCTCCGGGCCGAATTGGCCAAAACGGAAAGCGGCGATAGTGCCGCCAAGAGCGGATCGGGTCAGAAGGCTACCGGCTGGGCCACGTTGCGAGGCACGATCAAGGTAGATGGTGAGCCTCCGGCTCGGACACCACTCGCCATCGGCCGCGACGCCAACGTCTGCGCACCAGGCGGGGCCCCGGTCCTCGGCGAAGAAGTCCTGGTCGATCCAAGTACGGAAGGCCTGGCCAATGTCGCCATTTATGCGCTGAAGCTCGACGGCGATAATGTCCATCCCGACGCGGCAGCTGGAAAGCAAGACGAGGTCCTCTTTGATCAAAAGGCGTGTTTATTTCTGACGCATGTCGCCGTCATGCAATCGACCCAGAAACTGAAGATCGTCAATAGTGATCCGGTGGCACACAACACGGATATCAAGGTAAAACGATCGGCGACGAAGAACGTCAACCTCGTTCCAGGCGACAGCTTTCTATTTACGCCGGGTCGAGAAGAGAATGAACCGGCATCGGTCAGCTGCGCGATTCACCCCTGGATGAGATCCTATTTGTTGCCGCGAGACAATTCCTACGTGGCTGTAACGGCCGCGGACGGACGTTTCGAAATCCCCAATTTGCCCGCAGGAATCGATCTGACGATCCAGGCGTGGCACGAAAAAACCGGTAAGAAGTTCGTCGCCACGATCGAGGGCGACGCCAAATGGAGTAAAGGTCGGATCGAATTGAAGGGCGAAAACCAGCTGGTCGACGGTCAAACGCGGGAAATCACGCTCGTCGTCCCCGCGGATGAGTTGAAATAACATCACGGTCAACGGACAGACATGAACGGTAGCCACATTCATTCACGAATTCACCCGGTTTGGCAAGCCAGCATCGCGGCTTGTCTGGCGTCGCTGTGTCTCTGCGTGACGGCAGGTTGTGACTCGACCAGCGCCTACTACAGCCCGAATCAGGTCGAAATGGAGTTACGCGATCTGAACCAAGACGACCCACAATCGGAAAAATTGCGTTCCGAAATTGCCGATACTCTGCTGGCCCTGTTTGGAGACCCCGACGCACCAAACATCTTTGAGAAAAAGGAACCGATTGATGGCGAGGCACAATCTCCGCTGGAGAAATTCGGTTTTGATAGTCAGTTGCTGAATGTCGCGGCCGGACCGGCCTACAATGACAAACCGGGTGTCCAACACGGGCTGTACCGCTTGCACTGTGCCCATTGTCACGGCGTCACGGGGGATGGCAACGGACCGACCGCGCCGTTCTTGAATCCTTACCCGCGCGACTATCGTCCCGGCAAGTTCAAATTCAAGTCGACCTTTGGCAGTGCCAAACCGACACGCGACGACCTCAAACGCATCCTGAAGAACGGGATCCCCGGCACCGCCATGCCGTCGTTTGTCTTGCTGCCGGATAACGAGCTTGATGCGTTGGTCGAGTATGTCAGGTACCTGGCGATACGAGGCGAGACGGAGCTGCGTCTGATTTCGTATGCGGCCGATGAAGACTCCCTGCCGGAAGGCGGCATCGCGGAAATCGCCGGCGGCTTCCCGCTGGAAATGGAGGAGGGCATTCCGTCCGAAGAACCGGAATATGAGAATACCGTCGCGTCCATTGTTTACTCGTGGGATTCAGCGGTCACGCAAGTTGTCCAGCCCGTGACACCCTACGTGCCGATCATCACCCAATCCTCTGACAGCAATTCGAAAGAAGTACAGGAGTCGATTGATCGCGGCCGGGAGCTGTTCTATTCGGCGGCTACCAAGTGTGCCACCTGCCACGGGGACTCGGCCCAGGGAGATGGCGACCTGACGAATTACGACGATTGGATTGAGTTGATTTACAAGCCGCCGGGAGTGAACGTTGGTCCCGATCACGAAGCGCACATGTTGGCGCTCGGCGCGCCACCCCTTCGGAACATTCGTCCGCGTAATCTGCGTCTGGGCGTTTTTCGTGGTGGGCGCCGCCCAATCGACATCTACCGCCGCATTTTTTCCGGCATCCATGGATCGAAAATGCCTGCCCAAGGCGTCGAGGCGGGCCTGGAGGGTGACGAAGTGTCCGACGAGGACGCTGGCGGCGCCTTGAAGCGACAAGAAATCTGGGACCTGGTGAATTATGTGTTGTCTTTGCGTTATGAGCCGTTGAGCATGCCGCCGAAAGACGCCCCGGGGCTCGACACCACGTTGCGCTAGCGGCAACGTATCGCTGGTCGGCGCCGGCAGGAGAATTCGAAGTGGGAAAATTTTGGAGCATTTTATTCGTACTCATCCCCGTACTGGGAACGGGGCTGTTCGTAGTCGCCGCCGACCCGGATAGTCGCCCGCTGCTAAATCACTGGTTTCCGGAAGATGTCTCCGAGTACGGTTACGTCATTGATGGGCTCTTCATGGTGATTCTGTGGTTGACCGGAATCGTTTTTATCGCAACCGAGCTGACCCTGGCATGGTTCCTGTGGCGCTATGACGCGAAATCCAATCGGGATCCGGTCAAGTACATGCACGGCAGCCACAACCTGGAAGTCGTCTGGACCATTCTTCCTGCCGCCACGCTGCTGTTCCTCGCGATCTATCAGTTAAACGCCTGGGCCGAGACGAAAGTCCGGGTCCCGAGTGATGCCGGCTTGACCGTCGAAGTGACCGCTCGGCAATTCGAATGGCGTTTGCGCTACCCTGGCGAAGACGGCAAATTTGATACGCCGGACGATCTCTATACGGTAAACGATCTGCATATTCCGGTGGATGAAGACATTGTGGTGCAACTGAAGAGTGCCGATGTGTTGCACAGTTTCTTTCTGCCGAATCTACGCGTGAAACAGGATGCGGTTCCAGGAATGAAAATACCGGTCTGGTTTCGCGCGAAGCGGACGGGGACTTTCGACCTGGTGTGCGCTGAATTGTGCGGTTGGGGGCATTACAAGATGAAAGGCCGCCTAACGGTCCAATCACCCGAAGATTTCAAAGTCTGGTTGTCCGAGTTGCGGTCCGAACAGAACAAGACGAATGTGAGCGAGGATTCTGATGAGCACGACGGCTGAAGGTTTTCACCACCAGGTCGGTCATCCTAGCGCCGGAACTGGTTCGGGCATTGGACATTTCTTTTCCAAGTACGTATTCTCGCGCGATCACAAGATCATCGGGCTGCAGTTCCTGTTTTCCACGCTGATTTGGTTTTTGATTGGCGGCTTGTTGGCGCTGGGCGTCCGCTGGCAGGTCGCGTACGCCATGGAAACCGATACCCGTGCTGGGCAACCTGCTGTTCGCCGAACAGGGCGGCCAGATCTCGCCTGAGTTCTACACCATGCTGTTCACCATGCATGCGACGGTCATGATCTTCTTCGTGATCATCCCGATCCTGGCTGGGGCGTTTGGCAATTACTTGATTCCGCTGATGATCGGTGCCGACGACATGGCGTTCCCGACGCTGAACATGTTGAGCTACTGGTTCATGTGGCCCGCATTCCTGCTGCATGAGCCTCGCGTTTTTTGTGGAAGGAGGTGCGGCGCCAGGCCGGATGGACCTCCTATCCGCCATTGTCGGTGCTGACCGACGCGGCACCGGGCAGTGGCACCGGCACAAACGCTGTGGTTGCTGGGTATCACGTTCGTCGGCGTCTCGTCGATGATGGGTTCGGTCAACTATCTGACGACCATCATCCAGATGCGTGCGCCCGGCATGACGATGTTTCGTCTGCCATTGACGATCTGGGCGATGTTCATCACGGCCGTCCTGCAGGCTTTTGCACTGCCGGTTCTTACCGCTGCCGGCTTCATGCAGCTTTCAGACCGCCTGGTGGGCACTGGATTTTTTCTGCCGGATGGGGCTGACCGTCAATAATATGATCGCGGCGACCGGCGGCGGTCAGCCGTTGCTGTGGCAACATCTGTTCTGGTTCTATTCTCACCCGGCCGTCTACATCATGATTCTGCCGGCCATGGGAATGGTATCGGACATCATCAGCTGTTTCGCCCGCAAGCCAATCTTCGGCTACAAGCCGATGGTCTATTCGATTGCCGGAATCGCCGGCCTGGGATTCATCGTGTGGGGCCACCACATGTTTATCTCCGGAATGAATCCCTTTCTGGGGATGACATTCATGGTGGCAACGATGATGATCGCGTTACCCAGCGCCATTAAGACCTTCAACTGGCTGGGAACGATCTGGGGCGGTAACGTCCAGTTCACGACCGCGATGTTGTTCGCGACGTCCTTCGTTGCCATGTTCATCATCGGCGGGCTGTCGGGAATTTTCATGGCGGCGACGCCGGTCGACATCTTTATTCACGACACCTACTTTATCGTGGCGCATTTCCATTATGTCCTTTTCGCCGGGACGGCCATGGGCGTCTTTGGAGCGATCTATTTCTGGTATCCCAAAATGTTCGGGCGGATGATGAACGAAAGCCTGGGAAAACTGCATTTCTTTTTGACGTTCATCTTCCTCAACGGCACCTTCTTCCCGATGCACATCCTCGGCGTCGTCGGATTTCCCCGGCGACTGGCCGATCCGTATCACTACGACGTCTTTAAAGATCTGCAGCCGATGAACGAGTTTATGACCTGGTGTGCCATCGGAATGGTGGCCAGCCAGATAATATTTGCGTTCAACTTTATCTGGTCGATGCGATTCGGAATGCCGGTCGGACGCAATCCGTGGGGCGCAAACAGTCTGGAATGGACTGCGCCCAGCCCTCCGGGCCATGGGAACTTCGACTTCCAGCCCATCGTGTATCGCGGACCCTACGAGTACGGCTCGCCTGAAGTCGAAACCGATTACTATCCCCAAAATCAACCTCCGCCGGAAGACAAAGGCGAGGAATAAGTTGCCGCCAGACATGCAATCCGCAATCCCCAATCCCCAATCCGCAATCCCTCACGCCCTGGCCGTTGGGTTGTTTTGTGCAACGTTTGTGTTGCTCAGCGCCGGAGCGCTCGTCACCAGCGAAGGCGCCGGGATGGCGTTTCGCGATTGGCCCACCTCCGACGGCTACAACATGTTCTTTTATCCGTGGCTGAAGGCCGCGGGGGACAAGTTTATCGAGCACGGACATCGTTTGATGGGCATACTTGTCGGCCTGATCACGATCGCCGTTACGATCAGCGTGTGGTCCTTGGACCGACGCCGCTGGGTCGGTTGGTTGGCGATCGCGGCCCTGTTCCTGGTCATTGCGCAGGGCCTGCTGGGTGGTCTGCGCGTTCGTGCTGACGCGGTACTGCTCGCGCGCATCCACGCGTGTACCGGACCACTGTTTTTGGCCACGACCGCCGCCCTGGCCGTCGTCACCTCCAGGCTTTGGCACCGTCAATCAAATTCGTTGCCGATTACTGGTCATTCATTACGCGTGAACGCCACGGCTTTGACCGCGATCCTCTTCCTGCAGATTGTCGTGGGGGCGCACGTCCGACACGTCTCGCCTTATGCCGCGGCCGGCATGCTGAAGGTTGCCATCATGTTTCATTTACTACTGGCGCTGTTCGTCGTACTCTATGTCGCCGCGCTGCTGTTCCGAACGGCTTCGCTACGGAGCGGACCGCTTTTTCGACCGGCTCTGGGTTTGGGGTTATTGGTGACATGCCAGGTCTTCTTGGGGATGGCAAGCTGGGTGGTGAAATATTCATGGCCGGCGGGTGTTTTCGCGAATTCGCCGATCGTCGCCAATTGGACCAACACGGCCGGCAGCGGACTTCAATCCCTGATTGTCACGACGCACGTTGCCGTCGGCTCGTTGATGCTCGCCGTCGCACTCCAGTTGTCGCTGCGCACTTGGCGACTCACGGTTCGGCCGACCGTTGAGCACGCTGCTGCCCAACGCGAGATACCCCTGAACCACTCGCGGATGGGGGCTGTCCTATGAGCACCTCTACGCTAGTTCTTGATGTTCGTCCAAACGGTTGGCTACTGCGCGGTTGGGCGTTTATTGAATTGAGCAAGCCGAAGATCGCCGTCATGGAGTTGATGACGGTGGCCGCCGCCGCATGTATCGCCTCATCCGGCATGCCTTCTAACGTCTGGCTGCTGGTGCATGCTTTGGTCGGCACGGCCCTGGTGGCAACGAGCGCGAGCGCTTTGAACCAGTGGTTAGAGCAGGATACCGACGGACAGATGGAAAGAACGGCTGGTCGCCCGCTTCCAGAAGGTCGATTGAGCGACCGCGAGGTCTTTATCTTCGCCCTGGCGGCGCTGGCGGTCGGAACCCTCTATCTGGGAATGACCGTAAACTGGGTCACTTCCTGCCTGGGGCTGATTACTTGGACTTTGTACGTATGGGTCTACACCCCGCTAAAGACACGCACGACCGCCAATACGCTGGTCGGGGCCATCGCCGGCGCCGGTCCAGTACTGATGGGCTGGACCGCGGTGCAACCGGTTTTCCCGACTCACGAAGCGGGCTTGTTGGCAGCGACCCTGTTCTGCGTCGTATTCCTTTGGCAATTCCCGCACTTCATGGCGATTGCCTGGCTGTATCGGCATCAATACGCGGCGGCCGGAGCAAAGATGTTTACCGTGGTCGAACCAACCGGGAGGATAGCTGGTGTCCAGGCCGTCGTGGGTGCTGCGTTACTGGTACCGGTCAGTCTCTACCCCGCGGTAATGATGAAAGCCGGGCCTTTGTACTTCCTGCTGGCTCTGATGCTTTCTGGCACGCAATTAATCGTCGCACTGCGATTCCTGAGTCACCGCAATGACACGTCCGCTCGACGTCTGTTGCGGATGTCGCTAATCTATCTGCCTGCGTTATTCGGATTGTTGATGGTTAGCCCCTTTGTATTCCCCTGGCTCTAGCGCCCACCGAGGCAACACGAAGTGTCGGACGAACATCACGATCATCTCGAACTGGAGTATCAGCCAGCTTTGCCGATCTCGAACGGCAAGACGATTATGTGGCTGTTCCTTTCCACCGAAATCATGTTCTTCGCTGCGTTGATCGGTACGTACATCGTGCTCCGATTTGGTGCCCCTGCGTGGCCAAAGCCACACGATGTCCATCTCAGCGAACCGATCGGGGCGGGTAATACCTTTGTTCTGATTTTGTCCAGCGTCACCGTTGTTTTGTCGATGGAAGCGGCCCGGGCAAATCGAGCGGGACTCGCCAAACTACTGCTGTTCGCAACACTGGTATTGGGATCCATTTTTCTCGGCGTAAAAGCTTACGAATACCGGGCAAAGTTTGCCCACGGAATCTATCCTCAGAAACCTCGCAGTCTGATTTACGAAAAACCCGATTTGCAGTTTGCATCCCACGTCCGGCAACGGCTCGCTGAGATCACAACGGGTACGAATCTCGACAGGGAATACTCCGAAGAACAGGTCGCTGTCGCCAACGTGTTGTTGGCGCATGCAACGGAGGTCGAGAAAAACGCCGCGTGGCTGCCAGGCGATCCGCGCGGTTATGTTCCTTTGCAGGGACTCGCCGTCATCATCGCGCCGCTTCATGGCACTTGGAAGGCGGAAGCCGAACGGCTGGATAAAGGAAAAGACAAGCTCGCCAGCCAGCTTGCAAACGTCGCAGACGGACTGCAAAGCCAGCAGGATAAGAAAACGGAAGTCGAGCACAACAAGTCAGCCGACAGCACGCGCCTCGAAGCAATCAACACCGCGATGGCCAAACTGGAGGAAGATCCTGAAAGTAACAAGGACGAAATTGAAAAACTCCAGAGCAAGAAAGCTGATCTTGAAAAGCGACAGGCTTCGGACGAATCCCAACTAGAGGCAATCACGACGACGATGACCAACCTGGCGACCGATCGAATAAAAACCGAGCGGCAAATCGAGCTAGTCGGGCTTGTCGCTGGTGCCGAACACGGCCTGAATGACAAATATCATTGGCTCAAACTGCCGTTCGTAATTCCTGGTGGCAACATGTGGGCCAGTACATATTTCCTCCTGACCGGCTTTCACGCGGTCCACGTTGCCGTCGGGCTTCTCGTTTTCCTGATCCTGATGACGATGCGGCTGGGAGTTGAGCGGGCGCCACACATTGAAAACATCGGACTGTATTGGCACTTTGTCGATTTGGTCTGGATTTATCTGTTTCCATTGCTTTACTTGTTTTAGTTCGATGGGGATCAGCCGCAGATGACGCAGTCAACCGATGTGACCCGACCAGGTCATGACGCGCACGAGGACCAGCACCAGGTCAATCTCTGGGGCTACCTCTACGTGACCCTCGCGCTCTGCGTCCTGACTAGCGCTTCATTTTTTACCTATTCGGATTACTGGCCGTTCGGCGAGAAGGCTGGCTGGGCCTTCATGATGGCCGTTTCCTGTACAAAGGCAATGCTGGTGATCTTGTTCTTCATGCATCTGTTGCACGAAGCGAATTGGAAGTACGTCCTGACAATACCCGCTGCCTTTATGTCAATCTTTCTAGTGCTGATGTTGGTTCCAGATGTTGGGCTGCGGATGAGGCGCGCATCGGAAGAGCGCAAATTATACATGGCTCCGCCTCAAACCTCGGAAGATCACGACGAGGACGCGTCGTCAGAACCGACGGACGATCATTAGTCAATGTTTCCGTACCAGACGTTTCCGTACCAGACGTCATTGGGCAAGGCGAACGTCAATGGGGTCGACGCCTTCCTTCGAATTCGTACCTCGCCCCACGTAGGGCAAGAACATGGAAAGCCCCCATAGCGCAACGGCGTTAAGGATTCATGAATTCCGAACCTGCCATTGAATGTTCGGGGCTGAAATACCAATACGGTGTGCGCCGAGCGCTGAACGATTTATCCTTCTCGGTAGAAAAGGGCGAGATTTTCGCGTTTGTCGGGCCCAATGGCGGCGGCAAGACGACGCTTTTTCGACTACTGTCGACGCTGGTCCCCCTGCAGGCGGGCGACGCTCGCCTGTTCGGCCTCGATCTACGCCAGGCCACCCGCGAGATTCGGTCCTTCATCGGTGTTGTCTTTCAGGCGCCCGGACTGGATAACAAGCTGACCGTTGCCGAAAATCTGCGTCATCAAGGCCATTTATACGGACTCACGTCCCACGAGCTGCGACCACGGGAAAACCAGCTGCTGCAACAGTTGGGCCTCGTCGAGCGGCGAAATGACCTGGCACAGAGTCTGTCGGGCGGCTTGCGCAGGCGGGTTGAGCTGGCCAAGGGGATGTTGCACCAACCGCGATTGTTGCTGCTGGACGAACCCAGCACGGGCCTCGATCCGGGTGCTCGAAACGACCTTTGGTCCTACCTGGAGGAATTACGCCGCGAAGAATGCGTCACCGTGGTGCTAACAACGCACATTCTGGAAGAGGCAGAACGCGCCGACCGTGTCGCTATTCTGCACGAAGGATCGCTGGTCGCGCTCGATACACCCGATGCGCTTCGCGCCGCGGTAGGCGGTGACTCGATCACCATCGGTTGCGATAACGGGGAAAGCCTTGCCGCCGAAATCCGCAGTAAGTTTGACTGTCAGGTGGACTGCATCAATGGAAACGTCCGTCTTGAACAACCCGACGGCCATCAGTGGATTGCAAAGCTTGTTGAAGCATTTCCAGGACGTATCGATTCGATCACCTACGCACGACCAACGTTAGAAGACGTATTTATTGACCGAACGGGTCAGGGATATCGAGAGAACGACGACTCACAGGCCAGGCCAGCTACGTAGTTGAGCCTTCGCCTATCGGTTGCAAAATACGAAATGGCCACAACGATGACCACAACTCCCACGAACCCGATCATCGCCCCCAAACCCTGGCTGGGCGTCTGGACGCTCGCGCACCGTGAGCTGGTGCGGTTCTTTCGTCAACGGAACCGAGTCGTGGGCGCCTTGGTTCAGCCCATATTGTTTTGGGTCCTATTCGGGTTCGGATTCCGGTCGTCTTTTCATATAGTCGCGCGGACGGACAAAAAGTCGATTCCCTTGAATATCTTTTCCCTGGAATGTTAGCATTAATCTTGTTGTTCACCGCAATCTTCACGACGATGTCGATCATTGAAGATCGTCGGGAAGGATTTTTGCAATCGGTTTTGGTCTCTCCCCTACCCCGCTGGGCCATGGTGCTGGGCAAGGTCGTGGGAGGAGCGCTGATCGCGGTCGGAGTGGGAGCGGTGTTTCTTGTGCTGGGTTTGACAATCGAGTTGCCGTATTCGGTGCCACAGCTGATCGCCGTCATCGCCTTTACGTGGTTGGTTGCGTTCGGCTTGACTTCCTTGGGATTTATTTTCGCCTGGCGACTCGATTCGACGCAGGGCTACCACGCCATTATGAGTGTTGTTCTGTTTCCCATGTGGCTGTTGTCGGGCGACTTTTTCCTCCCTGGCGAAGACTGGCTAGGCTGGCTGATCCGCGCCAACCCATTCACGTACGCCGTGGCAGGCGTACGTCATTTGTTATATTGGCAACCGACCGCTGAGCCCACGGCGGCGGATAGCAACCTGCCATCGTTGGCAGTTTGTTTGCTTGTGACTCTGGCATTCGCAGGCATCTGTTTTTTCCTGGCCTGCAAGTCGGCGTCGCAAACAACCAAAGGAGATTTGTTGTCATGAGTGTCCCCACGAAGGTCTTCCTAAGTTTTTTGCTGGCGGTCGCCGCGGCATTAACGGCTCTGACGCTGGTTCGGTCAATGAGCGACGATCGGTCTCGCGCGGGGACAGCTGACGTGGTCACTGCGGCAGTCGACTTGAAACCGATCGAACTGGGCGCCTTCGAAATGACGGAACGCAGTGGCGAGCAGTTCTCTTTTAAGGAATTGAAAGGGAAAGTCTGGATAGCCAGTTTGTTTTTTTCCAGCTGTCCCCACGAATGTCGCGAACTAAACGACACGATTGCGGCGCTTCACCGCGCCCCTGAATTCAAAGATGTGCAATTCATTAGCATCAGCGTCGATCCCGTGACCGATACGCCGGCTGTGTTGTCTGAATATGCAAAGATGTTCGACGCCAACGCGGATCGCTGGTTATTTCTTCACGGCAAGATGGGCGACGTATCGGAATTTGGAAAACAGATTAACGTGGCGTCGACGTTCAAGACCCACACGCGCGACTTGATACTCGTTGATGAGACCGGAAAGGTCCGGGGACATTTTGGCTATAACGACGGCGTTGAGATCGATCGGCTACGCGAACTGGCAACCGAACTCGTCGCGCGACAGCAGACGGGCGATTCCGAATCGGAACCGCAATCGTAACGTTCCGGCCTCTGGGAGATGAATTGGATTTATCAGATATCGATTTTCCGCTGCTCAATGCGTCGTTGAACCTGACGGCCACGCTGCTGTTGATGACCGGGTTCGGATTGATTAAAAGCGGTCGTGAGCGAGCACACAAGCGGGTGATGATTGGTGCGTTCGCGGTATCCACGATATTCCTGATCTGCTATCTGGCGTATCACGTTTGGCCCATCGGCGCAGCCAATACTCGGTTTCCCGGTACCGGGGCCGTCAAGTTGGTTTACTATTTCGTCCTGAGTACACATATCGTGCTGGCGATGACCGTTCCGGTGCTGGCGGTCGTCACCATTTGCCTAGGTCTTCGCGACCACCGACAACGACATCGCCGCTGGGCCAGATGGACGTTTCCCATCTGGCTTTACGTTTCGATTACGGGCGTGGTAATCTATCTAATGTTGTACCAGCTGTACCCCCAGCCTGCGGCTGGGTTGCCAGGATGATGACCATGAAATACGCACGTCGACCTGCAATCATCTTGTTGTGTGCCATCGCCGTCGTGCTTGCGGTGACCGTGGCCGACGCGTGTCCCGGCTGTAAGGATGCGATCGCCGAGAACGACGACGCCGGCAATCGGATAGCGCGAGGTTACTTCTGGAGCATTCTGTTCATGATGAGCATGCCGTTCGCGATTCTGGGCACGTTCGGAACTTATATCTATGTCGAAGTGCGCCGCGGACGGAACGATCAAGAAGTGCTAGAGAACTAGATTAACTCGCGAATCGGCTGCGTTCCGGGTTTGACGGGATACTGCGGCTGGCCTCTCAAGTCGAATTCCCGTATCTGGTTGATGTCGATTCCCATGTTCCGATACAACGTGGCGAAGACTTCGTCGAACGTTACCGGTCGATCTGTCGCAACGCCGCCATTTCGATCTGTCTTTCCGATCACCTGTCCCGTCTTCATCCCACCGCCAGCCAACAAAGCACAGGACACCTTCGGCCAGTGGTCGCGCCCACCTTTATCATTAATCATCGGCGTGCGTCCGAACTCGCCCCAGACTACAACCGAGACGTCACGATCCAGGCCTCGTTCGTGAAGGTCGGATACGAGTGCACTGACGGCGTTGTCCAGCATGGGGAAATCTTCTCGCGCACGCTTGAAATTATTCGAATGCCAGTCCCAGCGGCTGAAATTCAAACTGACGTAGCGTACGCCGGCCTCGACTAACCGTCGGGCAATCAGGAAATTCTCTGTCATGCGCGGCGCACCATCGCTCATGAACTCCGGTTTGCCTTTTCCGTAGCGCTCAACGATTTGTGGATCCTCTTTGGACAGATCCAACGCGTCAGCCAACTTGGAGGACGTGACAATTCCCATCGCCGCGCGCATATGCGAATCCATGCCTTCCATGGTTCTACTCGTATCGATCTGACGTCGGAAGTTGTCCAAGGACGTTAACAAGTTTCTTCGATCCTGCAGACGATCGAGGGTAATTCCCTGCAACACCATGTCACCGGCAAAGCCATGTTGGTTCTTGCCAGCAACCAGGTTGAACGGGGCGTGCATCGTTCCCAGCAGTCCGCCATTGCCGGGATCGCCCCAGGGGCCAAAATCTGTTTTGTAGAACATGCTCATGTGAGGCGGAATGTTTGGACTGGTCGGCCCCTGTAATTTCGAGATCCAAGCTCCGGCGCTGGGCCACCCGCCTGACGGCTGATTGACGGGTACCTTCGCGGTCATGCATTGGAAAGGAATATGATCTGCCTGACAGCCGACCATGCTGCGAATCGGAACCAGCTTGTCCATCATGTTGGCCAGCTTCGGAAACAGCTCGCAGATCTCAATGCCGGGTACATTCGTTTTTATGGGCCGAAACTCGCCGCGAAATGCGGTAGCCGCTTCGACCTTGATATCCCACATGTCCTGATGCGGCGGTCCGCCCGGCAGAAAGATATTGATGATTGCCTTGTGCGATTGGCCGACGCCACCGCGCTCTTCTGCCCGCAGGAGTTCGGGCAGGCTGATACCTCCCATGACCATGCCGCCGATTTTCAGAAAGCTGCGACGTGAAACACCATCACACAGTCGTGATCCACGTCTGTCAGGTTTTCCGAGTATCGTCAGCATTTTCCGACCTGTAGTTCTCAGCAGGATCGGTCGTCGCCTTGCGACCGCACGATCTATTGGTTCACGTTATTCGTTCAAGTAGCCAAGCATTCAATCACGTAGCCAAGCTATCCGCTCAATTCGTCACCGAGGTGTTCGCGGCGCCAGTATCTTCGGCGACCACGGGTGGTTCGAAAACGGCAATCGCTTTCCCGTCGCGCTGCCAGACCCGCAACACTCCGTCTTCACCTCCGGCCACGATTACATTGCCGGATGCGGACGCCGATACGGTATGCACGAAATCGGCCACCCCACCGAATCCGGGGCCGGTGCTACCATTCGTACTGCGCGTCACAACCTCCTTATTACCGCCGCTTACAACAAACTCGTCGCTGCTGCCGATAAATCGGATCGCAGTCAATTCCTTTCTGAAGCCATCGATGGTTCGATGCTGATTACCACTAACAAAGTCCCATACTTTGATCGCCTTGTCCGCACCACATGTCGCCAACATCCGACCGTCTGCCCGCCAGCTCACCCCCAGTACGTAACCGGTGTGGCCTTCAAACGAATTCAGCATTTCACCATTTGCAGTATCAAAGACCTTCATGAATCGATCCGTTCCGCAGCTCGCAAGATACCGGCCATCGTAGGAAAAGTCGATATCCACGATCGTATCGCTGTGCGGTTTTTCGATAACTTGCAGCAGTTCGCCACTTGCGACGCTCCACAACTTCAATTCGCCCTGACGCGAGGCCTCGCCACCACCGGTCGCCAGAATCTTTCCATCCGGACTGAAGTCCAATGCCGTTACGCGATCGGCGAACAGATCCGATTCGGGACCGCCGATGGTCCTCTCCAATTCCCAGCTACCGAAACGCCAAGTGCGAATCGTCGGTTCGTCCGTTGCCGTCAACAGTTGGCCGTTTGGAAGCCAGGCGAGACCCACGAAGGGAGTCGTCTGGTTTGTCGTTGCGACATCGACCGGCGTACCTTCCACGGTGAACGTAGCGATTTTCCCCTGTTCGTCCGCTACCGCGAATCGGGAGCCGTCAGCCGACAACGCGATCTGGAACTGGCGGACATCCAACTTATCTGTCGCCGTCGTTAATTCAATATGCCGCGCCTGCGCCATCTTGAACTCGTTTTCTTTCTGTACGAGTATTTGACTCGCTTCGTGATTCTCCTCGGTAAGGTGTAGGAACTCAGCTTGAGTGCGTAACACGTTCTTTTGCGCCGAGTGGCCATTCAACTCGCTTAGCTTTTGCGCCAGACGCGCTTTCCGAAGTATCTCGATCAGCGGCTTTCGTTCGTCTTCCAGGTTCTTCAGATGCTGACCAGCGAGATGGACCGATCGATCCGCAGCCTGTTGAACGGATTGGGCCGTGTCGCGCCGCGACTTTGCATCATCGAGCGCCGATTGAGCGGCGGCCTTGTTTTCCGTCGCCTCCAGCAGTGCCTCCGTCTTGCCAACAAGCTCCTCCGCCTGCCCAGCTGCCGCGGCCGCTGTCTGTGCAGCACTTTCCGCGGCCTGCAATACTTCTTGAGCGGACTGAAAGCGCTTCGCCGCCGCCGCTTCGTTCGCAACGGCATCGGCGGTCGCTTTCGTTACGTTTTGCAAGTCCGTTTCCGCCGTGGCCGCGACCCTCTTCGATTTCTCGGAGGCTTTTTCCGCTGACTCTAAACGCCGCTTGGTGTCATCATGATCGCCCTGGGCACCCGCAAATACCCTTCGCGCAACCTCCAGATCGAGCTTTGCCTCTGCAACTCGCCGACGCGATTCAACGTCGACCTCGGTCTCGGCCAGCAGTGAGCCGTCGTTCCCGTTAAAGACCTTTGCCGTTCGATTGGCCCCGAGCACGATAAACGTATCGCCAGCTGACGAACTCCTTGCCGCGACGATCGGTGCGTCAAACTTGATCTGGCGGACTGGTTTGAAAGTCGTGGCATCCCAGATCTGGATTGTCCCTTCCTTCCCAAGCGTCACGAACTGCTGCTGCTGGCCTCCCACGGCCAGAAGACTAGCTACAGGGCCGCCTGCGCTTTTGGCGACGGACGGTTCCTTGGCTTCGGCCGACGCAATCTCCCAGATACTGACGCTGCCTTCGATGTCGCTGACCGCAATTCGTTGTTCCCTGTCGATCAGCGCAACCGCCGTCGGCGTGGTCGCAGAATTGAACATCGTGACGGTTGAGCCATCGTCCGTGCTGAACAAACGAACTGTCTTATCTGCGCCCACCGTCACCAGTCGTCGACCATCCTTGGAAAACATCGAGTCGAAGACCGAACCAACATGGCCTTCCAGGGTATGCAATACTTCACCGTCGCGGAGACTAAGTAGAAGAATCTTGCCGTTGGACTGGCAAGCTGCCGCCATGGATCCGTCACGACTGGCAACCAAGGACGTAATCGTGTGACGGACCCCGGCAAATTCACGTTCGATACGAATCGGTTGCTGGCGCCAAATCTTGACGGTTCGGTATCCCCCGGTGGCAAACCTCCGTCCGTTCGGATGGGCCGCGACGGACTGAACAAGATCCAGGTGAGCGGAACTCGATTGCTCGAAGCCCGATCGCTGCTTAAGCGATTCGTCAACAAACTGAGTCACGAGTTGGCGAGTGGGCACATGGTACAGGTATAGTCGATTGCCTCTACCGACCAACGCGTAACAACCGTCCGGGCTTACGGCTGCCGCGTGGATCGCCCGTACATCGCGCGACGGCGGCTGCCATTGAACCGGCGTGGCCGCGGACACTTCGCCCCGCGCGCCCTGGTCAATCCACAACTTGATCAAACCTAGCTGATCGGATGTCAGGTTTTTGGCGCCGACATCGTTATCCGCCGGTGGCATGAAAGGTTCGTCTCGATGAGCAGCGGCCAGCAGGAGCATGCTCTCTTCGCTCTTGCCCGGAATGACTGCAGAACCAGATACGCCACCCGTCTTGATGCTCTGGGGAGTCTCCAGTACCAGGTCTGACTCAGCGTCAGTCTGGTTATGACACGCCAGGCAATTCTGGCGTAGCATCGGCAAAACCTCCGTTTCAAAGTCGACCGGCAGCGGATGATCGACCTTCGCTACCGAAATCGGATCCTCGTTCTGCTCGATCTCTGCAGTCGTAGACGTCACACCGATCGCCAACACAAGAGATGTGGCGGTGCTGATCGAACAACCTTTAGCAATAGTTACGAAGTTCAACATGCGGTGTACTATCTGTCGTTGTCGCAGGGCAAGAGATATGCAGCGTTCAACGCTTGCATCGGTACGAATTCATCCTATCAGGGTTTCTCGTCGACGACCTGCAGAACAAAGGCTTCGGTCGTTGACAGATCGAGCCCGTTAAAACGCAGGCGAGCCTTTATCTGGCAGGGATACTCGGCCCTGACAACTTTCTCATCGACCCGCACGCGCAACTCGCCTTCCGAGATGCTTTTGTCGATGGTGATTTCGTTTGCGTTCAAGCCGCCCACGCCGCGCGAATCAATTTCCACAACCACTCGCTCGTCAAACCCATACTTGCGATCGATGGCAATCGGCACGACCACCTCTTGACCAGGCACCACTGCCATGGCTTGTTGCGCCAGACGAAGAACAACGGGTGAACCGGCGACACGGATACGAACCGGCGTACTGACAATACCAAAGTCGACACCCTTGGGACTGTTTGTTATCTTGACCTTTGCCAGTCGTTGGTCAGCCTCCTGTTTGAGTTCATTCGCCTTTCGTTTGCGATCCTCGGATTCAGCAAGGACCTTTTCGGCTTCCGACCATTTGGCTTGCGCCGCATCAGACGCGCGCTGCGCTCCGACGACTGCCGCTCGAGCGACTTTCAGCTCCTCCGCCGATTGCTCTTGAACACTCGTCGACTCGGCCACCGCGGCCTCGGCCACCGACAGAGCCGTCGAAAGGTCTTGGTTGGCAGGTTCTTTTTGCGCCGCAACAAGGGCGACCTGCCGTTGATCTACTGCTCCTTCAACGACATCTTTTGACGATTCTACCGTGCGTTCGGCCTCCTCAACCATTTGCTGGGCTTGTTGCAACTTCTCGGCCGCCGCTTTCACCACACGCTCGGCGGCCTGCTTTTCGTTAGAGGCGGTATCGGCCGCTGATATCATTTTGTCCCGAATGGTTTGAATTTCTTGTTGATGCTGCTTCGCCGCCGCAATCGCGTCGATATTGCCCAGATAATATTGGGAACCATTGCCGCGTAAGAAAATCGTATACGTTCCCAATGGAATCTGCCGGTTGCTGAACGCGATTTCCATCTTGCCATCCGATCCGGCGACATTGATTTCCGGGCGCCTGGCAATACCGGGCAGCCCCTCAGTAACAAGTTTGACAGAACCTACAAATTGGCCACGACGCTCGATCGAGACGGGAATTTGCAGCTTGCCACCGAGGGATGTCTCCAGGTTCAGATTTTGGCCTGTGCTCACCACCGCGGAGGCCGTTTCCGACGAGATCACTGAAAGCCATACCTCTTGAGTCGATCGCACCACGGAGCGGCGTTGCTCGTCTTGATCGGTTTTGCCTATCAGCGTCACGCCTCGTCCTTCGCGGATAACCTCTTTGCCGTCGATCGACGCTCGACCGATAATCCGGACCGGACCCGACCAAGCGGCGGTACCTTCCTGAGCGGCAAAGACCAATTGAGACGTATCCACGGCGCCCCCGACAACTGCTCCGTAACAAGTCACGCCGTCGGGCAGACCTTCGGCCGTCACCTGCACATCTTCCTTCAACCCGCCATGCCGAAAGACGTGCACCATCATGGCGCCTCTATCGCCCTGGCGCAACACTAGGGAGCTGGGGTCCGAGCGAGACTTCTGTTTGCGGTAAGGACTACTGTGAACGGCCACACGAAAATCGGGATCGGCCGGACGCACAATCAACCGGTACGTCATGCGCGGGTCGCCGCGCGAACCGGCGTACAGATCGCGGATCCCCACCCGATACGTTGCGTCTTCCTCTGCGATCAATCGAAACGTTGGATCGTAAGTAAGCGGCTCGAACAGCGGCTGATTGTCGATCTCGATGGGCTCGGTTTCGTCCAGGGTCGTCTGCGGCCCGGTCTGCGGCTTGCCGTCTGGCCCCGTTGTGACCTTTTCGACGACGAGATAGGCATCGGTCCGAGCACCCATGCGATGGGACACGACATCGATCCAGACGACATCGTCGGTTTTTGCCTCGAACTCAACCCAATCGACATCGCCGCGCGGATGAAATTGCCCCACCACCTCGCATGGCAGCGATAGCTTTTGAGCATCGGCGGGCTTATCGTTCGGTTCGATTTCCTTGACGATCGGTGCAGATGCAATCCCGACTCTGACCTGGTTACTGTTGCCTTTTGTCGAGTGCCATTGAAACGGCAACGTGTCGATCGACCAACGATGAATGCCGAGAAAGCCGGACACCTGGCTGAGCACCGGATCTGACACCTGGGACGCTGAGTCCTTCACGTCCGGAATGTTGACGTCAACGTCGACTTGTTCCAAGCCGGCCAACTTGCTTTCGTCGCCCGCGACCATCAAGCCGCCAGGCAGATTTCGGCCATAGAGTGTTAGTCGGTTGGTCGAGCCTGGAACGACAACCGGTGGAAAGACGGCCTCGACATGGGGTCCTTCGCCGAACGACAGCTGATAGAAGCAGGCACTTCCTCCTCGATAAACGTAATCATGAACGCCGACGACGAATTGTGCATCTTCCGCTGCCGTAAACGCCATCACCGGATCGCGATTCACGGTGTCCTGAACGCGATCTAGCTCATTGCCGTCAGGCCCCAATAACACCAGTGTCGCATCGAGGCGTGAATCAATTCTCTGAGCCAAACAGTTGATCAGAATCCGTTGACCTTTCTTCGCATGAAAGCGGAAATAATCGATCTGATCTCTCGCTACCCGGCCGCTGACAACGCTTCCGATTTCGACGTCGGCTGGCGTTGTCGGAGAGTGGTTATTATTTGCACCTGGCAACTTATCTTCGACCAGGTGATTTTGATCGCTGACGACAAACACCCGCGGATTACTTCCTCCATAACGACCAATTGCACGAACGTCGTAAGCGCCAACGGGCACATCGTCGGCAATCTGCACGATAAATCGATGGGGTACCGGCGCTGGTGTTTCGGTAAAGGGATGCGGAATTCCGGTCTTCTGAACGGCAGTGATCCCAGCGTGGGAAAAGACGAGGCGATTGGCGCCATCCAGATCGGCACCCTCGATTTGAACCTCGACCTGTTCGCCTGGCCGTCCGGATGGCGGAAACACACTGATTAGCTGAGCGTAGGGAAGTTGGGCGAAGGCGGCGGTCGACGTGATAGCGAACAACGCCACAAGCACGGCACCCAGGCCCGCACGAAGCAGGTCGGAACTGACGCACGGTGTTAGCCGTCGATCGCTGTTGATCATAGCCCTTTCCTGAATATTCTTGTCGCGCGGCGCGGCCCTCCCTGCCGTGCAGCACGACTTGCTGTTGCTGTTCGATCGTGGATCGTTTTCAGGCGGGAATTGGCCTCGTACGTTACCTCGAACGGGTCAACGTCGAGTCAGGCGCATCGCAACGGGCGTTAATGGTTGAATAAAAATTCCTTGGTATTAACCAGAACCCAAACCAGATCTTCGTAGGCACCTTGGAGATCATCATTCTTCGATTGGAGATAATCGACGGCTACCTTCGTCTCTTCCATCGTTGGCTCTCGGCAGAAGGCGATCAGGTAGAGATCTCGCACGCCCTGATCGTGGGTCCGTGCATCCGTCGCCAGCTGTTGCGTGCGCCGCCCGCCTACCTTGTTCAAGATGTCCTTCGAATTCAGCAAGTGCAGGCTCTGGGCGAGTGTCGCGTCAATGGACCGCTCACACTCACATGCGCTCGCCGAATCGGGCCGTCCAAAGACCGTCAAGAAATAGGAGGAAAATGCGTTGTCCGGCAGCTGTACCGCCCGAGTACCCAGCGGCATGCCGACGAAGCGCGTCGGGGTCTCCGTCAATTCGTCAATGGAATCCAACAGCACTTCGGCGTTCAAACGACGCGGATAGAAACGAGAGAAATTCTGTTTGTCAATCTGGTTGTATGCATTCGGCTCGGCACTTAGCTGATAGATCTTCGAAGTACAGATCGTGCGAACCAGCTCTTTGAGGTCGTACCCTGAGGCTTTGAAATGTTCGGACAACGCCTCCAATAGCTGAGGATTGCTGGGAGGGTTGGTCGCGCGCATGTCATCCTCGGGGTCGACCAGCCCGCGTCCAAAGAAGTGTTTCCAATAGCGATTGACCAGCGCTTTCGCGAAGAAGGGATTCTGCCAGTCGGTCATCCAGGCTGCAAGCCGGTGACGCGGATCCTCCTGGGGCGGAATCTCCTCTGGCCTTGCTCCCAGGGCTGTCGGCTTGACCGACAGACCGGTTTTGGGGTTGTGAGCCGAAGCCAGCCCCGGCCAGTGATAGATGTTTTGTCGATTCTGCCAGCGAAGTGAATTCTTTCTTCCAACCCGCGAAAAGAAAGCGGCCATACCGTAGTAGTCCTGCTGGCTCAGCTTTTCGTACGGATGATGGTGGCATCGCGCGCATTGGATGCGCATGCCCAGAAACAGTTGCGCCGTGTCTTCGACCTGCGTGGACGCGTCGGTGACTTCCTGATACCAGGTGACGGCCGGATTGTCGCCGACCTCGCCCGCCGCGGTGACAATCTCGCGGACGAACTGGTCGTAGGGCGTGTTTTTCTGAAGACTGCGTCGAATCCATGAATGAAAGACAAAGGTCGTTTCCTTCGGAGTATTATCACGACGGCGATTTCGCAAAATGGCGCCCCATTTGTTCGCGAAGTAATCGACGTAGTCATCGCTAGCGAGCAAGCGTTCGATCCACTCCTCCCGCTTGTCAGCCGCGTCATCGGCGAGGAACTTTTCAGTCTCTTGCTGGGTGGGAATGCGACCCGCCACGTCGATTGTGACGCGGCGAAGAAATGTCGAATCGTCAGCATTCGCCGACGGCGGGAGCCCCAACCGCCGTAATTTGTCCAGAACGATCTCGTCGATATAGTTGTTGGGGGCGGGCAGACCGTCCAGGGAAGCGCCCAGCGGAACCGTTGCACTAAATACGCTGACTTGAGATTGGTAGCGAACCATAATCGCGACGCTGCCGGGGATGTTGCCGATGGTGACAATCCCCTCTTCGTTCACCTCGGCCAGGTCCTTGTCGTTCGACTCGAATTGCGCCATTGCGGTCACGTTTCGCGTTGAATCGTCGTGGTAATGTGCCGTCACCACGAGTTGCTGATGTTGCTGCGGATTCATCCGGCGATTTTTCGGCGACACTTCGATCCGCGCGACAGAGGAACCGCCAGAACTTTCGTGGGGCATCCCCTGTTCGATCCACCGTCGAATGACACGGTAGAATGCCGAGTCCTTGGGCAATCGCGGACCACCGCCGTGTGCGCGCGTCCCGGTCCCCTTCAGTAACAGTAGACTTCGGTCAGGCGCCGAAGGAGTTAATCGACGGCCTCGTGCCTCGTAGACGAGATGTTCATAGTCCTCTTCCGGCTCGAAACCAAACAACGAAAGCTGAAATCCGTTCTGGCCTCCCGACTTGCCGTGGCATCCTCCACCATTGCAGCCCAGCTTCGTAAAGACCGGTACCACCTGGTCGGCAAAACTTATCGGGACATCATCCAGGAAGCGTGAAACCGCGACCTCCATTTCGGCCTGCTGACCGTCCGGGGAGGTCGCGCGAATCGTAGCGGTTCCATCTGCCACAGGGATGACCCGACCCGTAGGCGAAGCAATCACGATGCCTGCTGGTTGAACATCGTACGTGACCTGATGGGTCAGATCGTGGACCTGTCCACTTGCATAAGCACCCGTGACCAGAAGCTGTTGCTCGGCATCGCGACCGATCAGCGCAAGACGCCCTGCTCCACCGGCGTTCTCAATCGCGAGCGATTCTAACGCTCCCGGCTCACCCATGCCTTGCCGCTGAAGCGGTTCCTCAGCGGCAAGATCTTTATCGCCATGGATCCCATGAACGAACAGCACGATGGCAAGAACCCATACCGGGCAATCTGATATTTGGTATTTAAGCGGCGTACCCTTCATACCAACTCCGGTATCGGGTGCGCTTGCTGCAAGCTGGTCATCAATTCGCGCGGAGAACCGTCGGCGGAACGCAGCTTGGTCATGTCCAGAAGGCTGTGCATGATCGTGCCCATCAATTCTTTCGACGTGACTCGATTCGAGGCCGGCACTGCCGCCATGCGATCCGACGTTCCAATCACCTGGCCCATCCTCAATCCGCCGCCTGCGAATGCCAGGAGGCCGAGCTGGCTCCAATGTTCGCGACCACCGCGATCGTTAAGGCGCGGCGATCGACCAAATTCGCTGGTAATGACCAGCAGGATCTTTTCCGTCAGGCCGCGCTGCTTGACGTCTTCGATGAAGGCGCTGACGGCCTGGTCGACTGCAGGGGCATAAAGTTGCATACCGGGCTCGATGCCAACATTATTCTTGTCGGCATGAAGATCCCAGCCTTCACTAACCACGGTTACGAACCGACAACCCGACTCACAAAGCCGACGAGCCAGCAGCATCTGCCGTCCCAACGCTACCGGTTCGTAAAAACTACTTACATTCGTGGTCTTCGGATAGTTCGGCGGCACTTTGAAATTGCTGGTGTCGTAGGCATCCAAAACGCTCTGCGGCTCTTTGGAAAGATCGAATGAGTCGCTGACTCCGCGCAAGACGACATCAATCGCTTGTTGACGAATGTGGTCCTGGGATTGAAACGAGGACGAATGGTCTATTCGCTTGCGCAGCCGGTCAAGCTGGGAGAGCAGCATTTGGCGATCTTCGAGGCGCCGCTGAGACACCTGCAAGGTCAGGTTATCGATCGCTTCGTTTGCGCCACCGGGATCAAACGGGCGGTAGGCACCCGACAGGTTACCTGAGCTGGAAAGTGCCTCCCAGGAACCCCCCTGCTGACCAAGGTACCGGTAGGACGAACCCGCTGCATGCGGTGTCAAGAAAACGCTATTCGGGATCCCCGTCGCCCGGTTGTTGGTCCCGGCGAGACGTGAATACATCGATCCGAAATTGGCCTTCAACGTTGTTCCACCGGAAATCACATGGTTGCGGGCAATATTGTGGTCCCCGGCATCACAGGGGTGAAACGAACGAACAACGGCCAGACGATCGGCCATCGACGCCAGCTTGGGAAACGTTCCGCCAAATTGGACGCCCGGGATCTTTGTCGAGACCGCGCCGGTGACGCTGCGGTACTCGCGCGGCGCATCCATTTTCGGATCAAACGTCTCGATATGTGGTGCCCCACCCGACAGGAACAGAAGGACGACCGAACGATCTCGAAGAAAATCTGAAGATTCGGCGAGTGCCTGCTGCTGCAAAAACCAGCCGAGAGAAAGGGACCCCATCCCGAGCGCACCAATACGCAAAAAATCACGTCGGTGCGTTCGGCGTCCCACTGCAGCTGGATCGCACGAGTAAATATTCAGCATTTCGCGAATCTCAAAGAGATCAAGACGCTATCGCGATTGTAAACGGTAGGATTCAAGCGGGAAACAATTTGGCGGGATCAACGTAAGGCCCGTTAGGATAACACAATACGACGTTGTGTCAATCTGAAAACGTCAAGGCGTCAGGGGACAGTTCCGCTATTCGCAGGACCGTCAGCCATGTCGCGAGGAGAGAATCGCAACGTCCCAACCGAATCCCTAACCGCAAACCGGCCAGTCGTTTGTTTCTGGGCCGTTTCATTCCGGCCCCGTCGTCGAACCTGATGCGTCGTTGTCATGCCGTCACGCAATGTGACGAATGTTCAAGTTTCTCAGCAACCCAATACGAGAGGCCGCGTTTATTCACATTTCAACACCTCAGCCCAAACTCCGCTCACGTTCCTTTGCGCTAATGGCTAATGAAGCTTTGACCCCCAAGAATGATGTTCTCGCTTCCCGTCGCAAAACACGCCGGTGGCATCCCGATCGGTACGCTCAAAGCCGAAAATATGGTGTGACCCCGCGAAGCCGCCCCGGCGAGCGTCCCCCGCTGGACCGCGCTCCCGCTTGCTAATGGCTAATGAAGCTTTGACCCCAAAACGTTCCTCTGGTCATGGTTAATTGAAATGCTCTGACCCCAGCCGCTCACTGCCGAGCAGCTCTACTAGAAATAGGAAGCTTTGTAGAAATTTCTACGAAGGCCTCTAAAGAGACTTCGTACGATCGATCCTGATTGGTACGCCAGGTTCATCACAAAGAGATCTGGATTGTGGGACCATATTCTTCAAGAACTCTTTGTTCTTCCCCACGTCGCGAATAGTCATGAATAGACAACGCGAACCTCTAGTCCTAACAAAACCACAACCACATATGAACGACAGAAAAATAATACTGCGAAAAAAACTTCTTCATTTTCAATCCCATCTCATCAATTGACATTTCGGAAGTTTCCATCCGGGTGGATGTCACCGAAACATCACGAGTTTGCGAATGCGATTGATGCTTCAAGCTGTCAAAGTTCCCACTTGGGATCCCAACCCGGCATTTTCAACTGACCCATCGGAGCTCCCCATCTCCACTTCCCGCAAAGTTTCATGCATTTGGTCAAACCCGCCTGTTCGGCTTTCACTTGTAGACGACAGCAGGCTTTCGTTTTGATTCTATCTCCACCACAACTATTTACAAAGGTTTGCCATTCAGGAGTTAGGCCCCGCGCAGGTTGTCGCCCGTAATACGCGTCGTTGGCGTCTTGCCACTTAAGCACCATACATGTTCGCGTGCATCGGAACCATTTTATTTTCGCCGTTGCTATCGCAGCGTTCGCCGACCCGCCAATAACGCGCGTATCCCCCAAACCTCGATCGATGTTATCGAGAATTGCGTTTGCATATAGCCCCGCTAAAAGCCCATCAATCGTCCGTGAAACTTGACATGCACATTGAAGCCACTTGTTCTCGTGCCCTTCTCCCCGCCATGCATCACAGTAACGTTCCGTGACCCCGCGATTGTCGATAGGCCGGAGTTGAGCAGGTACACCGAAATTGCCATCCGCATCCGGCAAACGCCAATTCTGCAAGCCACTCGGAGTCAGACAAAGACTACAGGTGAGTTGAGCACGTAATTGTAAAGATTGGAGTCACCCCCCTGCATACCCAATCGGATCCCTGCCAATGAATCTTCCCAGCGCGGCATCATAGCATCGGGCGCGGTAGTAGTAGTTGCGTTTCGAACGAATCCGTTTCGCCGCGTGCGAATGGCTCACGATTTCGGCCTGTTGTCGGATGCAGCAAAGTACACGACGCAACCAAGATTCAGAATAACATTACTGCGGCGCGGCCTTCAACTTCGTGCTAACGCGTGCGGCGTCGGACGGGTCATCCGTCTTCATAAAGGCCTCTACCGCGCGTTTCCATGCGGCCTTCGCGTCATCGTGTCGATCGAGCGCGCTTGGTAGACGTCGCCTAGATGATCGAGGATCACGCCGTCCACCTCTTCTGCTCCCAGTTCGACGGCCTTTCCCAGTTCGACGGCCTTCTCCAGTTCGACGGCCTTCTCCAGTTCGACGGCCTTCTCCAGTTCGACGAGGGCCTCATCCGGACGTCCCAATCGAAACAGGACCCAGCCAAGACTATCACGATACGCCGCATTTTTCGCATCGGACTCGCAAGCCGACCGGATCATGTCCAGCGCCCGCGGCAAGCGTACACCTCGACTAGCCCATAGGTAGCCGAGGTCGTTTTGTGCGCCATGGTCCTCGGGGTATTCGTCCAGGACCTGTCCCAGCAACTCCTCGGCGGTGACCGGGTCCTTCTGCAGCGAATAGAGATGTGAAAGTGTCAGGCGGACTTCGCGAATCAAATCACGTTTGACCGATGAATCGCGATCGCCGTCAAAACGATCGATCAGCTGCTGAAAAACTGCCATCGCCTCTTCATTTCGCTCTGCGCGGTAGAGGGTCCAACCCAAGCGAAACCAGAAATCCACGGCACGGGATCCACATCGGCGGCATGTCGAGCGGCGGCAATCGCGGCGTCCCATTGCCCTTCCCCGGATAGCACCAGCAAGATAATAGTGGAGAACCGGTTGATAACACAGGCAACACCTTTTCGCCTATTGCTTTCCGAAAGACGTGGATGGCATCCACATTGCGCTCCGCGGCCAGGAGACTTAATCCCCTAGCTCGCGCTTGGCGTAGCGCACATACATGCGCATCAGCATGGAAGCCCAGTCCTGCGCTTCGGTGCCGCCGGAGCCAGCCTGAATCTCGATGAAGCAGCTGTTGGGGTCCATCGGGTGGTTGAACATGCGGCGGAATTCCATTTCCGCGACACGGCGTTCGATGTCCTGAACATCGGCGGCGGTGCTGTTCAACGATTCTTCGTCATCTTCCTCCTGCGACATCTCGAACAGTTCGGCAGCGTCGGACAGGTCTTGCTGTATCTTGCCCAGACCCAGTACCACGCCTTCGAGCAGTTTGCGCTCGCGTCCCAGTTCCTGTGCGCGTTTGGCATCTTGCCAGATGGCAGGGTCTTCAGCGAGCTCGCAGACTTCGGTCAGGCGTTCCTGTTTAGTATCGTAGTCAAAGATACCTCCGTAATTCGGCGCTGCGCAGGCTCAGGTCTTGCAACTGATTATTGATTGAATTGATTTGTTCGACTTCCATGATTTTGTCCTGAGCGCGCTGAAAAGGGCGCAATTATAGCGCAAACCAGCCCAGCAAGACGCCGCAGGCGATGGCGGCGAAACCGCTGGCGACACGTTTGGCGAGTTCTCGTCCGCCGATGAAAATCACCATGCCGAATTTGAAGGCCAGGTTGGAAAGAAACGCGATGGCGACGGCGGCGACCGTCTGATGTTCGCTCAATTGACCGAGATTGAACAGGCGCAGACTGGACAGGGTGATGGCGTCCACGTCTGTCAGCCCTGATACTAGCGCCACTACGTACAACCCCTGACTGCCCGCGATATCCTTCATCCACGCGGCGACCAGCAATACGACGACGTACAGCAGGCCAAAGCTGATGGCCGAGCGCAACTCGGCAGGGTTGGAGGTTTCCGGCATCTGCAGATCGGT
>CAWJNN010000102.1:0-18413 GCA_963844115.1 uncultured Planctomycetales bacterium | reverse complement strand
AGGGAGCCCCTCACGATACTTTGAACCCATGGCCGCTGCGGAAGTTCCGCAATCGCTAGAATTTTTCTGGAGTTTTTGCTGGTAACGGCAACTGGAGCCATTGGTATGGAGCCGCGGTTAAGCGAATATGTTGCGAAGACGGTTGATCTTTCCACTGGCGGGCCGTAGAAAAATGCTATCGTGGCACGCCTTGACCTTATCATTTACGAGATGTAACTAGATGACAGCCTTGTCCATCCGGAGTGACTCCTGCCAATTGGACTTCCTCTCCCTGGGTGCCATGGTGCATCGGCTTGACCCCGGCGTGCTCCCCTTTCGCAAGGCGCGGTCATTCGACGTTCATGTGTCGGGCGGCGAATACAATGTCGCCGCCAACCTGTCGGACTGTTTCGGTTTACAAACCGGGGTCGCTACGGCCATGGTCGACTACGGGATTGGCGAACTGGTCCAGACGCGGATGCGCGAGATGGGAGTCGTGCCTTTTTTCAAGCACTTCGAACATGACGGCGTTCGCGGGCCGAATATCGCCACCGTTTACAGCGATCGAGGGCAAGGCGTCCGGCGCCCGTGGTCTTTTATAACCGATCGAACGAGGCGGCGGCGCTGTTGAAACCGGGCGACTTCGATTGGAATGAAATCTTCGGCCGCGGAGTTCGTTGGTTCCACTCCGGCGGCATCTTCGCCGCGCTGTCGGAAACCACGTCTGAGCTGATCGTCGAGGGCATGCAGGCCGCCAAGGCCAGTGGGGCCATCACGTCGTTCGATTTGAACTACCGAGCGAAATTATGGTCATCCATTGGCGGTCTAGGAGCGCGGACGAAAAATAATTCACCAGATCGTTGGCCACGTCGACGCGTTAATCGGCAACGAAGAAGACCTCCAGAAATCGCTCGGTATTGCCGGCCCGGAAGTCGACCACGACAAATCGCAACTGGACCCCGATTCGTTCTTTGACATGATCGAACGCGTCGTCGAAAAGTATCCGCACATCAAGCTGGTCGCGACGACGATGCGTGAAGTCCAATCGACCAACCGTCATCGCTGGGCGGCCGTCTTGTGGCTCAACGGCGATCGATTCGTCAGCCCGACCTGCGAATTGGATGTGTTGGACCGGATTGGCGGTGGCGACGGGTTCGCGGCCGGGCTGATCTATGGACTGCTGTCCGGGCATTCGCCGGAACGGGCCTTGCGGTTGGGCTGGGGCCACGGTGCCTTGATCACGACGTACGCCGGTGACGTCACGATGGCCCGGCTGGCGGAAGTGGAAGCGTTTGCCGAAGGCGGCTCGTCGCGGGTCCAGCGGTAATCGGAATTCCATTCGGGCGGGCGACGCGCTAGGTTTACTCTCCCTACTTAGTCAGACCGCGGGATTTTGCCACGTCGTACTGGGCATCAAGCCGCTCGAAGATGTCACACGCCAACTGGGCCTCTTCCTGGCGAAGCGGGTCGTCGTCCGACGCGTGACGGGCGATTTCATAGTGAACCAGCCCCTGCTCGTACGGCAGCGCGTCCAATTGCTGTGCATGCGACAATGCCTCGCGCCACGCCTTGAATGCCGCTCGATGATTCCCTTCGATGGCCTTGGCCAGGCCGCGACACAGCCCGGCAGAGGTCTTGCCGAGTGCAAAAGTCCGCGCGTAACGATCTAGCGCTTTGCATGCGCACTGCGATTGTTTCGCTAGTTCGCTCGAGGAACGATCTTGCTCGCGCAGGTGCAAATACGTTCGCGCCACGTGCGCGTAGCCGTTTAATGAATAGTACCCGGTCGGAGCGCCCAGCTGGTCCGCAAGCCGCAGACCCGCTTCGGCCGCTAAGCGCGCGGCCTGGTTGTCACCGCGCCTCACGTGCGCCAACGCGAGCAACCCATAGGAACCCATCAGCGAAATCAGGTCGATGTTGGACTGGTACAATGCGATCGCTTCGTCCAGCAAGGCAACCGCTTCGTCCGCGTGACCTTCGCGTCCGAATTTCAATAACGCTTCGGAGCGACCGTTCAGACCCCACGCCGCCTGTAGCTCGTCGCCGCGTTTCTTCGCTTGTTCGTACAATTCGCTCCATGCCTGACGCCCCCGTTCAAAGTGACCCAAATAGTAGGCCGCCTGCGCAGCGGCCGCGACCGTCTCGCCCCAGTGGGTCCAATCTCCTAATCGTCGGCTGATGTCGATCGCCTCAGCAAACGATTTTTCGGCAGCCTCGAGCTGACCAATTCCTTGCTGGTAGATACCGGTCATCTCCAGGACCCACGCCGACGATAGTGGATCGTCGACCAGTTCGGCGATCGCTTTACCGTCACGGGCGTAACTTCGTGCGAGCCGGTGGATGCCGCCAATCCCAGCGGCGACACAGACGTTGGCATAAGCGCGAGCCAGTTCGGGTGACGGCCCGGCGCGTTCGGCCAGATTCAAGGTGGCAATCGCGGCCTGAACGACCTTCTCACGATCGCTGGACAGATAAAAGATCTCGGCAATCAGTTCGGAAGCACGCGCCGCCTCCAGCGATCGCGGTTCCGAGGGCTGATGTCGACGATCGGTCGGGTTCCGCCGAAAAGGATTCATGCGACGCAAGGCCTGGATGAATATCTGGCCCGTCAGATTCGCCAACAGTCTAAGACGCGTGGCAGGTAACGGATGGCCAAGCAGCTCCAATGCAGCCGCGAGGTGAATCTTGCTTTCGGACCACTTGCCCAATCCCAGGTACGCTTCGCCCAGTTGGCGTTCCCAGCAGGGGCGCCGAAACGGATCACCTCGCTGAACCGAGTTGGCGTCCATTTGCAATGCGTGGTCAAAGAAACCCGTGGCTTCCGCGTAGCCGCCGTTACGAAGCGCGCTTTCGCCGGACTTTTCCAGGTAATCGATGCCTTTGACCAGATCGCCGGCCTTTTCCCAGTGATAGGCCAGCACCGGAAAGTTGGCTGCCGGATTACCGTGCTCCAGCATTTCAAACCATTCGGCAATGGCCCGATGTAGTTGTTGTCGCTGTTCGAATAACAACAGGTTGTAGGCCACCTGCTGAGTAATGACGTGCTGGAAAATGTAAGTGATCGGCGCCTCTGGAATCTTTACCTCAATCAATCGCGCCTGGAGACTGGGTCCGAGGTAGTCGCGCAATTGTGGCCGATTCTGAACGATGGGAAAGGTGTCCTGCAGCGTGCGAAACAGGAATTGCCGGCCAATCACGCTGGCGACCTTCAGGGCTAACTGGGCGGACGGATCGAGGCGGTCGATGCGACATGTAATCGCGCCGTGCAACGTATCAGGAAAGTCGATCGGCGTACCAATCTCTGGAATGTGGTCATCGTCCGCGGAATCGACTGCCGAACAGCGCACCACATTGGCCAGTTCTTCGGTAAACAAGGGGTTACCGTCCGCCTTGGCGTAGATCGTTTGCAGCAACGAATCGGGTACCTCGCTAACGCCAAGTCGATCACAGAGCAACCGGCGAGTGTCATCTCGCGTCAGCCGGTCCAATTGCAGCACCGTGGTGCGGGGTGACTTCCGGATCGTTTCGAACTCGGGAGGAACCTGTTCGGTAAAGGGACGGTTCACCAACAGCAGCAACATCGGCGTTGCGTCGTTAAATAACTGTTGCAAAAGCGCCCACGAGGCGGAATCTAACCAGTGGGTATCTTCCAGCACGACCAGCGTCGGTGCGCTCTCCGCCGCGAACCGGACCAGGTGCTGCAGCAGCAGCCTTGTGTTCTCACCGCGCACCTTTCCCGACATATGCTTCGTGTGATCGTTATCGGGAAAGTCGATATCCAGCGCGGGTCCCAGCAGCGGAGCAAGCTCGACTAACTGATCATGCTCGGCCAACTGCGCTTTTACCTGTTCGCATTGTTGCTCAACATCATTCGCGGCACCATCCAGATCCAGCAGTCGCTTGACGATGGGACGCCACGCGTAATACAGCGTTCCCGTTTCGATGGCGTCCGCGCTGCCAATATAGGCGGCCACACCCAGCTTTTGTGCAAGCTGGGACAGGTCGCTAACGAGGCGGGATTTGCCGATACCCGGTGGACCTTCGATGATCGTCGGGCCGGGAAACGGAGCGCCGTCATCCGCGTTCAGCTGTTCGTGCGCGACCAGAAGATCGCGTAACTGCTGTTCGAGCAGATCATGTTCTTGGTTGCGTCCGATCATCGCCGTTGTCGCCACACGCACGGCGCCTCGGCGCTGAGCGGGTCGATAAACGGACACGCGCTGAGATTTTCCCGTGATATTGATGTCCGCCAGTTGCTGAAACTCGATGTGCTCGTCGGCCATCCGACACGTCGTCTCGTCGCAGTGAATATCGCCCAGCGCGGTCTGCATTAGCCGCGCCGCGAGGTTGACGACGTCGCCCATGATGGTGTATTCCCGCCGCCGCTGACTGCCAATGGAACCACAAAACACGCGGCCCGTGGCGACGCCGATGGAGCAGCGAAGTCCCAGTTCCAACAATCGGATCTGCATCGACATCGCGGCGTGAACTGCCCGACGGGCATCATCCTCATGCGACAGAGGGGGCAAGCCCAGCGCCGCCAACAGCGACGTGCCCTTGTCATCAACATTCAACTTGTTGATGCTACCTTCAAACCGGTACAGCTCTTGCTGCAGGTACTGCATCACCGTCTGCGCGATCCAATGGTGTCGCATAATTCAATTCGGGCAGATTGACGAACATGACAGTGACGACGCGCAGTTCACCCAGCCAGCCTTCCTGCCCGGCGGCGATCCGAGCGGTCACGGTGCCCGGTACGTACGTGCGGATGGCGGCTTCCGTCGACGATTCACCGGCAGCCTGCAAAAAGCAATCCAGATCACGTCCTGGTCGATCGACATTGTCCGGTCCGGCTTCCAACAGAACCGAGCCCATTTGCAGCTGATGGCCCGTGAATTCGCTCTGCAAGTGCGACCAGGCCTGAAGTGAAACAACCACATGTTCGGCGTGCGCCTGGTCCAGCGCAGCAAACGATTGAACAAAAGCCAGACCCGTCACCAGGAATTCCCAGCGGTCGAATTCGCCGCCCAAGTGCAAAACCGTGAAGTCCCCCGATCCGATCCCAATCTTGATGGCTAGCGGAGTACCGCTCTCCGTTTGATACCCGCGCAAGGCGATCTGCAAAGAAAGGGCACAGGAGGCCGCTGCCCGCGTGGCAAGCGGAACATCCGCTGCACTTTGCGCCGGCCAGACCGCCAGGATCGCATCACCGGCGAAACGAACGATGTCACCGCCGTCCGCATCGACGATTTCGATCACGCGACCGAAAAAGCCGTTCAGAATTCGGGTCAGCTCTTCTGAACCCTCCGCCCCGCTCGCCGCCAGCCGCTCCGTCAGCGCGGTGAATCCGGAAACGTCGGCCACCAGGACGGCGCCGACAAAACTCTCAGCCGCCGCGGTCCGAGGCGCCGGCTCGCTTACCAGTCGTTGTAAGACCAGATCCGGCAGATAGCTGGCCAGGGTCGTCACCAGTTCATGGCTGTCCATGAAAAGCATTATCGCACAAGGGTCGACTGGTGCTCAAAGGGCGTTTACCTTACGGATCCGAAGCATTTCCTGTCGATAGCGGCTCATTACGTCCGAGCGCAACAATAGGCCGACCAGCTGGCGGGAATCGCCGCGCCCGGTCTCCACCGGTAGTGTTTCGACATCGCGGCTGCCGAAGTCCCGCATCGCTTCCAGGAGGTTCGCATTAGGAGAAACCGATAACGGCGACGTGAGCGCGATATCGTCAGTGGTCCAACTGGAATGCGGCCCCGACCCAGCCATTGCAAAAAGCTTTGATGGAGATGGATGAGTCTCGATCGCAATTCGTCCAATTTCATATTGTTTTGTTTTCAGGCAGGTTAAGACATTGCAGAAGCACGGCGAAATTGCCCGGCACGCGTCGGTTGCTCGAAATCATCTGTTTGTATTTGTCACTCGTTGGCGCAACGCTCGTGTAGTAAATAAGAAAGCCCTTCGACGTGCTCGCCAAAGGGCTTTCTGTCTCGTCAAGTCGGGGCGAAAGGATTTGAACCTTCGACCTCTGGTCCCCCAGACCAGCACTCTAACCAGGCTGAGCTACGCCCCGATTTGTTAAATGACCACTTTGGCGATCAATATGACATATCAATCGGCGTTATTCAACGTCGGGCGTGAAAAGACGACATGTCTGGACTCGTCGGTCCTTGTGATGGGGCGTTTCGTCGATAGACCTGCAGCCAGCCTCAACCATTTGCCACTCGCCCCAACGGTCATTTCCAGTACCCTTGTCTTCGTCGCGGGTTTCCCGTGGGCGACTGGACGTCAGAAAAACGGACAACGATCTGAATGAATCGGATTCGTTCGACAAAAGTTTCGATTGTTTCCTGACGATCGGCGCGCGTCGCGGTGCGCCAAGTCGATGCGGTAACAATCACGACGGGAAATCAAAACTAGCAAGTCGTTCTCGATGAAATCGGCAGCAAACAAGTAGACGTTTTACGCTTGCCGCTTGCGATTTCTTGAATTTCTATTTGTGAGCCTTCCTAAAATTGGTGTATTTTTCGGCAGGAACTTTGATCGCTACAGGCTCGAAAGACTGTACTCACAACGGCATAGGGCGAAACCTTAGCTACTCCCCGAATTCGCCTGGTCAAATTGCCAAAGAAAATTGTCCGCCAAAACTTCCGGATGGCAATAAGCTGTATGAAGGGCCAATCGGCCACGTGACATTCGTCATGTTCATTCTTGAAACGGGGCAAGGAGGGTCTACGATGGCTCGGACGAAACATTCGTCGAAGAAGCACGCCGGCGGGCCAGAGTCTAATGACGCGAGCTTCCAGGATCCGCGGAGCAATTTGCATCGCATCGGAGTGGCTCGGCAACAACAAGGCATCTCTTTGCGCACGGTAGCGCGACGCATGCAAAAGACAGTTGCGGAAGTGAGGGATCAAGAACTCAGTTCGACCGACCTGAACCTTTCCACAGTTTACAACTGGTGCGAGGCCTTAAACCTACCGGTTGAAGAACTACTGGTCGAACCGAGTGAAGGTTTTTCAACTCCGATTCTTAAACGAACGCAGTTGATCAATTTGATGAAAATGGCACTGACCATTGGCCAAGCCGCGAAAGATGACGCGATTCGTCGTCTGGCCGAGGCCATGGTCGATCAGATGGTGGACCTCATGCCGGAGCTAGGACAAATTCGCTCGGCCTTGGGATCAACCGGTATGGCCTGCCGGGGGCGAATGGGACGCATAGCCGAAAATGTCATCCCGGATACCTTTTTTGATTCGGATCACTCGTCGCGGTACTGACGCATCCCGCCGACACCCTACGGGCCTATCGAGTCAGCGAGTTCCAGGGCGGAAGTCTTGGAACTCGCTGGCGTTCAAGGATCAGTTCCCGCCACGAAAACGCCGTAATAACTATTTTCATGCGCATGTCACTCCCAATCGGTCACGAGCACGGTTCGCGGCAGCGTTCTAGATGATAGGCGGTAGCGCCTCAAGTTGATCTGGTGTGGTCGGTTCGTTAAGATTCGAACTTGGTCACAAAGGTTGAGATGCCGTGGACGACGCCGATCAACGTGAGCAGAGTGCCGATCAACGCGAGCAGAGTTGGGTGCGTCACCTCGTCGAAGGCGATGAGCGTGTCGTGGCTGAGTTCTGGGAAATTTACGGCGTCCGTCTGCAGAAACTTGCGGACCGACATTTGAACGCGCGCCTCCAGCGCAGACTGGGGCCCGAGGATGTTGTCCAATCGGCATGTCGCACTTTTCTTCGTCGAGCTCAAAAAGGCGAATTCCAGCTTTCCGATGTCGAGAGTCTTTGGCGTCTGATGAGCGCCATTACGCTGGCGAAAGTAAGGCAGTTGGCGCGATTTCACAGCCGCGAAAAACGATCCATCCATCGCGAATCACCGGCCAGCATTGGCACTCGATCGAACCCGGGCATCGAACAACAAATCGCGACAGGCGAACCGACGCCAGAAGACGTCGCCGAATTCGCCGAACAGCTCGAACAACTGCTGAGCGATATGGACGAAGAGGAGAAACAGCTGGTGCAATTCAAATTGGAGAACTACACCAATCTGGAAATCGCCGAAAAGATGGCATGTTCCGAACGGACCGTTCGCCGAATCCTCATGCGCGTCCGATCACGGCTGACCAGGGCGCTGGAAGACTCGATCTCGGTATAGTTGGTAGATCCGCTACTGCCAGGACCAGCAACCAACGAGCGCGGCTATGAGTGATACGCACGCCCACGCAATCGACGAAACGCTGCGACGTGGCGACAGCGTTGATGAAGCGCGACGGCGCGAATTCGAAGTCGCCTGGCTCAACGGCAATGCTCCCCGTATCGAGGATTTCCTGCCTGCCAAAGATGCGCCTTCCTACCTGGCCACGCTGACCGAGTTGGTGCATATCGATCTGGAATTCTCCTGGAAGGCGTTTGCGAAGCAACGACACGAATTCGCGACGATCCTGCCGGGCGAACATTCAGCCGGAACGACCTCCATCGAAGACTATCTGAACCGTTTCGGCGCGCTGCGGCATACGGGAATTCTCTTGGGAATCGTCCAGCACGAGTACGCGCTGCGCCAGCGGTTTGAAGACCAACCGACCCTGGACGAATACCGCCAACGATTCCCGCAATTCGCGCTGTCGATCGAAACGCTGGGGGCCGAATGCCTGGTCGACACGGGACGTTCGGTCTCAGCCGTCGCCACGAAGTCACTGCTGGAGCGAGGACCCGCGGACTTTGGTGAGTACAAACTGCTGGAAGAAATCGGACGCGGCGGGATGGGTATCGTCTTCCGCGCATCACCCGCTGACCGATCGAATCGTCGCCCTGAAGGTAATCCGGCAAGACCGTTTCCAGAACCCAACCGATAGCTCGCAAAGTAGCATCGTTGAGCGTTTTCGGAACGAAGTACAGGCCGCGGCGCGGCTGGATCATGAAAATATTGTGACGGTCTACGAGGTCGGCGACGTCGACGGCGACCAATACTATGCGATGCGCTACGTGGACGGCCAAAGCCTGGGCGAAATCGTACGGGACGGCCCAATTCCTAAAGTCAGGGCGGCAAGCTACATGGAAGGCGTCGCCCGAGCCCTACAAGTGGCACATGAGGCGGGCGTCCTGCACCGTGACTTGAAGCCGCAGAACATCCTCATTGATTCGAAAATGGATCGTGCGCTGGTCACCGATTTCGGTCTGGCCAAATTGCAACAGGCAGGCGACTCGCTAACGCGGGCGGGCGACGTTGTGGGCACTCCGTCGTACATGGCTCCCGAACAAGCGCGGGATGCCGCGCACGTCACGCCCGCCGCCGATGTCTACGGGATCGGCGCTACGCTCTATCAACTGGTGACGGGTCGACCCCCGTTTCAAGCGGCGACTGCCGTCGAAACCTTGCGGCAGGTGATGTACGAAGAACCGGTCTTGCCGTCGCAACTCAATCCGGAAGTCGATCGGGACGTTGAAACCATTTGCCTGAAGTGCCTGCAAAAGGAACCCACACGTCGCTACGAAAGCGCCGCGGCAGTGGGCGAGGACCTGGCCCGTTACCTGCGTGGTGAGCCTATCAAGGCCAGACCGATCAACGTGCTGGACCGCGCCGTTCGCTGGTTTCGACGCAATCCGGTGTTAGCCGCCACCGCCTCGGCTGCCGCCCTCTTCCTGGTGGTGGCTTTGGCGGCGTCGTTTGTCGGCTATGTAAAGACGTCGGCGGCCCTGGCGGATTCAGAAGAAAATTACGAGTTGGCCCGCAATACGATCGACGAGCTTTATACGCGAGTCAGCGAAGATCTGTTGCTGGGCGAACCGGGAATGCAAAAACTACGGCAAAGCCTGTTGCGCAAGGCGCTCGAACACTACCAACACTTCGTTGCCTGGCGGGGCGACGATCAGCAGTTACGCCGCGAAACCGGACTGGCCCATTTCCGCATGGGGCGTATTACCGAGGAGCTTGATTCGTCGGAGAATGCGATGGCCGCCTTCCGACGGGCTTACGAAATGCAGAAAGCGTTGGTCGAGGACCGACCCAATGATCTTCAAGCGGTGGAAGACCTGGGAACGACCGCCAATGCGATGGGTGCCTCGTATCGCAAAATGGAGGATTTGGACAAGGCAGTCAGCTCGTTCGAAGAGGCATTCGAACTGCGCGAAAAGTTGTCGAAAGAAAAGCCTGACGACCCTGAGTACAAGCGCATACTCGCGAACACGTTGATGAATATTGGTCTCGTCGAAAAAGCACAAGGGAAGCTCAAAAAAGCTCGCCAGCACATGGATCACGGGCAGCGATTGCGCCACGATGTGGCTGCCGCGACGCCAGGCGACCATCGAATCCTTCGCGATCGGGGAATGGGCTACTTCAATTCAGGAACACTTGCCCTGTCCGAACACGATCTCGCGGCTGCAGAAAAGAATTTCCACCTGGCAATTGACGAGTTTCAGGCGGTTCGCAAACAAGCACCCGAACTGCATATCGATGGCAAGCTGTTGTTGTGCTACAGGATGTTAGGCCATGTACAGTTCGTCCGCGCCAAGCAACTGGCCGGGCAGCAAGCCCCCCACCGGCAGCAGGTCCAGGAAGAAGCCCGTCTGAATTACAATGCCGCCCTGGAGATTGCGAAGGATTTGGCGAAACGGAATGAATTGGTGATCGATTATAGGCGGGACCTGGCTGGCATCTATATTCATTTAGCGCGCTGGGAATACGAGCTGGATTCTTACGAGAAGGCCGCCGAGTTCTACGACAAAGCGCGACAAGAACTGCTGCCTATCATGGAGAAGTCACCACTTATTCGCTGGGACCTGTCCAAAGCTCTACATGGACTCGGCTTCCTCTACGTAAAACAAGGCGACCACCAAAAGGCCGCTGACGTACTGACGGAAGCTCGTGAACAACTCGACGTCCTGATCGTGGATCATCCTCAAAACGGCGAATACCGACGAGATCGTGACAAAGTCCAAGAGCTGCTCGCCAAGGTGTCCATTCAGGAAAAACAGGAAAACTAAGGAAACGAGCGGCGGTGTTCCGGCCGACCTGAGTTGCACGATCCGGTAAGGTGTACCGATTATTCTGAATTTGCTGGCTCGACTTGCCGATATCCCGTTAGGGAGATGTTTTCCTAGGGGAGCATTGTTGAGTGACAGCACGACCTGCAATTCGATTGGCGAGACGGGCAGCATTGCTGCTAACCGCCATCTGGATTTGTCTGAGTGGCGCTCGAATCGCGAGCGCCCAATCAGATTTCCCGGTACCTCCAAGTCCAAGTCCGCTTGGCAATTCCATTCTGGATGATGACGATCGACCAACGCCTCGGTCGGATCTGGAACCAGATGAAGTCGAAGCAACCGACCGCGTGCAACCACCACAGGGACAAATTCGTCCTTACCAGGCGCTACCCGGACAAGAGGACCCAGGTCTGGCACCTCCCAGGCAGGCCCTTCCGCCGCAGGATGTACCACCGCCTGAAATTCCGCTGGACGATTTCGCCAGCGTCTCAGGGTTCGATGATACGCCGCTTGACGAACCGCCCGGCCTGGCCGGTATTCCGGACATGTTTGGCGATACGTTCCTTGGCACGCCCACGCTTTTCTATCGTTCTTTTAATACGGTAGGTCCGGCGATCGAAAACGCGATTGTCGATTTGCCGCTGGCCGCTGGCAGCTACCGCACCAAGATCAGCGAACACAATAATGCGATTCCCGTCGATCGTGCCTACGTCAACTACAATCATTTCAACCGCGCCTTTACCTCGCGAGTCCGGGGGCAAAGGGCGGGAGGATCTCGGGGCACGACGATAAAACATGATTCACTGGATCGATATGTGGTCGGTCTGGAGAAGACGCTATTTGGCGGCGATGCCTCGATCGAAGTCCGCATGCCGTTCGCAGGGCTTCACTCGTTCGATTTTGCTCGGCCTCCCGCGCAACCGGCGGGAACGTTAGGTGTACGCGGAGACCAGATCGGCAATCTAACGTTTATTCTGAAAGACCTGCTGTACGTCGATGATTTTGCGGCGTATTCGTGGGGCATTGGCATCGAAACCCCCACTGGTAGCGACGCCAAGGCGATTGTGGACACGCAATCGTTTCACGTTGCCAATGACGCAGTCCATATTTCGCCCTTCTTCGCCGTTCTGGTTCAGCCGGCACCCCGTTGGTTCTTTAACGGGTTCGCACAAGTGGCGATTCCAACGAATGGCAACGAGGTAACCCTTCGCGACCTGGTTACCTACAACCAACGCCGACTAGGCAGCTGGAATGATCAGACGTTACTGCATCTGGACGGCTCGATCGGATGGTGGCTGTACCAGAATCCTTGTGCACCATTCTTCAAGGGATTGGCTCCGTTGCTGGAATTGCACTACAGCACCAACCGCCTCCAGGGGGAAGACATCGTCGCAGGCCACTCCAATGGGTACTCCCATCCCTCATCGCAGGAGGAATTTTTCATTACCCATGGTGCCGGCCAGTTCGATCTGTTCACGGCAACCATCGCATTGCATGCGGATATCGGCTGCAATACCCAGGTGCGTGTCGGTGCGGTTGCGCCGCTGGTCGAACGGAACGATCGTTTGTTCGACAGCGAATTCACTCTTCAACTGTCGCGCCACTTCTAAGACCGGCCTGGGCCAAGCGCCTCACAAACGCCCGTGTGGCGTCGGCCGGATCGGCAGCGCCAGTAATCGCACCAGCCACGGCCACTCGTCGAATACCAGCTCCCAACACGTCATCCATGCGATCGAGAGAAATGCCACCGATCGCAAACGCGGGCAGGTCGATCTGACGGGCAACCTGATTTAACAAATCCAGGCCGGTGAACGAATCGAACGCCTTGGTTGTCGACGGGAACGTGGGACCAACGCCAATGTAATCAGCTCGATCGTCGACAGCCTGATGCGCTTGCCGCAGGCTGTGCGTGGAAACACCAACGAGCAAATCGGGCCCCACGAGCTGACGGACATCGGTCACTGAAAGTTCTTCCTGACCGACATGAACTCCATCCGCGTCAGCTAGCAACGCCAGATCCGGCCGATCGTTTATGACGAACAGGGTCGAACTGTCGCGGGTCAGGGACCTGAGGACGCGGGCCCGTTCTAGCAATTGGCGATCATCGATCGTTTTGTCTCGCAACTGCAGTACATCGGCTCCCGCCTGAACGAGCGACTGCGCCAAGCGAAAAAACTCGTCAGCGGGCGCCTGGGCATCGATCAACACATACACGTGAGCCGCTTGCAGCAAAGCTCGACGTCGCATGCGATTTTCGGCGACTGGACGGGTCATACCATGCCCTCGGCGGCGGAGCACCGCCCCGCCTGACGTGCCCGCCTGACCAGACCGTGGCTCATGCCCATACCAACAATCTGTCCAGGCGAAACGGATCCACAAAAGTGTCGTTAGACAGTTTGTCCTATTGACCCGATTTTTGCAGGTCCTTACCAAATCGGCCTGTTTTACCGGTGCGTTGACTAATTCGATTTCGCGGGCAACGACGACCGCGCGAGTTGATCAGGCGTGATGGTGGGAGTTGTACCGTTGCTGGCGCGATCGCCTGATTTGAATCAACCTAACTCTAAGTGTCCCCTTTGTTTGCCTTGCTCTAAGCCGTTTTGAGAGTTACAATTCCCTGGCCCTGAAGGCCCGCCACGGACCCTATTTTTCGCTTGGTCGGCCTTTCGTCCTGCGCGAGGGTCGCTGGTCCTGGTCCCAAGGCATCGTGGGCAACCCGATATCCTTTTGTTTCGGGTGTCCGAGTTGACCAGATCGACGGCCGCCGAACAATGGCGGTGTAGTAGCGACCGGAAGGCGTTGCCACCGGCAGTTTGTGACACAAGAATTGCCTACACCCATTCGCGACAACCTGCTTGGCAAAACAGACGTTTAGCTGCAGACGGAGACAAAAAATGTACGAACGATTCACCGACCGTGCTCGAAAGGTTATGCAACTGGCCAACCAGGAAGCACAGCGGTTCAACCACGAATACATCGGCACCGAACACGTATTGCTGGGCCTGATCAAGGAAGGCAGCGGCGTGGCCGCCAACGTCCTGAAGAATCTGGACGTCGACCTGCGGAAGATCCGCCTGGAAGTCGAGAAACTGGTCCAGAGCGGTCCGGACATGGTCACGATGGGCAAGCTGCCGCAAACACCGCGTGCCAAGAAGGTGATCGAGTACTCCATGGAAGAAGCCCGGAATCTGAATCACAACTACGTCGGCACCGAACATATCTTGCTGGGCCTGCTGCGTGAGCAAGAAGGCGTGGCCGCTCAAGTGCTGATGAACTTGGGCTTGAAGCTCGAAGAAGTCCGCGAAGAAGTCCTGAATCTGCTCGGCCACGGTATGGAAGGCGGCGAAGGTTCCCGAGCGCGGTGGCGCGAGCGCACTGGTCGAGACGTCGGGTTCCGCAAAGGGCAGTAAGTCCAAAACGCCCGCCTTGGACAGCTTTGGTCGCGACCTGACAGAACTGGCTCGACAGAAGAAACTGGATCCGGTCATCGGACGCGCGAAGAGATCGAACGAGCCATTCAGATCCTGTGCCGTCGCACAAAGAACAATCCGGTGCTGCTGGGTGAAGCCGGCGTCGGCAAGACCGCCATCGTCGAAGGATTCGCTCAGACTCGTCATCGAAGGCAATGTGCCCGAACTGCTGTGCGATCGCCGCATCGTCGTGCTTGGACCTGGCCATGATGGTCGCCGGTACCAAGTATCGCGGTCAATTCGAAGAACGCATCAAGGCCGTGATGAACGAAGTTCGCCGCGCCAAGAACACGATTCTGTTCATCGACGAATTGCATACGCTGGTCGGTGCCGGTGGTGCGGAAGGCGCGATCGACGCGTCCAACGTGTTGAAGCCGGCTCTGGCCCGTGGTGAAATCCAGTGCATCGGAGCCACGACGCTCGACGAGTACCGCAAGTACATCGAAAAAGACGCGGCCCTGGAGCGCCGCTTCCAGGAAGTGATTGTCGATCCGACGTCCAAGCGAAGAGACCGTAGAAATCCTGAAGGGATTGCGTGACCGGTACGAAGAGCATCATCGCGTACAGATCACCGACGACGCCGTCGAGTCGGCTGTCGAATTGTCGGACCGATACATCACTGGTCGTTGCCTGCCGGACAAAGCGATCGACGTCATCGACGAAGCGGGTGCCCGCATTCGCCTGAAGTCGATGACGCGTCCGCCCGACCTGAAAGAAATCGACGAAGAGGTCGAGCAGCTGAACAAAGAGAAGGAAGAAGCGGTCGCGAATCAGGACTTCGAAAGAGGCGGCTCGCTCCGCGATCACGGCGGACAAACTGAAGAAAAAGAAGCAGACGATCACGCGCGAATGGCGTGAAAAGTCTCGCGAAAAGGACGGCGTGGTCGACGAGGAAGTGATCGCCGAAGTCGTCTCGAAAATGACCGGCATTCCGCTGACGCGGTTGTCGACCGAAGACAGCCTGCGGCTGATGCAGATGGAACAAGAACTGCACAAGCGCGTGATCAGCCAGGACGAAGCAGATCAAGGCGATCTGCCAAGGCCGTTCGCCGGAGTCGCAGCGGACTGAAAGATCCCAAGCGTCCGACCGGCTGCTTTATCTTTGCCGGTCCAACGGGTGTCGGAAAGACGTTGCTGGCCAAGGCACTGGCCGAGTTCATGTTCGGCGACCAGGATGCCCTGATTCAGATCGACATGAGCGAGTACATGGAAAAGCACAACGTCAGCCGCCTGATCGGTGCCCCTCCGGGCTACGTCGGTTACGAAGAAGGTGGCCAGCTGACCGAAAAGATTCGCCGTCGACCCTACGCGGTGGTGCTGCTGGACGAAATCGAAAAGGCGCATCCCGACGTGTTCAACATGCTGCTGCAGGTCATGGAAGAAGGCCGGCTGACCGACAGCTTTGGTCGCAACGTCGATTTCCGCAACGTCATCCTGATCATGACGACCAACGCCGGTGCCGATGCGATCAAGAACGAATCGGCGTTCGGCTTTCAAAAGCCGGACGATGACGCGTCGTACGACAGCATGAAGGAACGCGTCAACGACGAAATCGAAAAGGTCTTCCGACCCGAATTCCTCAACCGAGTTGATGACGTGATCATCTTCCGTCACCTCACGATGGACAATCTGAAGCTGGTCATCGATCTGGAACTTTCAAAGGTCCGCGAACGGCTGCTGGATCGTGGCTTTAAGCTGGAATTGACCGACGACGCCAAGTAGTTCCTGATTAAGAAGGGTTCGAACCTGGACTACGGTGCACGGCCGCTGCGTCGAGCGATCGAAAACTTCGTCGAAGATCCACTTTCCGAAGAATTGCTCAAGGGTGAATTCAAAGGCATGGACTTGATCGTTGTTGATGGCCATAAGGAAGAGGGCGGCAAGATCAAGCGACTGGACTTCCGCGGGGAAAAGACCGCACCGGAACCCGAACCCGTGGCGGCGGTTGCTAGCGACGCCGAAGAATCCGCCCCCGCGAAAAAATCGGACAAATAGAGGCGGGATGCGAGATACGGGATTCCAGATTACCCGAGCGTCATATTCGCTAAGCCCTTCGGTGCTTTTTTGCTATCAGGGCTACTTGTGCCATCGCGGTTGATATTTTTCGCCGGGATGCACGATGTCTATTTTATGGCCTCATCCGCATCTCTATAATCCCGCCCGTGTTGAAATCAAGAATCCTATCGCTCTGTCTGCTCCTCTCGGTGCACCTGCCGCTCGTCGCAGGCTGCGGCTATGGAGTGCCCCGACTGACGTCCTGGTATCCGTCAGCAGTCCAACGTCAGCAGATTCAACGGTTTGATCCCTATCCGGACAATGACATCGCTCCGGCGATGGAAGGGGTGCGCCCACCGGATTTCCGGCAACAAATTAGCGAACCGAGTCGATCGCGCTGGCTACAGTAACGGACGATGGACGATGGGGACAATGGACCATGGACCATCGAAAACGGTCTGGGCCCATGAACTATCGCATCGTGGACTGTCATAGTCGATAGTCCACAGTCCATAGTCCATGTTCCCCTACATCAAGCTGCTGGCAGCAGGATTTTGAAGCTGGAACCGCGACCCGGTTCGCTCTCGACCTCGATCTTTCCGCCGTGATTTTTGATAATTCGCCAGCTCTTGGAAAGGCCGAACCCTAACCCTCGGCCCGCCTCTCGACCTGAGTAAAACGGGTCGAAGATGTGCTCCAGCTGGTGGGGCGCGATCCCCGGACCATTGTCGAACACAACGATCTCAGCGGCTCTGGCAGCCCCTTCCCCGGACCAGCCGATCCGGACCTCAACGCGACCACCGCCACCTAACGCTTCAATTGCGTTCAGGCACATCGCCCGTAAAGCAACCGAAATTTGCGTGCGGTCGGCCTCCAATATCACCGGTTCATCCGGACCCTTCTGATCCAACGCCGTATTTCGTTGCTCGGCCGCTTCTGCGCAGGCCTTCCACTACGTCCTTCGCGATCCGTCCCAGATCGACTGGCTCGCGAACCGGCTCCGGCGGTTTCGCAAACAACATCATGTCCGAAATCATTTCGTGAGCGCGAAAAGCCTGGCTATTGATCTTGGCCAGCGTCCGTCGCCGATCGGCATCATCTTCATCACGAATCAGCAGCTGAGCGCGTCCGGCAATACTTCCCAATGGGTTATTGATCTCGTGCCCCGCCCCAGCTGCCAGGGTATAGAGCGCCTTTAACTTGGCGTCTTCCAACACCGCATCAAAATCGTTTTCTAGCTGTGACAGGCGGTGAAGCCGTCGAGCGAGTTCCGGAAGAATGTGGACGAAAGGAAGCGATTCGACGTTCCAGGAATACGCTGCCTGGTCCACGGCGCCCGCTTCCGTGCCCAACTCCGCGCCCGCGGACTCGGCCGTTTGGCTGGTCGTAATCCAGGCGGGAATCAACCGCTTCATGTCGTTGCCGGCTGACCCGCCGCCCAGCTCGATCCACTGCGCGGCGTGACTCAACAGGCTAGCCAGGTAGGCTTGACCTCGATGGGGCGAACTTCCGGCCGAAACTGCCGCCGCTCGCGCGAGCGCTACGTGTCTTGCGGCCAACTTGGCGTATTCTTGGGCAGTAGTCGCCGGCACGTCGAACGGGCCCTGCTGGGGCCAAATCAGGTGTTCGTGTATCCGTTGCAGCCAAAGGCCGGACAAATCGGATGCGGTCGGCGCCTCGTTACCATCCGATGCGACGTGGACGACGGCCCACAAAGCCAATGATGGATCGGACTCCAGGGCTTCCGTTAAGTGCTGCCGATTGGCAGGCGTATCACCATGCAAGATCGCATCGATTAATGCCGCCGCGGATCGATCCGCCATCGGCAACACGACTTTCTGCAGCGGCTCGGCTAATGGGGGCAACCATCGCATGCTTAGCGACCTCAGAGTGCGTCTTCAAACACGTACGATGGCCCTCCGAGGCCGTCGAATCCGCCGAACTAATCAGAAATCGACGGGTTCGGAGGCCCATCGTACAC
>CAWJNN010000101.1:0-14036 GCA_963844115.1 uncultured Planctomycetales bacterium | reverse complement strand
CGGTTTTCTGTCAGACAAAGTGTCGCACATGGAGTTTGCTCGCTTGATAGGCGACATCCATCGTGCGACGGACTATCGTCAGTATCGGAGAGCTGGGGTATTCTGGCAAGGGCTGTAGGGGCGAGTCCCGGCACGCCGGGACTTGAAGTGGTTTCAGCACGGCTGAACGACTGGAAAGGCGCAGAACGGTAGCGCGATGTGCCGGTAATCGCCAGAGATTTTGGCCAGCGAATCGCTAACCAGACGGTGGAGTGGGAAACACTTCCCGATAGAACCGCTCGGATAGTTGGCTCTGTAATAGCTCGAAGAATTCAGGCGATTCCAGTCGCTCGCGCTGGGCGCACGTGAGCCGCCGTATCGATGCGTCCCACGATTCCAAGGGCGGCACTTCCACATTCAACCAGCCCGGTCGCATCTCGCGGACCACCGTCCCCGTCAGATAAACCGGGCCGCCGGCCGACTGAATACCTAACGTTACCTGCGCTCGACGCTCGCCAGCCTTGCAGTCTGGGGCCGGTCGCATGTGAATATTTAGTCGTCCAACGGATGGCGCAAGTGAATGGGGAGCTGGGAACTCGGAATGCGGAACGGGATGTGTGGGGTTCAGCCGGTCCAAGGGGCTGACCAATTCGCCAGGGCGACGACGAGCAACCTTGAGGTACAACGTTGTGGTCTCGATCTTCACATGACCCAGCAGCCTCTGAATGTCGCGAATATCCGCGTTCTCTTCGAACAGATGCGCCGCGAAACTGTGACGCAAGGAATGCGGAGTGGCGTTCTTCTTGATGCCTGCCAGACGCAACGTGCGCTTCATGATCCGCTGGGCGGTTCGTGGCGAAAGATAGCGGCCCGGGCGCTGACCGGGGAACAGAAAGTCCGTCGGTTGTGCCTCTTCTGACAGCTGCCGTAACAAAGGGAAGTACGTTTTCGGAAGCATCACATGCCGGTCTACTCGGCCCTTACCCTGGCGGATCGTGACTAAGCCCCGGGCAAAGTCAATGTCTTGCCATTGCAGGCGACAGATTTCTCTGTTCCTCGCACCGGTGGCATACATCATTCCCAACAATAACTTGTCCCGCCAACGAATTGCCGCTTGCAGTAGTCGGGCTACTTCTTCACAGCTCAAGATCACCGGCAGCTTTTTCGGCCGACGAGGTGTTACGATGCCCAGCGTAATGTCGCGATGGCACATCTTGTCGAAGGCGTTGCGAATCGCGGAAAGATAGTGGCTGACTGTCGACGAAGCCCGTTCGCCGTCGACCAGGAATTCCAGGAAGTCCTTGACGTCTTCGCGGGTTGCGTTGTGAGGGTCGTTGCCAAACCAATCCAGAAAGATGCGTACCTCGCGCGTGTAATTGCGCTGACTGGACGAACCGTAAAAGCGAATCTTCCATTCCCGCTCGATCTTCCGTAAGAATTCGTCCGCCGTTGGGCGAATCTGATCGAGATCGACTACTGCGTGGGTCAGGCGCACGTAGTCTTCCACGGGGACGCGAGGGGCATACCGGCCGCGAGCGGGAATGTAGGGTTGGCCGTTGCAGTAGGTATGGATGCGTGATCGACGATTGATCTGTGAACTGTTCATCAGACTTCTCCTGTCCTAAAGTTCAGCGATTGGTTTTTACCCAGACGGAGCGCGGACCAGCGGCCGGTTGTCACTGCCCGTTGAAGTTGACCTATCGACGGCCTCGGAGGGCCATCGTACGAGCGAAGTTGACCTATCGACGGCCTCGGAGGGCCATCGTACGAGCATTGAGTACGTGCTAGCTGACTTGGGACATGTGTACACTATATATGTACAGGTGTCAATCATTTTGTCGTTTGTTTTTTCGATCACGAGGGACCGGGGGTGTTCAGTATGTGTATGTCCAGTAGGACAGCTGAATCTTGGACGCCAACTGTAAGCCAGTGGCAGGGATCACACGAGCTATCTAGCTCGCGATGGGGATCCGAGAACTACGTCGCTGTGCTCGCCCGCCACGCGAAGATCGCCGTGGCTTAGACACAATTGCAACCGGCGCCCGATCGCTCAGATCTAAAATTAAACTGTGGCAAAGCACTAGCCACGGGCGACTGGCCACTGACCACTGTTTCCATTCATCCGCAGCCAGTGATCGGCCAAGACGATGGCGACCATCGCTTCGGCCATCGGAATGAAACGCGGTAACAGGCATGGGTCGTGGCGACCGCGCGTGCGGATGGTGGTGGGGTTTCCTTCCTTGTCGACCGTTTCTTGCTCTTGCGGCAAGCTGCTGGTCGGTTTAACCGCGGCCCGCAGAACAATCGGCATGCCGGAGGTGATCCCTCCCAACATTCCACCGTGGCGATTGGTGCCGCAGTCGTCACCGAGCTGCCTTCCGACGCGGGCGGTTGAAAGACGTCGTTGTTCTCACTGCCACGCAGCTTGGCACTAGCGAAGCCGCTGCCGTATTCGACACCCAGTACGGCAGGCAAGCTGAATAACGCCTTGGCCAGGTCCGCCTTGATCTTGTCAAAAACCGGCTCGCCCAATCCGGCTGGAATACCGGTAGCGACGATTTCCGCTATCCCGCCGATCGAATCCTGCTCGCCGCGCAGCCGCTCGATCAATTCCACCATCTTTGCGGCGGCCGCGTGGTCGGGGCATCGCACGATATTGGGCTCGCCGCCAGCCAGTGTTTCGACATCTTGCAGAGTCACATCGGCCGGATCAGGGATGCTCGCAACGATATCGCCAACTTGTGCGACGTAACCGACAACCGAGCCGTTAAACGCGCGGCTCAAAATCTTCTTGGCAACGACACCCGCCGCGACGCGAACGGTCGTTTCACGGCGCTCGAACGTCCGCCGCCACGGTAGTCCCGGACGCCGTACTTCGCGTCATACGTATAGTCTGCGTGACCGGGCCGGTACAGATCCTTGATGTCCGAGTAATCTTTCGAGCGCTGATCGCGATTGTGAATCAGGATGGCCAGGCTCGTTCCGGTCGTATGCCCCTCGAACACGCCGGCAAAGATCTCGGCTTCGTCCGGTTCGTCACGCTGCGTGACGATCTTGCTTTGACCCGGACGCCGCCGCGCTAAGTCCACCGCCAGATCCTCCACGGTCAACGGAATTCCGGGCGGAACGCCGTCGATGATCACGACATAGCCCGGACCATGGCTCTCGCCCGCCGTGGTGATTCGAAATGCCTGTCCAAAGGAATTGCCAGCCATAGTCGGGGATTTGGGATTTGGGATTGCGGATTGCGGATTGGGGATTGCGGATTGGGGATTGGGGATTGGGGATTGGGATTGCGGATTGCGGATTGCGGATTGGGGATTGGGGATTGGGGATTGGGGATTGCGGATTGCGGATTGCGGATTGGGGATTGGGGATACGTTGCGGGATACTGGGTATGGGATCCGGTTGGGATGTTGGACGAAAGACTTGCCAGTCGCGGCTCCGCCGGAATGGTTGCCGGAACTGCGCGGAGCTTGTTCCGGCGATTCTGTTTCGCATCCCTTAACACACACCCCGTATCTCGAAACTCGTATCTCGTGACCCAGATCTCGAAACCCGTATCCCGTATCTCGTATCTCGAAACCTGTATCCCGTATCTCGTGACCCAGATCTCGTATCCCGTATCCCGTATCTCGTGACCCGATCTCGTGACCCGCATCTCGAAACCCGCATCGCGTGACCCGCATCGCGAAACCCGTATCTCGGCGCTCGTCATTTCCAGGCAAACTCTAGACCGGTTAGCTGTTCGTAGGCTTCGATATACTTTTCGCGTGTTCCGGTAACGACATCGTCGGGCAGGGCAGGGGGTTCGCTGTTTTTGTCCCAATCGGTACCCGTCGTCAGCCAGTCGCGGACGAACTGTTTGTCGAAGGACGGCTGTCCTTGTCCCGGTTGGTATTTGTCGGCCGGCCAGAAACGCGAACTGTCGGGTGTCAAAACTTCATCGATCAAAATCAGTTCGTCATCTACACGACCCCATTCGAATTTCGTATCCGCGATGATGATTCCTCGCGAAAGCGCGTATTCGGCGCCCCGCTTGTAGATCGCGAGGCTTCGATCGCGCAGTTCCTTCGAGACGTCCTCGCCGACGATCTCCACCATACGTTCGAAAGAGATATTCTCGTCGTGGCCTTCATCTTCCTTCGTGGCCGGCGTGAAGATCGGCTCAGGCAATTGATCGCTTTCGACGAGACCCGCCGGCAGGGGGATGCCACACACGGATTGGCTTTGCTGGTATTCCTTCCAACCTGAGCCGGAAAGATAGCCCCGCGCGACACATTCGATCGGAATGACCTCACACTTGCGAACCAATATCGACCGCCCGTCCAGCGGGGCGAGATCGATTTCGGCAGGCAGATCCATTTCGTGAACATTATGAGTTAACAAATGGTTCGGTTCTCGCAGCCAGTCGAACCAGAACAGGCTGCACTGCGTCAGCACGCGGCCTTTGTCCGGAATTCCAGTCGGCAACACCCAGTCATAGGCACTGATTCGATCCGTGCTGACCATCAAGAGCTGGTCGCCCAGGTCATAAATATCCCGAACCTTCCCTCGTCGGACGGGGAACTGTGCCAGAGACGTTTCCATTACGACGGATGTAGTCATTGTGCTTTCCTTGCTATTAGATTTCTTGGACCCGTTCGCCCCACGCTCGCCACATTCGTCGTCCGCCGCGCTCGGCCGAACCCGATCGTTGGGCGTGTTTAACGAACGCGGCGGTGGCAAGCGGCGATAGGTCACCATTTTAATCGTCCGCGGCCGCCCATCATCATGGGGCGCCAAACGCCAAGTATACCGCACGAAGGTTCACGCTGAAAAGAAGAGGCGCCCGGAGCCGATGGTCGTTGGCGTCGTCACGTCCTCCTTGGGAATTCCGCGATAACCGCGGGCTCTGGGCGGTCCGTTGAATCACTGGATTCGCTCAGTTAAACTCATTGTTGCCGATGCCGTCGCACTTCTTGGGACGCAAATTCGCGGGCAAGATTCTTGAGTCTCGTGTCAGGCTACGGGCCGCGGTTTTTGCAACACGAGCCAAGGCTACCATGGGTATTCTGCGATTTCTGGTGCCACGACGCGATCAGCTTACGGACACGGCTCTGGAGCGAGCTTACGTAACCGGAATCGATGAAGTTCCCTGGGTCAGTCGCGTTTTCGCAAACGATCATGGGATAAGTATCGATCGCACCGTCTCCGATTCGGGAAATTTCCACATCCCGTGGATTGTCGACGGGTACGGTGAGACCGTTCTGACGACGGGCAGCTTGATGGAACGAGATCGGCCATACCTGCTGGAGGTGGAACTTGCCCGCGGTACGCTGACCAGAATTCGCAATCAGATTGCTGCCTGGGAACAGGCGGGAATGCAGATCCCCAAGACGATTGCCGACCGAATCAAGGACACGATCGCAAACTTCGCACGGGCTGCCACGTCACAAAATGATCCGCTCGCCGCCAGTCGTATCGCAGGTGACGTGATTTCAGCGGGCATTAGTATGACGGTTGCCCTGGGGGCCAGCTATGCACAGCAGGCATTGGCCGTACGCCACGCGTCACAACCAAAACTTGCCACGCTGCTAGGTGCCAGTCTCGGGCACGCGCCCTTGGATGAACCGCAGGCCCGCGCTTTTCTCGATACGTTCAATTGCGCCCTCGTGCCATTGACGTGGCGACAGGTCGAAGCAGGTGAAGGAAAACACGACTGGTCCCTGACCGACACGCAGGTCGACTGGTGCCGTCAACACTCGTTGCGGGTATGCAGTGGCCCGTTGGTCCATTTTGACGGGTCGCATACACCTGACTGGTTGTATTTGTGGGAGGGCGACGCGGAAAACGTAATGAGCTTCCTGGACGACTACGTGCGACGCGTGGTCGAACGTTACAAAGGAAGACTGCACGTCTGGCAATGCGTCTCGCGGATCAACACGGGCAGCTTCATGGGGTTGTCACCGCAGCACAAGGTGCAGATGGCCCTGCGCGTTGTCGAAATTGTTCGCGAATTGGATCCGCTGACACCGAAGGTGGTGACTCTGGACCAGCCATGGGGCGAGTACGTCGCTCGGCAGGAGGCAGATCTGCCGCTGCACCTGGCCGATACACTACTGCGATCCGGCCTGGAAATATCCGGGCTCGGTTTGGAATTCAACATTTCCTACTATCCGGGCGGCTCTCAGCGACGCGATGTGCTGGAATTCAGCCGGCAGTTGGATCTGTGGTCGCTGTTGGGGTTGCCGTTGTTCGTAACGTTGGTCGTTCCCGGTGGAAGGGGCGACGACCCCAAGGCCCGTATGAAATCGCCGCCACCCTACGAACCATGGACTCCGGAGAAGCAGGAGGAATGGGTTCGACAGTACCTACCCGTCATTCTCAGCAAGACGGCGGTGCAGGCGGTGGTTTGGAATCAGTGGTGCGATCAACAGACCCATGAGTTCCTGCACGGCGGGCTGTTCGATACGACTTCTCAACCCAAACCGACACTCGCGACCCTGACGAATCTCCGCCACACGCATTTGGGGTAGAGTTGAGGGTTGAGGGTTGAGGGTTGAGAGTTGAGAGTTGAGAGTTGAGGGTTGAGGGTTGAGGGTTGAGGGTTGAGGGTTGAGGGTTGAGGGTTGAGGGTTGAGGGTTGAGAGGGTTGAGAGTTGAGAGATTAGAGGTTAGAGGTTAGAGTTGAGTTTGAATTTCGATGTTGGACGTTCGACGTTCGACGTTGAAAACTCCCCCTTCCATCGTCGACGTCCCGGCTAGGCCCTCTTCGGACGGGGGACTCTACCTGCTTTGCCGGACTTCCGTCGTCGGCCGGTGGAAGACGACCGTTTCTTGACTTCATCGACCGGCTGGCCGACCGAATCGCGTAGCTGGGTAATCCGATCTCGCAACTTCGCGGCGCGTTCGAAGTCCAACGCCTCAGCCGCTTCCATCATTTCCTGCTCCAACTCGTTAATGTACTCTTCCGTCACGTATTGCGTTTCGTCGCTTCGACCTACCATCGCATTGGCCTCGGCGTGGGCCGTGGCGAATGCTTCGATCCCGGCGTGGACCTGCTTGCGAATCGTTTCGGGGGTTATGCCGTGCTGCTGGTTGTACTCTTCTTGCAGCTTTCGCCGCCGCGTCGTTTCCTCAATCGCTCGTTGCATCGAATCCGTAACCTTATCGGCGTACAGGATAACGGTCGCGTTCACATTGCGTGCTGAACGACCGATGGTCTGCATCAGCGACGTCTCGCTGCGCAGAAATCCCTCCTTGTCGGCGTCCAGGATGGCCACCAGCGAGACCTCCGGCAGGTCGAGTCCTTCGCGCAGCAAGTTCACCCCGACGAGCGCGTCGAAGCGGCCCAAACGCAGCTCGCGTAACAACTCGACACGTTCAAATGCATCCAATTCGCTGTGCAGCCAGCGACAGTTCACGCCCTTTTGAGCCAGGTAGGCCGCCAAGTCCTCGGCGAGCCGCTTCGTCAACGTGGTCACCAGAATGCGTTCGCCCGCCGCCGATCGCTTTCGAATCTGCTCCAACAGGTGAGGTACCTGCCCCTGCGCCGGACAGACTTCGATCACGGGGTCTAACAAGCCGGTCGGACGAATGACCTGTTCGACAAGCTCGCCGCCCGTCTTTTCCAGTTCGTAGGGCCCCGGCGTTGCCGAGACATAAACGGTCTGGTTCAGCCTTTGCTCCCATTCTTCGAATTTCAGCGGCCGGTTATCCAGCGCGCTCGGCAACCGAAATCCATGTTCAACCAGCGTGGTCTTGCGACTGTGATCGCCCGCATACATCGCTCGTACCTGCGGCACCGTCGCATGGGATTCGTCGACGAACAGCAGGAAGTCCTTGGGAAAGAAATTGTACAGGGTGTCCGGTGCCGAACCGGGTGGTCGTCCGCTCAGAGGTCGGCTGTAGTTTTCGATACCAGGGCAATAGCCGACTTGCTGCATCATTTCGATGTCGAAACGAGTTCGAGCGGACAGACGTTGTGCTTCCAGGAGTTTGCCGTTGGAGCGCATCTGTTCCAGTCGTTCGTCAAGTTCCTCGCGGATCTCGCCAACCGCGTTTTCAATCCGTTCCTCCGGCATCACGAAATGTTTGCAAGGATAGATGAACAGCTCCTCCTGCTCCGCGATCACTTCGCCACTGGTGGGATTGATGATCGACAGCTTCTCGACGTCGTCTCCCCAAAACTCAATCCGAAAGGCGAACTCCTCGTACGAAGGCCACAGCTCGACGTTGTCGCCTCGTACACGAAAGCGGCCCCTTTGGAATTCGATGTCATTGCGCTCGTACTGGATCTCAATCAGCTTGCGTAGCACCTGGTCACGATCGACGACTTCCCCGCGGGCGAGGTGGACCATCATCTCTTTGTAGTCATCAGGCGACCCCAGCCCGTAAATGCACGAGACACTTGCCACAACAATCACGTCGCGGCGACTGACCAGCGCGCTGGTCGCGGACAGACGCAGGCGGTCGATCTCCTGGTTGATCGAGGCGTCTTTTTCGATATAGATGTCGCGCTGCGGAATGTACGCTTCGGGCTGGTAGTAGTCGTAGTAGCTGACGAAATAGTGGACCGCGTTGTGAGGAAAGAATTCCTTGAACTCGGAATAGAGCTGTGCGGCCAGCGTCTTGTTGTGGGACAGAACCAGCGTCGGCCGCTGGATCTGCTGGATCACGTTCGCCATCGTGAACGTCTTGCCCGATCCGGTGACGCCCATCAGCACCTGGCTGCTTCGGCCTTCGTTGATACCGCGGACCAGCGCCTCGATCGCCTGCGGCTGATCGCCAGCAGGTTCAAAGGGACTGGCAAGCTGGAAGGGGTTCGACGTCATCGGCTGTTCAGCGAAGGTAAGATTGCTGTTGAGCGAAGGCAAGCTGGCCGCGGGCCGTTCTTCCGATGGTTGGCCCGCAGAAGGTTATGAATCAGGACGCCTCTCCATTATAGAGCCGTTGGTTTAATAACGCTCTCGCCTTCCCGCGCCTTGGCCGCTACACCTCATCCTGCACTTCATGCACTTCAATGGCGTTGTGCAAGCCGCGGGTGACGCCCGTGCCGGTCACCAGCACGACGGTGCTGCCCTCCACAAGGCACCCATCTTTCTTTCCCCACTCGGAAACGAAGTGCTTGAGAGATGGAATGTCTTTCGACGGTGCACCATGCAGCGGCATGACCCCCCAGTAGAGGCTCATCTTGCGCAACGTCGAAGGGTTGTCACTGATTCCGATGACCGGCGTATAGGTGCGGGTTTTCGAGAGGGTGAGCGCCGTGGCGCCGCTGCGAGTGGCGACGACCACGAGGCTGGCATCCAGTTCGCCGGCGATTTGAGCCGCTCCGTTCACGACCGCTTGCGTGATTGCGTGAACATGGTCGTCGGGACTGTTGGATTTCGGTCGCCCGTGTCCGTGGTACTCGGTTTCTGCTCGGATGGCGATTCGATTCATCATCTGCACGGTTTCACACGGATAATCTCCGATCGCCGTTTCGCCAGAAAGCATACAAGCGTCGGTGCCGTCCAGGACCGCGTTGGCGACATCGGTCACCTCCGCGCGTCGGATAGAGCGAATTTTGCATGCTGGCCAACATCTGAGTGGCGACAATGACCGGCTTGTTGTGGCGGTTACACGTCTGGATGATTCGCTTCTGTGTCAAGGGAACGTCGGCGATATCGATTTCGACTCCCAGATCGCCGCGGGCGACCATTACCCCGTCCGCCACCGCGACAATGGCCTCCAGGTTGTCCACCGCTTCGGCTTTTTCGATTTTCGCAATGACCAGCGGATCGCAGCCGGCGTCACGCAAGAGCTGCTTCAATTCGAGAATGTCGTTGGGAGAGCGTACGAAGCTCAGGCTGACAAAGTTGACGTCGTTTTCGACCGCCCACAGGGCGGCATCGCGATCGGCGTCGCTGATGGCCGGTACGCTGAGCTTGACGCCAGGCAGGTTAACGCCCTGGCGATTGAGGACTCGACCCGCCTGGATGACACGGCATTCAGCATAGTCATCCGTGCATGTCTCAACGATCATCTGCACAGCCGCGTCCGCCAGGAGGATTCGACTTCCTTCCTGCAGGTCGTCAATCAGCCGCGGGTAATTGGTCACCAGTTGATCGGGCTGCCGGCTCGTCTTGCCCCGAACAAACCGCATTCTGCCGTCCGCCGGGCAATCCACTGATCCGCCGGGCAATTCGCCGAGTCGAATCTTCGGGCCCGCCAGATCGACCAGGATCCCGAGGGGTCGATTCACGTCCTGTTCGATCGCTCGGACATTCCGGAGCGCGGCGTCATGCTGCTGCCGCGTGCCGTGGGCCATGTTCAGCCGGAACAGATCGGCTCCGGCCATCACGAGCCGCTGCAAGGTCTCGCGATCGCTGGAGGCGGGGCCTATCGTCGCCAGGATCTTGGTACGTGCGTGGTTCCGGATCGTCGAATCTGGCGCACTCGCGGCGGCGGAAGTCGGCATATCGGCTGGCCCACGGTATTAAATAGGTGTAAGAACGGGTGTCAGGCAACAGCGTAAAACAGCGGGTTTGAGATTCATCCTGGTGTTTCCTGACGCTGCGTCCGACAGCCTAGTGAAACGGTCCGAAAGTGACGAGGGGGCGGCGGTGGGGCGGCGGTCGCGGCCTGGATACGGGCCGAAGAGTGGTCCCGCGGCTGCCGGGGCCGGGGCAACAATGCCCGGTCATTTCCCTGGGCGGGCCGCTGAAACGAGAGGGACTTGATCCCAAACCCGTCAGGTCACTATATTTAGTCGTTTACATTGACAGCCAGACAGGGACTCCGTGCCATGAAGGTTCGCTCGAGTGTCAAGCGGATATGCGAGAAGTGCAAGGTCGTCCGCCGTCGTGGCGTCGTGTACGTCGTGTGTAACAATCCGCGTCACAAGCAGCGTCAGGGATGATCGGCGGACTGAATTCCGTAGGGCATACCCATTATTCCGTAGGGCATACCCATTATTCCGAAGGGCATACCCATTATTCCGAAGGGCATACCCATTATTCCGAAGGGCATACCCATTATCCGAAGGGCATACCCATTACGACAATCCGTTCCGCGTCTTGGCGGTTGAGCATACTGTTCGGCCGATTGTCGCAAGCGGATAATTAGCTGTCGCATATTTTTCGCAGTAGTTGAAAGGTTAACTCTATGCCGCGACTGTTGGGTGTCGACATACCGAACGATCGAGCGACAGTTGTTTCGCTAACTTACTTGTATGGAGTAGGTCCGCAAAGCGCGCGGGACTTGTGTCAGAAGGCGGGCATCTCCCCGAAGACGTTGGCCAAGGATCTGTTGGAAGATGAAGTTGCGAGACTAGCGGCGTTGTTGGACAAGGACTACGTCGTCGAAGGTCAATTGCGACGTCAAGTGAGTCAGAATATTACCCGGCTGCGCGATATCTCCTGTTATCGCGGGATCCGGCATCGACGAGGTTTACCCGTGCGTGGCCAGCGAACGCGTACGAATGCTCGGACCCGCAAGGGGCCTCGGAAGACAGTGGCTGGCAAGAAGGGTGTTAAGGATCTGCGTTAGCAGAGCAGAATAAGTTATGGCCAAGAGTAAGAAACGTAAAGCGCGACGTAACGTAGCGGTCGGCATCGTCCATATTAAGGCGTCGTTCAATAACACGATCGTTGCCGTGACGGACACGAACGGTGACATGCTGTGCTGGGCAAGCGCCGGTACGTCGGGATTTAAGGGCAGTCGAAAGAGCACACCGTTTGCCGGTCAATGTGCTTCGCAACAGGCCGCCGAAAAAGCAATGAAGTTTGGTGTCAAAGACGTTGAAGTGCGAGTCAACGGACCGGGTAGCGGCCGTGAGAGTGCGATCACCGCTTTGCAGTCAGCCGGCTTGCGAATCAAGTCCCTGGAAGACGTGACGCCGATGCCGCACAACGGCTGCCGTCCGCGTAAGAAACGTCGCGTATAGTGATCGGCGGCAATTTTCAACGTGCCGCAATGAAGCAACCCACCTCAAGTCAATTCAAAGTCTGAAAGATCATGGCGAGATACACAGGTCCAGTTTGTCGGCTTTGCCGTCGTGACGGCGTCAAGCTTTTCTTGAAAGGCTCGCGCTGCGATTCTCCGAAATGTGCGTTCGAACGGCGCGATTCGCCGCCGGGTATGCATCAATTTCGACGTGGCAAGCTGACCGATTACGGTGTTCACCTTCGTGAAAAACAAAAAGTTAAACACTATTACGGAGTGTTGGAACGTCAGTTTCGTGGCTATTACCGGCGGCGCCAGTCGGGCCAAAGGCAACACGGGCGAGGTGTTGATGAGCTTGTTGGAACGACGGTTAGATAACGTGGTTCACCGTCTGGGATTTGGTCACAGCCGCAGTCAAGCACGACAATTGATCGGCCACGGACACATTATCGTCAATGGAGGACGTGTCGACATTCCGAGTTACCAGTTGCGCGCGGGCGACGTGGTTCGCGTCAAAAACCGCAAGAAGAGTTTGCAACTGGTGCTTTCCAAACTGGCGGAAAGCACGCCGGAGGTACCGGATTTTCTTTCCCTGGTGGAAGGGCCAATTCCTGAGGGCAGGATCGGCCGGCTGCCCGGGGCCGAAGACGTTTCAATGCCCGTCCAGACTCAATTGATCATCGAGCTTTGCTCGAAATAAACACCGAGCTTTGCTCGAAATAGATAACGAGCTTTGCTCGAAATAAACACCGAGCTTTGCTCGAAATAGATAACGAGCTTTGCTCGAAATAAACACCGAGTTTTGCTCGCAATAACTGACTTTCGGAGGAAGGCATGCATATTCGTTGGCGTGGTTTGGAACTTCCCAATCAGGTGCAGTGTGAGACGGAGACCCTTACCAGCACCTACGGCAAATTCGTCGTCGAACCGTTTGAGCGTGGTTTTGGTGTCACCATTGGTAATGCACTGCGTAGAATCCTGCTTTCCAGCCTGGAAGGCAGTGCGATTACGCAGTTACGCATCCAGGGCGCCCAGCACGAGTTCACGACGATTCCGGGTGTCGTTGAAGACGTCACGGACATCGTCCTGAATGTCAAATCGTTGGTCGTCAAAAACAATACCGATACCACCAAGGTGATTCGCGTTGAAAAGAATTCGCCAGGTCCCGTGACGGGAGCCGATGTCCAAACCGACGGTATCGTCGAAGTGATCAACAAGGATCATGTCCTGGCGACCTTGTCCGAAGGCGCCGAATTCGTGATGGAAATGGTGGTCGAAAACGGTCGCGGCTACGTGCCGGCCTCCGAGCATACAGAGCGCGAACAGGAAATCGGCATTATTCCGATTGACGCCGTTTACAGTCCCGCGGTTCGCGTTCGATACGATATCGAGGCGACCCGCGTCGGCCAGAAAACGAACTACGACAAGTTGACGTTGGAGATTTACACGAATGGAAGCGTGCATCCCGAAATGGCAATGGTCGAATCTGCCAAGATCCTGCGAAAGCACCTGAATCCGTTTGTGCAGTACAGCGAATTGGGGTCGCAGGTCCATGGTAAGTTGCGGGAGAGCAGCGATGGCGTCGATCCGGCGTTGGAGCGGAAGCTGAATATGAGCCTGGCCGAAATGAATCTTTCAGTTCGAGCCAGTAATTGCCTCGAATCCGAAAATATACACACCGTTCGCGACCTGGTGACGCGTGACGAAGAAGTGCTGTTGGAAGTCCGGAACTTTGGCGATACGACACTTACCGAGATACGTGAAAAGCTGGACGAACTCGGTTTGCGATTGGGGATGCGGGTTGCAAAGAGTTCTTCCTCTTCTTCTTTCCCTTCGTCTTCCTCTTCGTCTTCCTCTTCCACGTTCTGAGAGCGACGCCCGGCAGAAGGATACACCGTTATGCGACATCGAAAACGTGGTCGAAAGCTCGGCAGGAATCCGAATCATCAGCGAGCGCTGCTGCGCAGCCTTGCCAGTGCCCTCTTCCTTACGGAACGGGACTCGGACGAAGATGGCGCGCCGAAGGTAAAGGGCCGTATCGTTACCACGCTCGCCAAGGCCAAGGAAGTACGACCCTTGGTCGAACGCTGTATAACGCTTGCTCGCCGCACGCTCGACGATCAACGCCGTGCCGATGGCCTGCGTAC
>CAWJNN010000100.1:0-19981 GCA_963844115.1 uncultured Planctomycetales bacterium | reverse complement strand
AGGGCGTCCTTGGCGGCGTCTTCGTTGCCTCGTTTTAGCGCCGACGTGGCCCGTTCGGCCCACGAATCGACTTCCTGCTCTGCCTGCTTGACGCGCTTGCCGAGTTGGATTTCGTCGGCGATGGCACCTGCCACACTGTCGCGGACTTTCTCCAATTCATGCTCCATGTCGATCAGCAGCTGATGAATCATCCGCTCTGGATCCTCGCATTTCTCACGAAGCGTCGTGATGTTGGATCGCATAACTAACGAGAAATTGGTAAGCCATTGCATGTTAAAGCTCCTTAAGGTTGAAAAACGGTCTTGGTTTTATTCGCATCCCGTTCGTCGTTCCGCCTTTAGGCGGCCTCTACTCCCACAAACCGCCTAAAGGCGGAACGACGAACAACTAATTCCAGGCCTCCATTTTCAGCTGCATTGCGCGCATTCTTTGCAGGATGCCCTCGCGGTTGTTCTCGCACAGCGCTCCGAATGTCACGACGCCGGCGCCGAGCGCGATACCGGCGATCCACAGCAAATTCACATTGTCGATGCTGCCGCGGACGACCATCGCAACCAGATCCGCTAACAGAAACGCCGTGCCGATGTACATTAAAACCCGTACTCGAATTCCCATCGCGATCAGCATTACCACCACGGACCAGAACATCAGGGAGACTAAATGAACCCAACTGCCGCCCAGTATGTCGAAGGTCGGCGAGACCAGGATAATCAAGGCGCCGACGTAGCGCAGCTGGTCGTGCATCGATCTGGGCAGGTCCCGTCTGAGCATTTCGACCAGCAGCAGAATCGATGCCCCCAGAGGGATCATGAACAGCTGCGGGTCGCTCCACTCCAGGTCGAACCACAGCAGTGATAGCGCGGCGTTGACAATTGCCGCGGAAAGCAACAACAAACCGATACGTTTTTCCTTGGATGCATCTCGCGCTTCCAGAGCTTGCCAGAAGTAAAATCCAGCGGCCATCAACATTGCCAGACCATTGACGCCCAACCAGGCCGGATCAGCACTGCTATAGGAATAGTAAATATGCCGTCCGACAGCGATCGATACCGCGGCCATTGGCAGCCACATGCCATTGGTGCGAAGTGGACGCGTGAAGATTCGCCATCGATGGGACGTCATCAGCCAACGGCTGCCGGCAAAACAAGCGAATCCAGCGAACAACACCGAGAACATGGCAATACCACGCCCGAATGATATCAGATGAAAACATGCGAAATATCCAATCGAAACGGCGACGATTGCCTCCGCGGACCAAACCCGCAGTTCGTCGTCGTCGCGAACCGCACAACAAAACTCAACGATGACGAGCAACGCAAACGCGTAGGCGGCCAGCGCCAGGTTCGTCGCCGACATCGCCGGCAAGGCTAGGCTCGCCCCCAGGCTCGCGGCGGCCACCAGCCAACAAATTAGGCGATGATTGAGGGCCAGGTCGTCGCGCACGATGTCGGGAAACCGTCGCAAATACTGCCAGACGGCAACGCTCACCGATGCTGCTGCCGCGATGGGCAGCCAGACATGTTCGCCACCCGGCGAAAAGACGGTTAGCCAATCATTCTGCGGACTGACTAGAAATAACGGCACCATGGCAGCCAGTATCTGCCCGTTGGCAATCGCCAAAGCATAGGTGCGAATCGCCGGACTGTGACGAACCAGCGAAATCGCCAACAAACCCGCGACCGCAACGACTCCGGCGATCCGATACGGCCAGTCCAAGGCGATTAACGTAGTCAGCGCGACCCCACTCAGAACGACGCGCGACGCGTAGTCAAGCGGTATCGACAGCGAGTGAAGTTCGATCAAGCGAGTTTTGAATTCAGGCCGACCTTCCAAAGTCAGTATCCTGCGGCGCAACCCGTAGACAACCGGAACCGCGACGACCGCCAACACGGCCCACAGAGCCGGTAACCATTGATAAACGTCCACGCCACCGGCATGAATCAACGTGGCAGAGGCCAGCGCCAGCACAGTGACACAACCTGCCACCGTCAATGCCGCGTTACGCGATCGGCGTGCCGCATCAAAGGCCCACACCGTGATGAACATGCAACAGATCCGCGACACGTTGGTATTCAGACGGGGCAGGAACGTCTCAAGCGTAAGTACCGGGAGGTAGGCGGCGACCAGCAGGATGACGAGCCCGCTAAAGGAGCTGTAACGATTCACCGCGGCAAATGCCTTGGTAACTCGTGCATTCGGATAGCGCACAAAGACGTAATCCAAGACCCACTGCACCAGTAGAATCAGTGTGGCGGCAGATACCATTTCTCCAGACGTTAGCTGCAAATCCATCGCGAAGGTTATCGCGACAGCGGCCAGGGCCAGGTAGGTCAGTGCACTAACAAGGTGTGAAACCCATCTCAGACTGTGCGCGATCAACAGTGCCGTGATCATACCCGCCAAAGCCCAGGACCGATCCGGGGACAAGGGTCGGAGAAATTCGCCAACCACATGACAGATGCAATCACCGTCATCGTCAAACCAGATATTTGGCATGGCAACCATTGTTGAGTCCAATGCCGTGCCGACAATTTGCCATCGGTCTTCTGCTCAGCCGGCTCGGCCAATTTGATCCGTGCGAGCAGTTCGTCCAACCAGTGACCGGTGAAAAGCAATACGGCCGCACCACTGGCGATGCACATCACATCCGCAGCGGCAGACAAGTCCATCAGAAACACTTGTCGAGCGAACGGCGCCGCCCCAATGCAGGTTACGAACCAGGCGCCGAGCGCCAGAAAAGCCAAACGACGATCTTGAAACAGAACGGTCTGCGCCGCGAAAAGCACGGTCATCACACCGCCGACTAAAAAGGCCGGGTAGATAGTGACTTCCGGATGCGTGAACGAAGCGAGTAGCAACAAGACCGATAGCCCGATCGAAGACTGGCGTAGCGGCGCGGTAAGCAGTTTGCTTTGGCGACGCGCCGCGACGAAAGCGGCTGCCATCAAGCCGGTAATCAACGGAATGTATGTCAGGCCGTAGAACGCAAACGGCAGCTTTTCTTCGTGGACCGCACTCGCTCCGCTCTCAACCACCATCACCGCAATTTCTTTGAAAAAGACGGGTGAAAAGTTGTATGCCAGCAGAATGGCGGTCAACATCGCCCATACGAATCCGCGCTGGCCCGTTCGGCGGGCGACCACGGCCATGACGATGGCGGAAAGCGCCGCCGTCGGGACCAACGCATAGGGTGAATGAGGCGGTGAAAGTAGCTGTGTGAGGGCCAAGGTGAGACCAGCAGCACACAATATTGTGCCGCACGCCAGTGGCGCTGCCACCGTCCAGGGCAAGGGGCGAACGAGCCCACCCGTTCTCTGTTGAAACACTTGGGCAACCGAATCCGCCGTCAACAGCACGGGAATCGCGACCAACACAAGTCCCAATCCCATCCACGGCACGGGAATCTGAGCGGAAAAGTTCGCGACGAATAGTCCCAGAAACTGCATGCCCAACAGCAGGATGGGAAGAAAACCGCAAATTCGTGGAGCGTCGTGGTGTTCTGTCAACCAGAACACGTGGCGGTTAACTTTGCATGCTCCGACCAGAAAGACGAGCCACAGAAACAACGAGGCCCAAGTCGACGCGACACTACCCAGGGTCGCGATGGTGGGCGCAGTTCGACCGCCAGGCTGAGCAAGAGATAGCTGGCCAGGAATGTCGACTGGTTGGACCGCAAGAAATCGCCGAACACCCTTCGCGCGGCGAATAGGGCAAAGGCGCAATTCAGGCCCAGCAATCCCAGAGCTAATGGCAAACCGATAACTGTCTGTAATGCCGGGCCCGACCAGTTGCGCAAGACAAGCAAATTCCAGGCGATAAACGATAATGGGATTAGCAGTATCGTCAGCGACATTAGCACCGTACCGGTTTTGCGAAGTACCAGGTGGTGATAGACGAACCGACCAACTCCATAGATCACGCCCACGTAACCGAGCAATATCAAATACTTGATCGTGGTTCCCAACTCATTCCAGTGGGAAGTAACCATCATCAACGAACTGCCCATGAGGATCGCCATCCCAGCGGCAAGCATCCACTTGATGTTCCGCTCCTGCAAAAACGCATCGAAAAAGCGAAATAGCGGAGGCGATGATTCGACGGGCGATTTCATTGCAAGCGGTCCCGTGTTTGAGTTGGGCGTATTCCGGCAAAGTCCGAATCTGAAAGGAGGACAACTCCCAAGCGATGTCTTGTCGAACAGGTAAGTACAAACCGCGTACCAAAGACACTGCTGAAAAGAAGAATGGCGCAAGTAGCAGTTTAGACAGGAATTGCGCGATCGGTCGTCTTGACCGAAAATACCAGCGACGACGCACTGCAAGATCCCACTTGCACCTGAATGCAGTCCGCCCGCTGCACTGCCCGGTCATGTCGAGCCGCCGCGAAGCACGTGCTCAAACGCCGGAACGGCCACTTGGATTGCGGATTGTTTTCTGTTCCTAATCCGCAATCCCCAATCCGAAATCCGCAATCCCAACACTCCCCAATCCACCACCTTCTATCCTAATGTTGCCAGATCGAAGCCGATTGAGAAGATCCCGGCGTCTACCAGAAGATGGCCTATCCAAACCGGATAAATTGATCGGTAGCGATGATACATCAGTGCCCAAACGGTGCCGCCGATGACGATGCTCAGCGAAAAAAACCAGGTCAGCGGTGAGGCAAAGCCGAAAAACGTGCCCAGCAGCAGGATGTGATGCGCGGTGAATCCGAGACTGGAAATGATGACCGCCTTGGGTAGCGAGATCCTACGTCGCAGTTCGCCAAACACGAACCAGCGCCAGTAATACTCTTCCAGCAAGGAATGGATCAGAGAATAGAAAATGGCCAACGCCAGGTACGCTGCCGGAGTGTTCGCTCCAAAACCATCGATCTTCCCTTGAATCACTGGTCGGGCCTCTTTCATCCAACCCCCTGGCAGCAGCCATACGGCATACAACAGCCACATCGCTCCGACCACCAGCAGGCCGAAGCCAATCGCGACGCCGAGTCCCGACGTCGTCGGCCCGTGCAATTCAAGCTGCCGTCGTTGAATGACCCGGTACCAAAAAAGGGGGAACGCAAATTGAACAAACTTAAGTAACCCGAACAGCGCTAGCAGCACACCCGTTGCAGCGTCTGCAAAGGCCGTGAAATAGAGGTAGGTGAGTACCGTCGGGTAGCACAGCGCAAACAGGACGGCTGCAATATCAGCGGGCCGTGACGCAGCGGATGGCTGGGTTTCTGAGGGCGGGGTATTCAAGTTCGTTACTCAGGGCTGCGTCGCTGAAGGTTAAAAGAGAATCTCATCGCTCGGTTCACGTCCGTATTATTCGTACGATGGTCCTCCGATCCCGTCGAAGCAAACGAGCGTATCAGAAATCGACGGGCTCGGAGGCCCATCGTACGGGTGATAAGCTACCTACTTCTTAACCGGCCAGTCGCAGCGGACCGCTCCAAATTTCTTGCGAACGTGCCTGGGACGAATGGAAGGTGGCCGCGACCGCTCTAAAACGTGAGTTAACTCGATGCGAGTCAGATGCTGGTCCTCGTCGTGCGTTTCGTTCCACTGACGACAAAGGAACTGACAATACCGTGTGACGCTGCGCAGGTTCGGATTGCTCGTTGCCAGCTTTTCCAGGTACTTCCGCCAGCGGTGATTCGTATAGGTGGCCGCGACGTTGTCGGGTTTTGTAAAGACTGGGGGCTCACCCGTGCGAACGTCGACAATTTGCCCGTACTTAGTATGCCCTTCCGCAACGAACCATCCATCTCGCTTAAAGGGATACGGCGCGAACAGCGTCCAGTTCTGGTCCAGGCGAAGCTGGCGGCCCGCCTTGTAAATCGGTACCAGATTGATGCGCCGCTGTTGACCAAGCATCTCGAAACTCGATCCGTTTTGGAACCAGCTCATGTTCCAATTCTTGAGGGAGCGGCAGTTAAACAGCACGACAAACATAATGCAGGCCAAAAGGAACGGTTCGACCAGCCGCAGCGAACGGACCGTCTGGCGCCGAATCGTAAGGCCACGGGTCAGCCAGCCCAACGTTGGACGATTCGCCGCCACCTGGCGGTAGAGCGCCTCACCGCACTTGGCGAATGGACCAAAAGACAACAATTTCGCCACCGGCTTGAAAAGCCAGTTGTACCGCATCAGGACCAGCAAACCATCAAAGCGAAAGTGCGGTTCGCCCCGGTGGTCGACAACAACCCACGAATTGTGTTGTTTGATTAGCCCTTCGATACGCTGGTCGACGTTCCCTCTGCGAATCCTCACGTCGCCCGTCATTAGCACTGTCCGCCACAGCAACACCATTTTGCGGCAAAAACCGCACGAATGGTCATAGTAAATAACAGGCCTGGCCAATCGAACGTCTCGTAGGCGGCGACTCGCCCAATCCCACACACACGTGGGAATCAACGCGAACACGGCGACCATGCCAACGAAGGGAAAAATACCGAGGTACATGGTCCACTGAAACATCAGGTGCATCGAAAACAAAAGAAGGAATAGCACGGATCGGAATACCGAGCTGCGCCAGGGACAAAAGATAACAAGCGGCGCAATCAGCTCCAGGTACAGAACGAAAAACGTCGAGCCTCGCAACAATCGATGGAAACCGGACATCCACTGTCCAAACGGCGTCGTCATCATATCGAGACTCAACGCATAAAACGCCGCGCTTCCGTCGACACGCCAATGGTCTCCCGTCTTTAGCAAGGCGCTGAATCCGTAGATACATGCCAATTGAACCAGGATTCCAAGGGTTGCTAAATCTGCGATTCTTTTGCGGCGCGCCGACAAGGACACGTTGAGCGCGCTGTCGACGGAAAACCGGGCGCCAATTGGCAGGAACATGCACCAGAACATCAGCACGCGCAACATCGTGTCCCCGCCCGTCAGGATGTCGGGATTACGCGTCTGAAGTGAAATCAACAAAAACCACGACGCGGCTGTCGCAATCCGCGTCCACCAACCGACTAGCATCAGCACCCCAAACACGGCGGCAACTGCAAACAACACACCTTGAACCCACGTCTCGCCACTAAGCATGTGCAGGGAGAGTACAGAGGGTTTACTGAATACAACGTCTAAGGCCAGAATTCCGTCGTTCGAATAGTGCGCCGTCAGATCGCGCGCTCGTGACGCTAGATCAACCAGAACTGCCGACGCCATACCGATTCGAAGCACGGCGAGGCTACGGATGTCGATGCCGAAATATTGACTGGCCCAACCCTTCAGGCCATCACTTTGGATCTGAAGGCCCGTGGCGCATGTCAGAAAACCGACCAGGGCGAACAAACCTGCGATCCATTCGACGCGCCAGCCCCAGAAAAGAGCCGTCGCAGGGGGATAGGTCATCGCAAAGGAATAGCCAACCGATCCAGCGACCGCTGCCGCGAACGCGCCTAGCCAGATTTCCCGCTCCCACCGCACAGAAGTTCGCGACCTTCGTTACCCGTTGCTTGCCCCGGTTTGCGAAGACATTATAGCAACTTGGGTCGCACCATGTTCAGCCGCCGTGAGGTCCCCGCGTGCTGAGATAAATTCACCCGCCATTCCCCGGTGGCGATCACGTTCCCCGGTGGCGATCACGTTCCCCGGGGCATACGTGCAACCGACCGATTGCCCCCTGCCACCGTCCCCCGCCACCGCCGAACAGATCCGCTACGATCGCCTGCGAATGCGCAGACTCAAGAGGAAGCTCAGAGCGGCTCGATGCAAGCCGGACTGTCGTTCGTCGGTTTATTGACAAACGTGTTGACCGGGTCTGCTACGAGGAAATCGTTGGAGGCCGGACGAATCAGGTGCAGCACACACTGTACATCTTTCTGTTCGCAGTCCAGCCAGGCATCGTAATTAGGCGCATCGAGAATGACCGGCATGCGATCATGAACAGCGCGAGACATGTCGTTGGGTGTCGTCGTAATGATCGTGCATGACTCGATTCGCTGGGCTTCTTCCGCTTTGCTGGACCAACTCTCCCATAATCCAGCAAAAGCGAATGGCTGGTCATCCGACCGGTGGAAAAAAAACGGCTGTTTGTGCTTGTCGGTTTTTTGCCATTCGTAATACCCGTCTGCCACAATCAGGCAGCGACGAGTCCGAAAGGCCTTGCGAAAGGAGGGCTTGCTGTCGACGGTTTCCCCACGAGCATTGATCATGCGATTACCGATGCTGGCATCCTTGGCCCAGGATGGGATTAATCCCCAGCGCAACAACGCCGGCTGCCGCTGGCCATCCTCCTTCGCTCGTCGCACGGCGAATACCTGTTGGGTCGGGGCGATATTGTACCGCGGAATAAGCGCAATGCTTTGCTCGATCAGCGGCAGACCGAACTGTTCGGCGATGACCTTGGCAGGCGTCCGCAATGTAAATCGACCACACATGAAAGGGTTTACGGGAGCCAACCGCCGATATAATGGAAAAAGGAACCGTCCAGTTCCCTGAAATGGGGATCCCTGAAATATAGAGATCGCCGACCGTTGCTTCAACAATCCACGGCACAAGGTGCCTTTTGGATGGAGGACCGAACGGCTTCCAGAGATAATCAGGCCGAGTCGTTCAACCAATCATGCCTCAGCAAAACCAGTTCCGACATCAATCGTACTCCAGGGCCGAACCATCGGCGACGTTTGACGCATTTGTGGCGGAACCACCTCCGGCACCCGGTACCGCTGCGTTTGCGGATCGAATGCAGGTCGCGGGTGATCAATATCGAAAGGCCGGCGTCGCCGCCATCATCTTGACGCACGGTACATTAGTCGGATACGACCCGACCGGCCTGGCCCATACCGTCGGTCAGTATCATCCGAATCTCGCACTGCGAATGCGGTTGTGGACCAAGATGAAGGCAGATTCCGTCTTTAAAGACGTAACGAACTATACGCGCGATTTCACCAACACGCTCAAGAAGGGCTTGCACCGGCAGGGTGCGGATCGAATACAAGTCAAGCGTTATAACTGGTCCGGCGAAAACAACCATGTTGGCAGGTTTGAGGCGGCCATTGGATTACTGGACGAGCTGCACGGCATGAACATTCCGCCGGGCCGACGAGTTCTCGTTTGGGGGCACAGTCACGGTGGCAACGTTCTTGCGCTGCTGACCAATCTACTGACCGCCGATCCCGACTTAACCGGCAAGCTCTTCGCGGCATCCGACCGCTTTCGCACGACGGATCCTCGCCGCCGGAAAATTCAGCAGTTACTGCAAGAGCGAGCGTTCTCCCTGGAGGATCGCCCCGTGGACATGGTGACCTTTGGGACACCCATTCGATACGGATGGGATAGCGGCGGCTATTCCCGACTGCTTCACATTGTCGGCCACCGGAAAGTTGGGCGACGGCCTGTCTATCGTACTCGAGTTCTGCGCGATGTGCTGGACGCGTTACAAGGCAAGGACGGCGACTATGTCCAGCAGTGGGGTATCACGGGCAGTAACTTTGCGACTCCCTTCTTCTGGAATTCGTGGCGGGCCGATCGTCGGATGGCAAAACTGCTGGAGCAAGATCTGCACTGGCGACACTGGCCGCATCGAGTGGCGACCGGTATGCGGGTCCCCGAAGAAGGACACGCCCTGCTGGTCGACTATGGCGTCGCGCCCAGTGGTTGGTTTCGCCACTTCCTGGGTCATTCGAATTACACTCACATGGATTGGATGCTGTTTCATGTCGAGCAAGTGGCAAGACACCTTTACGGGCCACAAAACTGCACCGGCCACGTTCACGAAGCGTCGAATTCCGGAGTGACGTAAGCTACCGAGCCACCTGCACGTTGCGGATCATTTGCAGGAACGCCTCCATCGACTCTGGCCGCTGATCCGGCTCGGGCTGCAGACAACGGTGGATTGCCTCCGCCAGATCTGGATCGATATCCGGACAACGCTCGACGATACTCGTCGGCGGTTTGTCGTGATCCATTGCCGCCTTGCCGGTGGTATCCAGACGTGGCCATGGCGACTCCGACGAGAGCATCTCGTAGGCCGTGACGCCGAAGGAAAACACATCCAGGCGGTGATCGGTCGTTTTGCGGCGAACCACTTCCGGCGCCATGTAACGAGGCGTACCGGTTCGGTTACCAGGCCGACGAAAGGGAGGTGAGTTGGGAACGGTCAACCCGAAATCGATCAACTTCAGACTTTGACAATCCGGTGCGACCACAAAATTCCGCGGACAAATATCGCGGTGGATAAAGCCAGCCGCATGGACGCCCGCCGTTGCCTCCGCCGCTTGTCGTATCAGGTCCACCGCGTGGCGATCCAGATCTTCGCTGCCGCTGAGGATGAGTGAGTTCAAACCCTGACCTTCGAGATATTCCATCAACAGAAACGGTTCGTTCTTGGTGGTCGTACCGTGTTCGAAAGTCTTCACAATAAACGGGTGGTCGAGTGACACGGCAATCTGCCCTTCGCTCGGTTTGTTCAGCCCGGCAAATCGCTGTTCGGCCTTGGCAGTCTTCGCGACGTCCAAGAGTTTGAGTCCGAAAATATCGCCCGTATTTCGATCGCGCGCTTGGTAGAAATTCGACATCGTTCCGTGGATCGCTTCGCGCAGCAGCTCAAAGCGATTCTCGATATCGACTTTACCACCGGAAAACAGAGATTTAATCTGTCGGAACATTTCCATCTGTCCGCGCCGACGGATGCCACCGGCGGCTGCCCCCGACGTCCCACGGCCCCTACCACAGCCTACTATGGCGACCTGTGAAAGGGCAACTTGGTGCACCCGGTTTCGGGATGCGAATATTTATCCCCCGTAGAAAGTAGAGCGGAACTTGTTCCGTTTGTTTCTTGACATTTCCCGCGTAAACGGAACAAGTTCCGTTCGAGGGCAAGTTCCGTTCACCATGGAGGCTAGAAAAAGCTCTGGGCGTTTCCGGGATTGCGATCTGACTATTTGCCGCAATAGTCGATGACCCGGGCAATTTCGCTCTTCAAATCAGCCCGTCGAACGATGCGATCGATATATCCGTGTTCCAGCAGAAACTCACTGGTCTGAAATCCTTCCGGCAGCTCGATCCGGATCGTTGCCTTAATCGTGCGGGGTCCGGCAAAGCCAATTAAGGCTTTCGGCTCGGCAAAAATCAGGTCACCTAAGGAAGCGAAACTGGCGGCCACACCGCCCATGGTGGGATTGGTAAGCACCGAAATAAACAAGCCGCCTGATTCGTCGTAGCGCCACAGCGCGGCAGAAACCTTCGCCATTTGCATCAGCGACAGAATTCCCTCGTGCATTCTCGCTCCGCCACCACTGCCACTGACAATGATCAAGGGGAGGTGCTGATCGGTCGCTCGCTCGATCAGCCGAGTGAGTTTTTCGCCGACGACGGAACCCATACTGCCCATAATGAAGGCCGAATCGGTTACGCCAAAGGCGACACGACGCGCACGGATCATTCCCGTACCGACCACGGCTGCTTCGCTTAAACCTGTCCGCTTCTGTTCGGCAACCAGTCGCTCGCTGTACGGCATCTTGTCCTTGAACCCCAACGGGTCGGTGGGCCGCATGTCGCCGTACCATTCGTCAAACGTTCCTTCGTCAAGAACTTGCTTGATCCGCTCGCCAGCTGGCACGTAAAAATGATAGTCGCAGTGCGGACAGACGCCCAGCAGACTATCGGCCTCTTTTCGATAAATAGTGTCAGCGCAACCAGGGCAGCGCAACCACAGGCCCTCCGGCACGCCGCGCTTAGGTCGTCGAGGACCGCTTCTTCCGCTTGCGGGAGCCATCGTGTGCTCAGTGGATGTCTGTTGAGTCGGCTCAGTTGCCATCGTCGTTCGCCGTCCAACTATGCTTCGTACAGGCTTCGCTTTATACGTTAATTAAACCCGGCTGTTCAATTTCGATTATTTGCCAGCTTCCGCTTACCGCCGCGTTTTTCCACATATCGCGCAGCTCGGAATTTCGCAAATAGCTCTCAATCAGCCCTGCCATCGGTTCCGGAGCGATCAATCCAATGGTCCCGGACTTATGCTTCTTAAATATCTTACTCAAAAAACTCTCGACACGTTCGCGCACAGCGTCCAGCATTTCGCCTTCGGGCGGGCAGACGGTCTCCGGTTGCTCCATCCATTGCCGGTAGACTTTCGGCTGTTTACGTTTGACCTCCTCGACCAGCATCCCCTGCCATAGACCGTGATCGACATTTTTCAGCAGGTCCGACACTTTCGCTCGGATCCCCAAACTCTGGGAGATGTCGTTCGCTGTTTGACGAGCGGACTCGCACGGTGAAGTATAGATTCCTTCCATTTCGTAGTCGCGAAGTTCAATGATTGCATGAGCAATCTGCGCAGGCGCTTCCTCTGCCAAGGGGACGTCCAGCGTGCCAAGAATGCGGCCCTGCTGGTCGTATTCGGTTGTTCCAGGACGAATCAAAATTATTTTTAGCATGTAAACCACCGCGAAAATTGCGTTAGGATGAGGAAACCAGATTCGTGAGCGTTGAAATTCGGTCGGGATAATCTTCGTGGTTAAATATGGCCGAGCCGACCACGAACCAATTGGCGCCGGCCGCCGCACATTCGGAGATGTTGTCGTCTTTGACGCCTCCATCGACAGCGAGAATTAGATTGTCGTCGGCGCCGGCGCGAATCTTTTCCAGCTTATCCAGCGCGACGCGTTCGAACTGCTGGCCGCCGAAGCCCGGCATCACGCTCATCACCAACACCAGGTCGCACAAATCAAGGTACGGTTCGATGGCCTCGATCGGCGTGTCCGGATTAAGTGCAACGCCGGCGGCTGCGTCCAGCTCGCGGATTGCCAACAGTACATCGCGCGGGTGTGTGGTTGCTTCGATGTGAAAAGTGATCACGTCCGCGCACCGCTTCATAGTACCGCTGCACATACGATTCCGGCTTCACGATCATGAGATGCACATCCAACAGCAGGTCCGTCATCTTCCGGATCGCTTCAACCAGTGTTAGTCCATAGCTGAGATTCGGGACGAAATTCCCGTCCATCACGTCCAGATGTAACGCTTTGACTCCGGCAGCTTCAAGTTCCCTAATTTCGCGCTGGAGATGCCCGAAGTCGCAACGCAACATCGACGGCAGTACGAGGGGTCCGAGCCGTCCTATTTCGGCAACGCGTTGACGACGATTCATACAATCAGACAACAAAGGTCTCACCCGGAACGGTACACCGATCGAGCGGCGGAAACAAAAAACCCCTACGGTGTCGGCGGAAAGAAACGCCAATGAGCAACAGAGACGCGCCGTAGGTCATTTCATCGGCAAAGCTTGCCTCGACAAAGTCCATTTTTGGTCAAAACGCCAACCGGCAATCGACGCCGACCGACAGAACGCTCAATTCTATCAGCGTCGAATCCCGGCGCTGCGCGGAAGGGCGTTAAATCGCTAAGTCGTTGCATCGAATCAAGTTCGGCTAACGCTGGCATGTCCAAGTTTCCTCCCCCGGTGACCCGTCGAAGAATGGCCGGGCCGGGAGCCGCCAAAGCTCATGGCTCGCTCTCCTGACTTCGTGGCAGATCGTTCAGGTCTTCCAATCCAAACAGGTCCAGAAAACGATCGGTCGTGTAATAGACCGGCGTGCGAGGTTTTTCCTGTGGACGCTCGATGCGCAGCAGTTGGCGACGCACCAGCTGGGAAAGAATACTGCTGCTGGGATACCCTCGCAGGTCGGTAACCGTCTGGCTGTTGATCGGCTGACTGTAAGCGACCAGCGACAAAACTTCGATCGCGGCTTGGGAAAGACGAGCTTCGCGCACCTTCCCGTAGAAACGATTTCGGACTCGTTCGAAGTGTGGTCGCAGGACGAGCCGGTAGCCGGTGCCTTGGCTGACGATCTCTACCGCGTGCCCGGCCGCCGAATACTCTTCGTTCAAGGATTCAACAAAGCCGTCGATCTCAGCCGGTTCAACTCCGTGAATCACCGATACCGCCTGCTCGCGAGTCAGCGGTTCATTTTCAGGATGGCCGACGAACAGCAGCGCCTCCAGCAAACCGCGAGGTGTCACGTCAAACGCAACGGACGCCGGGGGCGACTCGTTTTGTCCTGTCTCCGGCGATTCGTCGGACGCCGCTGCGGCTTCTTCAGCGTCTTCCGGCGGCTGCAACATGCGGGCAAACGCATTGCTAAGCTCTTCCAGCGATATCTCTTTGTCGCCGTCGGCGTTCGAACCCTGGTTCTCTGTTTCAGACATACGAGCGACTATAGAGCCGAGTTGACCTGACTCGCAAGTTCGATTTCGAGGTAGCGGTGGACCGGGGTCAGCCCCATCGCATGCTGACCGAGTTTTTCATGAATTCAAGTCCATCCCAGGCCAGCTGCTCTTCGTTATCGTACATGCGTCGCCAGATTTTCGTGGCCGCCGCTAACTCCGGCAACGCGAGACCAAAGGCTTCAACGGTCAGCCAGCCATTGTAGCCAACCTCTTTCAGGCTATCGAAGGTGGTTTCCCAATCGACGTTGCCCGCGCCCGGCGTACTGCGATCATTTTCCGAGATATGAACGTGGACCGTGTAGGACGCACATTGACCGATGGCATCGGCAATATTCTTCTCTTCGATATTCGCATGAAACGTGTCATACATCATGCGGCAGTTATCGTGATCCACTTCCTTAATAAAGCGAACGGTATCGGCGGCACAGTTCAGGAGGTACGTTTCAAAGCGATTCAAGTATTCGACGCCCAACATGACGTCCACCGTCTCCGCGTGTTCGGCCACCTGCCGCATGCTATCGACCGCCCAGTTCCACTCGTCCTCCGTTGGCCCTTGCCCACTGAAGACCCCCAAGGCGGAGTGGAACGGACCCACCAAATGCGTCGCGCCAACTGCCGCACAACAATCCAACGCGCGCTTGTTGGCTTCAACCGCCCGGGCCCGAATACTGGCGTCTGAGCTAATGGGATTGTCCTCTTCGGTACGAACCGTGACCGCCGTTCGCTCCAGTTTCAATTCGTCCAGCCGTTTCGCCCAAGTCGCGTAGTCGAGATCGTAATTGAACAGTGGCAATTCGACGCCGTCGTAACCCATTTTCTTGAGCGAATCGAGAACGGGCAGCACGTCGTCATTCAACTCGCCACTCCACAGCAAAAGATTCATGCCGAATTTCATTTCCAGTCGTCTCCATCTTCTGTAACGTTTGTATCTACTTTTCGCCCGGCGCCAGGAGCTCTGTCGCACGTTGCGCTACGCGGCAACGGGCTGTCGGGAAAACCTCGACGATCCGATCGGGCAAGGAGACCAGCCGAACTCGCTTCATCACCTGATTGAGTCTCCTTAACAGTTTGTCATCGTCTGCGTAGTCCGACAAGAACCTCTCTTCGATAAATCGCGGGATTAGTTGAACGATTGGCTCGGCGATGCGGTTGCTCATTCTTCCCACGGCGTCGGCAACAACAGCCGGATTCACCCGCGAAAGGGACCTGTAATAATCGTCCAACAGCCGGGGCTGCCGGTCGGCCAGGTGGGCGTCCAGCAGTATTTCCACCAGAATGTGGCCCAAAAAAGAGACCCGCATCCCATCGTCACTTTCCAGGATCTCGCGGATTGCGACGGTGAACTCAAGCGACAGCTCGGTAAACGCCCGGGTCTGATGAAACCAGCCGTCGTCTTCATGATGCTGCACAATCCCGCGGGCGATCGCGGCAAGCTGACTATCATGATGCGACACAAACGGTTGCGCGTTGCGACTACGAACTCGCAGCTTCCGATCGACAACATTGATCCAGTCGGGAATTGCCACTCCGGCAACGAAGTAAGGTTGGTCGAGAAACGGCCGAGCGTGGGCGAGATAATTCATGGCCCAACTGTGGTTGGTTTACCGGTACGCCAAGGTGAGCGAAGATTCGTTGGACAGTGCCGTCTTCGCATGTTGGCTTTGCGTCGCTGGCTGATTCATCGTTGTTTAACCCGTGGCCGAAGGCTAGGTCAGGCCCGCGTCCCCTAGCCTTCGGCCACGGGTTAACACGCAACCCATTTACAAGACTTCCGAAGTTTGATATCAAACTTCGGAAGTCTGCCGGACTTGGCGAAACTGTACCACCACGCAAACCGACGTCAAGCCGCGCAACGTCGACTTCGCCCTTTGTCAACACGCAAGAGATGCGATGGAATACCGGTGTTTGCATCGGTAACCATCCCGCGTGGATTGGGGATCAGTTGGCAGCCGTTCGGAATCTCCACGCCGCCGACCAAATGAACATTAGGTCCAAGAAACGCCCCGTCCCCGACACAGCAACCCAGATACCTCGATCCGCTAGAGATCTTTTTCCCGTCGACGTCGATCTTCACGGTCCCTCGGATGACGAAGTCGGTCGTGCCTGACTCTGGACAAACCACTGAGTCCCGACCGAAGACGGAGAGCTGGATAAATCGCGACGCGATACAAGCGCCTTCTTCGGCAACAGAACCGCGAAGTCGCGATCCCGCTTCGACAATCACATCGTCCCCTAACGAACAGCCTTCGACCAGCGCCTTCGCGAACAAGGACACGGTCGCCCAGGACGCTGTTACGGATAACCGCATGTGGAGCGACCTTGACGCGTCGCCCCAGGATGCTGGTCTCCACGTGAGCGCTCGGGCGCGATCCGGCATCGAGGCCCTGCCAGATACGACTTCGAACGCCAGTGGGCGGGCGATAGGCCGTGGGCACGGATCGCGGCAACCAGGGGCAACATGCCGGCCTGTAGCCAGTGGCGCTTGATCGTCTGTAGAAAAAAGCCCGGCATACCCGCTAGATTGGCCGCCAGTACCGCCGCCCAATGTCGAACCGGCATCATAAATACCGTCGACATGGGGACAAACATCCGTCCTGATTCTTCAAACTGGCGACTGGTCCGATAGCCGCTGGTTCGCTGACCGTACGGAATCGGCAGTAATTCGGATTGCATCTGCAACGGCCGCGACGCATCCAGCTGTTCGATATAGTAACTGTCATAGACGCGGAAATTGGTCTGATCTTTACCGGCGACCTGCGGCCCCTGCAAGGCAGGGACCATGTGTTCGGTCAGCAACGAGCATTCAAGTGCCGCCTGCCGATTGCCGCCCTCTTTCCGAGCGAGTTGCAAGAATTTTTTGGCCGCGGCGGCCGTCAGGAACAGGTCGTCATGAACAACCAACGCGGGCAACTTGTCGATCTCGGCCAGCGTATCGATCCGTTCGACGCGACAACCTAATGCCTTGAAGGCGCTTGTCTGCCGATCGCCGAGCGACACGTTATGAATGCGCAGTCTCACGCGCCGGTCGCATGAAAGGCGAAATCAGTTTATCGGAATTCAGGATATAGGCCTGCATCATTCTCTGTACTCTGGACTACGCTGCCTTGGCAGATGTTGTCTCGACCGATTCGTATCCCCAACGCTGCATGAGCGGTCGCATCTTCTCATGAATCTTCGCCCGTTCGTCGTCTGACAGCGTCTTATGCCGTGTCTTCTGGTAACCGGCCAAACCAGCCACGTACAGTTCCAGCTTCGCTTCGAATGCGTCCGTCCATTCGAGACCAAGCCGCGTATATAGCAACCGCATCTGCTCGACCGGTGCCTGCTCCAGATCTTCAAAGCGAAGTTCAACGGTACTTCCGTCCGGTGCCGCGGCTGCGTCGCGGTAATAGGCATTCTCCATCGAGGCGTAGTTCTCAAGGAACCTCGACTGGTAGGACGTGTTTGGCTGCGGAGTTTGAAGCTGGTTAATGACGTGGGCTTCACGAGCGAGGTGCATATTGGAAAGGTACACTACTTCCGGATCGCGATAGAGATGGACGAACCGTGCCTGCGGAAACATGCTACGCAGTAGCGCCATCCGCGCCGTATTGTGTGGACTCTTCAGCAGGGGGCGTTTGCCGGAAAAGCAGGTCAGTTTTTTCAGGAACAGCAGGTAGTGCCGCTTCCACTTGGCCTGCTGTTTAGGCGGCAACTGGTCGATCTCGATAAAGCGGTCGTAATAGTCCCACTGCCGCGGAAACGTCATGCCCCAGTAAGGCGAAAGTCCGCACGTCCCGGCCATGACAAATTCTTCTTCATTCGGCGCAAAGAGATGAAACCGGACGGAATCCATGGGACGCTTCCAGGGCAAAAACGCCTGGATTAACGGCGCAAACAGCCAGCCTGTGCAGAGGAAGCCGACTGGATTCAAAATATGATAAGCCTTGGTCGTGCTGAATTGAGGATCCAGGGCAAGCATATTGTGCAAGTGTGACGTTCCACTGCGATGGACGCCCAGGATGAATACCGGATCCTTCACCTGATGACGTCGCAATAGCCAGGGAAGCAGCAATCGTTCGGGAAGTGTTAACACGGTATTCACGGTCGAGATGACCAAGGCAACAATCAATCGTGGCAGATATTCCCAGCCGACTTTGAAGCGTGCCGCTGCCAATCTAGGAATCCAAACGTCTAACGGCGCCAGCACACTACCGTGAAACAGCGGGAAGACACGTTTGAAGTCCGCGTCCAGCGCCGGCGTCAGTTTCGACACTTCCGCTTCGCCGCGCCGTCGCAACAGCCACGCACAAGCTGCGATGCCGACCAAGAGGAACAGCCACATCATCGGTCCTTGACGAGTATCGGCCCGCGGCACGATCCACGGCATCCAGACGGAGTCGACGTCGGGTACGACCAACGAGGTCTTATCCAGTACGCGTCGGACGAACATCCAGCCGGCAAGGAGTCCCGCGGGCAACAGGATGCTGCCGGTAATCAGTCGCAAGGTACCCAACAGAACAGCGACCAGAAACAGCCCGATAATCAGTGGATGCGCGGTTGGCTCAAGCACCGCCATCGGGTTATTCAGCCGGCTCATAACGGCGAACATGAACGCCGGAACGAGTACCGCAACAAGACGGCTATAACGCTGCCGCAGCATCCCCAGCAGATAACCGCTGAACAGAACCTGTTGGACCAGCGACAGCGGTATGGATGTCATGCCGGCGAACACACCCTTTCCGACTCGGCTCGGCGTGACGCGATCAAAACTGACAACGTAGCCGCCCGCTGCCAATGCGAACACGACATACGCAAGATATGTCGAGGCACCGATCGCCAGCCCACCCAGCCAGAGCTTCTTCCAGCGTGGGCCGACGAAAATCCCGAAATCCGATACCGGCCGTTTGTCGGCCGCAATCAGGGCGCACAGGCCGGCCAGCGCCAGGCCAGCAGCACGCCACGGCCACCTTTTCCACTGGCCATGATGCGGAACGAAGTTCCGGCCAGCCAGGCAGCGCTCTGAACGACGGTGGCCATCAGGGCGACCAGTCCCAGCCAAACGAGGATTTTTCCGAACGGCGATATATCAGCAAATTTGGAAAGCATGGGCCTTCGCTAGTTGAGTGGGGATTTTGCTTGTTGCTTGTTCGCTGGGAGGGCGAAGCCTTAGGTTTACGTGCATCTTTCGATTGTTTAACCGACCGCGGACTTTATCGACAAGCAAGCCGCGACAGCAACCGCAATCGAACGACTGCATTGCTGGCATCAGGGCGCTGGTCGCTTTCGTTGCGCCTCCCATGTCGACTGCCACCAATCTACAACCACGGCCTCAAGAGTAGTTCGGCGAACACCTAAGCACGGGATCGGCCTGCCTGCGCCGTGGAATATTAACTCAGACCGCTAACTCAGCCAACGTTTCCTCACCAACAGACAGACACTCCACAAATCCAGGCAAAGCCTTCACACAAGACTAAGGATGGGAAGGTCTCAGCACCAGCAACCCACAACAACACAGGCCGGGCAGGGTAAGGGCAGGCAAGGAGCAAGCAACACACAAAGGAAAGGGCAGGGAAGGAAGGAAGAGAGAAAGAAAAGGGAAGGAAAGAAAGAAAGAAAGAAGGAAGGAAAGAAAAAAGAAAGAAAGAAAGAAAGAAAGAAAGAAAGAAAAAAAAAAAAAAAAAAAAAAAAAAAAAAAAAAAAAAAAAAAAAAAAAAAAAAAAAAAAAAAAATCCGGAATGGAATGGAATGGAATGGAATGGAATGGAATGTATTTTATTTTATTTTATTTATCTATCTATCTTCATCGAGTACAGAAGAAACCCCCCCCCCCCCCCCCGC
>CAWJNN010000099.1:0-6470 GCA_963844115.1 uncultured Planctomycetales bacterium | reverse complement strand
CCCGCATACCAGGTCGTGTTCGATCCGCAAACTTCCGGCGGGCTGCTGCTGGCTGTGCGAGAAGAAAAGGTCGACGCGCTCCTGCGCGGCTCGCGGAACAAAGCAATATTGCCTCAGCCAGAATTGGCGTGGTCCGAGAACGCGTCGGCAACGAACAACGGATCCGGCTGGACAGCAAGGACTCATAGCCGGCCGAGCGTAAAGTTCTTTTAGAACCAGATCGGTTCCGCACGTCTCTCTTTTGTTCCGGTCCCGATAATGCCGAAGGCATGGTCCCATGACAGCCCAGGGTGAAGCGATTCCGGCCCGCCGGGATCGCGAAACCCTGGGTACCTGGTCCCGTATAGCATCGAAACCCCAACGGGGTGCCCCTAACTTAGAGAGCTTGCAGTCGGACGACGCATTAGGGCCGCCCCGTTGGGGCTTTGGTGTTTTCAATCAGAAACCCAGGGTTGCGTCCCGGCGCGCCGGGACTCGTTGCACTCGCATTTCTCCACCCTGGGCTAACGTAGCGTCGTCCTTTCAGGACTGGAATAACGTCGCCCCAGCCTACGACAGAATCTCGTGAACCACGCGGCCGTGGACGTCGGTCAACCGGTAGTCACGGCCAGCGTGGCGATACGTTAGTCGCTTGTGATCCAAGCCCAAACGATTGAGAATCGTCGCCTGGAAATCGTGCACCGTGACCACGTTTTCCGCGACCTGATCGCCAAGCTCGTCGCTCGATCCGTAAGCCGTTCCGCCACGTACGCCCGCGCCGGCCAGCCAGGAAGAATAGACCTGAGCGTGATGTCCGCGGCCACCGGCCCCCGGAGCGGGACAGAACGGGCCTCGTCCGAATTCCGTTGTCCAAACGACCAACGTATCGTCCAGCATGCCACGTTGCTTCAGATCCGTGATCAGGCCTGCAATCGGTTGGTCGACTTTTTTGGCGAGACGATTGTAATCGGACATCCTGGCGTGTGAGTCCCAGTTCTTGTCGACACTGGTGTCGCCGTCAATCAGCTCAATGAACCGAACACCGCGTTCGGCGAGCCGCCGACCGACGATACATTGCCAGGCGAAACTATCCGCGTTGCCCTTTTCGAGGCCATAGAGGTCCAGCGTCGCTTGCGATTCGGTCGACAGGTCAAACGCCTCGGGTGCCGCGGCCTGCATACCGAATGCGGTCTCGAACGACTTGATCCGAGCGGTCAGGTTGGTGTCGGTTTCACGCCCTTGAAGGTGCTGTCGATTGAAGTAATCGAGCATATCCAGTTCGGTCTCTTGCAGCGCACCGGACAGTGTACGACGACGCATGTTGGCAATCGGTTCGTCGCCCGGCACGATGCGGGTACCTTGGTGCAACACCGGCAGAAAGTCCGATCCCCAAACCTGGCCGCCGGCATACGGTAGCCCGGGTGAGATCACCATGAACGACGGCAGGTTCTGGTTGTACGTGCCCAGTCCGTAGCTGACCCAGGAACCGACGCTCGGACGATTGAGTGTGCCCGATCCCGTGTGAATTCCGATCGTCGCGCCGAAGTGGTCGCCGTTAATGTTTTGCATCGAGCGTATAACGGAGATGTCATCGATCACGCTGCCGATGTGAGGAAACAGGTCACTGACTTCCAAGCCGCTCTGCCCATACCGCTGAAAGCTCCACTCCGATCCTTTGTAAAAATTATCCTCGTCACGTCGCTGGTCGTGGTGACTAGTCAGGTAGGGCTTGTTGTCGAACGTATCTACGTGTGACACACCACCGGTCATGAATAGGAAAATGACCCGCTTGGCTTTCGCCGGGAAATGCGGCGGGATCGGTGCGAGCGGATCGCCGGGACCGGTAGACTCGGACGCCGTCGCACTGTCTCCAAGCATCTCGGACAGCAGACCCGGCAACACGAGGCCACCCGCGGCCAACGAACGAATCATTTGACGTCGAGTTGATTTCATTTCGGATTATCGGATTCGTAGTTTCGTCGTCGTTTAACCCGTTGCCGAAGGCGAGGCGGCGCCGGCAATCGACCTAGCCTTCGGCCACGGGTTAAACGATCAATGGCCAAACGTTGGAGTCCCGCATTTAGGCGGCTTCCATATTCGTAACGTTAGGACCTGCTAAAGGCAGAACTCCAACATAAATTGACGCGGTCCTCTTCAATCCACGAACACGAATTCGTTGCTGCTAAGCATGCTGCGAAGATACGCCGACCACGCCTGTTTTGCAAGTTTATTGTCGCTGACATCTGTCTCAGCGATTTGTTTCCGGGCTATTTCCAAAAACGCGTCGGCCCGATCGACCTCGTCGCCACTCGGCATCCGTCCGAAGATCGTTTGGTAGACCCAACTAACGCGATCGGACAGGCTAGGGGCCGAAATCAACAAACGTTGCGCAATCCGCTCGGATCGCTGGTGGATGAACTCGGAATTCATCAAGTACAACGCTTGTAACGTTGTCGTCGTCGCCCTCCGTTCAGCAAATTGAATATTGCCGTCGGGCCCGTCGAACAAATCGAGAAACGGATTTTTTTGAATACGCTGCTGCATCAAGTAAACGCTGCGCTTGCTGGTCGGGAACACGCCGACAAACGGTTCGTGCTGGCGGTAATAATAAGTGAGATGATGAGGAAACGGATGCCGCGACCCAGGTGTGAGGTCCAAATCGCCACCAAACATCAGCAGCGAATCGCGAAACTGTTCGGCGTCAAGCCGTTGCCGGTTGGCTCGCCAAAGTAACTCGTTGTCCGGATCGATCGACGAGCTAGCTGAGACCTCGGCGCTGGCAAGCTGATATGTTTTGGAATTCATGATCAAGCGATGCATTTGCTTGATCGACCAGCCATTGTCGATGAAGTAACCTGCCAGGTAATCCAAAAGGTCGGGATGAGATGGCGGCGTGCCGCGCAGACCAAAGTCGCTGGTCGTCTTCACCAGGCCTTTGCCGAAATGGTAATGCCAGATCCGATTGACCATGACACGCGCGGTCAGCGGGTTGTTCGGATCAGCGATCCAATCAGCCAATTCGCGGCGTCCACTACCAGGGTGGCCTTCCGAAAGTTTTTCCCCGCCCAGAACCTGCAGGAATCCTCGCCGCACAAGCGGCCCGCGCTTACCTGGATCTCCAGCAATCTGCACGTGAACATCGCCCGACTTCCCTTCCTGAATCCCGTAGGCGATTTCCAGCGGCGGAAAGGCCTCGGCAACGGGTCGACGCTGGCGACGTATTTCCTCCAGCTCGGCAAAGACGTTGATCCGCGTGCGAGTCGGATCGGTGACCTTCATTCCCTGCAGTGCCTGGTACTCGTCGAATTTCGCTCGTTCTTTCTTGTTCCAAGGCTCCAGTTTTTCACGATATGGCTGCAGGATTTCGTTCGCTCGTTGCTTACCTACGCGATAGACGAAATCTTGACGATACGGAGCGTGTTCGGCGCCGGCATGAGGATAGACCGAGCTATCGAAGATTCCGTACAGGGCGTAGTAGTCGGCCGTCGGCACGGGATCAAACTTGTGGTTGTGGCAACGAGCGCAGCCGAGCGTCAGACCGAGAAACGATTTGCCGACGTTGTCGATCGTGTCTTCGAGCGTAATGTGCCGCAAATTCTGAGGGCCGACACCGATTCGACGCGAGATCGCCATGTAACCAGTCGCAATCACCTTTTTCCAACGCTCGTCATCACTCTCGGACGGCAACACGTCACCGGCGAGCTGCTGGCGGATAAATTCGTCGTACGGCAGGTCCCGGTTGAACGCGTCGATGACGTAGTTGCGGTACTTGTACGCTTCCGGTACCGGGTAATCGGAGGCATCACCGGCAGTGTCCGCATAACGAACCACATCCAGCCAATGACGTCCCCATCGCTGGCCATACTCCGGCCTCGTCAATAGTCGCTCGATCAGCTGCCCGACCGCGCTGTCCGCTTCGTCTCGAACAAACGTCTCGATCTCTTCCGGAGTCGGGGGCAGGCCGATCAGGTCAAAGAAAGCACGGCGAATGAGCGTTCGGCGATCGGCCACGTCGGCTGGCGACAGACCTGCCGACTCGTGCCGCGCAGGACAAAGCGATCGACATCGTTACGTAGCCAGCTTTCGTTGTGTACCGCCGGTGGGGCGGGTCGATCGATCGGTTGAAAGGACCAGTGGCTGGCTCGGATCTCTTCCAGCCGGTCGGTAGGCGTACCCGCGCCGATCGTCACTTCATCTTTGGGCCAGACCGCTCCATCGTTTACCCATTTGACCAGAGCAGCAATCGCCTCGTCCGATAATTTCTCCCCTTCGGGCGGCATTTCGAGATCTTCTTCGGCATGCTGAATGGCACGGATCAAAAGGCTTTTTTCCGCGTCGCCGGGAACGACGGCCGGACCCCGCTCACCTCCTTTCAAGATGGCACTGCGGGAATCGAGTCGCAGCCCGCTTTCCTGCTGTTCGGCCCCGTGGCATTGCGTGCAGTTTTCCAGCAGCTGCGGACGAACATTTCTCTCGAAGAAATGAACCTGTTCGTCGCTTTGTGCTGACGACACCATGCCACACGCGAACGTGATCGCCGCGCACACAACCGTGGCAAGCGTTTTTCCTACAAGCCACACCGTAAACAGGCGCAGGCGCGGGCGGCATCGGTGGGCGTTGGACGAGATGATCATACGAGGGCGACTGCGGGTGATTTAGGTGACAGGGGCCGCAGTGGCAATACCTGAGTATATTAGCTGTAACGAACGGGGGTCAATATTCACGTGAACGCGACCCTCGTGGGTGGCGGCTTTTGAAATAGAAGAAAGCCGGCCATCGGGTCATGATGGTCGACACATAGTGTTTCGCTTGCTTGCTTATCGCTCGATGAGCAAAGGCCATTGAGTACCGATGCTGGGCCCGTTTTCTAGGACCCCATGTCAGTCGAAGTTGTCAGTAGTCCCGCGCACCAGGAAACCTACAAAATCGAATGGCGTCCGGTACTAGCTGAGCGTCCTTGGGTAGACGAATTTAGAACCTTGCTAACTGCACCGCCAGTGAATGTCGCCCTAGTTTCGAAGCAAGTATCTGAACTGCCTTTCGCTGTGTAGCTTGAGGCATCTGGGCGGCCGAAACAATGCCGGAACAAAGGAAACGAACGGGACATTCGATTGTTTGTTCGTTAAAATGAAGTTTGTTTCATCCCACCTCCAGGCCAGCGTTCGCTTTTTTACTTCGCCACGACTCGATGAGCACACGTTGCATGCATTTACCGGTTCCCTGCCGCCGCCTGCGGATCGCCTGCGCCGCGATGGTGCTGGTGGTTTGCACCGCGCCGATGTGGGCGGATGATGCGCAGGAGTTGAAGTTTTTCGAGACGAAGATCCGGCCCGTTTTGGTCAAGCACTGTTACGAGTGCCACGCGGAGGACGCCAAGAAGATTCAAGGTGGATTGTTGCTCGATACACGTGCGGGCGCGCTGCAAGGGGGGGAGAACGGACCGGCCGTCGTTCCCGGCGAGCCGGATGAGAGTCTGTTGCTGGACGCGTTGCGGCAGGAATCGTTCGAGATGCCGCCTGACGGCAAGTTGCCCGATGCGGTGATCGCGAACTTTGAACAATGGATTCGCGACGGGGCTGCCGACCCGCGCGATGGGAAGGTGATCAGCGTCAACAACGAGATCGACATTGCCGAAGGACGTAAGTATTGGGCTTTCCAGCCGCCACGCCAACAGGCCGCTTCCAAAGTGCAAGATTCCAGCTGGCCCGAATCGGACGTCGATCGCTTTGTCCTCGCTCGTTTAGAAGCCGACAGATTAACGCCGGTCGCCGACGCAGATCGACGGACGCTGATCCGCCGCGCCTATTTCGCGCTGGTTGGTCTTCCGCCGCCACCTGCGGAGATTGACGCGTTCCTCCAGGACAAAGCGGAACTTCCTGACGTGCTCGCCAAGGTCGTTGATCGACTGTTGGACTCGCCGCAGTTCGGCGAGCGCTGGGGTCGGCATTGGCTCGATGTGGCCCGCTTCGCCGAATCGAGCGGCGGCGGACGGAGCCTGATGTTCAAGGACGCCTGGAGGTACCGTGACTATACGATCGAAGCCTACAACAGCGATCGCCCTTTCGATCAGTTTGTCCGCGAGCAGATCGCAGGGGACTTGCTGCCGTATGATTCGCCGGAACAGCGCCCGGCAACTCGTCGCCACTGGTTTTCTCGCATTGGGACCGACCAACTACGAACAGCAGGACAAAGAGCTGCTGCGGATGGAGGTGATCGACGAGCAACTCGATACGACCGGGCGGGCGTTCCTCGGTCTGACGTTGGGCTGCGCTCGCTGCCATGACCACAAGTTCGATCCAATCCCCACGCGCGACTACTATGCGCTGGCGGGAATTTTCGGCAGTACCCAATCGCTGGTGCCGGGCAATGTCTCCGGCTTTGTCACCCAGGCGTTGCCACTTTCGACCAGTGAAGAGGCCGCCCAACAGCGGCATATCCACAAGGTTGCAGCACGCAGCCAACAGCTCGCCGGCGCCAAAGACCGTTTGGCG
>CAWJNN010000098.1:0-31919 GCA_963844115.1 uncultured Planctomycetales bacterium | reverse complement strand
ATAGGTCAAATTGTGGATCGATAACAGAATCGGTCCCAGCATCTCGCCGCTCATGAACAGATGCCGCAAATAACCGCGACTATGTCGACAAGCGAGACAATCGCAAGTCTCCTCTAAGGGTCGCGTATCTTCCCGATGGCGCTCGTTGCGCAATCTCAGCGTACCGGAATCGGTAAACGCCATCGCGTTGCGACCGTTGCGGGTCGGCATGACGCAATCGAACAGATCGATGCCCCGCGCGACCGCCTCCAGGATGTCTTCGGGCCGGCCGACCCCCATCAAGTATCTCGGCTTGCCTGCGGGCAGCGCCGGAATCGTGAATTCGATCGTCCGCAACATGTCCTCCGCTGACTCGCCAACACTGAGCCCACCTATCGCGTACCCGTCAAAATCGAGTTCCGCCAATGCCTCGGCCGACTCGATTCGCAGCGGCTGGTCCAATCCGCCCTGCACGATCCCGAATAACGCCTGCTGGTCACTGCGACTGGTCGCCAGACTCCGCTGCGCCCACCGAATCGATCGTCGGCAAGCGTCTTCAATCACGTCGCGCGAATTCGGCAAAGAAACCACATGATCCAGTACCATCGCAATGTCACTACCCAAATCGCCCTGGATCTGAACCGCGAGTTCCGGCGTGAGCGAGATCTTTGCGCCATCGACGTGCGACCTGAACTCGACTCCCTCTTCCGTAACTTTTGTCAGTCGCTGGAGGCTAAAAACCTGGAAGCCACCGCTGTCCGTAAGGATTGGACCGGACCAACCCATAAAGTGATGCAGCCCGCCCAGTCGGCGCACGATTTCCGCTCCGGGACGAACGGCCAGATGATAGGCGTTACTGAGCACCATTTGTGCCCCTGTCGCCACGACGTGGTCAGCGGTCACGCCCTTGACGGCTCCTTGCGTTCCCACCGGCATGAACGCCGGCATTTCGACGTCGCCGTGCGGCGTGGTGAGCGTGCTACGGCGGGCAGCAGACTGCGAATCCTGATCGTGAACGCAGAATGCAAATCCGCTCGTCATGAACACAAGAATTCCGCTCGGCGGGACACCAAGACTGGCTGTACGAAGGCCAGCCGAAATTCCGTACTGGCCTGTGCCGGCGGCAGGCGATCCCGCGGATTGCGAGCGGCGTTAGTCACCCCTCAATTTCAAACCGACGGGGCCCAGTTTTTCGCGAACTTCGTTCAAGCTTGTGACGCCAAAGTTCTTGCATTCCAGCATTTCATCGCCTGTACGACGCACCAACTGGCCGATCGTGTTAATACCCAGGCGGACCATGCACTTTCGTGCCCTCACCGACAGATTCAGGTCCGTGATCGGACGTTCGTGCATATGCCGTTCGTCCTCCGAAAGTGTCTCCGGATCGTACGAGGGTTCGACTTTTTTCTTCTCATGCGCCAACTCGCCCAAGCGAAGATCTTTGGCCGCCAGAATCTCGCGAATCTCCACAAGACTGGTTTCACCAAAGTTCTTGCTCGCAAGCAACTCATGTTCCGTGGTGCGTGCCAGGTCGCCCAGCCGATTAATCCCCATCCGCTGCAGACAGTTGCGGCTACGTACCGACAGTTCAAAATCGGTTACCGGGATACTCAACACTTGAGCCAATCGGTCGCTCTTACGACGTTCGTCATCATCATAGAACTGATTACTGGAGGCGCGTGAATCTTTCAAATACAGTCTCGCGCGGATTGTCCGGATAGACATCCAGAATGCGCTGATAACAACTCGCGGCGCGATCGTATCGTTCACCGTCCTCGTACATAATGCCCAAATTTAGCAAGGCACCGACATGGGAAGGAAAACAGGACGAAGAACGCTCGTAGAGCGATACCGCGGTATCGTCGTTGCCCGCTCGGTCGTTGTATAAGGCGAGTCCAAACAGGGCTCCGGCGTGGCTCGCGTCCGTTTCAACGGTGCGCTCGAAGAGTGCGACCGGCTCACTCGGTTTGCCACCAATTGCTCCGACCGTAGCGCCTCGTTGGTACAAGTACTCCGCCGTCTGTTCGATGGCACCCGACAGCGAATCAAGTATCTGAAGAGCTTCTTCACCGCGGCGAGCGAGCCGTAGCGTTTCGGCGATCGCCAGGGAACAAGCGTCTCTGTCATAGCCAGCCCCAGCAGCAGCGGTGTAGCATTCTTTCGCCTTATCGTAGTTGTCGAGGGCGACATGCGATTTTCCGAGATAAAAGTGCGTCAGGGCTCCCCGGTCGCCTTCTTCCAGAGTACGAATGGCTGCCGCATACCTGCCCATCAGATAATAACAAACGCCCAGGCGAACCGCCGTCGCCGGCGTGTGGGGTTCGCGAAGTTCCAGCTCGGAAACCGTATCACGCATCAAACGATAATTCGCAAAGTCGCGCAAATCGATCCGGAAATTTGCTCGATCTCTTTCGGACCGAAGGACCTATCTGACAGAACCAACTGCGCCACATCAGGTTCTACTAATTCCATTTCCATCGCTCAGGAAAACTCCAGTTAAAAGTGAGGGGGTAACGATGCTTGATTGTTTCTTTCCAAAGCGAACCCGCTCTGGTTCAGGGAGCCATCGGTAAAGATTCGGATCGTGCGGCGTAGCTTCCGGCCGTGCGAGGTGGTTTCTGGGCCGGCGACGTAGTTTCTGGTCGGGCCACGGTTCTGATCGTGCGCTGTTGGGACCGCCCCCGATGACACGGCGCTCGATGGTCTTTCGTCGCATTCTATCCAAACATCACATTCTTGCACCCAGGTCATCAACTCTGCAACCGTGGTCCATTTGCACGCTCGATAGGCGACGTCAGCAGCGGCATCGGAAAACGGATTAAACAGGGCGCCAAACTGGCAGGCTGCAAGGAGTTGGACGGATTTCGGCGGGAAAAGCCAGCGGTGGGATTCGAACCCACAACATCCGCATTACGAATGCGGTGCTCTGCCAATTGAAGCTACGCTGGCGGGTGATGTAAGTATTGCGTGTTCAGAAACTTGCGGCAACCGGAATCGTACAGACTTGGGGTTCTCCATGCCCCCGACCAGGTGTTGAACTTGGGGCCTGTCTCAGCAAGCCACAACGCAAAACGAGTGATTTTACCGAGTTTTACGAAAACTGGCAACGCGAAGAGCCCTGCAAAACGTAGGCACTGCTCTGGAACTGCAGGCGTCGCGGACCGCAGTCGCCGCTTCGGCTCAATACGTGGAGTGCCATGGCGATTCGACGGATAATTTACGGAAAATTTTGAAGTGCCGTAATTTTAGCGGAACGTCGTTGAAGGGGGAGTGCGCGGCGTCAAACCCCGCGCATCCCCCGCATTGCGATGACTGAGCTTGTAACAAAGACCGTGCCAGTCCTTGCAGACACCGTTTGCCTTACTGATTATTCGCAGCCGCTGTCTCAAGTGCCTTCGCGGCCCGGGGATCTTCGATCGCGGACAGTGCCGCTGTCGCTGCCTGTTTGATCGGTGCCGAAGAATTTTCGAGCGCGGCAGACAGCACGTCGATCGCCCGCGGGTTCTTCAGTTGGCCCAGTCCCTGAATGGCACTCAGCCGTATCGGCTCGTCGGGGTCCTGAACAGCCTGGATCAGCGCGTCGATAGTCCCCTCATTCGGCGAAGTCGCGAACCGCTGCGCCGCAATTCGACGAATGCCGATGTCCTGGTGCTTGTTCATCACGGTTATCAACGCCTGGTCGGCCTTGGAATCCGGCCAGCCGGCCAGCAGCGTCGCTGCCGTCGTCCGTAGGTTGCCACTTACGTCGTCGAGCGCCGCGACCAACAGCTCGATCGCTCGCGGCTCGGAAAGTTTTCCCAGCGCCTGCACGACGACGCCCCTTACCGACTCGTTCCCATCCGTTAACGCCCGCGCCAGCGCGTCGAGCGCCTTGGGGCTGGGCAGATTCACAAATCGCTGCGCGGCCGCCTGGCGGATCGCGGCATCCTGGTGGCTGACCAGCGCGGTGAGCATCGCTTGTTCGGCGGGGTTGTCCTTGCTGCCCGCCAGCAGATTCGCCGCCGCGGCACGTACGCCCGCCGACGGATCGTTGATCGCCGTGGCCAACAGCTCGATCGTGCGCGGCTCGGTTAGTTTTCCCAGTGCGTGCACGACGTGGACCCTTACGGACTCGTTCTGATCCTTTAACGCCCGCGCCAGCGCGTCGAGCGCCTTGAGGCTGGGCAGGTTCGCAAATCGCTGTGCGCCCAACAGGCGGATCCCTGCATCCTGGTGATTGACTACCGCGGAAAGCATCGCTTGTTCGGCGTGGTCATCTTTCCTGCCCGCCAGCAGTTGGGCCGCCGTATTTCGGACGCCTGCGGAGGGGTCGTTCATCGCCGAAGCCAACAGCTCGCTCGCGCGCGGCTCGGTTAGTTTTCCCAGTGCGTGCAGGCTGTGGATCCGTACTGACTCATTCTCATCTTCGATCGCCCGCGCCAGCGCGTCTAGCGCCTTGGGGTTGGGCATGTTCGCAAATCGCTGTGCGGCCGCCAGGCGGATTGCTGCATCCTGGTGGCCGACCAGCGCGGTGAGCATCGCTTGTTCGGCGCGGTCGTCCTTGTTGTTAACCAGTAGGCGCGCTGCCGTACTTCGCACGCCCGCCGACGGATCGTTGATCGCCGCTGCCACCAGTTCGATCGCCCGCGGCTCCGTCAGTTTCCCTAACGCGTGCACGACGTGGCCCCGTACCGTCTCGTCCGGATCCGCTAGCGCCCGCTCCAGCGCGTCCAGCACCTTGGGGTTGGGCAAGTTCACGAACCGCTGCGCGGCCGCCTGGCGGATCGCTAAATCATGGTGGTCGATGAGTGCCTTGAGCATTGCCTGTTCGGCGAGATCATGCGGAATGCTGGCCAGCAGCGATGCGGCCGTTGCGCGGACGGGGGCCTTGGCGTCGTCAAGCGCCGTCGTTAGGAGGGCGATCGATGGCCGTTCAGCAATCCGTGCTAGCGCGTGCAGTGCGGTGGTCCGCAGAGCGTCGTCCTGATCCTTCACCGCGTGCGACAAGGCGTCGAATGCTTTGGGATTGGGCAAATTTACGAACCGTTGTGCCGCAGCGCGGCGGAAGACAATATCCTTGTGTTGAGTGATCGCGGAGATCATCGCCTGCTCGGCGCGCTCGTTCTGCATATTGACCAACAGATTCAATGCCGCCGTCCGCACGGCGGGGATTTCGTCATTCACCGCGGCGGCCACCAGATCGATGGCCCGTGGCTGAGCGTTTTGCGCAAGTGCCTGAAGAACCCGCAACCGCAGTGATTCGTCCGGATCCTTGTACGCCACTGCCAACGCTTCGATGGCCTGTGGAGTGGAAGACTTCTCGAACCGCTGCACGGCTACCAGCCGGATCGCAATATCCGAGTGGCTGCCAAGCGCCTTGAGCAATGCCTGTTCGGCGACTGCATCCCCCCGACTTACCAGCAGATTCGCAGCCGCGGTCCTTACTTCGCCCTCCGGGTCATCGAGTGCGGTGGCCAGCAGATCGGCCGCCCGGGGTTCCGCCAGTTTTCCCAGCGCCTGGACGGTGCGGACTCGGACCAATTTGTCCTTGTCCTTGATCGCGATGTCCAGCGCATCGAGGGCTGCGGGGTTAGGAAAGTTCACAAACCGCTGGATCGCCAATTGGCGGATCGCTGGATCCTCGTGGCTGAGCGCGTCGTGCATCGCCGCTTCGGCACGGCCATCCTGCCTGGTGAGCAGAAGCGTCGCGACCGCCGTCCGGACAGTTTTGTCCTGGTCATTGAGCGCGCCAACAACCAGCTCGATCGCCCGAGGCTCAGGTAACCGCGCCAGGGATTCCACCGCGCGGAGCCGGACCGACGCGTTCTTGTCCTCCAAAGCACGCGCCAGCGCGTCGAAACCTGTGGCATTGGGCGAACTGGCGAATCGCTGTGCGGCCAACTGGCGAATCGCTGGATCCTCGTGGGTGTTCAGCGCGTCCAGCATTGCCTGTTCGGCACGGGCATCCTGGATGTTCAGCAATAGATTCGCAGCCATTTTTCGTACGGGCCCGTCGGAATCATCCAGCGCCTCGGCCACCAGTTCGATTGCCCGTGGATCAGAAATCCGCGCCAGCGCCTGGACGACCAGAAGCCGAACCGACGGCTGCGCATCCTTCGAGGCCTGGGCCAGCGCGTCCAAGGCCTTGGGACTGGGCGCGGTGACAAACCGCTGCGCCGCCAGCTGACGAATGGCCGAGTCCTTGTGGTTGACCAGCGCGTCCAGCATCGCTTGATCGGCGCGGGCGTTCTGCATTTTGTTCAGCTCAGTCGCCGCCGCCGTCCGGACCTGGACATTTGCATCCTTGAGCGCGGCGCCCAGTGCCTCAATTGCTTCCGGCTCGGAAATGCGTGCCAGAGCATTCACGGCACTGACTCGCAGGGTGTCGTCCGGGTCCTGCATGGCCCGTATCAGCGCATCCAGCGCCTTGGGATTGGGCAGATTGTTAAACCGCTGCACCGCCATGCGGCGGACAGCTACATCTTTGTGATCGTTCATCACCGCGATCATGACGTCCGCTGTGCGCTGCTGGTGGTTTGCGGCCAGTGCAGTAAAAGCGACCTGTCGCACGTTGGCGGATGGGTCATCGAGCGCCTTGGCCAACATTTCGATCGCCTGCGGGACTGTAATTCGCGCCCACGCCTGTGCGACGTGGACCCGCAAGGACTCGTCGTTGTCTTGGTACGCCTGCTCCAGCGCTGCCATCGCCTGGGCACTGGGCGCCGTCGTGAACCGCTGAGTGGCCGTATGGCGGATCGAGATGTCTGGATGGGATGCCAGTGCGGCGATCAACGCCTGTTCGGCACGATCATCTTGAATAGTGACCAATAAAGCGGCCGCCTTTCTCCGCACGCCTGCCGCCGGATCGTTGATCGCCGTGGCCAGCACCTCGATCGCCCGCGGGTCGGCCAATTTCCCCAACGCCTCCACCGCACGATCCCGCAGCGAGTCGTCCGAATCTTTTAACGCGCGGGCCAGCGCGTCGATCGCTTTGGCCGTGGGCACGTTGACGAACCGCTGCGCCGCCGCCTGTCGGATCGAAACATCCGGGTGCTCGGCGAGTGCCGTAATCAACGCTTGTTCGGCGCTACCATCTCGCATCGTGACCAACAGGTTGGCTGCCGCCGTCCGCACGCTCGCTGCCGGATCGTTGATCGCTGCGGCCACCAGCTCAATCGCCCGCGGCTGGTCGATCTTTCCTAACGCTTGTACGGCACGATTCCGCAACGTGTCGTCCGAGTGCTGCAACGCCTTCGCCAGCGCGTCGAGCGCCTCGGGGCTGGGTAAGGTCATAAACCGCTGCGCCGCCGAGTGCCGAACCGAAATATCCGTGTGCTCGCCCAGCGCGGTGATCAATGCCTGTTCGGCGCGTGGATCTCGCGAACTGACCAGCGAAGCGGCCGCCGTTCGTCGAACCGTGGAATCCGGATCGTTGATCGCGCTGGCCACCAATTCGATTGCCCTCGGTTCACGAATCAGCGCCAACGCCTGCACAGCGCTGACCCGCAGCGTTTCGACCGGGTCCTTCACCGCGACCGCCAACGCGTCGAACGCTCGCGGGGTGGGTGAGTTGATGAACCGCTGAGCGGCCGCCTGTCGGATAGACATATCCCGGTGCTCGCCCAGCGCTTTGATCAATACCGCTTCGGAGCGGCCGTCCGTCATTTTGACCAGTGATGCGGCGGCTGCATTCCGCACCCCGGTGGCCGGGTCGTTTATTGCGGTAGCCACCAGCTCGATCGCACGCGGCTCGACAATCCGCGCCAACGCCTGGACGACGTGAATCCGTAGAGTCTCGTCCGAATCCTTAAGCGCTTTCTCCAACGCGTCGAAGGCTTGTGGACTGGGCAGTCGGACAAACCGCTGCGCCGCCACATGTCGAACTGAAATGTCACGGTGCTCGCCCAGCGCGGTGATCAGCGGCAGTTCGGCGCGGGCATCGTTCAGATTGGCCAGCAAATTTGCCGCGTTCTGCCGCACGCTGGCCACGGGATCGTTGATCGCCTTGGCCAGCAGCTCAATTGCCTGTGGCTGCGCAATTCGCGCCAACGCCTGCGCGACGCGGACCTGGACCGTCTCGTCCCGATCATCCAGCGCCTTCGCCAATCCGTCGATGGCTTGCGGGCTGGGCAGGTTCACGAACCGCTGCGCCGCGATCTGACGGATCGTCGCATCCTGGTGCTCGGTCAGCGCGGTGAGCAGCCATTTTTCGGCGCTAGCATCTTGTACATTCGTCAGCCCGTTGGCCGCCGCTTGCCGCACCTGGCGAGAGGGATCGTCGAGCGCAGCGGCAAGCCCTGCATACGCCCGCGGCTCCGCATACCCGATCAGAACCTGCACGGCACACAGCCGCACGTTATCGTCCGCGTCCGCGCCCAGTTCAACCAACGCGTCGATCGCCTCCGGCTTGCGATATATTTGAAAATGTTGAACTGCCAGCGCCCGGATGGCGGCATCCGGGTGCTTCTTCATGGCGTCGATCATCGTGGCGTGCGCCGCGGGCTTATCCACTTTATTCAGCGCATTCGCAATGGCCGTACCGACCGCAGCGTTCGGGTCCTTGAGTGCCTGGACCATGGAGTCAATCTCCGCTGGATCGGGAAACTGCATCAGCTCGTTGGCTGCCCGCAGCCGCACCGCAGGATTGTCGCTGGCTAGTGCTGCGGCAATCTCCGTGACGACTTTCGTCTCCGGGGCCTTTTGATCCTCGAGAATGCTGACTTCGCGCCATTCGACCGACTGCTCAGCGGCCGCCGGTGTGAAGACAATGCTCAATTCAATCCGTTGCCCCTGCCACTTGCTCAGCTCGACATACAGAGGCTCTGGATTCTTATCCGGCTCGTTCTTGCTGGACGGCGCTTCGTCTTTCGACCCAGCGGCGTTGGAATCAGCGACTTTGGGAGATGTGTCTCCAAAATCGAACCTGGCAACGGACTCGTCCTGAACGAAAACTTCAATCGTACCGGCGGCGGCGCCTGTTGCGCTGGGCCGAGCATCAATACAGAGCCACTTGTCACGCTCAGCGAGCGCTCGTGTTTGGGACAGTTCTAGTTTACTATGCGAAGTCAACCACTCCGTCGCGCTGAGGGCTTCCGACCCGGAACCGTCCCAGTGAAATTCTCGCGAGACTTTAGCGGTCGACTCGACGTGCCACCCTTGCCATTGCGACTCGGATGAGTGCGACTCGGATGAGTGCGACTCGGATGAGTGCGACTCGGATGAGTGCGACTCGGATGAGACAGTCTCGGTTAGTGCAGGAGACGACCCACTGGGCGGCGTGTTCTGCACGGTTTCACGACTGGCGGCCGCTTTCGCAACCTGTGCGGCGTGCCGGTCATACTTCCTGGTCGCGACGGCGCCGCAGACGGCGCCTGTCAGGAACAGCAGCGTCGCGATCACCGCCCAAATGATGCCTGACGATTGCGGCGGTTTCGCCTCCGCGGTCGGAACGGTTGCAGCCGGCTCGTCTGCTGCCTGTTCGTCTGCAACTTCGTCGTCTACTATCTGCTCGTCTATCTGCTCGTCTACGAGCTGGTCGACTACAACCTGGTCGACGGGCGAGGCATTCCGATCGTCGACGACCCGTTCGGCCACCGCGTCTTGCCGTTGGCCATTATCGATGGCATCCGAGGAAGCCGGCACGTTGGCCGCGGCTGCCAATGCATCTTCGTGACAGGCACACGCCGCGATCAGGTATTGCTCGACGTGGTCGCGGCCGCCGGCCATCAATGCTAGTTCCGGGTGCCCTTCCAAGAAAGGCACAACCCGATCACTTCCTCCAGGGTCAGATCCGTCGGCTGTTTCGATTTGAGTATCTGGAGGGCTTCCAGCGTCGTCACGGCGTGTCTCCCTTGTCAGCCATCTTCGATTTGATCGGTAAGGGCGAGCAGCAACATCATGCTCGGGAATGGAATCGCTGATCTTCCGATATTCTAGCACAACGCCTCGCCAGCCGTTCATGCTGGATCAGCCCCACCATTCGCAAGGTCGAATTCGTGCCGTCGATCCGTAGACGCGCCGCCATGCGTCTGCGACGGTTTTAGGAAGCATCATTGCCTCCACGTGGACGACCGGCCCGGATGATTCTCGCCATCGTTTGGTTATGTTCTTCAAATCCCACCCAGACCGCTGCAAACAATCGGAGCCAACTTTGCGGCGACGAATCAATGGGCCAAATGGCATAGGATCTGGCCCTGCGACGTCTCGCAACCTGCGAAGCCTCGCTCTGACCCTGCGAGCCTCCCCCCACCTTTTTTCTTCATCAGGGCATGCGCCGCAACCTGTTCAGCCCGAATGGCTTGCGATTAAACGAATTCAGAAAGCGGTCGCGTCCGTGTAACGCCCCGCCGTATATGTACATGAAGCGCGTAATGCCAGTTTCTAAGGAGATGAAGACCCTTAGCGTGTTTTTTTATCATTTACGTGCATGCTATTTTGTCATTCGTACTCAGCTTATACTCCTACTACGTGGCTATACTAAGTGGCTATACTAATACGAGATCGCATGGCTGCTAATCAGCCCCCGCGAGTCCCCCGCCTAGCAATCCCCCTTCCCCGCCAACCCTTTTCAACATTCCCTTTTAACATCGGAGCTTCCGGGCATGTCCACTTCCAGTGAGACGGTGTCGCGCGCGAACACGGATTCCGCGGACGCGGCGACACCAGACGATATTAGTGCAGTCAAGGAGCTGAACAGCGCCTACGAGCGGATGCGCGAAGAGTTGTCCCATGTCATTGTGGGGCAGACGGAGGTGATCGAACAAGTATTGATCGCCATATTCTGTCGTGGTCACGTGCTGCTGGTTGGCGTTCCCGGCCTGGCGAAAACGTTGCTCGTCAGCACGCTCGCCAAGGCGCTGGACCTGGGTTTCAAACGAATTCAATTCACGCCTGACCTGATGCCTTCGGACATTACGGGCACGGATGTGCTGGAAGAAGATCGGACGACCGGTAAGCGCGTCTTTCGTTTCGTACACGGGCCGGTGTTTTCAAACATGTTGCTGGCAGACGAAATCAACCGTACCCCGCCGAAGACGCAAGCCGCGTTGCTGGAGGCCATGCAAGAGCACTCCGTGACCGTGGGTGAAGAGACTTTTAAGCTACCGGAACCATTCTTCGTGATGGCCACACAGAATCCAATCGAGCAGGAAGGCACGTATCCGTTGCCCGAAGCGCAATTGGACCGTTTCATGTTCAACACAATCGTCGATTACCCGTCGGCGGAGGACGAACGGACGATCATGAAGCAGGTTACCAGCACCTACGAAGGCAAGGTGTCCCAAGTCTTGAGCGGACCCGACATTCAGCGGTTGCAGCATATTGTGCGACGGGTGCCGATGGCGGATCACGTTGTCGACTACGCTTGCGAACTGGCTCGCACGTCGCGTCCTAACGCAGAGGACGCCCCGGATTATGTCAAGGAACTAGTTGCCTGGGGTGCCGGACCGCGTGCGGGGATAAACCTGCTGATGGCTGCCAAAGCGCGGGCTATCCTGCACGGACGTTTTCATGCTACCACGGATGACGTTCGCAACGTGGCGCTGCCCGTGCTGCGGCATCGCATCTTGACGACGTTCAATGCGGAAGCGGCAGGGGTCACGTCCGACGATGTCGTGAAGATGCTGTTGGACAAGGTCCAGGGAGAATCGTCGGCGTGAGCAACGGCGGAAAGTCTTCCGAGTACATGCGTCTGCTCCGTTCCGAGGCGTTGGGCCGTATTTGCGCCTGGAGCTGATCGTGCGCGGTATGGTTTCCGGCTTTATTACCGGTCGCCACACGAGTCCCTATAAAGGGGCCAGCGTGGAGTTCGCCGAGCACCGTTCGTATGTGCCGGGCGACGACATCCGCGACCTGGACTGGCGAGTATTCGGTAAGTCGGACCGATATTACGTCAAGCAGTACATCGAAGAAACGAACCTCCGCGCTACGGTCCTGGTGGATGCGTCCGCGTCGATGAAATACACGGGCGATGTCGCCGCGAAAATCGACGGACAGCCGGTCTCCAAGTTCGAGTACGCCCGCTATCTGGCGGCAGCCCTGACCTACCTGTTGATCAATCAGCAGGACGCGGTGGGACTGGTGACCTACGATACAGAACTTCGCAAATACATTCCGCCTCGTTCAAGCGCTCGCCACTTGTCGCCATTCTGCAGGAACTGGACGCATCCGAGCCAGGCGGCGAGACCACGCTGGCACCGGTCTTCCACGACATTGCCGAACGAATCCATCGCCGCGGGTTAGTGATCATCATCAGTGATCTGTTCGACGACGAGCAAGAAATCATTAAGGCGTTGCACCACTTTCGATATCGAAACCACGAAGTCCTCGTATTGCACGTCATGGCGGACGAGGAGCTGACGTTTCCGTTCAACCGTTTCTCCGATTTTCGCGATCTGGAACATTTGATTCCCAACGCGGAACTGGATCCGCTCAGCATCAAGTCCGCCTATTTGGAACAGGTACGACACTTCGTGCAAACACTCGAAGAAGCCTGCGGGCAAATGGAAATCGATTACGTTCCTATGAATACCAAGACGCCGTTCGAAATCTCGCTCTCCAGTTTTCTGGCGGCGCGGCAACGCCAGAAACGCTAAGAACGTGTTTTGAAGCATGAGAGGGCCACCGAAATGAAATCACCCTGACGCTCCCATCAACACCCTCCCTCCGGGAGGGTCGGCCTCTAAGGGCCGGGGAGGGGAAGGATCTGCGGCCCCCGGAGGCGACCCTCCCCGGCCGCTACCGCATCCGACCCTCCCGCAAGCGGGAGGGTGATTTGAATACTAAAACACGATCTAAGGCAAGACAATCTGAAAGTTCTGGACTAAGGCATGACGTTTATTAACCCGATGATCCTGGCCGGGCTGGCGGGTATCTCGATACCGATCATCATCCACTTGCTCAACCGGCGCAAGGCCAAAGTGGTCGAGTGGGGTGCCATGCGGTTCCTGAGTGGGTCGCTGGTAAGCCGTCGACGGCGCGTCCAGATCGAGGAGATGATCCTTCTGGCGCTGCGGTGTCTGCTGATGGCGCTGATCGCACTGGCCGTGGCGCGGCCCTTTACACCCGTCGGCTCGTCGTTCTCCTGGGTCTTGATGCTACCGCTGATGCTGCTGGCCGCCGTACTCGTTGCCGTGGCCACCGTTATCTCACGACAGCCGCGCTGGCGGTGGCTAATGTACGCAACGGCAGTGGGCATTCTTGTCATGGCCGCCGTGGCGACGCAATTGGAAAAGTTCTCGCAGATTCGGCGCTGGTCGCAGAAAGGCCAGCAGGACGTCGCCATGGTGATCGATGCCTCCACATCGATGACCCTGATGGTCGACGGCAAAAGCAACTTCGACCATGCGGTCGAGGAGTGTCGATCGCTGATCCAGTCGATGGGAAACAGCAACGGAGTGAGTATTATCCTGGCCGGCTCGGCACCACGGGTGGTCACGCCCTCGCCGCTGAGTAACGCGGGCGATCTGTCGACTGTGCTGGACGGCCTGAAGCCGATCGGGGGCTCGTTGGCCCTGGTCGACGCGCTGGGCGCGGCAGCGGAAACACTGGCTCGCGGGGACAATGCGGCCAAGAAGATCGTTGTGATTACGGACGGGCAGAGCGTCGGGTGGGACACCAATAATCTCGCGCTGGGAGTTCCTTGCCACGACGCTGAGCCAACTGAGTACCGAACCCAAAATCGTTTGCCGTACACTGTCGATGCCCGTCGAATACCGCAACGCGGCGGTCGCTTCGATCGACATTTCGCGCGATCTGGTCGGCACCGACCGGCCCGTAGCGATCAGCGTCCGGATTGAGAACACGGGGACCGATACCATCGAACCCGAGGGCGTCGAGCTGAACATTGGCGGCGAACGCATCCTGACGCAACCGATTGGTTTGATCCCGGCCGGGGCCTCGGAACAAGTTCGTTTCACGCACCGATTCCAGCGTGGTGGACCCTATGTATTAAAGTCGCGCGTGTTGGTTAACGACGACGTGCCCGGTGACGACACGCTGGTATATGTCATGCGGACGGAAACGCAATTGCCCGTGCTGCTGGTGGACGGCCACGCCCGGTCGCGAACCGAAGATCAGGCGACGGCATTTATCGAGCTAGCGCCGGCGCCGCCTTTTCAGTCAGAGGACGAGGGTCCGTCTCGTCCAGATCCCGACGGCGACAAACTTAATGGCGCAGCAGCCTACGAAAACCAGCGTCTGATAACGACGCGAGTGATTGCCGCGCCCGATCTCGACGAACGGGTCGATTTTGGCGAATACCGTGTGGTGGTGCTGGCGAGCGTGCCACGACTGTCCGCCAGCGTGGCAGAACGGCTAACACAATTTGTCCAACAGGGAGGCGGTCTGTTAATCACGCCCAACAGCGACTGCGAGATGTCGTTCTATAATCAATGGAAAACACCGGATGGTCGCACGTTTCTACCAGCGAGTCTTGTCGAGCGCCGTGCGATCGGCGCCGAAGAAGAAGCGGCCAGACCAGCGATCGATACGTTCCGGCACATGGCGCTACAGCATTTGGCGAAAAACGCCGCAACCGATATTGATACGGCGACTTTCACGGCTTACTGGAAGCTGGAGATAGACACGGCCGACGACGGTACCGTGGCCGGCGCGAATCTCGATTCGGGCGATCTGCTGTTGGCCGAGCGCGAGGTTGGCAAGGGCCGCGTGATGATGACGTCGGTCGCATTCGACGACGTTAACGGCAACCTGCCGTCACTGTTGTCGTTCCTGCCGATGGTTCACCAGTTGGTGTATCACTTGTCCATGCCCGAGATAGTCGAACTGAACTTCAAGCCAGGCGCCTTCGTAAAACTTCGATTGCCTCTGACGTCCGAGAAGGCAAAAGAGAAGCCAAAAGAAGAAGAGCTACAACCGGAATCCGACAAAACGGATGCACCCGTGATGGCGGAAGTCATCACACCAGGTGACAAAACGCGCGAGGCAACGATCGAGATCCAGGACGATACGCTTCTAATAACCGTCCTCGGTACGGTCGAGTCGGGAGCGTATCGCTTGAAACTGCCCAAGCGGTTCGCTGCCGCCCTCAAGGGATTTCATGCCAGCGGAACCGAATCGACCGCGGCATCGTCCAAAACCGGCGGCGACTCCGACAGGACCAAGGGTGCAAACGTCTTGCCGTTTGCGGTAGCGACGCTGGTCGAGGAAAGCCGCTTGACGCGGGTCACGACGGTCGAAGAAGCGACGGCGCAACAATACACCAATTTCTTTCTTGCCGACAGCAGTGAGAATATGATCGCGGCAGTGAAAGGTGATATTCCCGGCAACGAGTTGTGGAAAATCATGGCCTGTGGTGCCTTGTTGGTCGTCATTGCGGAGAGTTTTGTGGCGAGGTGGATTGCGGTCAACCGCAAGACCGGCAGTGCGGACACCGTGAGCTTCATCTCGGAAGGACAGCGGGTCAATCTAGGCCAGGCACGAGCGAAAGAAATGGTGAAAGAGATGCGTGCCAAATCGAAAAAAACCAGCCAAGAAAAATCCGCGACGACGACGTCTCCGATCGGGTCAGCCAGATAGTGAAAAAGGGTTCTCAGTGTACTCATTGTCGTACTCGTTTAACGCCCAGCCGAAGGCGCCGGCAATTTAACTGAAGCCGGCGCCTTCGGCTGGGCGTTAAACGACAGACCCCCAGGTACTTTCGGAAATAAACATGAACGAAACCAGTGTTGCCGAGGCCGCAGAGGCCATCGTAGGTCGCGCCGATGTCATTTCGCCCGCCTGGTCGACGACGTTCGTGGTGCTGTTGGCCTTCGTGGCCCTCGCCGTGTGGGTAGCGTCGCACTTCGTGCGACGTCGGCTCAACCTGTCCTCCTGGCGCGATTTACCGCTGCTGCTCGTTCGCATTGTCATTGGTACCGTCGCGCTGTGGTTGGTCTGCTCGGCGATGTGTCGGATCGGTAACTTCGAGTTGGCTACGGCCTGGTCGCTGTGGACAACAAGTACCGTGGCCGCCTTCTGTATCGAGATGATCGTCGCTATCTACAACCTGGAGCGACAGATTGTAACTCGGCGGATGGGGATGATCCTCGTCGCGCTGCGGACGGCCATGGTCCTGCTGGTGGCGCTGAATGCTTGCCCAGCCCGTGCTGTCGAAACGAATTTTTGAAAATAACGAGCGGATCGTCGCCGTGATGGTGGACGAATCCACATCGATGGACATCACCGATACCGCTTGGAGCGACTCGGAGAAACTTCGGTTAGTCGAGACGCTGTCGCCCGAACTCGTGAAACGCCCTTATCAAATAGACAAGATGGTGACCGCGCTGGCTCCTTTCCGAGAGAAACTGCTGGCCGAAGCCGAGTCGCTGGCCTCGCTTGGCGGCGGCGCGTACACTTCCCGCGCCGAGCAGTACGACATGCGTCGTGAACCGTTGAGGGTGCTGATCACGGAGGCAGCGGAGGCGGTCACCACGCAGTCCACGCAGTTGAAGAAGGCGCTGGACGACCAGCAGTTCGAAGAGCAGCTTAACGACGCGGCGCGTACCGATATCGAACAATTGCACGAACGGCTCGTTGCCCGAGTTGAAAATCGATTGCTTGAGGCCCGGCAGCTGCTAGAGGGCAAGACGGGCGATAAAAAAGGCGATCCGGATGCGGTCCCGTCGTTGCAACCGATGGAAACGCATCTTCGCGAAGCGGCCACGGAACTTTGGGGGGCGCTTGGGCAAGTGCCCAAAGTAGCGGAACGCATCGACCACGAATTCCTGGCATCGTTATCGGACGAAAAGCGGCAGGAAATCGAGGCGGTCGTCGCGAAGAGCCGAGCCACGATTGCTCAGGCACTGCTGCTTGGCCAGGGGGAATCGAAACCAGGTCTGATCGACCTGGTGGCGGAAGACTACACGGTTCGCGTCTATCTTTATTCGTCCGAAGTGGCCCCCGTTGAGGTGGACGAATGGAAAAAGCAGATCGCTGGCGAGACCGACAGTACCGTCACCGATCGGCCTGACGCAGCCAGCGACGAACCAGCACAGAATCCGCGAGAAGGGGGTCCGCGGGAAGGCGGAGCGGACGAAGCACTGCAATCGGATTCGCCAGACCGTCGGCGCCAAACGACGGATCTCGCCGGCGCTTGACGCGCATGCGTGCCGACATTCCAGCCGTAAAACTATCGGGCGTACTCGTGGTAAGCGACGGCCGCGACAACGGGCCCGCCGATCCGGATGCCGTCGTTCGGCAACTGGCGGCCGAGGGCACTCGGGTCTGCACGTTGGTGATTGGCAGTTCGCGCCGCCAACGGACGCGGCGATCTCAAGCGTTGACCTTCCGAAATCCGTGCTGACGGACGATCGCCTGGACGTGCAGACGGTTATCAACGTCGCGGGTATGAAGGGCGGCAAGGTTGTGGTCAAGCTGCTGGACAAGACCAAAGAGACGACGCTGGACGAAAAGACGGTCAAGGTGGCCAGTGACGAAATGACGAAGACGGTGGTCCTTTCGCATACTCCCAAGGAAATCGGCCTTTTCGACTTCCATGTCGTGGTGGAACCGGCGGACGACGGCGATCGCAAACATGAAGTGCTTGCGGAAAACAACGAGCGGAAAATCACCGTAGCAGTGACCGACGATCGAACCCATGTATTGATCATCGAAGGACGACCGCGCTGGGAATTTCGCTATCTGCGTAATCTGCTGGCGGACCGCGACAAAACCGCGCGGTTGCAGTCCGTGCTGTTTACGCCCGATCAAGTCGCCGAAATACAACGGTCGCCGCCGGTGCACGCCTCGGTGGCCCGTTCGCGGGAGAAAGGCAAATCCGAAGCAACGCTGCCACCCAAGGACAAAGACGAGTGGTTGAAATTCGACGTGATCGTGTTGGGCGACGTACCGCCAGGCATTCTGGGGAACGAAATACTGACAACGCTCAGCGACTTCGTCAACAAGCGAGGCGGGACGCTGATTACGATTGCCGGCCCGAACTACATGCCCCATGCCTACGATAATACGCCACTCAAGCAGCTATTGCCGATCAACTTCAGCGCGGCGACCGGACCGCTGCTACAGGGTCCCGAACCCCAATTCCGCTGGGGGCTGACTGCGGTTGGTCGTACGCACCCGACCATGAAGCAATCGACGGAAACTGGCCAGGAAACGGACTTTTGGAAGTCCTTGCCGCCGTTTTTCTGGCGACACGAGATCATCGGCGCGAAACCAGGCGCTGCGGTGCTGGCCTACGCGACGACGGCGGCGGACGAAAGAGAGTTCGACAAGACCGAAGGACTCGATGCCGAGGGGCGAGAGGCCCTGTTGAAAGAGCGCAAAGCGTTCGAAAGCAAAAACGCGCTCGTTGTCGCGCAGAGCTACGGGATCGGTCGCGTCCTGATGCTTAATACCGATCGCACCTGGCGATTAAGATATCGCATTGGCGACACCTATCATCATCGATTCTGGGGACAGATTTTGCGCTGGGCCGTCTCCGATAAGCTGCAGGCGGGCACCAACCTCGTCCGACTCGGCACCGACCAACTCCTCTACGCCAAGGGCGACCCGCTCATCGTACGCGCCAGGATCACCGACAAGTCGTTTTCGCCCGTCGTCGACGAAGACGCTAAGGTCAAGGTCTATCAGGAGGACCGTCTGCTGTTGACCAAGAAACTGGAAATCGTTCCGGACTCGAACGGGTATTATGAAGTCAAACTCGGTGAACTGCCCGGCGGTGAAGGCGAGTATCGACTGGAACTCGACAGCCCCCTGGCGAACAAATTGCTCGCCAGCGAGGGAGTTTCCAAGCTGGAAACCCGCGTTACGGTCTTGCCACCTGCGTCGCAGATTGCAGAACTTCTAGAATTATCGGCGGACCGGACGGCTCTGACCGAACTGGCACGTCACGGCGGCGGCCAAATGCTGGAAGTCAACCAGGTAGCATCGCTACTGGAACTGCTCGGCCCGCCAAGTGATCCCAACAGTGAAAAAGAGGCCTGGCGTTTTCGCCTGTGGGATACGTGGCCGCTCCTGCTGCTGATGGGTGCGGTCGTGACCTCCGAATGGATCCTCAGAAAGAAGGCAGGTTTGGCATGAGCACTGCTACTCTGGTCAACGAATCTCACAGCGTCCCAAAACCGATCGCTAACAAATTGGACGAGGCGATTCGCCGCGCGCGGCTGGTTGTGATAGTTCGCGGCATTCTGGCCGTCGTCGCGATCGCCATTACGGCGTTGCTGGTCGGCATGGGGATCGACGCTGCGCTCACGATCTTTTCCACCGGTGGTCGCGTGCTGCTATCGCTGGTTCTGTTCGGCGTCGTAGCCGCCGCCGTGATCTGGTACCTCGTTCGGCCGCTGCGTCGCGCGCTCTCGCTGACCGGCATTGCGCGGCTGATCGAACAGAATCATCCAGAGCTGCAGGAGCGGCTCAGTTCGTCAGTCGAGCTACTGACAACAACCGACGCGCCGAACTGCGCGGCAGCCAGGTGATGATTGATCAGCTGACGCACGAAGCCATCGGGCAGGTCGATATCGTGCATCCGGATGAGGAATTCAGTTTTCGCCCCTTGCGACGTCTGTTGATCGCCGCGTCCGTCGCCTTTTCGGTTCTTCTATTGCTGTTTGCCTTGTGGCCGAGCGAGGCATCGATATTGGCCAGTCGCGTCATTGTCCCGTTCGGAAATTTTGCGAACGTCCGCGCCGCGGAATTGGTTGTCGTGCCCGGCAAAGATGTCGTGGTGGCGGAGGGAGACCCCCTGCGCATCGAGGTGACCTCGTTGAACGATCGAGTCGGCGCGGCACGCATTCGGTCGATTTCTCCCGCGGGTGCCATCGTAATTCACCAGATGACACCCGTCGAAGATGACGCCGCCGGACATCCTCGATTTGTGCAAACCCTGACGTCGCTGCAGGAAGATTTTGAATACCGTATCGAAGCAGGCGACGCGCTGACCAGTTACTACAGGGTGACCGTGGTCGCCAGACCGGTCGTCGAGACCATTGACGTTCACTTTGATTACCCGAGTTACATCGAGCAGGAACCGGAAACTGAATTTGGGTCGTCCGGCCAGATCACGGCACCGCTGGGTACAACCGTGACCGTTACCGCAACCTTGAACAAGGAAATGTCCGTCGCCAAAGTGCTGCTCGACGGCGCTGTTGCCTCCGATGTGACGATCGAACAAAAGGGAGGCCAGGGTGTCTGCACTTGGCGCGTCGTCGTCGGCAAGGAGATGGTCGGCGGTCGCCGATGGGAATTGCGACTGGAAGACGAGCGTGGATTCAAAAATCTTCCGCAGCAGTATTCGCTCAAGGCGGCTCGCGACTTTGCACCGAAGGTGCAGATCAACGCACCGACCGAGAACGAGTTGACGCTGAACTCCAGTGATACCTTGCCCGTGGATTTTTCGGTGGAAGACGATTACGGCGTCAGCGACCTGGTGATGGCCGTCCGTCTGGATGGCAACAAGCAACCGCCGCAGGATCTGAATTCATTGCTCGGTCATACGCTTCGCAAGTGGAATGCTACCGCCGAGCTGCGCCTGGCCACGCTGCCCCTGAACGGGGTTAATCTAATCGAAATGCAATTGGTGGCCAGCGACAATCTGCCCAGCGAACTGGGAGGCCCCCAACACGGGATGAGCCGTGTGATCACGATTAAATTGGACGAATCAGCGAAATCGTATTTCGAGCGGAAGGCAGCCGAGAACTACGAGCAGATCCGGGCGGCGATGTTGGCTGTGCTGCTGGAACTGAAGCGAGGCAAAGAGCGATCTGAAAATCTGCACCAGATCGTCGCCAAACCGGGCCAGCTCGAAGACCCAACCCTCCTTCGCATCGACGAAATGCGGGACCACCTGGGCAATGCGGAAACCGGGCTGATCGATCTGGGCGATCTGATCATCGACAGCATCTTCCAACAGTTGGCGTATGACGTCACCGACCTGGCCACAACCGATGTGAAGCTGGCCCTCGATCACGCCGCCCGCATCCAACTTTCCGATACCCCCAAGGACCGCGGCCGGGAAAGCCGCAGCGCCGACGGGCACATCGACGAATCGATTCGACGACTCGAAGCGCTGCTGGCTAAACTCGACGAAATTTCGAAAAAAGCCAAGACGGTTGCCAGTTTGAAACAATTGCAGGGCAAACAAGAGCAAATAGAGAATCAGGCCAAACAGGCCGGCGACCAGAAGATGCCAGCCGATCTGGCCAAAGAACTGGAGGGCAAACAAGAGCAAATAGAGAAAGAAATCGACAAATACGTTAAGGATTCTGCTCAGGCAAATGCGAATGCGGTCAACGACCATATCGAGCAGGTCTCGGAACTGGCTAAAGCCGCCAAAGACGCAGCCGAACGGCAGAAGAAGCTGGCCGAATTCAGTGAAAAAAGGCTTCAGCCAATTGACGACAAAGAGCTGAAGAAAGAAGTGCTCGCCATGCTGGCCAAGAAACAGGAAAAAATCGCCCACAAAGTGGCCGCGCTGCAAGAAGACATCCGGAAGGCCGAAAACCCAAAACTCGATTCGATTCTGCCCAAGGATTCGGACATCGTAAAAAAGCCAAACGAGGTATTGGAAGCCATCCAAGCCGAGGATCTTCCCAAGGCCATTCAAGAAGCAGAAGCCGCGTCCAAGGAGCTGAAAAACGTCGAGGCGAAACTGGATGAAGCGGACAAGCAAAACCCACCGGAAACCCAACAGAAGGCCAACGAACCGAAGAAACCAGGACAGCCGCCCCTGCCCGACCTGAAACGCAAAGCAGAAAGTTTGGCCAAGCAGCAGGAACAGGTAGCTCGGCAACTTGATGACTTGAAAAAGGGGAAAATCCCTGAACTGCTCGAGAAGGAGCAGAAGGCTATTGCGAAACTAGCGAAGGAACTGGAACAAAAGGCTGCTGCCAATCAAGCGCGGACCAAGGCACTTGATCAGCCAAAGCCGGCGCAGAAGGCCGCCGAAGAAGCTAAACAGGCATTGAAGAAAGCCGCTGAACGGACCGCCGCTGCGGCCCGTCCTGAACCAACCGATCCCAATGCCCAAATGAACAAACTGGCAGCACTCCTCAGCAGACTTGAGGAAGAGCAGCGAGAGTTGCGCAAAGCAACTCAGGTGCGGGCCGAAAGTAATCAGGATGGCTCGCCGCACGTCGATCCACAACAGGACCTCATGGATCGGACCCTCCCGATCGTGCAAATGCCCGAGGCCGAAGCGCTCGCGATCCAAAAGGCGTTGGGCAAAGCGCTGTTCGGCATGGAGGATGCCGTGCAGGCGTTGAAGGACAACAGTGCAGCCGAAGCTGTGCCGGCGCAAATTAAAGCCGAAGAGGGACTGGCCGAGGCACGCCGAGCTGTCGAGGCGGAATTGGGCGCCCTGCTGGCTGCGGCCGAGCCACAGAAACCTGGCCCGAAAGCAGACAAGGGTGACGGCAAAGCGAAAAGTAAAGGCGACGCCAAAGGAGAGGGTAAAGCAAAGGGTGAAGGCAAAGGCAAGGGTGAAGGCAAAGGCAAGGGTGAAGGCAAAGGCAAGGGTGAAGGTAAAGCCAAGGGCGAAGGCAAGGGAAAGGGTGAAGGCAAGGGAAAAGGCGAAGGCAAGGGAAAAGGTGAAGGCAAGGGAAAAGGTGAAGGCAAGGGAAAAGGTGAAGGCAAGGGAAAAGGTGAAGGCAAGGGAAAAGGTGAAGGCAAGGGAAAAGGTGAAGGCAAGGGAAAAGGCGGCAAAGGCAAGGGTGGCAAAGGTAAAGGCGGCAAGGGCGAGCCGTCCGCTGGCGAGCCGCAGCCAAAACAGCCGGTTGGCGAAACGCAACGTGAAGCTGTCGCTTCACTAGAAGACGCCGCCAAGGCGCTCGAAGAATTCGCGCGCGTCACTTGAGCAGCGGGCGGCAGAGCTAGCAACGTCGAATCCGCAAGACCCTGTCGCTCCAGAGTTGGCTGCTGCCAATAGGCCACTGTCCGAAGCGTTGGAGGCCGCTGCCGAAGCGAAGGCCGCGCTCAAATCGCTTGGCGAGGGTGAAGAAAATCCCCAGGGCGCAGAGGCTCAACCTTCACCCGCCGAAGCGGCCGAGGAGGCGTCCGACGCACTTGCCGAAGCTGCCGAAGCGGTCGCTGCGGAGGCAGGTTTGCCTTCCGAGTCCTCGCCAGAAGAATCCGAAGGCGAAGGCGAAGGTAAAGGCAAAGGCAAAGGAAAAGGTAAAGGCGAAGGAAAGGGAGAGGGCAAAGGCAAAGGCAAGGGAAAAGGTAAAGGCAAAGGAAAAGGTGAAAGTAAAGGCGGCAAGGGCGGCGGTAAAATGGATGGCTCGACCAAGAACAATCAGAAAGACAAGCTCAAGGAATATGGTCTTGAGATCGAGGATTGGGAGGGATTGCCTGGCGATCTCAAGGACAAAATTCTGCAGGCAGAATCAGAAAATGTGTCGGAAGAGTATCGCGACCTGGTCCGAAGTTACTTTCGCGAATTAGCTCGACGTGGGATCGACAAGAAGACTGGAGGAAAACCATGACGCGCTGTTTCTACCCATCACGGACCTTGCGTCTGGTCGCCGTACTGGCCGTCGCTTGCGGCGTGGTTCACGCGGTCAATCGGCCGGCCCGCGCTGACGAGGAGTCGGACAGCCTGGCAAAGTTTCGTGAGCCGATAAGTCAGTCGGTCGACAAGGGCCTCGCGTGGTTGGCCGCCGTCCAGCAGGAAGATGGCGCGTTCCCAGGACAACATGGCACCACGACCGCTGTACCGGCACTGGCCGGCATGGCGTTTTTGTCCGCGGGCTACACTCCGGGACTGGGTCCTTATGGAAAACATATCAACAGGTGTGTCGATTATGTGCTTGAATACGAGCAAAAAGACGGCGCCGGAAAACCGAACGGGTACCTGGTTCGAACGGGTGCGGACAAAATGTACGCCCATTGTATCGCAACGCTATTTCTTTCGGAGGTTTCGGGTATGGTCGACCCGCAGCGTCAGCAGAAGATCGACGAGGCCTTGTCGCGCGCTTTACTGCTGATTCTGAAAGCCCAGCAAATCAACAAGGCGCCGCCACATGCCGGCGGCTGGCGGTACGAGCCGACCAGCACGGACAGCGATTTGTCGCTGACCGGCTGGGCGATCATGGCACTACGCAGCGCGCGACTTAACGGCGCTCCAGTCCCGGATGAAGCGATCGCCAACGCCGTGAAGTACGTCTACAAAAACCACGAGCCCAACTCGGGCGGGTTTGGTTACAGCGGACCCCAACCCAACGTTGCGATGACGGGCGTCGGTCTGTTGTGCTTGTCCCTCAGCGGGCAGCACGCAAGCGAAGCGTTACCGGCTGCCGGCAACTATATTTTGAAGCACAGCAACGGTAACCTTGGAGGCCATCCGGAATACGCAGAGTATTATTGTTCCCAGGCCATGTTTCAGCTTGGAGGTGACAAGTGGGTTGCTTGGGCCGAGCAAATGTATCCCCGCATCATCAGCAAACAGTCGGCGAACGGATCCTGGTCGAATGCGGGCTACAATACCGCCATGCTGATCCTTTCGATGACGGTTTCCTATCGCCAACTGCCCGTCTACCAGCGGTAGCACGAACCAATCGCGCCGGCCGGCGAGGCGTGCAGATGCATAGGCCGGTAGACGTCAACAGTGTTTCGGAATCCGATGGAAGGGACAACTGGAACGCCTAGCGATCGGTTCTACAGCATGTCCAGCGGATCAATATCAACGATCCACTGCACTTTGCTGGGGGCCTTAAACCGGGACGAAGCGATCCGCACCGCGTCTCGCATCCCCGCGCCCACGGCTCCCAGGACCTGGAACGCAAACCGATACTTTCCGCGCAGTTTGGCAATGGGTGCAGCCGCTGGGCCAACAATCCTGACCGCTACGTCCGCCTCTTCCGCCGCCGTGCGTACCAGATTGGCAAATTGCTCTGTCGCGGCCGCACCGATCTCCTCGTCACTACAGCGGATCACACAACGAACCATCGACCCGAACGGGGGATAGCCGAGCATTTTGCGGGCGGGAAGTTCGGTTGCCGCAAACGCGTGAAAGTCATGCTCGACGGCCGCCTTAATCGCTGGATGTTCCGGCTGCATCGTCTGGATCAAAACGTGACCGCCGCGCGGACCGCGCCCCGTCCGTCCCGCAACTTGTGTCAGCAATTGAAAAGTACGTTCGCTCGCACGAAAGTCTGGCAAGTGCAAGCCGGTGTCTGCATTGATCACTCCCACCAGAGTGACGTGCGGAAAGTCGAGCCCCTTGGCGATCATTTGCGTGCCCAGCAGAATCTGGACTTCGCCCTCGCGAAAACGGGACAGCGCACTCTCGTGGCTTCCCCGCCGCTGCATGGAATCCGTGTCCATCCTCAAACATTCAAAATCAGGGAATCGCGTGCGAACCTCTTCTTCCAGGCGTTGCGTTCCCTTGCCGAAGAATCGCATTCCCGCGAAATTGCAGTGACCGCACCGATCGGGTATCGCCTGACGGAAATCGCAATAGTGGCAAACCGCCTGGTGCACCTGTTTGTGATGGGTCAACGTAATCGCACAATTCGGACAGCGAACTGGTTCCCCACACGATGGGCACTGAATGTGCGTGGAAAAACCACGGCGATTCAGTAATAAAATCACCTGTCCACCCTCCCCTAAGGCGTGGTCCATCGCATTGTGCAAGGGTCGACTGATAGCACCACGCGATGATCGCTGGTGCGCTTCCGTCCGAAGATCGATCGTCGCCACCTGCGGCATGGGACGGTCCAGCACACGTTTTGGCAGTTCTGTCAACGTGATTTCGCCTAGGGACGACAGTTCGTAGCTATCCAGTGAAGGAGTCGCTGAGCCCAAAACCAGCGGGACACGCTCGTCCATCGCGCGATGACGTGCGACCTCGCGGGCATGATAACGAGGCGCGGTTTCCTGTTTGAACGAGCTCTCGTGCTCTTCGTCGATGACAATCAAGCCCAATTGGGGAGTCGGAGCGAATACGGCGCTGCGCGCGCCGACCACAACGGAAACGGACCCGCTAATGATGCGTTCCCATTGGCCGCGACGCTCCACGTCACTGAGATGACTGTGCAAGACAGCTACGTTCCCGAAGCGCCCGCGAAAGCGGGCCACTGTTTGCGGCGTCAGGCTAATCTCAGGAACCAGCACGATAGCCTGACGTCCGTAGCTCACGACTTCTCGGATCGCATGCATGTAGACTTCCGTTTTGCCGCTACCGGTGACCCCATGCAAAAGAATCGTTTCGTGCAGTTTTTCACGCAACTGCGCACAGAATAGCTGCCAGTGCTCGTTCTTGTTGAGCGTTCAATTCCAAAAACTCGTCCGTCGGTTGTAGCTCAGGCGCTGCCTCGGCCGTCGACATCCGCCGCATTTCAATTTCGATCAACCCTTTGCGAAGGAGTGTGGTAATCGGTGCTTGCGTACACCCGATTTCGGAGGCGAGTTGCGTCGAGCTGATCGGATCGTCGTGGGCCAGCAGATAGTCGATAATGCTGGCCTGTTTTTCTGTTAATTTCAGCTCGCCGCGCTGCGCCCCAACCTTTGCCGGAACCGAAACGAGTCTCATCACGCGTGTGCCCACCGACCCGCGCACGCCAGCCGGAATGACCGTCTCCAAAACCTGCCCCAGCGGACACAAGTAGTAGTCCGACATCCACTCGGTCAAACGCAGCATCGCCGGGGAGATCAACGACCGACTGTCCACGACTTCCGTGACGGGTTTCAGGGCGCGCTTCAGATCCGTGGCGTTTTCCAATCCGACGCAGTAGCCAACGACATGCCGGTTGCCCCGTCCGAGCGGGACGCGAACTCTGGCACCGACTTGAATCGCGCTCCGCAAGCTGTCAGCTACCGAATAATCCAGTACGCCGGGTGGGCCAGAGGCAATGGCAACCTTCGCGACAAGTTGCTCGGCCGCAGCATCAAGCTGCCACGGCGCGGCATCCGAATCGAACAAGGTTTTCTGCTCAGCTGTCATGGTCGCCTGTGCCCGTGTAGTCAAACGTTGAGCGTCCTATTACCATACCGTTGAGCCCAGCCAATTGTAGGCGGGGGGACGGTGGCGGGGGTGGGAGCACCAGTTTAGCCCAACGAAGACGGCGGCGCTGGCGCACCGATTTCGGAAGGCACTCTTTTTGAATAGTCAGTCAGTAGAAAGGACTGTAGCCGTGCGGCTTGGCATCTTTGGCGGTTCGTTCGATCCCGTGCACTACGGCCATCTGCTGTTAGCCGAGTATTGTCGCACGCAGTGCGCGCTCGATCAGGTCTGGTTCGTTCCCGCCGCGACGGCTCCACATAAGCAGCAGGCGCAGGCCGCATCTGCACCGCACCGTGTGAAAATGCTGGAACTTGCGATCGGTGGCCACGAAACTCTGGCCGTTTCATCGCTTGAAGTCGATCGAGGTGGACTCAGCTTTACCGCGGAAACGCTCGAATCGCTCCACGACGAAGTACCGGACCGGTCGTTGTTCCTGTTGCTTGGTGCCGATTCGCTTTTTGATTTGCCGAATTGGAGGACACCCGCGGGATCTGTGAGCTCGCAACCCTGGTGGTCGTGGCACGTCCAGACAATCCGCAACCGGATTATGGCTGCCTCGCAGATATTGCGACACCCGATCAAATCGCGAAGTTTCGCGACCATCAGGTCAATATGCCGCTGATTGAATTGAGCAGCTCACAGATTCGACGCCGTGTCGCCACAGGGCAAAGCATCCGATTCCAGACGCCGCGCGCGGTCGAGCAGTACATTTACGCGAATCAACTGTACACGACCGGCTGACGTCGCGTGCGGTTATCCACAGGCGACTCGTCCGCCTCCCCCTCTCCCCCCTACTCGGTAAGCAACACCGGGGTCAAGCGGATCGGCGGATCCCAAGAGCCTCTCGCAAACGGTCCGGCATCACAAGACTGTAAACGCCAACGTCGTTGCGTAACGCGTCACACGCTAAATCCAGCTGATCAGCGAGGTCGAGCGAGGGATCCAAAAAAAAGAACTTCTGACCGTGAAGCACGCAAATACCGCCGCCGTTACCACCCACACACTCTTCGCGAATTTCGTATCCCAATCGTCGGATCGCTGATAGCGCTTCTGCAAGGAACGTCACCTCGTGCATCCCAGGTTCTCCAACCCCCAGAACCATGAACGGTCAAGTCATTGTGGGGGCGGATTATAGACGGATGCCCTTTAGTAGCCCAGGTTGATTGGTCGATATCGATTCAGGCCCTAACTTCCTTGCTGCCAATTAGTTAAGCCCTGAGCATCAGTTAAGAAAGTGGGGTTTTTGCAAGTTTAGTAAGACGCTGAGATATTTCCGGCATGGGAGCTCACGACATGCAGCCTGGCGACAAAATCAACACCGATTCAGCTCAACAAGAAATCGCCATGCTACGGAAACGTCTCGCGGACGCCCAACGCATGACGGCCCTGGGCGAACTGATCAGCACGACGACTCACGAGTTCAATAACGTGCTGATGACGATTATCAACTACGCCAAAATTGGCATGCGCCACAAAGACGAGCCGACTCGCGATAAGTCATTCGAAAAAATCCTCGCGGCGGGGCACCGGGCCGCAAAAATAACGAACAGCGTCTTGGGCGCGGCACGCAATCGTTCCAATGATTTTGAGCCAACCGACCTGGAAAGAATCATCCAGGAAACTCTGGTACTGCTGGAGCGCGAGCTGAGCAAGTACCGGATCTCGCTCGAAACACAGTTCGATTCCGTCCCTCTTGCTCTCGTCAACCCGAACCAGATTCAACAGGTCGTACTAAACCTTCTGATCAATGCACGCCAGGCGTTGTCCGAAGGCGGACTTGTCATCGTGAAACTCTCGCATGACAAAGCTGCGAACATGATCAACTTAACCGTCCGCGACAACGGTCCCGGTATTCCGCAAGCATACCTGACACGTATCTTCGATCCGTATTTCTCAACCAAGGATGGACCGGATGAGACGGGCAAAGGGGGTACGGGCGTCGGCCTGGCCACTTGCCGTGACATCATCGAAATGCACAAAGGCAAGATCCAGGTGGCCAGCACGGTCGGAAAGGGAACTGCCTTTACGCTGAAGCTGCCCGTCGCCACGTCATCGATGACGATGACACCGAAGGCGCCAACCTTTGGCATCCAGGTTCCCACGACACCATCCGCGGACGTGGCTTGACCGCGGACGTGGCTTGACCGCGGACGTGGCTTGACCGCGACGTGGCTTGATCTGCCGATCAGGACCGGCACATCAAGTAAAAATCGTTGTCCGCTGCGCGAACAAAACGCCTGGCTTGCGGTGCGAGTCACGACTCGAATTGATGCGCCGGCACCTATCCGCTCGCGCCGAAACGGGCCTGTAGATCTGCCAAAATTCGCTCCTCGACGCCAAATCCCGCCCGAGGCCGATCCAGCCCAGCGTCGCCGGCGGTTGTGCCAACGCTCCACCCGCTCCACCGCGGCGGTCAAGGGACTCACGGAATTGAATCGAGCCTGCCGTCGCTCGTTCCGGCCGCTCAACATCTTCCAACTCCTTTTGTACCTGTACTTCGATCAGGTACGCACTTCCACTGGGAATCACGCGGATGAATCCGAGTCGTCGAATTGATTGAAACGTGCTTTCCCAACGATTGCGGGCACCCACAGCGTCCTTGCGCCACGGCTCCAAGACGGTAGCGCCCGTCACCGGATACGTCTCAATGCTTCCTTCGACTAGTACATTTCCGACCTGCCGCACCCGGTCCTCGCGCTGAATGCGAAAATAGTCTTCGACGACATCGACGACCCCTTCCCAGAGCAAATCGTGGTTTGGCGAATGAATCACAATTGGATTCGGCAGCGCATGCGGAGGGGCCGTGTCGTATTCGACACGCCCATCAGCTCCCACGTATGGAATCGGTTCCGTCAGCGGCTGATGTGGCCACAACGTATGACAGCCAGCGGTCGCCAGCAGCGCTACCATCAGGCCCATATACCTCCCAACCGTCATCGCCATGCGCGCACCGAGATCTTCGTACGAAGAAGTTGTTAAGAAAATGGCCGGGTAGTCTGGAGAAAAGACCGCCGAAGTGCAATAGCAAGCGGGACGCCAGCATCGCCAGCCACCTAGCGGTGCTCGCGATCGAGTATTCGATGCGTTGGCTGAGGACGTGCGGGCCGGAAGCAATGTAGCGTTGCGACGGCTACTCCACCGTCCATCTCGTCGGACAGTTGCTGCAAGGCATCGCGAACTACCGTCTCTAGCGTCTTCGGATCGGTGGCAACGCGTGCATTAATGATGAGTTCCGTGGACGCCGCCGAGGTGTCGGATGCACAGGACAGCTCCGGACCATCCTCCGAACTGACCAAATTGGCCAAGGCCCAGCTGCCGTCAACGATCCCCATCACTTTGACGTGGGCAGGTTCTGCGGCGGCGCATTCCGTAAACCGATGGGCTAACCGACGCACGAGATCCAACACCATCTGGTCGATCGCAAAGGGTTCCCCGCTCTCCCTTTTCAACGTAGCCTGGCAATTAAGCCAACAAAGCTCGGCTTCACCAGCCGCGTAGATGTCATAGTCGATCGACAAAGCGGCAGCATGCGCGCGGATCGGTTCGTCCAGCGCGGTCATGACTTCGTCAAATCCGTCACCCGTTAGCGCGCTGGCGGTCAATATCCGCTTGTCGGGATACCGCCGCTCAATCAAGCCGACTAACTCGGACCTCACTAACTCGGACAACTTGTCGATCTTGTTGACAACAACGATGTCCGCTTCTTCAATCTGTTTGAGAAATATATAACCGGCCTTTTGCGAGAAACCCGCACCGCCATCGTTTTCGCGCAGGATCTTCAATCCGTGTTCGGGTTTGACCAGGACCGCCAGCGGGCCGATTTCGAATTGATCGGCATAAAGATGGCACAGAGGTTCAACGACCGTTGCCATCAAATCCGTACAACTTCCAACCGGCTCGGCAATAATAACATCAGGCCGTTGATCGGACGCGAATCGGGTCAGCGTACTGATTAAGTCGTCGAACTTGCAGCAAAAACAAGCGCCGGGCACTTCCCCGACGTCAAAGCCCTGTGCCCGCAGCGATTCCGTATCGACCAGATCGTAGGATTGATCATTCGTCACCAGGCCGACCCTACAACCGCGATCGAGGTAGGAGCGAGCGGCACGTGCCATGGCCGTGGTCTTTCCAGCACCCAAAAATCCGCCCAACATCAATAGTCGCGGTTTCTGCATGGAAACTGTGCCTCGCGTCGATCCAGTGGGAGGTTTCGTACCTGGTAAACACATACCGGTAATGTAACACAGAATCACGGCCAGCAACGGAAGGCAATGCAACGGAAGGAAATACCGTCCAACATTCTCGTAGCTGGATTCGCAAGAATTCAGATTGTCAGCATGATCGGAATTCTTGCGAATCCAGCTACGGACGTCATGCCAACGCCAGCGCAGCACTAATCTAGCGACTTGAAGTGTCGGACCAGCTTGGTGTGCGAATCTTCAACTCGCCGTCCGAGCCGCTCGCTAAATTGCCCGGGCGGCGTTAGCGACCGGATATCCGACAAGTACCGTACGAGCCTCATCATGTGCTTCCGGTGGGCCGTGCAACAGGAAGTGGACCCACGCCCAGGCGGCTCGATACTCGCGGCGCCCCATTTCACTCAAATCTCGTTTCGCCTCCAGTCGAGTGATCGATGGAATCTGACCTAGCCGAATGCTCCACACCATTCCACTTCGGTGGGGACTTCCGTCGGTTCGGTTTTCTACTGGATTCTCGAAGTATTCAGCAAGGCCTTCATCGAGCCACAGAGGGACCATGGGCAGCGACGCGTGCAGCAGCGCGTGCGTACATTCATGCCGCATATCGATAGGAAGACTGCTCGAGTTATAGGCCAGCACAATTCCCGGCCCCTTATTCTTCACGTAGAGCGCCCGACGGTAGGGTACGTTTGGGTACCACTGCTTTAGGTAACGATCGTATGCGGCGCGAGAACCGAATAGGTAAATTTCAACACGCTCTTCGGCCGGCGGCACGTTCAGTATTCTGACAATATCTTTTTGAATCTGCG
>CAWJNN010000097.1:0-18842 GCA_963844115.1 uncultured Planctomycetales bacterium | reverse complement strand
CTGTGGCAGATTGTATCAAATTGGGCGGCCCCGCGACGTGGACTCTGCCGCAAAGATCGACCGTCCGCCGTCAACGGGGAGACAGGTACCCGTGATAAATGGATTGTCAATGAATGACTGCACTGCGCTGGCGACGCTTTCGGGACAGTTGGCAAGTTGGACGAGCGTGGAATCAACCATTTGCTGGCGCTCTTGTTCGTTGGCGTCCGGCGGGAACATGACAGGACCCGGATGGATACAGTTGACGCGAACCTTGGGGTTGCGGTGGGCCAATTCGACGGCCAGAGCTCTAGTCAGCGTGGGGATCGCGCCCTTGGAAACAAAATAAGAACTGTGATCGAGGTAGGGTCGCTGGATAGCCCAGTCGCCAATCGTAATGATCGCACCGCCCTCGGGCTGCTTGACCATTGCTAAACCGGCCCGGCGGGCGCACAGAAAGGTGCCCAGCGTGTTGACGTTGAAGTCGCGCCACAGGTCATCGGCACTCAGTTCTTCCAAGGCGACGGCGCTCCAAACCGAGGCCGTGGTAACCAATACATCCAGCCGGCCAAACCGCTCGAGCACGTCCGTGAACATGCGATCCACGTCGGATTCGACGGCGACGTTGGCTTGAAATGCCTCGCATTCGGCGCCGACGCCCGACATCTCTTCAACAGCTACACGGGCCGCATCGGCGGACGAATGATAATGCAAGGCAATCGAATAACCACGTTCGGCCAGGTAGTGCGCCACAACGTTTCCGACACGGCGCCGGCCACTGCCGGTTATCAGTGCGACTCTGTTCTCCTCGGTGCTCATCTTTCCGCTCCCTCATGTTTAATTGTTGATGACAATCCAAATGTTGATGGCCATTGCGAAGCAGACCCAGCCAACATAGGGCCCAAGCAACCAGGCGGCAGCCTCGGAGATGCGGCCGTAGGCGATCATCATTCCGATCAACACGCCCAGCAGTACAACCAACTCGAAAAGGGCCCAATCCGGGGAACGTAGCGTGAAGAAAATTAGCGACCAACCGGCGTTCAACAGCAACTGGATGCTGTAAAGAAACAGCGCGAAGCCAACCCCCGTTCGTTGTATGCCGTCGCGGGCCATCAGCCAGGTTGCGACCGCCAGCAAGCCAAGGATCAGCATCCAGACGGGCGTGAATGCCCATCCCGGCGGCTGCCATGATGGAATGTTTAATCTGTCGTACCACTCGCCCATGCCAAGCATCGTGAACCAACCGCCGACAAACAGGGTCAACAACGACAACCCACCGAAGAGCAGCAGCACGTCGAGCCGTTTGGGTCGGAAGTGACCAAACACTTGTTGCGTTGTTGCAGTGCTCATGTCAGTTGTTCCTATAACGAGCCATCTCAACCGGCTTTGCGACCGGTGATCGTGGCAGTGATGTGTTCACGATTCAGTTTGGCGATCCAGTCGACGCTAATCTCCTTGGGGCAGACCGCCTGGCACTCCGCCTGATTGGTGCAGCTTCCAAACTTTTCAGCGTCCATGGCGGCGACCATTCGCTGGGCCCTGGCCGTACGCTCGGGAGCTCCCTGAGGCAGGCTGGCCAGGTGAGAAACCTTGGCGGCTGTAAACAGCATGGCGGACGCGTTCTTACAGGCCGCAACGCAGGCTCCGCACCCGATGCAGGCTGCGGCGTCCATGGCTGATTCGGCGTCTTGTTGAGCTACGAGCAATGCGTTTCCGTCCGGGGCTCCACCGGTGTTCGCCGAAATGTAACCGCCCGCCTGAATGATTCTGTCCAGTGCGCTGCGGTCGATAACCAGGTCTTTAACCACTGGAAATGCAGCAGCTCGGAACGGCTCCAGATAAAGGTCAGCGCCGTCCTTGAAGCTGCGCAGGTAAGTCTGACAGGTGGTGGTGCCCCGCTGGGGTCCATGGGCTATGCCGTTGATCACCATCGCACAGCTGCCGCAGATGCCCTCCCGGCAATCGTGATCAAACGCCACGGGTTCCTCACCTTCGGTCATCAGCTGTTCGTTCAGTTGATCCAGCACTTCGAGGATGGACAGGTCCGGGCTGAGACCGGCCATCGGATAGACCACCATCCCGCCGTGCTGCTCCGGGCGATTCTGCCGCCAAATGTGGAGTCGCAGGTTCATCGATCGTCGCTCTACTTGTAATTACGCTGGGTCAGTTGGACGGATTCGAACTTCAGCGGTTCGGCCTGCAGGACGGGCGGATTGTAGCTACCGCTGGCCTGCCACGCCGCCACGTGACAGAAGCTTTCGTCGTCGCGTACGGCTTCGCCCTCGGCGGTCTGGTGTTCCACGCGAAAGTGCGCGCCGCAAGATTCGTCCCGCGCCAAGGCGTCGTAGCACATCACTTCAGCAAAGTGGAGGAAATCGGCGACGCGACCTGCCTTTTCCAGCGCGCTGTTCAAGCCTTCGTCATCGCCGGGCACCGAAACGTTCTGCCAGAACTCCTGGCGGATAGACGGAATCTGCTGGAGGGCGGTTTGCAGGCCGTCCTTGTCGCGCGACATACCACAATTTTCAATCATTAATTCACCAAGTTGGCGATGGAAGTCATCGGCGGTCCGCCTGCCGCTGATCGAAAGCAGTTTTTTTGTATCCGCGTGGATTTTTTCCTCGGCTGCCCGGAATTCGGCCGAATCGATCGACTCGGTTCGCGGCCCAACTCTGGCCAGGTAATCGCCGACGGTGTACGGCAAAATGAAGTATCCGTCAGCCAGTCCCTGCATCAGCGCACTAGCCCCCAGACGGTTGGCGCCGTGATCGGAGAAATTCGCTTCTCCGATCACAAATAAGCCGGGAATCGTACTCATCAGGTTGTAGTCCACCCACAAACCACCCATCGAATAATGCGGCGCGGGGTAGATCCGCATCGGCGCGTCATACGGATCTTCTCCGGTAATTCGTTGGTACATGTCAAAAAGGTTGCCGTAACGTTGCGCAATAGCCGGCTTGCCGACTCGCCGGATGGCATCACGAAAATCGAGGTAAACCCCACGTCCGCTGGGACCAACGCCTCGATTCTGGTCGCAGACCTCCTTCGCCGCTCGCGACGAGATGTCGCGCGGCGACAGGTTCCCAAAGCTGGGGTACTTGCGCTCCAGGTAGTAGTCGCGCTCGTCGTCCGGGATCTCTTGCGCGGTTCGCCTGTCCCCCAGTCTCTTGGGAACCCAAATGCGTCCGTCGTTTCTCAGCGATTCGGACATCAAGGTTAACTTTGATTGATTCCGATCGTTGGCGGGAATGCAGGTCGGATGAATTTGGGTAAAGCAGGGGTTCGCGAACGCAGCGCCGCGCTTGTAGGCGCGGAAGGTCGCCGTTACGTTACTGGCCTTGGCATTTGTGGACAGGTAATAAACGTTGCTGTACCCGCCCGTCGCCAGGATGATGGCATCGCCGGACCAGGACCGGATTCCGCCCGTGACAAGGTCGCGGGTCACAATACCCTGCGCTCGGCCGTCAATGATCACCAGGTCCAGCATCTCAGTTCGTGGGTGCATCGCAACCTGACCCGCGCTGATCTGGCGACTCAGTGCCGAGTAGGCGCCCAACAGAAGTTGCTGTCCCGTCTGGCCGCGGCAGTAAAAAGTTCGCGACACCTGGGCACCGCCGAAAGATCGATTCGCAAGCTGGCCGCCATACTCACGAGCGAACGGGACGCCCTGAGCGACACATTGATCGATGATGTGATTGCTGACTTGGGCCAGGCGGTAAACGTTGGCTTCGCGCGAGCGAAAATCACCACCTTTAATGGTGTCGTAAAAAAGACGCCAGACGCTGTCACCGTCGTTCTGATAGTTCTTGGCGGCATTAATACCCCCCTGGGCTGCGATGCTGTGAGCGCGGCGCGGGGAGTCGTGGAAGCAAAAAGCGTCGACGCTGTAGCCCAGTTCTGCCAGCGAAGCGGCGGCAGACGCACCAGCGAGGCCAGTACCAACGACAAGCACACGGAATTTGCGCTTGTTGGCGGGGCTGACCAGACTTAATTCGGCACGATGCCGATCCCATTTTTCTGACAGCCGTCCGGAGGGTATTTTGGCATCAAGTCTCATCGTGACACTCCAGAAGGCAAAGTCACAAAGCCGAATAAGACGGCCAAGGGTACCGAACAATTGCCAACGACGATGGCGGCAGCTATCCCAAGCCCGGCGCGATGGATCAGCCGTCGCCGCAGTGGACCACCCAATCCGAGTGTCTGGAAGATGCTGGAGGTCGCGTGGCTGAGATGCAGCCCAAGAAACGCTATGGCCACGATGTACGTCGCCGAGATGAAGATGTTCTGAAAACCGAGCACGACCATCGAGTAGACGTCATGTCGGCCCTGTGCGTCGATCAGGACATGGTGATCTGGATTGGTTATGCCGAGTGTGAAATGCAAAAGGTGATAGATGACGAAAGCCAGAATCGTCAACCCGCTGAGCATCATGGTCCGCGATGCAAGCGTGGCTTGGACCGTGTCCTCGAAAACGTAACGCACCGGTCGGGCGGCTCGATTGATACGCTTGATGTATATCGCCAGCACGATATGGGAGACAAAAATCACCAATAGCCCGATACGAGCGATCCACAGCAGGACGGGCATGCCCTTGAGAAACGCCGCGTAGGCGTTCAGCTTTTCCTGACCGAGGAAAATCTGCAGGTTGCCCAGCATGTGGAAGCTGACGAAACCCAAGAGGCCCACGCCTGTGAGCGCCATCAAGACCTTGCAGCCGATCAAGGTTAATGTTGGGTCACGACGGAACTCTGGGCCCGAGCGCGAACCAGAGAGTGGGTTCGTCGGCTCAGCGCCCGGTGCAGTTGATCTGGGCTCCAGCAGCACTTGGCTCATGTTCGCCTCCATTGGTAGTAAAGGCGGAACATGCGAAATGACCAGGGTTTACGCCCGTGCCGGGGAGTTCAATCGCACGGCAACATAACCCACAATTCCGGTCGACCCGCGTTGCAGTGCAAGGCGCGTGACAGCAGTCCCAAACAAGACCACGACAGGAACAGCGCCAGACGTGCTGCGTGCCAGGCGTTGCCGCCTATCGGTTGGCCGGCACCAGGCGCCGCGAGCCGTTCGCTCACGCAAGGTATAGAATGAGCGATCGCTACGACGAAAGGATACGCTCTTACGGTATAGCTAACCACGGCCGCGCCCTGGATAGGTTAGATTGTCGTTTTGTTCCGCCCCAAAATTGACTGCAAGAGGATCAACGGGCGGATTTGGCATCGTTTGAGTCCTACGAGGGTAAGCCATGAGCCGTTTGTTCTATGACCGATTCGCGCCAGCTGGCTTCCCCGCACATTCAGAGTCAGGTGCAGCCGTAGTCGGTCGAGGGAATCTGCGATAGCCCGTACACGAGAGACGCCGAAGCCCCTTGGCGAACCGAGCCAGAATAGGTCCAACCCGGTCGCCAAGTCGGGGACTTCAACGCAAATGTGATTGCCTTCTGCCGAAACGTGTACCAGCTTACCGTTCGCGTCAATGTTTATGTCCGCCAGCAGCGAAAGTTCGGCGAACGCCATTTCATTCCTCATGACTGGCACCATTGCGCGTGGCGATTTTTAAGGTGCCATTCATCTTCCAGCGTGCGTGTTCGGCGTCGGGGCTGGTTGAGCTGGGGATTTCCAGCTGAAAATCCTCGAACCGATACGCGATCTCCGCATCTCGCCCCGTCAGCTTGTCGTACAGGCCAATCGCTAGATCTGGCCAATTGGTCGTGTGAGTCGTGGTCGCCATGATAGAAGTCTCCCGTTTAAGTCGATTTTGAATTACGGCAATGCCCAAGCATCACCTGTCAATCGAACTGTAGGAAACTCGCTCGGTGGGACCAGCACCGCTTTCCGGCATTTTGTCCGCAAAGTACTCAAAGCGGACGCCACCTTGCACAGGATTGGCATTCCAAGCGTTGCAAGTCATGGTTTTTGCGAATCACGACGAATTCTAATTAACTCCTTCTGGCGTCTTGTTTTTCGAGGCTTCTGGGCTATAAATCCGTGGCGTACATCAAATAAGAAAAGGAGTGTCGGATTGCGATGAACCTGGAATCCCAGCGACCTGCCATTGCCGTGCTGGGCGCCACCGGTGGCATTGGCACTGCCGTTTCCCGACTGCTTACGGCGGGCGGGTACCGATTGTTAATCGCAGGCCACACACCTGAGAAACTTGTAGCTCTAGCGCAGGAGCTTGATGCACCGTATTACGAGCTTGATGCGACCAAAATCGCGGCCGTCGAAGCGTGTCTCACGCATGGCCACGACCAGTTGGGCGGCCTGCATGGCGTCGTGAATTGCGTCGGATCGGTCCTCCTCAAGCCAGCCCATTTGACAAGTGAGGATGAGTGGTCGCAGACGATCGCATTGAATCTCACATCCGCGTTTGCGACGGTTCGAGCTGCTGCCAAAACGATGCGGGACGGAGGCTCGGTGGTGCTGATGTCGTCCGCTGCTGCTCGGCTAGGACTGGCCAATCACGAGGCTATTGCTGCTGCCAAAGCCGGCGTTATTGGACTGGCTCAATCGGCGGCGGCAAGTTACGCAGCGCGAGGACTTCGGTTCAATGCCGTCGCGCCTGGTCTGGTGAAGACACCGATGACCGAGCGCATCTGGAGCAACCCCAAGTCGGCCGAAGCATCAATCGCGATGCATGCGCTGGGTCGCCTCGGTGAGCCGGAAGATGTGGCGTCGCTCATCGCCTGGCTGCTCGACCCAAAGAACGACTGGGTAACAGGCGAAGTGTTCTCGATTGATGGCGGATTGAGCCGCGTGCGAACCATGGGACGGCTCAAACGCTGACCATTGACGCCGCGCGATGAATCGCGCTGTTTACGCAGTCTTAACATGGCGTATTGGGCCGCGTCGCTACCTTGAGACCGGACGTATGATGCCCTAAAACCAACCAACTCGTTAATCAAATTCATCAAGCCGCCGGACGGCAGCATGCCGCAAATCTTTCACCCCAGCATGAACACGATCTCCCGAATGAGTATTTTCGGGGCCGTCTTTTTCGTGGCTGGGATCATCGCATTGGGAGCGATTTATGTTCGCTCGCCGTATTACACGGAGGCAGGTGTCATTCGCGAGCAGCCGGTGCCGTTTAGCCACAAACATCACGTAGGTGACATCGGCTTGGATTGCCGTTACTGCCATACCAGTGTCGAAGATTCCTACTTCGCCAACGTCCCACCGACCAAGACCTGCATGAACTGTCATTCACAGCTTTTTACGGACAGTCCCATGCTGGAACCGGTTCGCGAAAGCTACCGCACCGGCAAACCGCTTCAATGGTCGCGGGTTCATGATTTGCCGGATTACGCCCACTTCAATCACAGCATTCATCTGAAGAAGGGATTTTCCTGTGAAACTTGCCACGGGCCGGTTAACGAAATGCCGTTGATGTGGCGGGAACACTCGTTGCAGATGCGATGGTGTCTGGACTGTCATCGGAATCCAGAGAAATACATTCGTCCGCGCGAAGACGTGTTTGCGTTCGACTGGCAGCCGACGGATGAGACGCCAAGTGCCGATGAGTTGATCAAATTGTACGACGTGCAATCCAAAACCAACTGTTCTGTTTGCCATTACTGACCGCTCGCCACGCCCGCCGACACCACACTGTTGTTCGTATTCCTTGTCGTAAGTATTGAAAGCCATGCCGCGAAAAGACCCTCAGCAACTCGATCATGTGCGGCGCAAACTGGGCGGTTTGTCCGGCAAGAAGTACTGGCGAGCGTTAGACGAGCTGGCCGAGACGTCGGAGTTTCGCGAGTATCTGGCTCGTGAGTTTCCCGATACAGCGGACCGCTGGGATGATGGAGTAAGTCGTCGCGAGTTTCTCACGTTAATGGCGGCGTCACTGGCGCTCGCCGGTTTGAGTGGCTGTACATCGGACATTACGAATGAAAAGATCGTACCTTACGTTCGCCAGCCTGAGCGGATCGTGCCCGGCAAGCCGCTCTTTTTCGCCACGGCTATGCCTGTTTCTGGTTTCGCCAGTGGGCTCTTGGTGGAAAGCCACATGGGCCGGCCAACGAAAGTCGATGGCAATCCGGAACATCCGTCCAACCTGGGCGCGAGCGATTCGATGGCTCAGGCGTCGGTGTTAACCCTGTACGATCCAGACCGAGCGCAAACGACGAACTATCGCGGTCAAATCAAGACATGGGATTTATTTCTGCGCGATCTCCAGCCTCGGTTGCAGGCTCAGCGAGCCGCGAAGGGCGCGGGCCTGCGAATACTGACCGAAACGGTCACTTCGCCAACGCTTGGAAGTCAACTCCAGCGTCTGTTGGCCGACTATCCGGAAGCTCGCTGGCACATCTACGACCCGATCGACCAAACCAATATCCACCGTGGTAGTCAGCTGGCCTTCGATCGTGCTGTAACACCGATTTACGACTTCGGCAAAGCGGACGTTATCCTGTCGCTCGACGCCGACTTCATGGCAACTGGGCCTGCCAGGTTGCGATACGCTCGCGAATTCACGTCGCGTCGCCGTCCGGCCGCAGGCAGTGACCCGCATGGGATGAGCCGTCTCTACGCGGTCGAGAGCTCACCAACGCTCACCGGGGCAAAGGCCGACCATCGTTTGCCGCTCGACCCGCGCGAGATTCTGCTACTTTCCCAGACCATTGCCGCGCGATTGGGAGTTGCTGGGATCGAGGCGCCGAATGACGCAAGCGCTGCGGTGCCAGCCGAATGGCTCGAAACACTTGTGGACGACTTGCAAAACTATCGGGTTAGCGATGGCGGTTCGGCACTGGTGGCGGTCGGTATGTGGCAACCACCCGAAATCCACGCGTTAGCGTGCGCGATTAACCAGCAACTCGGAGCTATTGGTAAAACGGTTCGTTACATAGAGCCCGTAGAGGTTAGTCCGCCCACAGGACTTCACTCGCTGCAGCAACTGTCCAACGACATGCAGGCCGGCGAAGTCGAGATGCTGTTCATTCTCGGTGGAAACCCCGTTTACACGGCGCCGGGCGATTTGTTGTTCTCCGAAGCGATGCTCAAGGTTCCCTACCGCGTGCATCATGGCCTTGTACGAAGACGAAACTTCCCGGCTGTGCGACTGGCATGTTCCCGATGTGCATTACCTGGAAACTTGGGGCGATATCCGGGCGTTTGACGGAACCGCAACGATTCAGCAGCCATTGATCGCTCCGCTCTACGATGGCCGTAGCGCCTATGAACTGTTTGGCGGCATTGTCAGGCCAAGTCGGCCCCACATCCTATGATATCGTTCGAGACTATTGGAAAGCACGGCATGGCGACAAAGGCATTGACGACAACTGGCAAACGTGGGTGCACGATGGGGTCATTCCAAATACCGAGCAGGAAACGATCGCGGTTCGATTTCGAGCAGATTTTGCGTCGCAGCTGAAACTGGCGGACAAAGAGAAGGGAATCGCAGACGAGAACTTTACGCTGGCGCTGCGACCTGACCCTTCTGTGCACGACGGTCAGATGGCGAACAACGGCTGGCTGCAGGAACTTCCCAGGCCGTTTACTGCGCTGACGTGGGACAACGCCGCCCTAATCAGTCCGGCGACGGCCGACAAAATGCAATTGAAGAATGGTGACGTCGTTGTACTCACCGCGAGCGGCCGCAAGGTGCGCATGCCGATCTGGACACTACCAGGTCAAGCCAACAACGTGGTTACGGCGCACATCGGTTACGGTCGCCAGCATTGTGGTCGAGTCGGCGATAATGTCGGTGTCGACGTCTATCCGTTGCGGCCTGCAGACGCCGCCTGGATTGTCGATGATGTAACGCTCAAGCCGACCGGCGAGACTTACCCGCTGGCCAGCACGCAACTTCACCATCTCTTGGACGGCCACGATTTGATTCGGTCCGGAAGCGCGGAGGAACTGGCGGCAAATCCTGAGCATCCGCCGTTCATGCACTCTGAACATGCCGGCGGGGACGCGTCGTTGCTGCCCGATATTCCCTACGAAGGATACAAGTGGGGCATGTCCATCGACATGACCGCGTGCATCGGTTGCAACGCCTGCGTCGTGGCTTGCCAGGCGGAAAACAATATTCCCATCGTCGGCAAACAGCAAGTCGCCGTGGGCCGTGAAATGCATTGGTTGCGTATTGACACCTACTATACGGGCGAGCCGGAAAACCCAGAAACCTATTTTCAGCCGCTTCCTTGTATGCACTGCGAGCGGGCACCCTGCGAAGTCGTCTGTCCGGTGGCGGCCACGACGCATAGCCCTGAGGGCATCAACGAGATGACCTACAACCGCTGCGTCGGAACGCGCTATTGTTCCAACAATTGCCCCTACAAGGTTCGACGATTCAATTTTTTGCACTACAACGAGCCGCTGGCAGAGTTCCCCACGTTGCAGATGTTGCAAAACCCCGACGTCACGGTCCGTAGCCGAGGCGTTATGGAAAAATGCACGTATTGCGTCCAGCGTGTCAACGCGGCGCGCATCGATGCCGAAAAGGAAGACCGTTCAATTCGCGACGGCGAAGTGGTCACAGCCTGTCAGTCGGCCTGCCCGACGCAAGCGATTGTGTTCGGTGATTTGAACGACAGCGAAAGTCAAATTCATCACGCTCACCACAGCCCGCTCAACTACGTCCTGCTGGAAGAGCTCAACACGAGTCCGCGGACAAGTTATCAGGCTGCGATTCGTAACCCCAATCCGAAACTGGCCGAGCATTCGCAGAACACCTCCGAGCATCATGGCTAGCGATTCGACACGACAAGAACGCAGGAAGCAGCCGATCGTCGGCCCCGGACAAGATATCCGTTCGGTTACCGACAAGATCGGCGCGATTGTGCTCACCCAGCGGACCCCGCTGGGTTGGTATCTCGGATTTGCCATTGCGTTCTCTTTCGTAATGCTGCTGTTTGCCTCAGTCGGTTATTTGTTTCTTGCGGTACCGGTATTTGGGGCATCAACATGCCGGTGGCGTGGGGCTTTGCCATCGTCAACTTTGTGTGGTGGGTCGGCATCGGTCACGCGGGAACCTTGATTTCGGCAATCCTGCTGTTGCTGCGTCAAAAGTGGCGAACTTCAATCAATCGTTTTGCCGAAGCCATGACCTTGTTCGCGGTGGCTTGTGCTGGTTTGTTTCCCTTGATCCATATGGGGAGGCCGGATCGCTTTTATTACTTGATGCCCTACCCCAGCACGACGGGTGCCTGGCCGCAGTTTCGTAGTCCGTTGGTGTGGGACGTATTTGCAGTCAGCACTTACGCAACCGTATCTTTGTTGTTTTGGTATGTCGGCTTGATTCCGGACCTGGCGACATTACGCGACAGTGCCAAAAGACCCTTCGCAAAAGTCGCTTATGGCATTCTGGCTATGGGCTGGAACGGTTCGGCGCGACACTGGCTGCGCTACGAACTGCGCGTACTTGCTGTTGGCGGCGCTCGCCACTCCACTGGTTGTTTCGGTGCATACGGTAGTCAGCTTTGATTTTGCCGTAAGCATTATTCCAGGCTGGCATACGACTGTCTTTCCACCTTATTTCGTGGCCGGTGCAATCTTTTCCGGCTTTGCGATGGTACTGACACTCGCGATTCCGCTGCGGTTCTTCTACGGCTTGAAAGACTTCGTAACCGATCGACACCTGGACAATATGGCCAAGGTCATGCTGGTAGCCGGGTTGATCGTCGCCTATGGCTACTTGATGGAAATCTTCATAGCGTTCTATAGCGGTCACCCGGCGGAAGAATTCCTGGTCATGAATCGCTTTCAAGGGCCGTATGCGACCTGGTACTGGCTACTGATCGCCTGCAACGTCGCCATACCACAGTTGCTGTGGTTCCGCGCGGTACGAGGCAATACGCCGTTGCTGTTTCTGATCTCGCTCATTATCAACGTCGGTATGTGGCTGGAGCGTTTCATCATTACGGTCGTCAGCCTGCATCGTGACTATCTGCCGTCATCTTGGGGAATGTACGAGCCAACTTTTTGGGATTGGTCGACGTTCCTGGGAACGATCGGATTGTTTGCCGCGCTGTTGTTTCTGTTCTTGCGGTTGCTGCCCATGATTTCGATCTTTGAAATGCAGGAGTTGGTTGACGAAACGAATGGGGGCGAACATTGAGCGACACAACTGAAATCTACGGCATCCTGGCTGAATACGACGACGCGCGGGTGCTTGTGCGGGCGGCCAGGCAGGCGCGCCAGGCGGGCTATCGGCAGCTTGATGCTTATTCGCCGTATCCGGTCCACGGACTGGCCCGTGCGATCGGCTTTCGTCGTACCTACCTTTCCTTAATCGTGTTGTGCGGCGGTATCGCTGGTTGCCTTTTGGGCTTTGCAATGCAGTACTGGATCACGGTCATAGACTATCCGCTTAACGTTGGCGGTCGTCCGCTCAACAGTTGGCCTTCGTTCATGCCCGTAACGTTTGAGACGACGATTCTTGTGGCTGCCTTTGCCGCCGTGTTGGGAATGCTGGCACTTAACGGGTTGCCGCGGCCACACCATCCACTATTTGCCATGCCACATTTTCGCCGCGCGTCGCGAGATGGATTTTTTCTGTGCATCGAAGTGCGCGACGAAAAGTTTGATGCCTCGACAGTCCGCGCACTATTGGCCACGACCGGAGCGAAGGAGGTCAGCGATGTGCCCGCGGTCTAATCTCGTGTTTGCCTTGGCGGCCATCCTCGCTGGTTGCAACGCGGGTAGCATGCGCGATCAGCCGAGAGTCGATCCGCTCGAGGCGAGCAGTTTCTTCCAGGACGGGCTGGCCTCGCGACCGTTGGTCAAAGGCACAGTGGCGCGTGGTCAACTGCGGATCGATGACCATTTCTACGAAGGAAAGGTGGACGGCAAACTGGCCGAAAAGTTTCCGCGTCCGGTCACCGTTGATTTTCTTTCGCGCGGTCGCGAACGATTCAACATCTTTTGCGCGGCCTGCCATGATCGCGTCGGTACCGGAGATGGCATGGTGGTCCGCCGCGGATTTCCACGACCACCGTCGTTTCACACCGAGCGTTTACGCGCGCAGTCGGTCGGCTACATCTACGACGTCATAACGAATGGGTACGGTCGTATGCCCGATTACCGAGATCAAATACCTGTAGCGGATCGCTGGGCGATTGTCGCCTATGTCCGCGCTTTGCAATTGAGTCAACATGCATTGCGCGATGAACTGTCGGCGCAGGACCTGCAAGAACTCGATACCGCAGCGGGACAAACAGAAGACGCAGCGCGAGAAAGTAATTGAACGGAATGGACAACGGCGCGATCATAGAACGATTCGAGCAATGGCAGAAGCGTAGCCTTTATGTCGGGCTGGCGGCTGCTGCGGTGTGCGCTGTTGCTTTTCTTGTCGACCGACGCGCGTTTTTTCGCGGCTATCTGGTTGGCTATCTGTTCTGGTGGAAGATTAGCATCGGGTTTCTGGCAATTGCACTTTTGCGGAACCTCGTCCGAAGCAACTGGGGTAATTCGACATGGCCCTACTTGCGAGCCGGTATCGCGACAATGCCACTGACTGCATTGCTCTTTCTGCCAGTTGCGCTGGGCCTGAGAGACATTTTCCCGTGGGCCGAGACTGCCGGCGAGAGTACGTCGCATCATGCGGCGTTTCGCGAAGTGTACCTGGAAACAGGATTTTTCCTCGCACGTGCCGGACTCTATTTTGCTCTCTGGCTAGCGTGCGGCTGGATCGCCGTGCGCACAGGAACGACGACGGGCAACGCGCGCCTTCCGCGTCGATTGTCGGCGTTTGCCATGATGTTTGTTGTATTGGCCACGACGTTTGCCGCCTTCGACTGGGGTATGTCGCTGGAGCCGGAGTGGTATTCCACGATCTATGGCGCCACGGTGCTGGTCGGCGGAGTTTTGGCGGCCCTGGCGACTTGTGGCCCTCGCGATTAGTCTCACCCTGAAGATGCCACGAGGCGAGAACGTTCGGATCGGGCAGATTCTCAATGATTTGGGCAATTTGTTACTCGCTTTCCTGATGATCTGGGTCTACTTTGCGTTCTCGCAGTTCTTGATCATCTGGTCGGGAAATATTCCAGCGGAGGTGTCTTGGTATGTGCGGCGTGCAGCTGGCGGTTGGCCGCTCGTTACTGTGACGCTTGTCGGTTTGCATTTTGTTGTGCCATTCCTATTGCTGCTTTCGCGCGAGCAGAAACGGCGACCGCGCCGCCTGGCGAGCATCGCGGTCTTGCTACTGCTGGCGCAGTTAATCGAAACATTTTGGCTTATCGCGCCATCCCTTTCGGAAAATTTACAAAATGTCGCGTGGCCGACAGTTGTCGCCCCATTTGCAGTCGGCGGGCTGTGGGTGGCGATCTTCGTGCGCAGACTTCAGGCCACGTTGGCCGATGAAGGGCTGCTTCAAGCGACGCCGCGAGCCGCAGGGTGATGGAACCAACATTATCGCTCGAATCAACAATCACATGATAGAACAGCGTAAATCAGATTTTGAGGAAGCCGTGCGACTCGGCCACGAACAAGAAGCGGTCAATGCCGGCCGAGTTTTTCAAATCGGCGCTGCGCTGGCCGTTGTGGTAGTCGCTGCTATGCTACTAGTGACATGGTTCGGAGGCGTCCTCATACGTAACGAGCCAACCGAGCCACCGACGACGGCATTACCTCCAACCGCCAGCCCGCTGCCATCACCACGCCTTGATGCCGACCAGCCAATGGAATTGCGCAAGCTTCGCCAGCGCGAGGAGCGCGAATTAAGCAGCTACGAATGGATTGACCTCGAGCGAAACACTGCGCGAATCCCGATTCAGCGCGCGATAGAGATCATGGCTGAAGATTCGCAGGCGTCCCAGAGCCCAGTGAAGGACCGTAGTAAAGGGAGTGACCAATCATGAGGTCCCAAGAAGCGGCGACGATAAATCGTATTCAAAACAACGGGCCTTCGTGGCGTACTTTCGTCTGGCTCACCACCGTGGGCTGCGCAGCCTTAATCGCCGGCGCCACCTGGTTCGTCTGGTCAGCAGTGCCGGAAAACAAGAAGTCGACAACGGCGAATAGCCTGCCAACCGATATCGGATTTCAGCCGCAATTGGACGCAGCTCTGCCGCTGGATGTAACGTTGGTCAATGAGCGAGGTGAAGCCGTTCGCTTCGGAGACTGCTTGGGCGACAAGCCGATAGTCTTGAATCTCGTTTACTACCAGTGCCCCATGCTTTGCCACGTCACTATGGATTCGCTGATCCGCACGCTAAACACGATGCAGTTGCGGGTAGGCGAAGATTTTGACGTCGTTATCGTTAGTTTCGACCCACGCGAAGGTCCTGAGCTCGCCGCACAAGCCAAAAAAACCGCGTTGCGGCGTTACGGTGAATCGGGCACGGGAGAAGGCTGGCGGTTCTTCACCGCCGGTGACGAAAATGAGGTCCGCAAGCTTACGGATGCCGTCGGCTTTCGCTATCGCTGGGACGAGCAATCTGGTCAATACGCACACGCAGCTGGCATCCTGATCATCACGCCGGACGGGCGGATCTCGCGCTACCTGGCTGGCGTCGACTTCTCCGCTCGCGATCTACGGATGGCTTTGGTGGAAGCAACCCAAGGAGAAATTGGAACGCCAACCGATCAGGTTCTGCTGCTGTGCTTCCGCTACAACCCGCTCACCGGAAAGTACGGATTGGCAATTACCCGTCTGACCCAAGTTTTTGGCTTGTTTACCTGCCTCGCAATTTGTGGCGGGGTCGGGTACCTGCTGCGTAGGGAAAGACAAGCGACATTTGCGGCCAGTGCGCCGCCCGTCAGCAGCTGAGCGCCACACACGATGGAAACGGACTTTAGATTACTACCCGAGCAGGCAGCCGAAATGGCGAGTCGGGTGGATACACTTTATGCGTTCCTGCTGGCCGTCTCGGCGTTCTTTACGCTGCTGGTATGTTTCCTGATTCTGTTCTTCGTCGTCCGCTACCGCCGCCACTCGAACGTCAATCGAGCGAACCCTCCGACCAGCATCCTGTTAGAGATTTCGTGGTCCGTCATACCGTTCATCCTGACGATGGTGATGTTTGTCTGGGGTGCGGTGTTGTATTTCGAGATGCATCAACCGCCGGTCGATGCGGAAGAGATCTACGTCGTCGGGAAACAGTGGATGTGGAAGATCCAGCATCCGAACGGCAAGCAGGAGATCAACGCACTGCACGTACCCACGGGTCGAGCGATCCGGCTGAAGATGATTTCGGAAGACGTGATACACAGTTTCTACATTCCGGCGTTTCGCGTAAAGCAAGACGTTTTGCCGAATCGCTATACGACGATGTGGTTCAAGGCGACCAAACCCGGGCGCTATTACTTGTTCTGTGCTGAGTACTGCGGAACGAGTCACTCGCAGATGGGGGGCTATGTGACGGTGATGGAACCTGCCGAATACGCGGACTGGCTGGCGGGTGGCGCAACTGAACGAGCTGCCCGAAGTAAGCGGTGAACTGCTTTTTACTCAACTCCGTTGCGTTACGTGTCACGGCCAGTCCGAGAAGATGCGTGGCCCGTCGCTGGTTGGGATCCTGGGCCGGCCGACACAGCTAACCGACGGGCGCCGGATGATTGCCGACGACCAGTACGTTCGCGAGTCCATTCTGCGGCCCGGAGCGAAAATAGTCGCTGGGTACCAGCAGATCATGCCGAGCTACGAGGGGCAAATCAGCGAAGAGCAAATGTTTCAACTGGTCGCCTACCTCAAATCCTTGCCATCGGAAGATGCTCCTGCCGACGAAACTGCCACGAACTCAACACCGGATAACTCCGCACCCGACGCAGCAGGCGAGGCCGATACGAAAGGCGTGCCACAATGAGTACTGCCCAAGCGCCGGCGGTTGCAACGCCGAGACGCAATTATCTGAATGCCGATTACAATGTGTGGTCCTGGTTGCTGACCGTCGATCACAAGCGCATCGCAATTCTCTATATGATTTCGATCACGCTCTTCTTTTTTGTTGGAGGAGCGGCGGCGGTATTGTTTCGCTTGGAGCTGATGACGCCCAAGGGCGATCTGCTTATTTCAGAAACTTATAACAAACTGTTCACGCTGCACGGCGTTGTGTTGGTTTTCTTTTACCTCATTCCGTCCATCCCCGCAGTTTTGGGGAATTTTTTGGTGCCGATGATGATCGGTGCACGAGGACCTGGCGTTTCCCAAACTGAATCTGGCAAGCTGGTACATTTATATGATTGGCGGCACGCTCTCGGTGTGGGCGCTGGTCACCGGCGGGGTCGATACGGGCTGGACTTTCTACACGCCCTACAGCACCACTTACGCCAATACGAACGTCATCATCATGGCACTCGGTATCTTTGTCGCCGGGTTTTCTTCGATCCTGACCGGACTGAATTTCATCGTCACCATTCACACGATGCGGGCGCCGGGTCTGACGTGGTTTCGGCTGCCGCTTTTCATTTGGGCGCACTACGCGACCAGCATTATCATGGTTCTGGGAACGCCTGTGATAGCGATCACACTGTTACTGGTAGCCTTGGAACGCGGCTTAGGGTTGGGGATTTTCGACCCGGCGCTGGGGGGCGATCCTCTGCTATTTCAGCATTTGTTCTGGTTCTATTCCCATCCGGCCGTCTACATCATGGTGCTGCCCAGCATGGGCGTGGTCAGCGAAATCATTACCTGTTTTTCGCGCAAGAAGGTGTTTGGTTACAAATTCATCGCTTATTCGAGCCTGGCAATCGCCGTGCTCGGATTCTTGGTGTGGGGACACCACATGTTTACCAGCGGCCAGTCGGTATACGCCGGCATGGTGTTTTCCATCCTCAGCATGCTGGTCGCGATCCCATCGGCGATCAAGGTCTTCAACTGGACGGCAACGCTCTACAAAGGTGCGATTACGCTTACCACGCCGATGTTGTACGCGCTCGGTTTCATCGGACTGTTTACGATGGGTGGCCTGACGGGCCTGTTTCTGGCGACGCTCGGCCTCGACGTCCACGTCCACGACACCTATTTCGTCGTCGCTCACTTCCACTACATCATGGTGGGCGGCGCCGTGATGGGGTACCTGGGCGGCATCCACTTCTGGTGGCCGAAGATGACCGGTCGCTTGTATCCGGAATGGTGGGGTCGTGTGTCGGCAGCCATGATCTTCTTCGGTTTCAACCTGACATTCTTTCCTCAATTTGTGTTGGGATATCTCGGTATGCCGAGGCGCTATCATGCGTATCCCGATGAATTCCAGGTGCTCCACGTCATGTCCTCGGCCGGCGCATCGTTATTGGGAATAGGGTACCTGATTCCGACTCGTCTACCTGATCTGGTCGCTGAAGTACGGCAGACGCAGCGGACCAAATCCGTGGCGGGCAAAGGGCTTGGAATGGCAAACCCCTTCGCCGCCGCCGACGTTCAACTTCGAGGAAACACCTGTCGTGACGGGAGACGTCTACGACTACGATCCGTGCGAAGAATTTTTGATGGAATACGAGGAAGAGGAAAAACCCACAGCCCTCGGCTCATCCTGAGGGAAAAACAAAAACAACGATGTCGACGACTCACGTTGCCCATCATTTCGACACGCCAGAACAACAGTTCGAGGCGGCCCGACTCGGCACCTGGCTATTTTTAGCGACTGAGGTACTGTTCTTTGGCGGCATGTTTGCCGGGTACATGGTTTACCGCTTGCTTTATCATGAGGCCTTCGTAGAGGGCAGCTCGCACTTAAGCCTGACGCTGGGCACCATCAATACAACGGTTCTCTTGCTCAGCAGCCTCATGATGGCTCTCGCGGTTCACAGCGCACAAACGTCGAACGGCCGGATCGTGCAATACGTTGGCGGCACAATTCTGCTGGGGCTTGTCTTTCTGGGAATCAAAGCGGTCGAGTATTCGCACAAGTTTCACGAGCACTTGGTGCCCGGCCACGAATTTGGCGGCCATCAGGGCGTGGAAATATCGACGCACGCAGAATT
>CAWJNN010000096.1:0-21029 GCA_963844115.1 uncultured Planctomycetales bacterium | reverse complement strand
TGTTGTGTGTGTACTAACTCATCTCATATGCTATAGAATTTGAATATGACGATCGATCAATTAAGAGCCGTCTATCAGGCGCGCCCATTTCGCCCGTTCACGCTTCATTTAGCCGATGGAGAAAAACTCCACGTGCCACACGCTGATTTTCTTTCCCATTCGCCCAAGGGGCGGACGTTGGTCGTATACACTGAGGATGATTCGTTTAGCATAGTAGATCTATTGCTTGTCACGCGGCTTGAAGTTCACAACGGCGCTGTGGTTGATTCTGCTGGAAATGACTAGACCGTTCGAGTCGCGCGCCCAGCATTGCTACAGGGGGCCTTCGGGCACGCCTTCGCCTTTCATTCAACGGCCGCTCGCGGATGTTTCCGGACGAGTTGATTTTCTATCCATGCCATCGGTGTGATCCGTGGTCAAAAGACACGATCGACAAGTCCTTCCGCCCTTGGGTTACAGGGTAATTGGGGCAGCTGTTGGCAGGTGCGTCATGTTTTTGACCCCTCGATTGTTGTAAACCCAAGCAGTCACATATAATACAACAAGTGTCCATAAATGAGATGTCGCCTAAGCGGGGAAACTAAACTGCATATGCGACACTTTGTCTGACAGAAAACCGTTGGGTGATCAAGGCCATCCTATACGTACCCGCCGATGCGGTTCAGTCTCTCACGACTACTTCTACTTTTTCCGGCATTCTGCGTCGCTTACTTCCTCGCGTTCGCTTGGGAATCCAGCGCCTTGGTCTCATACAACTTTGCGATTGCCTTGAGGCAAGCTGAGTATCTACAGTCTCGCGTTGAGGTTGCCGACAGTCTTTCCGAAGTCAACCGTCAGCCCGTGGTTTCCGAATCTGTCGTGAATAAATGGCTCGATGGCTCTCTCACTGCCCAAGACCCGGCAATCGACGTGTTAGGCGATATCCCGCGTCATGATCCCTGGGGCAATGCGTTTCAAGCTATCCGAGATTTCAAGAGCGCAAACGGCAAGACGGTCAAGTTGGGGATTTACACCTTAGGGCGCGATGGCATCTCCAAAACCAACGGCAACGATCCCGACGATTTAAATACTTGGGATGACATCTGCTATCTTTGGTACAGCGTTGATATTGGTCGGCGTAGACGAACAATATGTGTTGTGATTGGACTAGTCATTACGCCGATTGTTTATGTCGGTTTCCTTGGGGTTGCTCGGTTATCAAGGCGGCTTTATCAGGGGCCGAGGCGAGACCGGTAACATGCCAACCAACTCATGTTGGCAAGGGTGCTGCCCACTCCCCGCGTTGGTTCTTTGAAGCCGTCGTGTTTGTTACAATGCTCGTTGATTCACGGTCGCTTGCCCTGGTAACTTGCGGCGACCAACATGATTACCGTGAACGGTTCTTAGTTATCGTTCCCTCTCGAATGTCGATCCTATCTCACGAATTACCTGAAAACGATGGTGAGTCGGCTATAGTGCCGCGCCGCTGTTTGTCGAAACGCTCACGACTATTTCTGGTTGTTCTCCTTGTTTACGTCGGTCCATATATCATTTGGGCAAGCGCCGCCAAGAGACTAGCCAAGAACTGGTACGATCTTCCAGGTTATGTTTTCGTTCCTCTAATGGGTGATTTCACCACGCTGCTGAACAATGGGGTGATTCTTTTCTACTACCCTCTACTGCTGATTGAATACGCTTTATGTACGGGGCCTTATCCTGGCTTTTGGTCCGCTCCATTGATGAGCTTGAGTTGACCGCCAACACAGTCTGGTGGGAAGCGACCTGGAAATGGTGTAGTGACAAGCGGGTGTGAATCCCGCCAGGGTAAGGCTTAGCCAGCCGCCCTGTATCTAGCTTTGCAGTCTGTCTGGTAACAGGCAGGTTGATGCGTAAGCAAGAAAGGAAGCGAGGGTGAATGGCAGTGAGTAGCGAACCTGCCGTGAACGGTATTGAGCCCCGAAATATTTGTATCCCTTTGGATTGTGCCGATGCGGTCCGACACGTCGCAGGCAACACCGGGCAGCGCGTTACTGGCGAGCGTTGTCTGGGCACCCGGGGTCGGAGGCCCGGTCGAGCTTCACAACATGTCACTATGGCAACCAGGGAGATCCCCGTTGCTCTTGTCCGTGTGGACGAGTATGCCCGACAAGCCGAAGAGGCGAGGGAGGCAAATGGCGACGGGGAAGTCGGAAGGCCGCATAGTACCTATGAAGCCGGGTAACTCTGGTGGAGGAAAGGCGGCCGAGCGGTTATGGCAAGTTGGAAATGGCATCGCCCGGACACAGAGCCGGAAGCGCGATGATAATCGGACCAATTTGCAGAACGCAGCAAAGTGCTGCGGGAATGTGGCCGTGGGGAGCCGGATGCGTTAACGACGCACGTCCGGTTCTGGGAGGGGGCTGTGCCCAATTGATTACGGTTGAGATCTTGTGACACCACCCACCAGGGAAACCGGGTGGCAACAGGGAATACAAACTTCAACCTAACGTTGAGAGGGCCTGCCCTACTCGCCCAGGGTGCTTCGCATCGCCGCATTGGCATTCCAACTCCGTCCTGTTTGCTACAATAATCGGCAGATCAACGTCGCTTGCCTTGGTAACGGCGGCGACCACTATTCTTACCGTTGGGTGCCACCGCTCAATCTTTGGCAGCGTCTTATTTATCTCGACGAAACCCGATGCGGGGTTTCTTCGGCGGCTCTGGTTTCTCCAACATCTGCTGCAGGACTTGCGTTACCACCTTGATTTGGTCGTCGTGCAACTGGACGGTTTCCGCGAGCTTAGTGAGTTGCTCGACGAGTTCGCCGGGCGTTGCCATCAACCGCCGCAGTCGCACGAAAGTGCGCATGATCTCGATGTTGACCTTTACGGCGGTCGGAGACCGCAGCACGCTGGACAACATTGCGACTCCCTGTTCAGTGAATACCCACGGACGTTTTCGGCGTCCGCCACGACCGGTTTTTGATATCGCATTTTGCGATATCAAAGACGTAAACTCTTGCTGCGTAAGCTGAAACGCGAAGTCTTCCGGAAAGCGATCCTTGTTGCGGGATAGCTGCTCATTCAACCGACCTGTTGTCACACCGTACAGCTTCGCCAGGTCCGAATCCAGCATCACGCGCTGACCTCGAATGACGTGGATGGCCTTTTCGATTTCGGCTGGTTTGATCGCGCGTTTCTTGGTCTTTTTCTTTTTCGCCATCGAATCAGCTTACCGTTTCCGGGTTCAATCGCACAGTCGTGGCACCCAACTGATGGTGGCAAGGTGCCGTCGCCGTAGGCTCCGTCATCGCCGCCTTAGTTCTCAAGAGTTTTCCCGCTTGTTACAATACTTGGTGATTCAACGCCGTTCGCCTTGGTGACGAGCGGCGACCACCATCTGTACCGTTGGGCGACCTAGATATTCCGCATGTCGCGGTTTCCGTGAACGATTCTCGCAACCTGGATTCCGTCGTCCACTGCCCTAAAGAATATGACGTAATTCCCGACGGAGAAGGAGCGACAACCTGGAACTCCGAAGCCTTTTCACAGCTCAACCATTTCGGGTTGAGTCGCAAGAGTCGAGCACACGTCGCGTATCTTCTGAACCCACCGACGTGCCGCTTCTGGTTTGTCGCGTGCGATGGTTTCCGCTATGCCTACCAGGTCGTCATCGGCATCCTGCGCGTAGTCGACTCGCGGCACTAGGCTTCTCCGTTCTCAATCTGCCTAATTCGCTCTTCGGCTCGCGCATAGACTTCTTCAGCTGACACGGTTTGCCCAGCGTCCAGTTGATCGAAACCGTTCTTTACTTCCTTGCGAAGTGTCTCGCGAGCCTGTAACATCCTCAGTCCTTCGGCCAGAACGTCTTCCTCGTTTAAAAAACGTTTCTCGGCCACCATGCGCTGGACGAATGGAACGAGATCACTTGGTATTTCCGTGGTCATGTAATCACCCAGGTTTACTGCTATTACGCTCCGCAAACGGTCGCCCAAGGCATGGCCGCAAGGCCGCTGCGCGGACGCCTCGTCCTTTATTCTACGTCTTCTCCCTGGGTATAATCAACTTGCATTTCATGGCTGATTCTTGTCGCAACGTACGGCGTCGGCCAATGTCCACCCAGCGTCTTGGCAAGACGCCAGTTGGCTTTGTGGCTGGTTCCGTGAGGTACGGCCACGTCGCGGTCCACGTCGAGTGCCATGAGTTTACCGATGCGTGTGCGTGGCGGTTTCCAGGAGGCCAAGCAACCACACGCGCTTTTTGAAACGACCGATGCGCTGCGGTCGGCTGCGACGTCCAAAAGCGCATTTTGAGGCGTGCGAGGGCCTCCGACGTGAAGATACGATTGGCCTCCGAGCCCGTCGAACTGAAAGTCAATCTTGAAAAGCGACGGGATCGGAGGCCCATCGTACGAACTACAAACACCTTCTAAGAGCGTTTGGGGATCGGCTGGGCGGCCGTGGGGAACGATCGGTCTTCAATCGCCGCTTTGCGAATCGCGGCTTCGTTCGACGACTCGCCGGATAACAGATGCTTGATCCCGGCCTGCTGATCGCTGCTTTCATTGACGGTCTGGCAGCCACCAGTCACTAGCACAACGCTCAACGCAGCGCACAACATGCTCGATCTCCAAACGAATTGGACGCAAATTGGACGGTCGCTGTTCATAGGAAATAGCGTTGGGCCAGATCGTCAGTCGTCGTCGGAGATTAACGTCTCGTCCGCACGAATGCCGCGAGGTCAGATTCCGTCAGGCCGGTCATGTTCGCGACGGCCTGGCTCCGGTAAAGGGCAAACTACCGTTTCCCGTCGTACGAACCGGTTGCCGCGGTGCTCGGGGCATTATCCTTGGGGGAACCAGCGTGTTGCGCGTTCGTCTCGCTACATACCGAGTCGTGCGGCCGATCTTGTTGATGTTCGATTTCACGCCGGACGGCGTGAAAGGACGGACCAAGCTGGCCGCCGTGACGCTCACCGATTTTAAGCTTGACGCCGTCAGGTAGCGGGTTTGTGCGAAGTGATTCGACTTCTTCCGCACCGGTGTTTCGGCGTGCAGCGATTGCGCGCCGACGCCCAGTCCGATCAGAAGAGCAGCTGCCGTAGATATCAGCCAAAATCGTTTCGCGGCCATGAAATCCTCTTTCACAAAATGGGGATGCAAGCAGCCATTCGGTCGGACAAGGTGACAAGCGGCGAAGATGTTACACAATCGTGTGCCACGGTCCAGGTCAATTGCACGCCGCCCTCTTGAGAGCCTGCGGCCGTTGTGTGGTCGGACCCTTTTTCATAGCATGGCCCTGGGGCGGAAGTAGAAGCAGTTCATTCAACGAAAGCACGTAAAGCAAGGCACATGATCTCCGAAAAGATAGGTTTTATCGGCGCCGGACAGATGGCACGCGCGCTCGCCAAAGGGCTTGTCGAGGCCAAACTGGCCGATGGCGCAGATCGCAGCTAGCGATCCGTTCGCTGAATCGCGCTCGCAATTTCAGAAAATGGTGCCCAATTCGCACGTTAGCGACAGTAACCGTGACACGGTAGCGGCGGCGGATGTCGTTGTCTTGGCCGTGAAGCCGCAGTCGATGCAGGATGTTTTGACCGAATTGGCCGATCATGTGTCGAGCGAACAACTGGTCATTTCGATCGCGGCCGGCGTGCGTCTCTCGCAGATCGCGGACCAACTGGGAAGTGACAAGCGGCTTATCCGCGTCATGCCGAATACTCCCTGTCTGGTCGGACAAAGCGCCAGTGCATTTGCCGTGGGTACCAATGCCACCGATGCCGATGCAGCGCTCGTCGAACAGTTGCTATCGGCGGTCGGGCACGCTCATCGCCTTGACGAGTCGCTGCTGGATGCCGTGACCGGATTGTCAGGGTCCGGCCCCGCGTTCGTCAGTGTTTTTATCGAGGCACTTAGCGACGGAGGAGTTCGCGTGGGTCTGCCAGGTAACGTCGCCATGGCACTAGCTGTTCAGACGGTTCTGGGGACCGCCGAATTGATTCGTTCGACCGGCGAGCACCCGTCGGTCATCAAAGACCGCGTGGCAAGCCCGGGCGGAACAACCATCGCCGGCTTGAAAGCCTTGGAAACACACGGCTTTCGCGCCGCAGTCATCTCGGCGGTTGAAGCCGCGACCAAGCGGTCGATCGAGCTGGGATCTCAGTGAGCAGTCGTCGGTGATCGATCATCGGTAAATAGATAAATAGATAAAAGGTGGTGGAATCCGCGGATCATCGATAACGCATTAGTAGGCATGGTTTCGGACTGCCCTTGCCGCATGACGGTGATTTTAGAGAATGGCTGCTTCGGTTTAGGTATAGGACTTTGTTGATTCGAGGAGAGACTTGATGTCGGTGTTTTGCGTTGTCGACGACAAGCACGTTCCGTTGTATCGCATTATGTGGATCTCGGCCTTGCCGCACTTTTGCGGCGACGAAGAGTGCCAATGTGAAGGCAAGTACGAGATACGATTGGAACAAGGCGAAGCCGTGTGGGCGACGACCGAGGAGCGCGACGGGACCCTTTCGGCGCTGGACAGCTGGCAGGGAGGTATGGACACCGCAGGCGAAGACGAATGGACCGAGTAGGACGTGAGGACGGTAGGACTGTGGGACGATGGGACGGTTTTCGCTTTCGCCCAGTACGGCGCGTGGTAACGGAGTTAGGAAATTATGTCGCTGTTTGATAACAACCTGTACCAGTGGCGGGAAACTTACTTCGTTTTCCATCAACAAGCCAATCGACCTTCGGCGGCCCAGGTCCAAGCAATGCTACAAGCGTTGAGCCTGAATCTGGAGATCGAGGATCTGAAGGCCGACGAAAACGGTCAGTTCATCTCGGCGACCGTCTTCGCACCCGAGGCCTACTCCGCAATCGACATGGGCTTTGTCATCGGTGACGAGGTTGACGAACAGCTGGAAACTTTGCGGCCCGAACTGCGTGACGGCATAACGGCCGAGGCCGAGCGTGCGAAGATCAGTCGGTTGGCGGAATGCGATGCGCGCCTGGACCTGCTGCACTTCGAACTGATGGTCGACTTCGGCGACGAGGACGAAGAATTCGTCGCGGCCTTCGATCCGATGGCACTGCTGACCGTCATGGAGTCGCTGATGGATTTGTGCGACGGCGTCGGCGTCGATCCTGCCGCCGCCACGGTAATGTAAACGCCGTTTCCAAGTCAGCTTTCCGATTAGTCCGCGAGGCGTTCTGATTGCAACGACGCCAGGTATTCGACCAGGTCCCGTAAATCGCCGAGTGATAGATGTTTCACGACGTCGTCGGGCATGGCGGATTTTGTCGTCGCATGGATCTCGTCGATGTCGTCTTTTGGAATCTCGGTGATCTGGCCGTTAGCGTCGGCCAGGCGTACTCGCTGAGCGTTGTCGTCTCGCAAAAGTCCCACCAGAATTCGCCCCGTCGTCGTTGCCACCTGAACCGTCTGATAGCCCTTGGCAATTGACCGGCTGGGACTGACGATGGATTCAAGCAGCTGCTCGCGCATCAACTGTTTGCCGATTTGCGAGAGGTCCGGGCCGACATCGCCGCCGCGGCCGTCAACTTGATGGCAGCGCAGACAGGCAGCAGCGGTGTGATGAAAAAAGATCCGTTTGCCTCGTTTTACATCACCGCCGGCCAAGGCTTCGTCGTAATGCGCCAACGGGTTCTCTTTCGATTTCGTGGCCTGATAGGCTTCAACCTTCGTCGTTAACTCGGCAACGTCTCGCTGAGCAGCTGCCTGCAGCAACTCCAGGCGTATCTCAACCGGCATCGCGCCGGCAATCAGCTTGTCCAAACCTGCGCTCAGAACCTGCGTGGCGCGTGGGTCGTTGACTGTGGCCAGCACATTGATCGCATTCTGTCGCTCCAGGATCTCGCCGTCGTAAAGTTTCTTTTCCAAAAGAGGAATGGCCCGACTGGGATCATGGCGGGCGAGTGCGTGAATAGCGGCCATGCGCAGCTGCACATCTTCGTGTCCCATTGCTGTGTCGATGGCCGACTGTAGTCGTTCATGCCGCAATTGGGAGAGCATCTTCAGCGCATCCGCTCTCGCATTGGCTGCAAGGCTCTGATCCAGAAACATTTCCAACAGCGCGTCTCCGGCTCCCTGAATACCGACCGTACCGGCAATCGTCGCGGCGCGCATGCGGATCGGGTCCGGGCCAGCCAGCATTGCCGGCAACGATTCTTCCATCGCGGTCACGGCCGATTGCGGATCACGAGGTTGCAACGGTCGCCACATTCCTGACACGCGGTCGCGACTACCTGGCTGCTGCCAGTGGGCGAGCATATCGAGTGCTTCCAGGCGCATCGCTTCCGGAGCCGCGGTTTGCCCGGCAAACACTGCCAAGGCCCTCGCATGTTCTGCTCCACCCAATCGATAGTTGGCGTTCAAAACTCGCCGCAGAAGCGCATCCGACTTCAAAGGTCGTAAAATGAGTGCTGCCAGTTGAGCATAGGCCGCGTCGATTGGTACGTCGTGGATGGCGCGCGCCGCTTCAACGACCAGATGCTCGGATGGATCGTCCAAAAACGTCGCAACCAACGGACTCTTCAACCGCCGCAAAGCCAACAGCGCTCCCATACGGGCCGACGCCGAGGGATGCTTGGATACCTTCGCGAGATCATCCGGTCGCGAAACTCCCGCCAGCCCCATCACACCTGCATGCCGCAACACGGGATCGCGGCCGTCGTTGGCCGTTAGCATCTTCAACAACGGCTCGATCGCTGCAGCGTCGCCCAGTTTTCCTAACGCAATGGCTGCGAAGTGGCGGACACGCGGCGATTCGTCCTCCAGCAACCTGACTACCACATCGCCAGCGGCTTGAATCTGCAACGCGCCCAACACCTTCGCGGCCTGCCCTCGGACTTCGGCATCTTTGTCCAACAACAATTGGCCCAGACAGGCGGAGGTCTGCGCATTTTCCGGAAACTGCTGGAGTGCCCAGATCGCGTGCAGCCGAGCCAATTTGTTTTCATGCCGCAGTGCTACCTGCTGAAGTTCCGTAGATGCGCGACGATTAACCATCGCGAATTGCGCCGCGAGGCGGAGACGACGATCGGTATGGGATAACAATTGAACTAGCCGGTCAAGGGACCGCTGTTCCAGGCCCTCGGACAACAGTTGCTGCACCTCGCGCCGCTGAGGATCATTCGAGGTCGTCGGGTCAACGAACCGGTAGATCCGTCCCTTGCCAGTTCCGTCCCACCCTTCGACCCAGTCACTAACGTAGATTGAGCCGTCCGGACCGAAATCGACGTCGGTGGCCAACAGGTGCCAGATCGTCTTCTCCAGATCGCTAATTTCGTACGTTGCACCTTTTTGTTTTACGCGAAAGGACAGCACACCGCTGTTATGCGCCGAGCCACGGAAATCGCACAGCAAGAAACGACCGCGGAAGTGATCGGACAGCCCGGTCCCGGGATAGAAGACCACGCCGGAGGGGCCTGTGGCAAGGTTGGCGACAGGTGGCACAGTAAATGCCGGCTGAGCGGCGTGGTGGGTTTGCCACATTTTTTCCCGGTTCCAAGGTCCACGGTCATCCAGGTATTGATATGCCATGCGCCAACCAAGGTCGGCTCCTTCGACCAGATGGACCCAGCGTGCCTCATCATCGCTGTCGGAATTGTTTTCGCCCGTAAACAGGTCTCCCAGTTCGTTAAACGCCAGCTCTTGCGGATTACGCAAGCCGGTTGCAATGACTTCTAATTTTGACCCGTCCAGGTCGCAGCGAAATACGGCACCGATTCTGGATCTTTCAATTCGGCATCGGGCGTTTTGACGTTGTAACCCCGGTCGCCGATGGAAAAGTACAGCTTGCCGTCCGGCCCGATCGTAAGTCCATGCAGGTCGTGGCCGCGGAAGGCGACACGTACCCCGTATCCGTCATGCAGTGCTTCCCGCGTGTCAGCCTGACCATCGTCATCCTGATCTTGCAGCCTCCATAACTTGGGAATACAGGTGTAGTAGACATCCTTTCCATGGGACAACACCCCTGCCCCAATACCGTCAACGACATCGTTGAAGCCGCTGGCAAATACCGACGATTGATCGGCTCGGCCGTCGCCGTCACGATCGGTTAAGAGGCGAATGCGATCATCTTGCTGAGTAAAACCAGCGATGCCCTCGCCAAGATGCTTTTCAAGGAACGCTCGTCGGTCCCCAACCGTTTGCGCGGCGAGATCGTCGTCCAGCCAGACCATGTGCTCGCGATTGTCGAGGACGGCATTCTTGATTCGAAATGTTTCACAGACGAAGACGCGACCTCGCGAATCAACATCCAGCGCGACCGGATTCGCAATCAGTGGCTCGGCGGCAAACAAAGTCGCCTTCAGGCCCGCGCTCAGCTGCATGCCCGCGATGGCTCGTTCGCCTTCATCGGAAGCACCGGCAACGTATGGCTTTTTGGGTGCGGCTACCTGCGGCTGGTCAGCGAAGCCATCCGTGAGCGCGAACGCTACGACGAGCAAGGCAAGCAGCGCGCAGCGAACCATATCGAATACCACACAGCGGGCTCAGGATAGGTATTTAGCAATAGGCCGGAATCCCGGCGCACCGGGACTTATTCCGGCCTACGTGCTACGCGCGTTTCCGCCCATTATTGCAAGTTAAACGCTACGTTAAACAACAGCTCATTTGTTCGCGATTCGCGCCGCGAGCGTACTACAGTCGGCCGCCGACCAACGTCACCATCTCGCCTTCGTCGGGAAACTCGCCGGTGCTGAGCTTCGAATAGGCCAAGTCGCCGTCGAGTGACAATTCGAAGCAACCGCCTCCTTTAGGCACCAGCGTCAAAGATTCGATTTTTTGTTTGTACTCGCCGAGCAATTTATCCGCCAAACTGACGGCCTTGGGCTCGTAGTTTCACATCGAGCAATATTGTAATTCGATCTTCATTGCTTGTTCTCCTTCACAGAAACTGCGTTACGGAATCGAAATTCCTAACGTCGTGCCTTGCGTTTCACTTTTTTCTTGGCGAAACCGTTTTCTTCTTCGCCGATTTCTTCCGTCCACCTGCCTTCTTCTTCGTCGCCTTGGGCTTGACCGACTTCGTCGTCGTCGATTTCTTTTTTGTCGATTTCTTCTTCGCGACTTTCTTCTTCGCGGACTTCTTGGTCGGCTTCCGTTTCGTCGACTTCTTCGCAGAGGCCTTTTTCCGGGCGGCAGACTTTTTCTTGGCCGATTGCTTCGAAGACTTCTTCGTCGATTTGTTGGCCGATTTTTTGGCCGATTTCATCGTCGAAGACGAGCGATTCTTGGTCGACGATTTCTCGGACGATCCACTGCCGCTCGACCGTTTACGTGAATCGCTCGAACTCTTGGCCTTGGGGGTCGAACTACCAAACGCCTTGTCCCAGTTTTCCGAATAATCCAGCGACGAACCGCTGCGCAAAATAGTCATAAACGTACGCTCTCACGCCTCCAGAGAAAACTTTATCTAACAATAACACGCCACCAATTTGTAACTCGCATTGCTCAGACGAGCAAGGGTTGAGCATACATCGAACGCAAGGGATCAGTTTCTCACCAGTTTTTTATACCGAAATCTGGGTCTTTCGTCGTCGGAAATATTTAACCTTTCACGCCGTTGTTGCTCGTACGTCTGGTAATTCCCCTCACACCAATGAACATAGCCATTACCTTCGAACGAAAGAATGTGCGTCGCGAGGCGATCCAGGAACCAGCGATCGTGCGTAACGATCACGGCGCACCCCGCAAAACTTGCGACGGCCTCTTCCAGGGCACGCAGCGTGTCGACGTCCAGATCGTTCGTCGGCTCGTCCAGCAACAACACATTACAGCCGCGCCGCAGTAATTTCGCGAGGTGGACTCGATTGCGTTCTCCACCGGAAAGGTTGCCGACTTTCTTTTGTTGATCCGGGCCGTGGAAATTGAACCTGGCCACGTACGCCCTGGCAGCAATCTGCCGACCACCAAGGTCCAGGGTATCGTGCCCACCCGATATTTCGTCAAAGACCGAATGGTCCGCTTGCAAGGCGTCGCGATTCTGGTCGACGTATCCCAGTTCGACGGTGTCGCCGATCGTTAGCTGACCGCTATCGGGCTGTTCTTCGCCCGTAATAATGCGAAACAAAGTTGTCTTTCCAGCGCCGTTCGCGCCGATCACGCCGACGATCCCACCCGGCGGTAACTCAAACTTCAGGTTTTCGAACAGAATGTTGTCTCCGTACGCCTTCGTCAGGTTCTGTGCATCAATCACCTGGCCGCCCAAACGCTGACTGACCGGAATTTGGACTTCGAGTTCGTCGTGTCTGTCTTTCTGCGCTTCGCGAGACAGTTCGTCGTAGGCCTTGATGCGGGCCTTGCTCTTCGCCTGACGAGCCTCGTGGCGCCATGCGAATCCATTCCAATTCGCGCTGCAGTGTCCTTTGCCGCGCCTTGGAAGATCGCTCTTCGCTCGCCAGCCGCCGTTGTTTCTGCTCCAGCCAGCTCGTGTAGTTTCCCTCCCAGGGAATGCCCTCGCCGCGATCCAATTCCAGAATCCAGCCTGCGACGTTATCCAAAAAGTATCGATCGTGCGTTACGGCGACGATCGTTCCCGGATACTCGGCCAAGTGATGCTCCAGCCATGCGACACTGTCGGCATCCAGGTGATTCGTCGGCTCGTCCAACAGCAGAAGGTCGGGGCGTTCGAGCAGGATTTTGCAGAGCGCCACCCGTCGGCGCTCCCCGCCCGACAAGGTCGATACGTCGGCATCGCCCGGCGGGAGGTTCATCGCATCCATGGCGATTTCAATCTGGCGATCCAACTCCCACGCATCAAGGGCTTCGATTTGATCCTGCACCCTTCCCTGCTCGCCCAATAATCGCTCCATCTCGTCCGGCTCCATCTCCTCGCCCAGACGCTCGTTGATCCGATCGAAACGTTGGAGTATTTCACGAGTACCCGCCACGGCCTCGTCGATATTTCCCTTCACGTCTTTATCAGGGTTCAATTGCGGCTCTTGAGACAAATAGCCGACCGATTGACCCTCGGATAGCTGCGCCTCGCCATCAAACTCTTGATCGATACCGGCCATGATCCGCAACAGGGTGCTCTTTCCGGATCCGTTACGTCCCAGGACGCCAATTTTTGCGCCGGGGTAGAACGACAGCCAGACATCGCTGAGCACCTCGCGCTGACCAAACTTCTTGGTCATGCCACCCATCTGATAAATATATTTCTTACCCATTTTTGTATTGCGGATTGGGGATTGCGGATTGGGGATTGTGGATTGGGATTGTGGATTGTGGATTGGGGATTGTGGATTGGGGATTGGGGATTGTGGATGGGGATTATTTGGACTGCGGATTATCTCGATTCCGGATTGCGGATTCTGTTTTCAATCCGCAATCCCCAATCCCCAATCCGCAATCCAAATAATCCGCAATTCCTCTCATTCCCACTCGATGGTGGCTGGGGGTTTTGAACTGATATCGTAGGTGACGCGATTTACGCCCTGAACCTCATTGATGATTCGCGTGGAAATACGGGCCAGGACTTCGTAGGGCAGGTGGCTCCAATCGGCCGTCATGAAATCTTCCGAATCGACGCACCGGACCGCGACGGCGTCCGCATACGTCCGTGCATCGCCCATCACCCCGACGCTTTGCACCGGCAACAGCACGGCAAAGGCCTGGGCGGTTTGTCGATAGAGTCCCGCGTTGGATATCTCTTCGACCACAATCGCATCAGCATTGCGCAGTGTCTGCAAGCGCTCGCGAGTGACTTCCCCCAGACAACGGACGGCCAGGCCCGGACCGGGAAACGGATGACGCCAGACAATATCCTCCGGCACTCCAAGCTGGCTGCCCAACCGGCGTACTTCATCCTTAAACAAGTCTCGCAGCGGCTCAATCAATTCAAAGCCCAGTACCTCCGGCAAACCACCGACGTTGTGGTGCAGCTTGATCGTTGCTGCCGGCCCGTCCAGCGCGGCGCCACTTTCGATAACATCCGGATACAACGTTCCTTGCGCGAGAAAGTGAGCGCCTTCGATCTTTTCGGCCTCTGCTTTAAAGCATTCGATAAACGCATGCCCGATCCGTCTACGTTTTTCCTCCGGTTCAGTCACGCCCGCCAGCGTCGCCAGAAACTTGTCCTCCGCGCGGATAACGTGCAGATCGGTCTGAAAGTGTTTCGTAAACTCGGCGACGACCGTCTCGTCTTCCCGCTTCCTCAGCAGGCCGTTGTCGACCAGGATGCAGGACAATTGCGAGCCGATCGCTTTATACAACAAGGCGGCCGTGACGCTGGAATCGACACCGCCGGAAAGCCCGCAGATAACACGCCGATCCCCTACCTGTTGTCGAATCCGACGAATTGCCTCGGCGGCGAAATCTTCCATCCGCCAGCGACCCTGGCAGCCGCAGACTTCATTGAGAAAGTTCGCCAGGATTCTTGCGCCCAGCGGAGTATGGGTCACTTCGGGATGGAATTGCAAACCGTAGACCGGCAAATCCTGATGTTTGACCGCCGCGATGGGACAAGTATCGGTCGCCGCCAGCGGTAGAAAATCGCTGGAGACCGCGCTAACCTGATCACCGTGACTCATCCAGACTTCCGTATCCTCCGGTAGCCCCTGAAAGAGTTGGTCGTGTGATGTGACCCGGCAATGTGCTCGACCATACTCGCGCGATTCCACGCTGGTCACTTCGCCACCCAATGCCTCGCATGCCAGTTGCATGCCATAGCAAATACCCAGCACCGGAATCCCTAGCCTGAACAAATCCGGGTCGCACTTCGGCGCCTCGCTTTGATAAACGCTGGAAGGACCACCCGACAAAATAATTCCGCGCGGTTGTAACTCAATAATGCGACTCACCGGCAGATCGTGGCGAACGATCTCGCAATAAACATTCTGCTCGCGAACCCGACGGGCAATCAGCTGCGCATACTGCGATCCGAAATCGAAGACCAGTACTCTTTCGGCGGTCGTGTTGTCGGCATCGACTGCCGGTCGCGGCGTTGCGGTCGACATGGTTAAATCCGAATGGGAGATTCGGGCAGGTCCTGAAATAAAAAGCGCCCGTTGCAGCGGGCGGAAGCTCAGCATTTTATAGGGACTATTTATAATGGGCTAGGGGTTCACGCCAGCGATCGCCAAAGGCGCGTGATCCGAAGAGGTTTCCACGGGGCCCATTTCCACGAGACCCAGCGGTGCAACGCTGGTAGTAACGGGCAAAGCCGCTAGAATTGAGCGAACCTTGAGGACACCACAGCGTGCAAATTTTGCTAACCAACGATGACGGTATTTACGCTCCCGGCCTGGCGGCAATGGAACGTGAATTACGCGAATTGGGCACCGTGTCGGTCGTGGCACCAAAAATCGAACAAAGTGGTGTCGGGCATTCGATCACGTTCTTGACCCCGTTGATCTGCAGCGAAGTCTTTGATGGCGATCGTCGGCGCGGCTGGGCCGTCGATGGGAGACCCGCGGACTGCGTCAAGCTTGGCATCTATGAATTCTGTCCGCAGCGACCCGACCTCGTCGTCAGCGGCATCAACGGCGGCTTGAATGCAGGCATCAACGTCTTGTATTCGGGTACCGTTGCGGCAGCGATCGAAGGCAGCTTTTTCGGTATCGACAGCATCGCCGTTTCGTTGGAATACGACGACCACGCACGGTACGACAAGGCAGCCCGACTGGCCGCCAGGGTCATCCGGCGGTTGCTGGACCATAAGGATGACGAACCACATCTCTATAATTTGAACATTCCGACCCAGGCGCTGGAAGGCAATTGCGAATTGCGGGTGGTGCCGATGTGCGTCCAGCGGTACGGCGAGCAGTTCGAAAAGCGAATTGATCCGCGCAGTCGAGAGTACTTTTGGGCGAACAACCTGCCACCGCCCGTCCCTGGCGATGAACAGACCGACCTGACGGCGTTGGCGCAAGGCCACGTTACCCTGACCGCGTTACAATATGACATGACTCGCCGCGATGTACTGGACCAGATGCGGAAATGGGACTTAACCCTGAACCCCTAAAATCCTCGCGTCGCTGACCCGCGACGCAGACGAGGGGGCACCGAACCGGTCCGCACCGCCGTCCATCGCGCTGCCGCTCGCCAACCTGACCGACGAAGTACGGACGTTACCCCTTTTTGCGGAAGGAGCAGAACATGACGACAACCGACATCAAACGACATGCAATCGGGGCCTCCCACGGATTGGTTTGCGCGTGCGGCTTATTGGTCGCCATAACGATCGGTTGCGACGTTCCCGTGGCACCGCCTCCCAAGTCGGGCGCACGCCGGAACCCAAGTATGTGGACCTTGATTCGGAAGAAGGGCAGCGTTTGCAAGAGGCCCGCGAAGCCCAAACTCGCCAAGCGGCCACCGAACTGGCCCCAGCGACTTCCACCGTCGAAGACGACACTCCCGATGCGAACCGTGAAATTGTCAAAGCAAAGCCAGGCGCTGGCAAGTGGAAACCGTACAAGCCAGGCTTCCTGACGACGCCGCTCAATGCCTACTTCTCGTCGAAAGAGAGGATCTCGCATTTGCAGATCGAGGACGGATTGAGAAAATTCCACGCACTTCAGGGTCGCCCACCCAAGGATTTTGCCGAGGCGGATAAAGCGATCCTCCAGCCGGCCCGGATTAGACTTCCGCAGTTGAATCCCGGTGACGAATACGTTTTCCTTCCAAAGCAGGGCCAATTCGGCGAATTCATGATTATGCGGGCGGAAAAGAAATAGAGCTTCCTACATCGCCGTGCCGCGACTATTCGGCAGACTGGTTATTACCGAACGGCAGCTCGTGTTTAACCTCGTCGATTAACCAACGATCACCGCGCTTGGAGAATCGCACAATAAACTTATTGATAATGCGATGTTCAACCGAATCATTACGAACGCGCCCTTTCACTGAACCGATCAGTTCGGCCGTCGCCGACGGTGGTGGATTGTAAGGGTTCACATCGATCTTCGGCCCGTCCGTGATCTTGGCCTCCGTAACTTCGATCGTGCGAAACGCCCACCCAACTTGCTGCTGCAGGCCTCCCGCGTCGGACGAGATGTGTGCCAGAACATCGGCTTCGCTATTGGCCAGAAAGGCAAGTCGCACCGCTTCAATCGTCTGCTCGACTTCTTCCCGTGGCGTGACGATCACCTGTTCGATCAGCGCACCAACCCCAACCATGGCAGCGACGAGCAAGGCCCAGAGCAGCACTACGACTCGGCCGGTTTTTACAAACGCGACCGCCAACATCGCGAGAACAAGTCCCCCGATGACGAGCAGCAGCGTCGGGTCTTCAGTCAGCCAGGACATCGGTTATCAGTGATCGGTTATCAGTGATCGGTAATCAGTGATCGGTAATCCGCAATCGGTGATCGGTTAAGAGTGATAGAAGTCAACTTCCTTCGACACTCGTTCCTTCTTGCTCAGGTCTCAGTACCGATTACCGAATCGCATGACGAATAGCCAGGCAATCATCATCACCATGCCCAGCACAATCATTAGCGGCCGCAACGTGATAAGCAAGGGTTGCTGGTCTGGCGAAACTTCACCCCCCTGCCCTGCTTCGCCAGCTCCACCGGCATCTCGCTGCATGTGCTCGATGCCGTGAAACCGCTGCTCGATCTTCGTTTGGCGGTGCTCGTACTTGTTCGCCATGACCACCAGACCGAACAATCCGAACGCAGCGAATACCAGAATATATTTGGCAAACGAACCAGACGGTTGAACCGCGCGATCGCGAGCGTCGATATCCTTGTCGATCATGATACTTCGCGTGCCACGGCGGAGATGTCCTCGCCCCGGACGTCTCCGCAGCGGCCAAGGGCGATGTTCGCAACCATCCGCACCTAGTGCGGGAACAGGGGACCGCCGAATAGGGCCGTGTCACCCAGCTGTTCTTCGATCCGCAATAGCTGGTTGTACTTGGCCATGCGATCAGTCCGCGACGCACTACCGGTCTTGATCTGGCCGGTCGACAGGGCGACCGCCAGGTCGGCGATCGTCGCGTCTTCGCTTTCACCGCTGCGGTGGCTGGTGACGGCGGTGTAATCGGCGCGATGGGCCATTTGGATCGCTTCGATCGTCTCGGTCAGGGTCCCGATCTGATTCACCTTAATCAAAATGCTGTTGGCGATGTGCTCGTCAATGCCTCGCTTGAGTCGTGTCGTGTTGGTGACAAACAGATCATCGCCGACCAGCTGGACACGGCCTCCCACTCGCTCGGTCAACAGCTTCCAGCCATCCCAATCATCTTCGCTGCAACCATCCTCGATCGAACAAATAGGATACTTTTCAACCCAACTGGCCAGCAAATCTACCATGGCAGCTGAATCGAGCTGACGGTTTTCCAAGGTGTACTTTCCTGATTCGGCGTCGAAAAACTCCGTTGCCGCGACATCCAGTGCAATCCGGACCTGATCTCCTGCTTGATATCCCGCCTTTTCGATGGCTTCCAGAATCAGATCCATGGCCTCGGCATTACTTCCCAAGTCCGGCGCGAACCCCCCTCATCGCCAACGGCCGTATTGAGCCCGCGATTCTGTAAGACCTTCTTCAGATGGTGGAATATTTCGACTCCGCACCGTAGCGATTCGCTGAAACTTTCGAAACCTAGCGGCATGACCATGAACTCTTGGACATCGACGGAGTTATCGGCGTGTTCGCCGCCGTTAACGATGTTCATCATCGGAGCCGGCAAGATTCTCGCCCCGACGCCGCCCAGGTATCGGTAAAGTGGTAACTCACAATGCGATGCCGCTGCATGAGCGACGGCCAACGACGTACCGAGTATCGCATTGGCGCCCAGATTTTTTTTGTTTTCGGTGCCGTCCAACGCGATCAATTTCTGATCGATCTCAGCCTGATCCAGCGCGCTCATTCCGGTCAGTTCGCTGTCAATGATGGTGTTGACGTTCTCAACTGCCTTCAAGACACCTTTTCCCATGAAGACCTTGTCGTCGCCATCGCGCAACTCCCACGCTTCATGCACACCGGTACTAGCACCACTGGGGACAATCGCCGATGAGGTCGTACCATCGATTAGGCGCACTTCCACTTCAACCGTCGGATTCCCTCGACTATCCAACACCTGCCGACCGTGAACTTCGTCAATCATGCTCATGTTGTGTTTCCAACCCTTACCGTTTTCGATCCAATAAAACACTTCGTTTTCGTTGTCGATCCACGGTTTATTGTGCCGAATCGACGACCGACCGGCTAGATGGTGCGCGGGGCAGCGCTTCTCACATTCGGCGAGGGCGGCTACGATAAAGCGTTTATCCTTGCGCCGACTAGCACCATCGGTTGACGACCAATCGTCAAATCGTGCATTGCATGCACTCACCCAACGCGAGACGTACGGACCTATTCAAGCGATCCGGATCATGAGCGATACAGAACTCGACACCCAGCAAGTTGTCCGGCGCGCTAAACCCGTGCCGTTGCCGGACAACATTACCAGCGTTCAACCCGGCAGTGGATTCTGCTATCGCGTTGAAGTGGCCTGGGGGCGATGGCGCCGCTGGATATTGAAATCCTTTCGGCCGGGGTATGTCCACCGCATGGCAGAACGGCGGACGGGAACTACCGACGGTGCGCCGCATGAGATTCTTGATCGCGCGACTTGAAATACACTCGCAACCAGTGCGATTGCGATTGGGTTCCGGACGACGATCGTTTTCGTTGGCGCGACAAAATTCCTTTGGCCCGCTGGGGACTGGCGGAAACGATCCTCTTGGGAGTTGTCCCCGCGGCGATACTGGCAACGGCTGCGGTTGGTTGGTCTCCCTGGCCGTGGATTACCGTTATTCCGGCAGTCTGGTTGTTGTATGTTCTGTACTTCTTTCGTGACCCGCCGCGCCAGGTTCCCGACGGCACAGGCTTGTTGATCTCACCAGCGGACGGGACGGTCGCCGAAGTCACCGAGCTAGACGATGACGAATACATCGGCGGACCGGCGGTGCGCATCGGGATTTTTCTATCCATCTTCAATGTTCATATCAATCGAGCACCCATGGCGGCGCGGGTGATCGAATTGCGATACTCGCCAGGGTTGTTCCTCAACGCCTTGGATCCCGCCAGCGCCATCAAGAACGAGAATATGTGGATTGGCATGGAAGAAGAAGCGGCGCCGCACCGACGAGTCGTCGTTCGGCAAATTGCCGGGCTGATCGCTCGTCGAATCGTCTGCAATCTCCGCCCAGGGGAGACATTAAAGGCGGGTCAGCAATTTGGTATGATCAAGCTGGGATCGAGAACCGAATTGATCGTGCCGAACGAATCCGACTTGCAGATCGAAGCCAAGGTTGGCCAAAAGATCAAAGCCGGCACAACCGTGCTCGGCCGTTACCACAGCCCCTCCGACTGACCCCGAAAACACCGATTACTGATCACCCATCACTGATTACCGATCACCGCCCCTATGCCCCGAATACGCACGATTGCTGTGTTCCCCACGATGTTTACCCTGGCCAATCTGGCCTGTGGCTTTTTCGCCATCGTGGTCGCCGCGCGGGTGGTGGCACCGACGGAAGCATCGGACAAGACACCGGCAACGGCATCCATCAACATCAGCGACCTCGCGAATGATCTGCGGCAGTTCGATCGCAGCGACCCGACCCAGAACATCTTGCTCAGCAGCTGGTTGATTTTCGTGGCCATGGTTTTCGATGCCCTCGATGGGCGCGTGGCGAGGATCGCACGCCAAACCTCCGACTTCGGAGCGGAATTGGACAGTCTGTGCGACCTCGTCTCGTTTGGCGTTGCGCCCGGCATTCCTCATGGTCAAAATGTGTCCTGTGTTTACCTACGAACACCGCAACGTGGTGTGGATCATCGCGGCCACGTTTACGATGTGTGCGGCGCTACGTCTTGCCCGCTTCAACGTGGAAGAAGACGACAACGATGATCACCAGTGGTTCAGCGGTTTGCCGACGCCCGCGGGGGCGGCCGCGATCGCTGGTTTCGCGTTGTTGTTCTATAAAGTGCGGTCGGCGCCGGAACAGCGACAGATGGTCGACGAGTTCGTCCAGTTGGGGCTGCCGCTGTTTGTCGTGGTGCTCTCGTTGCTAATGGTTTCACGGATACCGTATCCGCACCCCGTGAATTGATATTCATC
>CAWJNN010000095.1:0-35752 GCA_963844115.1 uncultured Planctomycetales bacterium | reverse complement strand
CGACGATATTGCTCGGATCGTACAGATTGTCTCCCATGTCGTGCAGCAGCAAATCGCTATAGATTCCGGCGACGCCACCGACGTTTTTAATGTGACAAGCGTTACACTGAATGCCGTCAAATACTCGTGCCCCGCGAATCATGAAGCGCACGTCCCGTACACCGGTCACCTTCAGTTGCCTGGGCGGCGGCAATTCGCTCACGTAGTTAATGAGTGCCGCCATCTGCTCCGACGACATGTCGGGTTGCTACGTCATAGTCGTGATTCGGTATCCGCGCGGCCTCGTTCCCTGGCGTTGTCAGTCCCAGCTCGTTGGCACAGGCGCCGAACACGAATTCCCGTAGGCTGGCGGTTTTGGCCGCGCCAGCCGAATTTGCCGGCCACTTGACCCGCGATACCCGGAGTCCTCTTCGCTGTCCACTCATGACTCGCTTCAGCGTACTCGGGGGCATCTTATCAACGAGTCCCAAGCCGAAAAGCGGTGGGGTGTTGCGGGCAGATGTCTGTAGCAGGGCCCGGCCGACGCGAATCAGATCGCCATGCTTAAGTGGGATCCGCTGGACGGAAAGCTTGTCGTCGAGCAGCAGCACATATGGAAAAGCCGTGCGGCCACTTAGATTCATGCGTAGCGCAGCGTAGCTGGGGGCAATGCTGAACTTGTGAAGGATGACGCTACTACCGCCACTTGAGAACCCTGAATGAATCTGGGGCAGCATCTTTCTGGCCCACGTCTCGTCGGCCTGGTTGATACCAAGAATAGAAAGCGAACCTTTGTCGACGAGTGCTTTACTGAGCAGTGTCAACAGCTGCACATTGTGATCATTATCGCCCCCACCGCCCGGCCCGCCTTGATCGTGACAAGCCACGCAGCTGCGGTCGTTAAACATCGGTCCCAAGCCGTCGCCACCTGCCGGGCTGATCGGATCGTCAAACCGCCATTCTCGTTCGAATAACTCCTGACCCAACCCAGGCCGTTCTTCGCCGGCCACGGGCGGAACAAGGAAAGCATCGACCGTCACCAATGCGACGAGAATCAACAGAGAGCGCCCGATGGCGCATTTGTAATAGGCTTCACGGGGTCAGACCCGTTTTTCGTGTTTTTCTTTCCGATGCTGCGTGCTGAGTCCTGATTGGCCAGGGTTGTTTTATGCATGTTGGATCGCGCGTCGCAGTTGTTCGACTTGCCTGCGGAACTTGGCCGATCCGCTCATGGCCCTTTCCGCTCGGCCCAGCAGGCCACGCACGCTATCGGGGTGCCCCAGCCCGAAAGGTTCCGACAATTCACGCAGGGTCGGGAGGCTTCACGGGGTCAGACCCGTTTTTCGTGTTTTTCTTTCCGATGCTGCGTGCTGAGTCCTGATTGGCCAGGGTTGTTTTTTGCATGTTGGATCGCGCGTCGCAGTTGTTCGACTTGCTTGCGGAACTTGGCCGATCCGCTCATGGCCCTTTCCGCTCGGCCCAGCAGGCCACGCACGCTATCGGGGTGCCCCAGCCCGAAAGGTTCCGACAATTCACGCAGGGTGGCAACCGTCAAACGCCGAGCTAGCCAGGCCGCCACGTCTCGGCTGGGGTGCTTGTTATGTTTCCGCGAGAAACTTGCCACGTCAACGCCGTAGTAGTTGGCCGTGTGTTCGAGAACATCCGATAGTGGGACTCCGCGAGCCGTCGGGCCGTCGGAACCTCATCGCTGTATTGGGGAGATTTTGCGAGGCGTTTGATCTGATTGGCGAATTGCTGGCTGCCGACCAACCATCCCTCGATGGCATTTGCCAACGGATTCTCTGGGGGCTGGTCCACGCCTGACTCGACAAACCGTCGATAAGCGGTCTCGGGGTGTTTGCCACCCTGGGCTCCCTGCCAGGCGTGGTAAACGGCGTCATAGGCAATCCAGTCTACTTGTTTGCCCTTCCAACGATACCCAGGATAGCTCGACCAGGGCCACTCTTCGGGACAGACAACAAGCGGCCGTTTCCCCCGGACCGGATTCAAGTGGATGTAGCGGCTCACATTCCAGAAATACTGCTCGTCTTCAATGAGCTCACCCTTGAATCGGCCCTGAAACAGATGCCCTGGTCGACGATGACGGGTATTGAACCAGTTTGCGTAGCCCGAAAGCAAATACTGCATCCCCTTGGACAAATTCGGCTTGGGGGTGCGGAAGAACAAGTGGATATGGTTTGGCATACAGACAAAGCTGAACAGCTCAAACCCAAACTTATCGGCGGTCGCCTCGAGCCCGACGAGCATCCGCCCGTAATCTCGCTCGTCGCGAAAGATCTTCTGCCGCCCATTGCCACGCGACATGACATGATAGATTGCGCCAGGAAACTGAATGCGAAGCGGACGTGCCATTCCGGCACTCTAACACAATCGATCGAATAGGAAAACACGAAAAACGGGTCTGACCCCGGCGAAGCCGCTCCCGGCGAAGCCGCTCCCGGGAACCCCCGGCGAAGCCGCTCCCCGGCGAAGCCGCTTTTTTCTTGATCTTTTTGCCGTCGATCGCCAGCTTGCTGATTGTCTGGAGAAGGAGAAAGGGGGGGCGTGCCATCACGTAGTTAAAGAATCTAGCCGCGGCGGCGACCATCGATACGATGATGGCCGTTAGACAGATTGACCAGCAGGCCGGATTATCTCTTTTTCCGACGCATCCCCCGCTCGGAGGTCTTTTTGGTTTTCTTGCGCTCGGTTTGCTTTCCGCCTTTCTTCTTGGTTCGTTTCCCTGACGATTTCTTGGCAACACCATGCGCCTTCTTCTTGCCGGTGCCCTTACCCGCCTTCGTCTTGACCGCCGGTCCGTCCGGGCGGCTTGTAAGGCGTTCCACGAGCCGAAAATCCAATTCGCGACGGTCGACATCGACATGGGCCACCGCCACGCGCAGGAAATCGCCCAAGCGAAAGCTGTTGCCTTTCCGATTGCCTGTCAGCGAATGGGAGCGGCTGTCGTAGCGGTAATTGTCATCCTGCAGCGACGAGATATGGATCAACCCTTCGGCGGGCAGTTTGATTCCTTGCGCGAACAGCCCAAATTGTTGCACTCCGGTTACCACCGCATCCATTTCCTCGCCGATGCGATCGCTCATGTAATTCAACAATTTAACCTTCGTCAATTCACGTTCAGCCTCGGCGGCCCGTTGTTCGCGCTGGGAACAATGTTCACCCAGCGACGCCAGTTCGTCTAATGTCTGTTTCGGTTTCCGCTTGGCCAGCAAGCTGTCTATCAGCCGATGCACCGTCAGGTCGGGATATCGGCGGATCGGGGAGGTGAAGTGACAATAAGACTCGCTGGCCAGCGCATAATGCCCTACTTCCTCCGGGCCATAAACGGCCTTCTGCATGCTGCGCAAGACCGCATAGTTCACGGCATGTTCTTCGGGTTGGTCCTTAACTCCATCGAGCAACTCCTGTAGCTCGAAGCGACTCGCCAGCGAGTCGACGTCGAAGCCAAGTTCCTTGACGAAAACCGCCAGGTCGTTCAGTTTGCGAGGATCGGGTGACTCGTGAATCCGCCGCAGGAAAATATATTCCGCTTCGTGCAGCGTGGTGGCGACGGCTTCGTTGGCCGCCAACATAAACTCCTCAATGATCTGATGACTCTGCGTGTTCTCGACAAGATGTGCGCCCGAGACTCGACCTTCGTCATCGAGATCAATTTTGACTTCGGGCATGCTCAATTCCAGCGAACCTCGATCGAACCGACGCCGGCGTAGAATCATCGCCAGGGTGTACATCCGCCCTAACAGTTCGTAAACGTCCGGCTTCAGCCTTTCGCGCCATTCGGTCGGATTGGCGAGATAGTCGTCAACTTCTTCGTACGCAAAACGGCGCTTACTGCGAATCGCTCCGGCACACAGCTCGGTTGCAATGCGCACACCGTCCGGCGTGAACTCGATAAACGCGGTCTTGGTATAGCGGACACGGTCCGGTTGCAGGCTGGCCAGGTTATTCGAGATCGTCTCCGGCAACATCGGTATGACGCGGTCTGGCAAATAGGTGCTGGTTGCCCGGTCCTTGGCTTCGCGGTCCAGCGGCGACTTGGGCCGGACGAAATGGGAAACGTCCGCAATATGAACCCCCAACCGCCAATGCCCACCTTCGATCTGTTCGAGCGAAATCGCGTCGTCAAAGTCGCGCGCATCGACCGGGTCGATCGTGATCACCGTATCGCGCGTCAGATCTCGACGATCACTTTCGATCGCGTCGTCGATCGCTTTATCGAATTGTTCGGCCTGGTCACGCGCGTCTTCCAGCACATCTTCCGGGAATTCTCTTGGCAGGTTGTACTGATGGATGATCGACAGCGTATCGACACCCGGCTGACCGCGCTGCCCCAAGACGCGCAGGATTACCGCTTCGCCATCATGGACGTGCGAGGGAAACCGGACCATCTCGACGACGACTTTGTCGTCGATTTTGACGCCTTTCGCTCCAGCGTCGCCAACCAAAATCGGCTTTTCGAAAATACGACCGTCAATCCGCACCAGCCCGTAACCACCGCGCTCAAAGTAGGTACCGACAAACTCATGCGTTTCGCGCTCCAGTACTTTGACAACTACACCCTGCTTGGATTGGCCCGGCTTTCCTCCGCGACGGTGGCTGACCTGTATCTGAACCAGGTCGCCCGTGGCCGCATCACCACCTTTTCGCTGCGGAACATAAACATCTTCGTCGCGCCCGCTGGACGCACTCGTGCCACTGGGACGCACAAAGCCGTAGCCGTCCTGCATCCGACGATAGATACCCGTCACGCGGTTACTCGTCTCGCGACTCGGAAGACAGACGGCGTGATCCGCGGCATGCGTCAGCCGCCCATCTCTAACCAGCCGTTTGACGATGCGTTTTACCAGCCGTGTATCGTCGTCGTCCAGGTTTAGTTGCCGAGCAATCCGTCGTGGCTTGACGGGTTGGTAGTTCTTTGCCGATACGACACCCAGAATCGCCTGCTCGATTTGTTGTTCATTCATAATGGGCAGACGAGTTGAGTGTTAATTACCCTTGTACAGTTTGCGGCCCAGATTCGGATGAAACTGAGTCCACGCACTCCCGACGTTCGCGTCGTCGCGCAGGAGGCCTGTGATTTGGTTTATTTTGGCGTCCAAGTTGTCTATGTAGTGCAACGCGACTGCCTCGACCGTCATGGGGACCGTGGGGCTGCCGAAGTCCAACGAACCGTGATGACTGGCGATAAGGTGCTTCAGGCGCAACGCGGTTTCGTCAGGCACGCCTTGTCCCTGTTGGTTCAGCTGATCGAGTTTGTTTTCCAGTATCCGTAAAGCGATCACAATATGGCCCAGCAATTGACCTTCGTCGGTGTAGCTGAGCTGCCGATCGTACGCGAGTTCGTCGACCTTGCCGATGTCGTGCAGGAAGACACCCATCAGCAGCAAATCGCCATTGACTTGCGGATAAAGGTCGCCAATCCGAATCACGATCTCCATCAACTGGACAACGTGTTCCAATAACCCGCCGTGATAGGCATGATGATTCTTAACGCCGGCCGGCGCACGATTGAATTTTTCTAATAGCTGGTCATCGGCAAGAAAGGCGTTGGCGAGCGCGGCGAGTGCGGGATCGTTGATCGTTCCCAAAAGTTCCTGAAGTCGAGCGGCCATTCGTTCGACGTCTTCTGACGTCAGTCGACAAAAGTCCTGTTCGGTAATCTCGGCGCCGTCTGCCTTCGCGATCCGTGTCGCGATTAACTGCAAGGCTCCCTGGTAAACCTGCGTCGTTCCCTGGACCCGAACAAAATCGCCGTTATCGAAATGGTTGGCGGTTTCCTCAGTGGCATTCCACATCCGCGCACCGATCGCTCCCGTTTTGTCGGAGAGCTCGCACTGCAGATAAAGATTTCCCTGACGATTCGAACGCAACTGCTTGTCGGACACCAGGAATACTTCGTCCAACGATTCCTTTTCACTTAGTTCTTTGATGAAGCGATGAGCCATCGTGTAACTGCCTCGATGAGGTGGTAAGAAATAGTTGGTAAGAAATACGTGAAAAGAAAAGTAGGTGGTAAGAAACAGGTGACGTGGTACCAGAAGATGAAGATCAAGACCGGCTGATTCTATGAGGCCGTTTACGATGCCTCAAGTGTCTGTAGGGCTCGGCATTGCTCGGCACCGCGATAGTGGCCTAGAATGCCGCCTTCGTAGACACAAGCTGGCAACTGGTGCCCTCGATGACGTAACCCACATCGCCACGCCCTCGACAAGCTGTCAGCTTGTCACTGCCAAGCTTTGACGGTTCGCGACCCCAACACGGTTCGACTACTACTCACTCCAATTGACAATAGAACAATGGCAAAAGGCCCCAAAAACGCCATCAGCCCGACGCGCGAAGAAAACTACCCCGAATGGTATCAACAGGTAGTCCGCGCTGCCGACCTGGCCGAAAACTCGCCTGTCCGGGGTTGCATGGTGATCAAGCCCTGGGGCTACGCGATCTGGGAAAACATGCAGCGCGTTCTGGACCGGATGTTTAAGGAGACCGGTCACGAAAACGCCTACTTTCCGCTGTTCATCCCGATGAGCTATTTGGAAAAGGAAGCCGCACACGTCGAAGGTTTTGCGAAGGAATGTGCCGTCGTCACGCACCATCGGCTGGAAGCGGACGGCAAGGGCGGCCTGCGTCCCGCCGGGACCCTGGAAGAACCGCTGGTGGTACGGCCGACAAGCGAAACGATCATCGGCGAAGTCTATTCCCAATGGATCCAGTCATCGCGACCTGCCCATCCTGATCAACCAATGGGCCAATGTCGTGCGCTGGGAAATGCGCACTCGTCTGTTCCTCCGCACCACGGAGTTCCTGTGGCAGGAAGGTCACACGGCGCATGCCACCGAAGCCGAAGCCGTAGAAGAGACCATGAAGATGCTGGATGTATATGCCGACTTTGCCGAAAACTACATGGCGATGCCGGTGGTGAAAGGAGAGAAGACGGCCGAAGAACGATTCCCCGGCGCGGTCTCGACCTACAGCATCGAAGCCCTGATGCAGGATCGCAAAGCGCTACAGTCAGGGACCTCCCACTTCCTGGGACAGAACTTTGCCCGCGCTCAAGACATCAAGTATCAAAACGAAGAAGGCACCGAGGTCTACGCCTGGACGACCTCGTGGGGGGTCTCCACACGCCTGGTTGGCGCGCTGGTAATGACGCACAGCGATGATGATGGCCTGGTGCTTCCCCCTCGTCTGGCTCCGCAACATGTCGTGATCCTGCCGGTCCTGCGCAGCGACGACTCCAACGCGGCCATCCTGGAATACTGCGATCGGGTCGCCGCCGAATTGCGGGATCAGACCTATGACGGAGCACCGATTCGCGTCACCGTGGACCGCCGCGATTTGCGCGGTGGAGAAAAGGTCTGGCAGCACATCAAGAAGGGTGTTCCGATCCGTGCCGAGATCGGACCACGGGACATGGAAAAGGATAGCTGCTTCGTCGGACGACGCGACCAGAGTCCCCGCGATAAACAATCGGTCCCGCGCGGCGAATTCGTCGCGACGGCAGGGGAAAAACTCGCCGCAATGCAAGCGAATCTCTTTGAGCGCGCTTGCCAGTTTCGCGCGGATAACACCGTCCACATCGACAATCTTGACGATTTCAAGGCATTTTTCACACCCGCCAACAACGAGTCGCCGGAAATCCACGGTGGGCTGGCCTATTGTCACTACACGCCGGACGAGCAGGTGAACCAGCTACTGCAAAAGTTGAAAGTCACGATTCGCTGCGTCCCGTTGGACGGCGACGCCGAGAAAGGTGAGTGCATTTTCACGGGTCGGCCGAGCGAGCGACGAGCAGTGTTTGCCAAGGCCTACTGATCGCGACTAGCTGGCGGACCACAGCGCCTGGACTTGAGCGTCCATGGCTTTATTTTGGGCCTTGAGGTCGTCGAGTTCCGATTTGGTGTCCAAGGCGACAATCAGGGCAGCGATAGCCAGGCCCGTACCCAAGGCGGCCAGGCCAACACCGGCCGCCGGCAGTTCACCCCGGACGATCCCATCACCAGCGACAATCAATACGTCTTGGTGAGCGGAAGGCGGAGCGGCACCGGCGGTCCAAAGGCGAAGCTTTGCCTGATGATTTTGTACGACAACGCGATGCAGTCCACCGCGGAGTTGACTGACGGAGAACTTTCCGTCCTCGTCCGTGACGGCATGCGCCACCGCCTGGTCGCCATAATGAATTTCGACGGGGGCCGCGGCGAGTTGGTTACCGTTTCCGTCGACGGCCCGGCCATTCAATACTCCGTCCGTACCCAGCGCAATGTCAATGACCTGAGATGCACTGGGTGCCGGACCGGAAGCGGTATGCGGCTGGGGCGACGCCGCGTACAACGGAGTCTGTGCGGCAATCAGTCCCAGGCAAGTTAAGAAGACAAACGATTTTTTGCAAACGGGGGATGCAAGCATTGGTTTCGTTTCCTTATAAGCAAGTTGGGGGAAGAGCGATGGTTTTTTGCCGTTAGCGTCGCAATGACCAATCCAACGACGAAAACACTTCCCAATCAGTTTTCGAACTCCCACTCCGCCAGCAAAACTGGCGATGGCACCTGGATCGGTGCCGCGACAAGCGGCGTAGCGAAGGCAAATCAGCGAGCCTGACTCTTCCCGCGTTGGCAGGCCTACCATTGCTTTACGCTAACCGTGCGTGACGCGGACTCGGTCGTCGACTACAATGCTCAACTGACCCTCCACGACAGCCCCCCTCCTATACATGCCTTTCCGATTTCGATACAGACCGATTTATGTCGGTTTCAAGTTTTTTATTCTTCCCGCAGTGGCAGTGGCTGCGCTGCTGTCGAGTCTCAACGCGTCAGACTGGCCTACGTATCGCCGCGACAATTTCCGCAGCGGACGTTCGGACGACTCGCTTGCTGTCAAGCAACTGCAACTAGCATGGGATCGATCGGCCGCGCATCCGCCCGCGCCGGCCTGGCACGGCCCGGCGCGCTGGGACGCCTACAACGACGTCCTGCGAATGGGCGCGATGCGAAACTACGACGCCGCGTTTCAACCGATTGTGGTCGGCGGGCGGCTGTTTTACGGATCCTCGGTCGACGACACGTTGGTTTGCCTTGACACGAAGACTGGCGAAGAAGTTTGGACGTACACGACCGACGGTCCCCTACGCGTCGCCCCCAGCTTTTCCGAAGGGCGACTATTCTTTGGGTCGGACGACGGCTACGCGTATTGTCTCAATTCAAACGACGGAGAACTGATTTGGAAATTCCGTCCCGCCGATGATGACGCGACGCTGCTGCATAACGGTCGCGTAATTTCATTCTGGCCGATTCGTACGGGGCTGCTTGTCGATGGGGCGACCGTTTACTTCGGCGCATCACTTTTGCCCTGGAAAACGTCCTACTTGTGCGCCGTTGATGCGGAAACGGGCAAGCCGGACGGTGAAGGGCGTTTCGTACGTCCGTTCCCCAACATGACCATGGAAGGCGTGTTATTGGCCACGGACACGCGACTGGTTGTGCCGCAGGGTCGAGTGCGCCCGCAACTTTTCAATCGCAAGGATGGCGCCTCGCTGGGAGTTCTGCACGAGGAAAAAGGGGAAGGTTGCTACGCGGTCATTACACCACGACAGAACATCGTTCACGGCCCAGGCCGACGCTGGGGCGAAATGGTCGCTAGTTCGTTGAAGATCGACGACACGAAGCCAGAACCGATCGCCGGCTACCAGCGCGGCCGCGTTATCGTCTTTGGCGATGACGTTTCCTACTTCGGTTCGGATAGTGCTCTGGCGGCTGCAGATAAAGATTCGGAAAAACCGATCTGGAAAGTACCCGGTGCCTATCGATCGCTGATCATGACCGGCACGGTGTTGATCGGTGGCGGTGCTGATTCCGTAGTGGCTTACGATGCCAACACGGGAAACCGGCTTTGGGAGACAAAGGTCGACGGGATCGCACGCGGTCTGGTCGTCGCCAACGGCGCCCTTTTCGTTAGCACGGACCGCGGACGGATCTATTGTTTTCGGCCCACAAATTCATCGGACCAGCAGGTGACGTCGGCCATCGAGCTTAAACCCCTTACCAAGGTCGCTACGGCCAAGCGTGGCCGAACAAGCACTCGGTATACTCCGGTCACCGGCCCCACGCTGCAATTCATTTCGACGTCGGAAGCCGTTGTCCGCTGGACGTCGGCAGAGCCATTACCAACGGTCGTTGAATATGGGTATCGAACGATGGACCGACGGTTCGAAGATCCCGAACTAACCACCAGTCATGTTGCCCGTTTAAGTCACCTAAGTGCCAATCGCGAATACAACTACACGATTGTGGGGCAAAAGAACGGCAAGAAGGCTGGCAGCAAGAAGTACATTGCCGATACGTTCTTCAACTACAACCTCGAGGACGTGGCCGACCGAAAGAATCCATTCGACGAAGACGCCAGCTGGAAGCTGTGCGCGAAGGCGGCTGAGCACATTCTGGCGGCGACCAACATCGACCGCGGGATTGCCGTAATTGTCGGATCCGGCCGAGGCCAGTTGGCCATCGAACTGGCTCGCCGCAGTCGTCTCAGAATTATTGGTGTCGACACGAATCGCAATCGCGTCGCGGCCGCTCGGGCATCCTTGCGCGATGCGGGTGTCTACGGCAGTCGGATCTCGCTGCTTCACGTCGACTCGTACGACAGCTTGCCGCTGCCTGGCAGCTTCGCCAACCTGGTCGTTTCCCAGCACGCGGCAACGTCTGGGTTGCTTCCCACGAACGCCACCAACATCCATCGCCTGCTGCGCCCCGAAACCGGAGTCGCGTACCTGGGACAACCGAGCGGTGCCGAGCCCAGGTTAACGCGAAACACGCTGGAAGCATGGAGCCAGGTTGGGCCACAAACCATGTCGATTCATGACGACGACGGTGGTCTGTGGGTCAAAATCGCGCGTGACGGGGTACCAGGCGCAGGCCAATGGACCCATCAATACGGCGGACCAGGCAATGCGTCCTTTAACGGCGAAACCCTCGGCGGTGCCAAGTCGACGGACGAGATGGAAGTGCTCTGGATCGGCCGACCTGGCCCACGCTACCAACCTGACCGGAGCGGCCGCAAACCGGCGCCCCTGGCCGCGGCGGGTCGCCTCTTTGCCCAAGGCCTCGAACGCATTGTCGCATTGGATCATTACAACGGCACCATTCTCTGGTCTCGTGAGATCACCGGCATGATGCGAATGAATGTTCCCCGCGACTGCGGCAACTGGTGCGCCGATCACGATTTCGTCTACGTTGCAGTAGATAAGCACTGCTGGCAGCTTGACGCGGCGACCGGAAAGATCGCGACGATGCACGCCGTTCAGCTCCCGGCAGAAGATGCCCATGATGCCGAGTGGGGATACGTCGGACGTGTTGGAGATAGGTTGCTGGGTAGTTCGACAAAGAGCGGTTCCAGCTACCGTGGCTTTTGGGGCCACAACAACTGGCATGAGAACAGTAACGCAAAAGTCTGCAGCGACAATCTGTTCGCTCTGAAGTCGAACTCTGGCGAAGCAGCCTGGAACTATGCGAATGGCGTCATCATCAATTCAACGATTTGCGCCGGCGATGATCACGTTCACTTCGTCGAGAGCCGTAATCCGGCGCTAAAAAAACGCAAGTCAAGAATGATCGATGGGGCGGCAGGCCTTTGGAAACAGCAATACCTGGTCACCCTGGATGTGCAAACCGGCGAAAAGTTGTGGGAAGAACCGTTGACGGTCGAACAAGGCGAGGCAGCATATTACCTTGCGCTCAGCAACAATACGCTGGTCCTGGTCGCTTCGAAGACTCCAACGTTCCACATCTATACCTTTGCTGCTGATTCGGGCGAGCCCTTGTGGAAGCAAGAAGAAACCTGGGCCACCGGCCAGATGGATCACGGCACACACCTCTCCATTCCAGCGATCGTCGGCGATACCTTGTACGTGCGACCGGGTGTGTTCGATCTGACCAGCGGCCTGCGGAAGGAGATTTCCTTACCGCGCGGTGGCTGCGGCACGTACGTCTGCACCGCGCATGCGATTTTTCAGAGGATGGGAAGCACGTCGATGTGGGACAGCACTAGCGGGAACGTTACGAAGTGGACCCGTTTGCGACCGGGGTGTTGGTTGAGCACCATTCCGGCGGGCGGAATGGTCCTGTCGCCCGAAGCCGGCGGCGGCTGCAGCTGCGGCACCTGGCTGGAAACGTCGATTGGTTTTATCACGCGAGAGTAAAGCCGATCGCGTTTTGCCCTGCTCGGCCGGAATAGGAACCACGGAGTCACGGAGGGCACGGCGAAAACGCGGGGACCTCAAAGGCTATCACAGCGGCAGGATTGAACCACGGATGAACCCAGCGCGGCTCATGGCCGCTACCAACGCGTAAGACGGGCACTCTTGCCCGTCATCTGGGCAAACGGGCAGGAGTGCCCGTTCTACAGAAATTACTACAGAAATTTGCGTACGATGCGAAAACTTGAACCGTAAGTAGGACGGATTGCTAATCCGTCTGGACGGAATGGCATTCCGTCCTACTTGGGTTGCGGCCAGAGGCCGCGCCGGGTTTATCCGTGGCCAAAAACTCCATCCGTAACTTGGCGTTGAATCTAATCCATTAAAGTTTTTCGTTAGCGAATCCTTATCACCGATCCACCAGATGATTACGCTTAGGATATGGGCGAAATTCTGCTACCAACGCCGTGCCTTTATATCGTGGCCGTATCCAGTCGGCACGATGACGCCTTTCAGTGGGCGGTGGAGAAAATCGCGGCCGCCAGTAGCCCGTGCGCGCTAAAGAGCCCGTTTTTTCAGTTTTCCGAAACAGATTATTACGAGCCAACGATGGGGCCTGAACTTCGCAAACAGTTCATCGCCATGCAGGATCTGATCGATCCGGCAGAATTGACACAGATCAAAGTCCAGTCGAATCGCTGGGAACATGACTACTCCAGCGGGGCAGGGCACCCGGAAACTCGACCGCTCAATCTGGATCCGGGATATCTCACGTTGGGCAAACTGGTCCTGGCCTCCACCAAAGATCATTCGCACCGCATCTACCTGGCCGACGGCATCTACGCGGAGGGGACTCTGTATTATAAAGACAAGCGCTGGCAGCACCGGGAATGGACGTTCCCGGATTACCGTCGTGAAGATTATCATGCTTTCTTCTCACGCTGTCGGAACTACTTGAAGGGGCAGCTGCGAAAGGGACCGTCGGCGTGATTTGGCTTGTCATCGGCAGCATCGTACCCAGCCTGCTGATTTGTCTTGGATGTGGCTATGTCATCCGCCGCTACGCGCACTCGTGGGGCTTTGTCGATCAGCCCAGCCTACGCAAGGACCATGCGTCCCCGACGCCGACGAGTGGCGGGGTGGCAATTTGGGCCGGCGTCGTGGGTGCTCTTTTGTTGGGTCAATTCGCTTTGAATCTTGCTTTCGATTCGGTGGTGAAGTCCAACCCACGCACGACATCTGCGAACGAGTTCGGAAATTCGTACGATGGCCCTCCGAGGCCGTCGCCAACTTCGGATTCAGGTCAATCGACGACGTCGCACGTCCGCGAGTTTATTCAACCGCATCTGGTCGGACTTCGCCAGCAGTCGGGAAAGTTATGGACGCTGCTAACGGCCGCCTCGCTACTGATGTTGCTGGGCCTCGCCGATGACCGGTTGTCACTCGACTGGCGATTGCGGCTATTGACGCAGTTTTTGGTGGCCGGCTTTTTGGTAATCAAAGGCTGGCAGTTAAGCGCATTCATCCCATTGCCGTGGCTGGCGGGGGCATTGAGTGTCCTGTGGCTGGTGGCCGTGATCAACACCTTTAATATGCTGGACAACATGGACGGGTTGAGCGCCGGTGTGGCGGCCATCGCGGCAACGATCCTGGCGGCCGTGATCCTTACCGCGCCCGACCCCATCACGAAAGGCCCGCAACTATTCGTTGGCGGTTTCCTCCTGGTCGTCGTCGGATCGCTGCTGGGGTTTTTGTGGCACAACCGCCCGCCCGCCAGGCTCTTCATGGGGGACGCCGGAAGCTACTTCGTCGGGTTTTGTCTTGGCGCCGCCACGATTTCTGCGACGTTTGCCGGTGAAGGGCTGCCCAAGCACGCAATTCTGGCTCCGCTTTGTGTTCTGGCGGTCCCGTTTTACGATACGGTCACGGTCATCTGGATTCGACTCCGGGAAGGCCGCAGCCCGTTTCATGCGGACCGTAACCACATCTCGCATCGACTGGTTGATTTGGGGTTGAGCAAGCGGCAGGCGGTGTTGGTCATCTACGGCGCCACGGCGATCTGTGGTACCGCCGCGTTTTTTCTACATCGAACCGAAACGCTGGGGGCACTGCTGGTTCTATTGTTCATTCTGGCCGTGCTCGCGGTCATCGCCATGATCGAGTTGAAAGCACGCAAGCAATTAGCCGAACCCGCTGCCGGCCAGCGATCGACCGGTGGCCGGTAAGCGGAGCTTCCCTGCCGTTGAATCCCGGCGCGCCGGGATGAAACGAATTGGTGACGTAATTCAGAAAGGTTAGGATGCTGCCGTCCCAGAGTGGTCCGATCGTTTTCTAAAGGAACCAGTTCTAAAGGAACCAGTTCTAAAGGAACCAGGGTTTTGCTGTGGCAAGGAAGAATGCTACTGCCGATGCCGACCCAACCTCACTGTTGCCGGCGGCGCTAACCGCACTTCTAGTCGCACAAGTTTTGCTGCCAGCGGACGCGCTGACCCCGGCACAGGGTGCCGGCCTACCGCAGGTGATGTTGTGGCTCTTGCTGCTGTTGGTCTATGTCGCAACGAGGTTGTTACGGGGCACTGGATCGATCCACTTCGCCGCCACGGATGTTGCCGTGGGCTGCCTCTTGTGCTGGCACACGGTCGCCGCGCTGTACGCCTGCTGGACAGGTGCGCCCTGCCCCGCGATCAACGTCTTGTGGGAATGGGTTGGTATCGCTTGTGGGTTTTTCCTCGTCCGCCAGCTCGCGCGCAGCGGTCAGGCATGTCGCGCGTTGGCGGCCGTTATGATCGGTCTCGCGATGGGACTGGCAGCGTATGGCTATTACCAGGTTGGAATTGAAATCCCTCAATCTCGTCGCGAGTACGAAGCTGATCCTGACAAAGTGCTTCGCGATGCGCTGCAGTTGACACCAGCTGCCGAGATTAGCCCCTTGGCGAAAAAGCAGTTTAAGGACCGGCTGGACAGTCCGCAGCCCTACGCAACGTTTGCCCTGGCCAACTCACTGGCCGGTTATCTATCGGTTTGGTTGGTCGTCGCTATCGGCGTCGCCTATTCGTTGCGAGGCAAACAGGGATCACCGTGGCAGCCGATCGCCGTCGTGGTCGCCGCGCTTGCCGTCGCCGGAACGCTGCTCCTGACGGACAGCCGAACCGCTTATTTGGCCGCCTTGTTTGGTCTCATTCTGTTGGTTGGAACGCGTTGTGGCACGGCAAGAATGCATGCGCGCGGTGCCGTGATCACCGCATTCATTACGGTCGCGCTCGCCGCAACCGTGATGGGGATACTTCAGTTGGACAATCCGCGTGCCGTGGCAGTGAAACGGTCGCTGTTGTTCCGTTGGCACTACTGGCAAGCGACCACGATGATGATCGCTGAGCATCCGCTGCTTGGCGCCGGTCCTGGAGACTTCAAGCAACGTTACACTGCGTACAAACTTCCTGAAGCGTACGAAGAGGTAGGGGACCCTCACAATTTCCTGCTTGAACTTGGGGGGACGGCGGGTGTTCCGGCGATGGTTGCCATGTTGGCGGTCCTCGGTTGCTTTTACAACCGCACCGTGCGCAGGGGCGCCTCGAACACGTCCGCTAGTGGACATTTGATTGATCGCAAACTGATGGCGGTCGGCGCGTTTGCTGGCTTTGCATTGTCAATCGTCCTCGTCATCGTCTACGGGCTGATTATTGAATCGGTTTTAACGTGGGCGACCCTCGCGGTAATCGCGGTCCCTGCCGGTATGACGATGTGGATACTGTGGCAATGGATCTCGGACGGAGACCTTCCGTTGACGCTCGTTGCCATCAGCGTCTCCGTCCTCTTGATCCATCTCTGCGCGTTGGGGGGCATCGGCAACCACGGTGTAGCCGGAAGCCTTTGGCTACTGATTGCGATCGGCCTGAATCTTAGCGGAGACGCAGACCACCAGATCAAGGTTTCACGGAACGGGGCCTACGCGTTAGTGTTCGGCTCGGTTGCCCTCGCCCTGGCCTGCCAGTGGACCGCGTTGGCGCCGGTCGTAGAATCGAACGCGGCGATGTCACAAGCCCGTCAGCTAACGAGTGCGGGGACGCGCGCAAACAGCGGTCGGTCTCGTTTAACACCGGATCAGTTAGCCACCCTCCCATGGCAACAGGTACTGGATGATGCCGATCCCGCCCAGCTAAAGGAGATGGCATTGGAACGGTTAACGGCGGCGTCCGCAGACGATCCTTGGTCCAGCGAGCCACGGCGGCGAATCGTTTGGCACCACCATTCTTTTTCGCAGTATGATCGCGAATCGCTTCGTCAGACCGTCAAGGAGTGGCTCGAGCGGGACCCGTATTCCAGCCAGGCTCGTCGCGAAGCCGGCGATCTCTATTGGCAGATCTACCGCGCCACGGAGGAACGTGACGATCTTCTGTCCGCGATCCAGTTTTACCAGGACGCGGTTGACAGGTATCCCAACAGCAACATCCTTGTCGCTCAACTGGCCTGGCTAAACACATTGGCCGGCCGGAACGATCAAGCCCGACAGGCCGCGGCCCGTGCGTTAGAGCTGGACGCAATGGTGCTCGATGCGGACCACAAGCTTGGCGGGCCATACCACAGAATTACCGACCCCCGCCTGGACGGCCGGCAAACGACAACAGAACAACGCATGCAGCAGATACTTGATAATTGACGATAACCGATGCGCGCCGATACAATGACCCGTATGAAACTCATTACCGCTATCGTACTGACCGCCCTCACCGGCGTCGGGCTGGGATACGCCACGACGCTCGCCGAATTCGGCGTCGAAAGGCGCTGCCTCAATTTGACCGGCCGACTCCTCGGACGACCCGGTCTCCGAAAGCTGTGGCGGAAGAAACGGTCCACGACTTCGGAACGATGTATATGTATCACGAGGACGAGCACGTGTTTGTGATTCGCAACGTCGGGAATGCCAATCTTACGGTGAAGAAAGGAAGGACCAATTGCGGCTGTACAGTCAGCGAACTGTCGCGGTCGGTCGTTGCACCTGGTGAAACGGTAGACGTAACGGTCCAATGGAAAACGAAGGGCCGCTGGAATAAGAATAAGTGGATAAAGACTGCGAGAATCAACACGGATGATCCTACCAAACCCGAAGTCGTTCTGCAGATCGAAGGCTTCCTGCTTCCCGAATGCCGATTCGCGGAATCCTCGGTCGCCTTTAACCCCGTCACCAGCCACGACTCGGCCGAAGTCGAAGTTCCCCTATTCTTTTATCAAAGCCCCGACATTGAGATTCTCGGTTTCGACGACCTGCCGCCCGACCTGAAGGACCATCTCGAAGTCGACTTTCGGCCCATGACAGCAGAGGAACTGCAAAGCCATCAGGACGAAGACGAACTGAATCGGGGAGCTAAGCGTGGCTATGTGGTGACAACGAAGTTGAAGCCTGGTCTGGAGCCGAAACCGAGGGGTTATCAGCACTCGTTGACGTTCCGCACCAAACCCCAACTTCGACAACCCGTGCAGTTGCCCGTGAGCATTAATGTGCAACCCGACATCCAGATTTATGGCATTCGTGTGCCTTACTTTCCAGAAAAGAAGCTACTGAATTTGGGAACTATTCCCGTCGGCAAAGGATTTGACGGCCGTTTGAATTTGGTCCTGGCAGGCGATGATCGCCACGACGTTGAAATCCGCGTCAAGGAAACCGTACCGGAAAGCCTGGAAGTGACTTTCGGGAGTCCTGAAGAGTTGCCGAACAAAACAAACCGTCGACCGATGATTGTGAAATTGCCGGAATCTGCAGAGCCGATCTCATTGCTTGGCGAGGCGGACGGCGAAATGGGATACGTGGTTTTGGAAACGACGCATCCGCATACACCCGAATATCGCTTCAACGTACGGGTGGCTGTCGAATGACATGCGCTGCCATGCGCCACTCCGCATGGCAGCGAGCCGCACAATTGGGCTTCGTAATACAAGGATGGAGTTCTCGATGACCTATAGCGACCGCTGGCAACACACCAGGCTAACTGTTTGTGCGATACTCGGTATCGCCTTGACCGGCTGTCCTGGCGGCGGCGTGCCGACCGGCGCTCTGCCGCTCGCAGCAGTCACCAAGACCTCAGGAGACACCCAGGAGCAACAGGCGGATTCGCCCTATCCGAAAAAGAAGGAAATCGATTACGAAAAGGAGAACGGAAAGATCTTTGAAAACTGGCCCGATCCGAAATTGGCAATCCTGGTGTCCGGCAAGTTGGATGGCTATATCGAACCGTGTGGATGTACGGGACTTGAGAATCAGAAAGGCGGCCTTAGCCGGCGCCACTCGTTAATGACCCAGCTGGAAAAGAAAGGCTGGAAGCTGGTCAATCTCGATATTGGCGGAGTTGTTCGTCGCCTGGGCCCCCAAGCTGCCATCAAGTATCAACGCGCGATCGATGCTCTTAAAACGATGAAATACCAGGCGGTTGGTTTCGGCGTCCGTGATCTCGCCCTGCCGACCGAGGAAATCCTGGCAACCATTCCTGCCGAGGGCCAAACGCCTTTCATTTGTGCCAACGTTTCATCGATCTTCGATGACGACTACAATCTGCGCGAACCGTACCGAATCGTCGCTGCCAAAGGAATGAAAATTGGAGTGACCGGCTTCCTCGGAAAAGAAGAAGGTCAGGAACTGCGCAATCCCGACTTTCAATTTTCCGACCCCGCCGAGGCCCTGACCCCTGTCATCAAGAAACTAACCGCCGAAGGATGTGACACGCTGATCCTGCTTGCCAACTCCTCCGTCGACGAGGCAAAAGAGATTGCTGGCGAATTTCCCGCCTTGAATTACGTGATCGCCGCGAGCGACAGCGATCCGCCGTCCGATCGCGCCGAGAAGATCGACGGCAGCTCAACTCGGCTGATCGAACTGGGTCACAAAGGAATGTACGTCGGCGTTTTGGCGATCTTCGACGATCAAACGCAACCGGTGCGCTATCAGCGCGTACCGCTGGACGGTCGCTTTCCTAACTCCGACAAAATGACCGCGATGATGGTCGCCTATCAGGAACAGCTCAAAGCACAGGGATTGTCTGGGCTCGGCTTACGACCTAGTCACCATCCCAACCGCGCCAAGTTCGTCGGCAGTGAAACGTGCGGCGAGTGCCATACGGAAGCCTTCGAGGTTTGGAAAAAAACTCCGCATTCGCACGCGACGGAAACGCTGGTCAAGCTGCCCATTCCGCGACAACACGATCCGGAGTGCCTGAGCTGCCATGTAACAGGTTGGGAACCACAGGAGTATTACCCGTTTCAAGGCGGCTTTGAAGGTCTCGCGGAAACACCGCACATGGTTGCCAATGGATGTGAAAACTGCCACGGACCTGGCGAACACCACGTCGCGGCAGAAAGCGGGGACGTCGAGCTGGATGACGAAAAGATTGAAACTTTACGCGTCAGCATGCGTCTAACGAAGGCGGAGGCCAAAAAATTCGCCTGTGCCCAATGCCACGACTTGGATAACAGCCCGGATTTTAATTTCGAAAAATACTGGCCTGACGTAGAGCACCACGGTAAGAACTGAAATAATGGATTGTGGCGGTCCGTCCGCCCCTTACGGAGAAAAGCTATGTATCAGCACTCTCGTTTTCCATTGCTTCTGGCCCTGGCTGTCCTTTCGACGCTAGCCATCGCTCCGTCGACGCACGCCGCCCCAACGACCGCTCAGCTGCGAAGCGATCATCCGGAATTTGACGCGGCGTTGAAAACACTGGGGGAAGAAGATTACGCGGCCGCCGAGCAGCAGCTTCAGAAGCTGGCGAAAAGCGATAACGCCTCACTGGCCGCGACCGCGATTTTCTATCTCGCGCGCGCCTACGCCTTACAAGAAAAATTCGAACAGGCACGACCTGTGTTCGACAAAGTCGTCGTCAAGCTTTCCGAGTCGACGCAACTCGCCGCCGATGCGCTCTACTATCGCGGCGTTTGTGAACTCAAGCTGCTTGATCACGATAAGGCGATGGCCACGTTCCAGAAGTTCCTCGATGACCATCCTGATGCAGCGGAACGCCTCCGCCACGACGCGTCACAGCAGCTCGCGAAATTGCGCAAGCTCAAGGAAGGTTCGTTGAGCGACGTGGAAAGACGCATGGGATTCGCTAGCAGAAGGCTCGGACTGGAAGATACGGGCACCAAGACCCGGGCGGAACAGGAAAACATCGTCGCGTTATTGACGGAACTTATCGGTGACGACAACGATCAATCAGATCCCAAGTCGAATGACAAACCTTGTCCGAAATGTGGCAGCTCGCAATGCCAGGGCGGGCAGTGCCAAAAACCAGGTCAGGGACAAGGCCAAGGACAGGGACAAGGTCAAGGCCAAGGGCAGGGACAAGGGCAGGGACAAGGTCAGGGACAAGGTCAGGGACAAGGTCAGGGACAAGGTCAGGGACAAGGTCAGGGGCAAGGTCAGGGGCAAGGACAGGGGCAAGGACAAGGTGCAGGTGCGGGGTCTCAGGGTGGCGGCAATCACGGCCGCGGCGATGAAACGGTGGCCGGGGTCAATCAAGACAGTACCCGCGGCGCGTTTGGCGATCTTGAGGAAAAACAAAGGCAAGAACGAGTTTTCGCCGCTATTAAAACCCGCCTCCCCGCTCGGTATCGACTGCTGATCGCCCAATACTATCGCAGCCTGCAAGATGAGCCGGAACGGTCGATTGCAGAAGATGAATGAGCGACCTTAGGCGGTCGCGTGATCTCATGGCGATTGGAGAACCTCGCGGCGCGCGACCTTAAATATTCCCCTCCTTTGCCATGAGCGTAGAACGCCAACTAACGTTTGAGATCGTTAAAATGAAGGCGTACGAGTGCTTAAGGGCTAGTGACTCATGTCAGTCGAAGTTGTCAGTAGGATGGGCACTCCTGCCCGTCTCTTGCAGTCGGGCAGGAGTGCCCAACCTACAAAATCGAATGACGTCCGGTACCAGTGGCTCTTTGACAGGCCGTCGCGCCGCCGCTCATTGCAAGTCAGCGGGACGCTCAGCGGCATTGTCGGTAACGGACTTGCCTAAAACAACGCGGGCGCAAGCCTCAGCTTACCTCCTCGCCGTCACCTTTCTTCCCGTGGCGATTTGTTGGCTACTGATTCTCTGCACGATGTCCGCCGACGCCCGCGGCGATCAACAATCCGAATCAGACCAGCTGACGTTAGTCGACGGCACGCAACTAGAAAATAACCTCTCGGCGATCGACTCGAACGGCGCCGTCACCCTCGTTGGGCAAGATGCCAGCATCCGTTTGAACGACATCTGGCGCGTTTCCCGTCCCTCGATCCGACAAAAAGCAGACCCTAAGGCAACGGTCGAGGTGACGTTGATCGACGATAGCCGCTTCCTGACCAGCGAACTAACAGGAAACGACGAATCCTTTCAGCTCAGTTCAATGCTGGAACACCCCGTCGAGTTGCCTGTCGAAGTTGTCCGCTCCGTGCGAATTGTTCGTCGCGTCACGGATCAGCGATTACAACAGGCTGTCGACTCCGCAAGTGATTCCGACACTCTGTTCGTTGTAATGAACGACAAACCGATGCAATTGCAGGGTTACTTCGAAAGACTTGAAGCGGACGTCATTCGTTTCCAATGGCAGGACAAACCTCATACACTCCCACGCAACCAGTGGAACGGCCTTGTTCTGGCCTCGCTCGAAGAAGCCCCTGACGAAACCTCGCGGGGTAGAATGCAGTTGTCGAACGGATCCGCCTTTTGGGCCACAATCAAATCGCTACAGGATGACGTCGTGGACGTTGTGCTGACCGGCGGTTCGGAAGCCCGACTACCCTGGACCTCTGTTTCACAAATAACCTTCCGTTCGCCGCGGATGGAATTCGTCTCGGATCTGAAGCCTATCGATGTCATTGAAGAGACGGTCGTCACACTGCCTCAACCCTGGCAGCGCGATGTAAGTGTCGAGGGGCGTCCGCTGACGCTGGGAAGTCGCGCGTTCGAGAAAGGACTCGGCGTCCACGCGCGTTCTCTCCTGACGTTTGATACCGTTGGCGGCTACGACTTGTTTGTGGCAACGATCGGCATCGATGCGGAAACCCAGGGGCGCGGTGATTGTATCTTTATTGTCCGCGGGGATGGGCGCGAGCTACATCGTCAACGTGTCCGAGGCCGCGACGAACCTCGTGAGATTCGCGTGCCGATCACCAAGGTGCGGCAACTTGCGTTGCTGGTTGAACCCGGCGCCGAACTCGACATGGCCGACCACGCCGACTGGTGTGACGCGCGCCTGGTGCGTAACCGCGAGACCGCTACCGGCGACTGAACCATGGGCATTGTCGGAACACTCGTCGCGACAAACAAACACCAGGGTTTGTTTTATAACGCTGATCGACGGCCAGCCGAATCAGCCGCACCGCGCTTGCGAGCGGGTGCTCACGCAGACGTGAGGCGATCGAGCACGACCTGATTGATTTGCTTCACGCCGGTACTCGATGGATCCGTATCGATATGATGGAACTTCAGTAATACGGTATCCTTCACGCCGTCCAGCCTTCCGCGTTTGACCGCCACAACACCGTCGCCGAGACCATTGATTAGCTCGTCCGGGTCCCGCAACAGCAGCTCAAGTTGCGAATCGAACAGCTTCAGGAATCGCAAGCGATCACGATAGTCGGCTAGTGCCTGTCGAGTCTGGTTGACTTGTTCGGCGGTTAGCGGCGCCTTGGTACCCAGGATAATGGTGTACCGTACCTTCGCGTTCCGCTTGTACGTGGCCAATTGCATCAGAAAAGCTGAACCCGGCGTGAGGTCTTCAACGGCCTCTCCCATGCCGTCATCGACGCGATTGAGCAATCCTTCCAACGGTTTTTGCCAATCCATTTCGGTCAGCAGCTCAACCGTATCGGTTGCGAATCCTACGTGGGCTAACTCCGAACCGTGGTTCGGCGGGGCGACCATAATCAGCTGAATAACGCTGCCGGGATCGAGTTCCCTATTTTCGATACATGCCCGAGCCACCAGGCCACCCATCGAGTGGGTCACCAACGCAATTTGTTGTTCGGGGTTGTCCTTGGCAAACTTCTTCAACTCGGAAGAAACAAGCTCGGCCGAATCCGCGAGTGCTTGATCGTTGGGGTAGGCGATCATTCCACATGCGAAACCCGCCTTACGCAGCGGCGCCGCCAGAAATTCAACGCCCGCGCGCGTTGAGTTGAATCCATGGATGACCACAATGACCGGATTTTTCACCGGCTTGTCCTGCCAGCCTGAATCCATCTTCAAGCCATATCTGGACGCCGACGTACTGCGGATCTCCGTCACGGCGTCGCGAATCGCTCGGCGCTGGTCGCGTGAAACGGAAATCCCCGAACCTTCCTGGCGCCTCCCGCCGGCCGATCGGCCTCTTCCGCGACCGCCCCCGATCCAGCCAGGATCGTCACCACGAAACACCAACAACAAACAATTCGCTTGATCCCATTCATGATTGCAACCCTCGATAGGCCGTGTTCAAAACCGTAATTCCCGCTGCCTATGGCGTATATACCATTCCCGCCGGAAATCCGGACAAGAATATCTGGCTTTCTCCGGCCCAATTGTATCTGGCCACACCTTTTCAGGCTAGAAAATGAGTTCGGGCGAGAAAACGAGCAACCACGACCACCTCGCGCGGTTCGCTCGACGCCTGTGACAATCTCGAACAACGTAAATACTGTAGGGAACGGCACGGAGGCCGTTCCCTACAGTTTCGGTTACGTCATCGACATTTCAACGTGTTCAAGATGTTTAGAAAGGCGACCTCGGCCTGACGGCCAGATCACCTAGCGATAAAGACGCGGTGCGCCGTAGCGATCGTGCAAGTCGTTGCAGACTTCCGGTGAAATCCGCAGGAATTTCGCCAGTTCACGCAGGTACTCGGCTTCCGGGCGAGTGTCGAGGTCGATGGCCATCAGCGATATCGCGTAGACCTCGTCCTCCAATCCCGTGGGGACGCTGTGCGCGAATTCGTGAACGTCCAGCGGACGACGGAACTCGTTGCGTAGAAAATCGGCTTCCTCTCGCGAGATTTCACCCAGTTGGCCGACGATCTTATCTTGTTCGACTTGATCGATGGCTCCATCCGATTTGGCCGCGTTGATCATCGCCCGGATCAACGTTTCCGCTCGCTGGTTTCCCTGCTCGTGGTCGGAATGTTGATGGTGATGATCGTCGTCGTGGCGATGGCTCGTCGGCTGTGGTCGTTGAGGGGGCTGTTGTGTTCTTTGCGGTGGCTGACGATATCGAACTTGCCCGCCGAACAAAGACATGGACGATGAAGACACACTAGCAGCGCATGGCTTCTTGCTGGCGGGCGACCATTTCTGCGTAGAGGCCATCGTGCGTAATCAATTCGTCGTGGGTCCCGTGTTCGACAATCCGACCTTCGTCCATGACCAGGATGATGTCGGCGTGAGAGACTGTCGAAAGCCGGTGTGCCACCACGAATGTCGTGCGCCCGGCAAACAGTTCCTGAATTGATTCGCGAATCAGCTGTTCGCTCTCCGAATCCAAATTGCTGGTCGCTTCGTCCAAAATCAATATCTGCGGATCTGCCAGGAGGTCGGCGATGGACAATCGCTGGGCCTGGCCACCCGACAGGCGAACTCCCCGTTCGCCGATGCGCGTGTCGTAACCATCGACCAGTTCGACGATGAAGGCATGGGCGTTGGCCCGCCGCGCAGCTTCGATGATCTGCGCATCGGTCGCCAGCGGACTTCCGTACGAAATATTGTCTCGCACGGTGCCGTCGAACAGGAAGACGTCTTGTTGGACAATTCCCAACAGCTCGCGGTAACTGGCGAGCCGCAGATCGCGCAGATCCTGACCATTGAGCAGAATTCGACCGCGCGTCGGATCCTGAAAACGCGCGACGAGATCCGTGATCGTCGTTTTTCCCGCGCCGCTGCGACCTACCAGGGCGACCGTCGAGCCACCGGGAATCGTGATATCGAAATCCACGATCACCGGCGTGTCTTCGTGATACGAAAAGTCGACATGGTCAAAACGAATCTCCTGAACGTGCGAAGGGGCATCGATGGCGTTAGGGCGATCCGGTTTATCGACCGGCGAATCGAGCACCTCAAACACTCTTTCCATGGCGGCTAGCGAACGCTGTAATTCCGAAAACGAGTTAACGATATTCAGGACCGGGCCGATCAACATCATGGCGTACCATTGAAACGCCATAATGTCGCCGATCGAAGCGCTGCCATAGATCTGCAGCGCACCGCCGAACCAAACCGCAACCAGATTGACGATCGCCATCAGCAGACCCCACACCGTCCACAAGGCCATTTCGCGGTGGTAGGCAAAAAGCTGTTTACGGATGATCCCGTGTCGGCCGATCATATGATTGCGGGCTTCCAGCGCTTCGCTCCGAAAACCGCGCACAACGCGAATCCCGCCAAACGATTCGCCAACGCGGCCGTCGACCCGGCTGGCGTCATCGCGAATGGTGCGATAGATCGGCCGGATGCGTTTCGCAAGCAGCAAGCTCAACAACACCGCGGCCGGCAACACAGCCAACGCAATCAAGGCGAAGCGCCAATTCAGATACAAGAGAATCCCCAGCGCGACCGAGAGGCGAACCAGCGAGACGCCGGGTGAGACGATCCCCATTTGCAACAGGCCGGTAGTCATGCTGACATCGCCCGTCAGTCGCGAAATGATCCCGCCGATTTTCATGTCCGTTAGCTTGCCCAGCGGCAGGCGCAGCATGCGATCGTAGAGTGCGCGGCGCAAGGAGAGCACAATCCGAGTATTGAGTTCCAAGGTTCGATAGTTCTTGTAGATGCCGACAAGTTGTCCAACCAAAATGACGGCGAGAAACGCGAATGCGATCAAGTGCAACTGGTGCAGGCGTGCCGCGTCGGAAAGCCCGTCTTGGAGCAGAATGTCGTCCAGGATATAGCGCAAGAAGAGCGGATGCGTCATATCGAACGCTGTCATCACCAGCGACAACACGATCAGGATCGCCGACGTTTTCCAATAGCGTCCAAACCACCCCATGTACTGGCGCAAGTACTGGCGCCGCTGGTCCGGATCGCGCGTTGGATCTTCACGGCCCGAGTCGGTGTCCTCCAGATCGCGAAGTCGCCGTTCGCGAAATGCGGTGCGGAATCGAATGTAGTTTTTTCGTGATGGTTCCAGTCGAATCATGATGCAGTCGATTCCGAAGACGTTGCGGTACGTGACGAACGATGGACGATAGGTTTGCAGGGATGGACGATGGGTTTGCAGGAAAGATGGCACTTCGCTGCCAGCCACGACGTGAGAACCAAGGGATCTCAACCACATGGTGGGTAGCCGAACGACGGCAGCGTCTCGCGAATGCTGCGAAAAGATGCACGACTCGCCGATTCCAATGCGGATTCTTGAAAAGTCGCCACTGAGGGGCGCTTGATCGGGACGCTTGATCGTCTCGCTCTGGGCTTATGCACTCCACCTCAAGGATCGAACGGGCCGGCGCTGGAAAAGCTAGCCCTATTAATGCGAGTTATCACTAAAAGTCAAGGCTTTTGGTGATCGATTACGTAGAACCACGAAGTATCTAGTGACGTAAAACGAGGTGATCTGGAGAATATGGCGTACGTAATTGATGGCAGGTATTGGATTACGAAGACGGAAGTTGCGACTTTTGGAAGTCTCGACCAATCTGATAATTCCACGATAATTCCGCATCCTGAAAAATCCTGTCCCTCCAGGCCGATTTTCGCTAGGATTAGGCTTTCTGATTCGCAAAACGCCCCCCGCGCGATCGCGCCATTCAGGCGACGACCTTAATCGTTTGACTCTATTGTTGAAGTTTGGCGTCGAACGAATGCTGCGCGAAATTCAGGCCGCGCATGTGGTGGCGGTTCTGGGCCGTTCGAATTGGGAAAATTAATGTTGGTGCGCCGTTTGGCGGCTGCTTTGGCTGGCAGCAGGCGGCGTGCGAGGAAGGCAAGGACAATGAAACTTAACTGGTCGGCCGCGACCATCAGTGTATTGTTAAGCTTGGCGTTCACGGCGTCCGCAGCGGCTCAATCATCGTACTGGGTTCGGCCCATGCAGGAAGTTCACCAGGACTTTACCGGCCTCCCTGGAACGATTGCCCGTTTTGGCGACAGCATTACGAACAGCCTGGCGTTCTTCGCGCCGCTGGAATTTTCCCACCAGAACACGTCGGCCGCCGATGCTGAGGCCCTTACTTGGATTCAGCAATACTTGCCGACCGACGTCTGGAACTGGCAAATATCTGCTTCGAATGGAGCGGCTGGTGGCACGACCAGCAGTTGGCCGCTGGAGCCGACCGCCGTTCCCGGTGATCGCAACATTGATCAGTGGCTGGCGAACCTCAATCCGGAAATGGCGGTTATCATGTGGGGTACCAACGAACTGCATTCGGCCACGCCAGTTGCCGAATACAAGGCAAGAATGCGAGAAATCACCCAGACCGTGAAGGACAACGGAACGATCCCTATCCTGACGACGGTCCCGCCCCGTCACGGATTCACTTCCGAGGCCGCACTATTTGCCGACGCGGTGCGTGAGCTTGCCTTGGAGCAGCAGGTACCGCTGATCGACTACCACGCCGAGATTTTTTCACGGAACCCCGGCGACAGTTGGGACGGCGTCCTGGTCTACATCAGTGGCAGCGTCTACGAAGTCGAACGGCTAATTGCCGGCGACGGCGTGCATCCTTCCAATCCGTCGGCTTATCGAAGGGATTTCAGCGCGGACGCTCTCGACAAAAACGGCTTCAACCTGCGTAACTACTTGACCCTAAACGCCACCTATGAAGTCTACAACGATGTGATCATCGCGCCGTTTGTCGCGATCCCCGAGCCAGCGACGCACGTTCTAGGCCTGCTGGCCATCGTCGGCCTCGTCGCTTCGGCCAGGCGCCGCCGGCCGACCACCGCCTGCGGGGTCCTCTAAGGGACGAACTAGAGCGCGTGGTCTCGACGAAAAGACGCCTCATCCGATAGGCACGGCTGCCCGACGGAAAATTTCGTACCCGCTCAGATTGCACCAGCGTTTGCACCACCTTCTGCCCAAGCGTGTCATTCAAGGCCGATCGCTGGCAAAACAGCAGACGGCTACGGCATTGACGCGAATGCCGTACGTGACGCTGCTGTCAATAAAAACAGGCCGCTGACACTGGATGTCAACGGCCTGTCCCTGGTGGGCGATACTGGACTCGAACCAGTGACCCCTAGCTTGTCGAGCTAGTGCTCTAACCAACTGAGCTAATCGCCCAAAGAAAAAGGGGACTTGCCGCGGCAGGAGTCCCCTCAAGCCAATTTGTGTGCTTTGTCATCCCCAGCCTTCTTAGACGCCACACATAAACTGACTCATCTCTATTTATCGTCCTGCCTGCGGAACTTCCTCATTTTATCGTGGATACCTCCAGATGAAAAAGTGGGGACTTTCCGGCGAGTTAACGCCGTAAATAGAGGCTAACTGGTAAGGTTTGCCTAACCGGTACCCATTCGACTCTCTCTTGTCGAATATCCGTCGATTTTTATACTTGGCCCAACGCCCACAGCTGTACAGCCAATTACGCGACTAGGGCGCACAGCAAGTTCTAGAGGAAGCATCAAATTCCATGCTAAATGTCACCCTACCCGATGGTAAGGTTCTCGAATTTCCCGGCTCGGTTACGCCGTTGGATGTCGCCCAGCAGATCGGACCCGGTCTGGCCAAGGCCGTCGTGGCCGCCGAAGTTGATCAGCGCGTGTGCGGCCTGGACGAATTACTGCCCGCTACCGGCACCGTCCAACTCCGGCTTCTGACCAAAAAGGACGTCGAATCACTAGACGTCATGAGGCATAGCTGTGCGCACATCATGGCGCGTGCCGTGATGCGGCGTTTCGAGGGCGTTCAACTCGCCTTCGGACCCACGGTCGCCGGCGGCTTTTATTACGACTTCGAATTGCCGCATTCGCTGTCCGAAGATGATTTCCCCGCCATCGAGGAGGAGATGCGGAAAATAATCGAATTGGACGAGCCTTTCGAGCGCTTGGAAGAACCTCGCGAAAACGCGGTCGCTATTTGCTCGGACCTGCGTCAGCCTCTGAAGGTCGAACACATCGAGACGGGCTTGGCGGAAAATCCCGTTCTGTCCTTTTATCGTCAGGGCGAATTTATCGATCTCTGCCGTGGCCCGCACGTGCGTAGTGCGAAAGTGATCGGCAGTGCCTTCAAGCTGCTGACGGTTGCGGGAGCCTACTGGAAGGGTGACAGCTCGCGACAACAACTCCAGCGGCTTTATGCCACGGCCTTTTGGGACAAGAAAGATCTCGCCACCCACCTGGAGCAACTGGAAGAGGCCAGGCGGCGAGACCATCGAGTGCTGGGTCGGCAGCTGGGCTTGTACGAGATCGACGACCAGGTCGGGCAGGGGCTGATTTTGTGGAAACCGAAGGGGGCCGTGATTCGTCAGTTGCTCCAGGACTTTATCCTCGGGCACCTCAGGCGGCAGGGCTATTCCCAGGTCTTTACCCCACACATTGGCAAGCTGGACCTCTACAAAACGTCCGGCCACTTTCCGTACTACTCCGAATCTCAGTTTCCACCCCTGATTGACCGCGAGCAGATCGATCGCTTGGCCGAGGAAGGCTGTTCCTGTTCCGAACTGGCCAATCGCATGAAGGAAGGCGAAATCGACGGCTACCTGCTTAAGCCGATGAACTGCCCGCATCATATTCGGATCTACGCCAGCGAGCCGCACAGTTATCGAGACTTGCCCGTGCGGCTGGCCGAGTTCGGAACGGTTTATCGCTGGGAGCAGTCCGGCGAGCTGGGTGGCATGACGCGAGTTCGGGGATTCACTCAAGACGATGCGCATCTGTTTGTCACGGAAGAGCAGGTACCTGCGGAAATCGAAGGGTGCCTGGAACTGGTCAAAATCGTGCTGGGGACGCTGGGCATCAGTGACTACCGTGTTCGGGTTGGATTACGTGATCCAGGCAGCGATAAGTACGCTGGAACCGCAGAACAGTGGGAAAAGGCGGAGGCCGCCTGTCATCGCGCCGCGGCAACTTTAGGCGTCCCGTTCACGGACGAACTGGGAGAAGCAGCGTTTTACGGCCCGAAGATCGACTTCATTGTCCGGGATGTCATCGGCCGCGAATGGCAATTGGGTACGGTCCAGGTCGACTATCAATTACCTGAACGCTTCGACTTGACCTATGTCGGCGCCGACAATGCTCATCACCGCCCCGTGATGATTCATCGCGCACCATTTGGGTCGATGGAGCGGTTTATTGGGGTACTGATCGAGCATTTCGCGGGGGCTTTTCCCCTGTGGCTGGCACCGGAACAGGTCAGGATCTGCACGGTCAGTGAGAAATCCGAAGCCTATGGCCGCCAGATAGAACAACAGCTGCGGGATGCCGGGCTACGCGTAACAGGCGATTACCGACCCGAAAAACTAGGTGCCAAGATCCGGGACTGGCGGCTCGCCAAAATCCCCTACAACGCGGTGGTTGGCCCCAAGGATGAAGCCGCTGGAACGCTAGCCCTCCGATCCCGTAGCGACGACGGTGATCAAAAGCCGTTATCGATTGGTGACGCGATCCAGCTGCTGCAGGCGGAAGACGCCGCGCGCGAGGTCCGCTAGGTTAACTGCCAGGCCCCCCGGCGGATCGGCCCACTTTCCTAGACATAAACAGCGTCGGGGCGCTGCGACCCCACGGCCGCCCCTACGTAACCTCCTCACCAGTACGAGGTTTTTGCTAACGTACATGGCCGGTTCTTCGGCCCAAGTACGCATTGGCAGGCGACGCCAGCGGACCTTCACCGTCGCGGCAAGCGAAGGCACCGGTGGATGGACGCCGATGGATTCGTTTTTCATAATCAGGGCATCAATGGACCCAATAACGTGCTATAATTCTTCCAGCCGTTTTTATTGTTCGAACATCACGAGGGTTTTATCAGGAAGTGACAGAACGAGCACAAAGGATAAACGAACAGATCCGCATATCTCCAGTTCGCGTCATTGCCGCAGACGGAGAGCAATTAGGAATCATCAGCACGGAAGAGGCCATCAGCGTTGCCCAATCGACGGATATGGACCTGGTCGAAGTAGGTCCGACCGAGCGACCCCCTGTTTGCCGTATCATGGATTACGGCAAGCATAAGTACCAACAAAAGAAGCGCAAGAACAAGAACAAGGCGCAGGTTCACCACGGTCGCACCAAGGAAATCCGTATTCGACCCAAAACGGGCCAGCACGATATCGATTTCAAAATCAACCACGCGCGGGAATTTCTCGAGCACAAGGACAAGGTTTCGATATCGGTAATCTTTCGCGGTCGTGAACTCGCTCACGTCAGTGAAGGCCGCCGCGTACTGGACGAGTTCATCAAGCAGCTTGATGAGGTCGCCAAAGTCGAAATGTCTCCCTCCCAGCACGGTCGCCGAATCGTCTGCATTCTGGCGCCGAGATAGCGGGTCCAAGTCGACCGTTTTTCGCCGTATTCCCCCGGCGAAGCGTTTCGAGCGGGCGGATGGCTACCATCTGGCCCGGCCGCTGCCATCGTAAGATGGCGTTGATGCCCTTTTCGACGCTGCAATTTTTACGTATACTGATCCGTTTTCAGCGTCAGCGGACACTCTCTTACCGGGCTGCCTCCCATGCCAAAGCAGAAGACTCACAAAGGCACGAAAAAACGTTTCCGCTTGTCGGCCAAAGGCAAAGCGAAACACCGCAGCTCGGGCACCAGTCACTTGGCTGCGCGGATGGATCACAAGCGCAAACGAAATCTACGCGGGACATCCGTTCTGGCAAAAACCGACACCAAGAAGATCCAGGACGCCTTGGGCAAGTACAGTTATTAGCAAAGCATGTGGGCCTGCCCCGTCGGGGGAATAGGACACAAGCAACTGGATTAACAAGAAATTAGATAAACAGACAACTAGATAAACCGGCTATTCGATAGTCCGGCAACTAGACATACCGGCCACTTAGATAGCAGGACACGGTTTCGGCGATGAGAACCATAAAGGGCGCAGGCCCGCAACAAAGCGAAGAATCGGTTATTCAAAAAGACCAAAGGCTATGTCGGTGGTCGAGGCCACCTGATCCGGACTGCCAAGGAAACGTTGGTCCGCGCCGAGGCCTATGCTTTCCGTGACCGCCGGGCCCGCAAGCGGGAATTCCGCAAACTGTGGATCATCCGCATCAACGCGGCCGTTCGCGAACGCGGACTGCGATATAGCGAATTCATCTTCGGACTCGATAAAGCCGAGATCTCGCTGGACCGGAAAAGCCTGGCCGAAATGGCCGTCCGCGACCCGGTTGCCTTTGATGGCGTCGTCGAACAGGTCAAGCAGGCACTCGGAACTGCCGCTTAACTCTCGTGGCACTCGACAAATTTCTCTCCGACTTGGACCAACTGACCGCCGCTGCGGTCGCCGCGTTTCAGGCCGCTTCGGATGTCGATACACTCGAAGCTGCGCGCGTCGAATTCGTCGGAGCCAAGAGCGGTCGGCTCAAGGCGGCGCAAAAAGGAATGGGCACCGTCCCGAAGGCCGCCAAACCTGAGGCTGGCAAACGATTCAACCAGGCGAAACAGGACATCGAGCAAGCTTATGCCGCAGCGAAGGATCGGCTGGCTACCCAAGCAGACGACCGACAGACCGTCGCATTCGACCTCACCGAGCCCGGTGTTCGTAGCCGTCACGGACACGTGCACCCGATCACACAAACGATCGAAGAATTGAAGGACATCTTCGCACGGCTTGGTTTCAACGTCGCCGAGGGTCCAGAGATCGAAGACGAGCGACACAACTTCGACGCCCTCAATATCCCCCTTTCGCATCCGGCTCGTGATCCCTTGGAAAATTTCTATCTCGCAGCCGGCAGCGTTGGGCATCCCGACCGACAATTACTGCTACGCAGCCAGACCAGCACTGTGCAAATCCGCGTCATGGAACAGACCAAGCCGCCGATACGCATCGTATCGCTGGGGCGCGTCTACCGACCGGACACCGCAGACGCCACACATTATCCGATGTTCCATCAGATCGAGGGCTTGATGGTCGACGAGCGTGGTACCCTGGCCGACCTGAAGAGCGTCCTGCGGATGTTCTGCAGCAGCTACTTGGGGGAGGACGTTCACGTACGATTTCGACCTTCGTTTTTCCCGTTTACCGAACCCAGCGTCGAAGTCGACATGAACTGGCATGGTGGCTGGATCGAAATGGGCGGCGCGGGCGTGGTCGACCCCAATGTGTTGCGCGGTCGGTTACGATCCGGAAGAAGTAATGGGCTTCGCCTTCGGTCTGGGCGTCGAACGTCTGTGCGCCCGCCGACACGGCATCAAGGATATTCGTGAGTTTTTTAAGAATGATGTACGTTTCCTTGAGCAGTTTTAAACAATGATAGTTAGCTGGTCTTGGCTCAAAGAATACGTGAAGCTCGACATGCCGCGCGAGGAGCTCGAGCAGCGGTTGATGATGTCGGGGCTCAATCACGAGGGAACCGAACCGGTTGGCAATGACATCGCCATAGATCCGAAGTTCGACCTCGACTCGGCCGAGCATGTTCGAGCGCGGAGGCAACGGCACCTGGAAGGTGGCGCGCGAGGCCGCGAAGCCGAACATGGTCGCGCTGCAGCTCAGTGTCAAGGGACTGCGCGGCGGCCACTCGGGCCTGGAGATCGAACAAGGGCCGCGGCGACGCCCTCAAGATAGTGAATCGCGTGCTGCTGGCGCTCACCGAAGGGGCCGGCGCGCGCCTCGCGGAGGTCCGCGGCGGAAACAAGCGCAACGCGATCCCACGCGAGGTGCCTTCGCGACCTGCTGCGCGTTGCGAAGTCGCGCCTGCCCAAGGCCCGTAAGCTCGTGGCGCTCTGGGAAAGGGTCGTGCGCGAAGAGCTGGGCCCGGTCGAGCCGGAGCTGAGAGTGAGCGTGGCCGAGGCTGCAGGGCGCGCCGCCCGCGATACCTCAGGCGCAAGCACCAGAAGCAGATCCTGCAGACGATCTCGGCGTTGCCGCACGGCGTGATCAAGATGAGCGCGGCAATCCCGGGACTGGTCGAGACCTCGACCAACGTGGCGGTGCTCACCACGGAAGGAGACACGGTCCTGCTGGCGACCAGCCAGCGCAGCTCGGTCGCCTCCGAGATCGAGGAGATCGCCCAGACGGTGAGAAACGTCTTCGAGCTGGGCGGGGCGACGGTCAGCCAGGGAGCCGGCTACCCGGGCTGGAAGCCGAACCTGACCTCGCCCACGCTCAAGAAGGCGCTCGCGACCTACGCCTCGCTCTACGGCAAGGAGCCCGAGGTCAAGGCCATCCACGCGGGCCTGGAGTGCGGCATCATCGGCGAGAAGTACCCGGGCATCGACATGATCTCGTTCGGCCCGACGCTGAAGGGTGTGCACTCGCCTGAGGAGAAGATCTTCGTCGACACCGTCCCCAGGTTCTGGGGCTTCCTGGCGGCGCTCCTGAAGAACCTGGCGTAGCGGCCCAGGAGTCGCCGCGACGGCGCTCGGCCGGGGCCCGGCTTCTTTATGTTCTCGTCTCAGAAATAGATAGAACATGGCCGTGGTCTGTGCAACAATGGCGACCATGCCATTCGAAGCCCGCCCTTTCACGGTCAGCCACCGGCACCGCGCCTTGCTTGAACGGTGGCTGCGGTGCCCGACCATGCCTCAGCAATGGGTACTGCGCGCCAAGATCGTCCTCGCCGGCGGACGCGGTGAGGGAGTCCGCGATACGGCGCGACGGCTTGGCGTTACCCCAGCGACGGTTTGCCAGTGGCGTGGACGCTACGCAGAGGGAGCGCTCGCCGCCCTCAAGACGAAGCCGCGCTCCGGGCGTCCACGGCGCATTACCGACGCCAAGGAGCAGGCGGTTGTGGCGAGGACGCTGACTCCGCCGAAAGCGAGGACGCACTGGGGCGTTCGCTCGCTCGCCAAGGAGGTCCGCCTCAGCCCAGCCACGGTTCACCGCATCTGGCAGAAGTACGACTTGCAGCCACACCGCACGACGACGTTCAAGTTCAGCAAGGATCCCGAGTTCAAAGAGAAGCTCGCGGACGTCGTCGGCCTGTCTCTGGACCCTCCGGAGAGGGCGCTGGTGCTGTGCGTAGACGAGAAGTCCCAGATCCAGGCCCTTAACCGAACGCAACCTCTGTTGCCGTTGCGGCCTGGGCTGCCCGCACGAATGACGCACGACTCCAGAGAAACGGCTCACCAGCCTGTTTGCTGCGCTCGAGGTCGCCAGTGGCAAGGTGCTCGGACGCTGCTTCCCCCACCACACGCACGTTGAGTTCTTGGGCTTTCTAGGAGACGATCAAGAACAAGTACCCGCGGCGCGATGTGCACCTGATTTGCGACAACTACGGGACGCACAAACACCCCGCCGTCCGCGGGTGGTTCGCCGCGCATCCCCGGTTCAAGGTGCACTACACCCCCACCAGCGCGTCATGGCTAAACCTGGTCGAGAGATGGTTCGCGAACATCACAAGCCAGGCGATCAGGCGAGGCGGCTTCGACAGTGTTCGTGCCTTGGAGCGCGCTATTCTCCGATACCTCGCCAACTGGAACGAGGACGCCAAGCCCTTCCGCTGGACCAAGTCCGCTCGCCGAATCAAGAA
>CAWJNN010000094.1:0-20239 GCA_963844115.1 uncultured Planctomycetales bacterium | reverse complement strand
GTCGAAATCGTTGGTGTTCTGACGATAAATGCTACTGCCGGTGATGTCGCTGGGCAGCAGGTCGGGAGTGAATTGAATACGACAGAAGCGCCCGTTGACACTCTTTGCGAGCGTCTTGCCGACCAGTGTCTTGCCCACGCCAGGCACATCTTCCAGCAGAACATGTTCACCAGCCAGCAGGGCGACCGTACAAAGTCTCACGACTTCGGCTTTGCCCAGTACAACGCTGCACATGTGCTGTTCCAACGACGAAACAAGGTTGTGCAAGTCGGTTGTCGCGGGAGCTGATTTCATGATGCCGCGCTATTTGATGCCGCGTTAGTTGTTCCGTGCGTCGCAGGAACGACGATTTAGACAAGAGCCGGATTGGCCACCGACCTGTATATGGTATCCACCCGTTGCACGTTGGGTCCAGTCCCGGACAGTTTATTGCGACTCGCCGGGCTGGCGAATCGCCGGAGAAAATGGCGTTTTCACGCGATCCCCGGTTCGTTGTCATCTTGAACGTGGACAGCGCCACTTGGGTGTAAGATCCTCGCAAGAGAATAACCGGCTGCGTCCGTCAGAACTTTTTTCATGGACTACTGTAGCCTCGCTTGTAGGAGAGCGCAAAAAAAAAATGGCCCACGGGGCCATGCGACGAAAGTGCGCAACCTCAAGACGGACGCGTCGGGATACGGTACGATTTCCCTCGCTGACGCAACGGGTTGTTAGGGGACGCTGGGCGACTACTTGACGTTCAACTTGGCCTGCATCGCCGCGGCGCTCGGCACTTTGACGTTCCAGGCCAGGCCGAGTTTTTGCATCGCGAGGATCGTAAGCCAACTGAGATCAAACTGCCACCACTTCAACCCATGGCGAGCGGATGTGGGGAAGGCATGGTGATTGTTGTGCCAACCCTCACCGAAGCCCAACAACGCACACCAGAGGTTGTTGGTCGACATGTCGTGCGATTGATAAGGTGTTCTTCCGAAGATATGACAGATCGAATTGATCGACCAGGTGATGTGATGGCCGATAAAGATCCGCACCAGTCCACCCCACAATAATCCCAGGAAAGCACCCTGCCAGCTAAACGACATGATCGCCCATCCGATCGCGGTCGGGATAGCCAGGCTAAGAATGACCCAGATGTAGTACATCCGATCGACGGCCACCAGCAGCTTGTCGCGAAGTAAATCTGGCACATAGCGTTTTAGATCGGGGTCGGACCAAAACGTGGTCAGCAACCAACCGCAGTGTCCGTACCAAAAACCTTTGAAGCTGTTCCAAAAACCTTTGCCGTGCAGATGGGGCGAATGCGGATCACCCAGCTTGTCGGAATGTTCATGGTGGCGCCGATGGACGGCGCACCAGATAAGCGGGGAGCCTTCGACGCTCAGGGCGCCCATCATCATGAGAATCGCACGTATCGGACGATAGGTCTCGAAAGAGTTGTGGGTCAGCAAACGATGAAAGCCAATCGTAATCCCCATGCCGGAAACGACCCAGGTCGTGATCAGCAGAGTCAAGAAAGACCAACCCATCCAACCGATGGACCACGAATAGTAAATGCCGGCAAGAAATCCGACGAACGGAGCAACGATCGCGATTAGCATGACGACGCGGTGCCAGAAGCCAGCCGGCTCGCTGATCGCTTGTTCGCTTTTTAACGGCGTCGAATCACCGTTTCGACGGACGCCGCTGGGACGCACCGTCTTGCTGAGTCGATCCGTCTTATGACTAAGCGGAGTCGCGGTGTGCGAGGAATTTTCCGCTTCCGTTGGTTGAGTTCCGTGCGTTAACAAGGTTGGCTCCTTCATCAGGACGAACAGACGGGCGGACATGTTAGCCGTAACGAGTCGGACCGTCTATTCGGATATATCCGCGCCAGGGCGGGGGGGTATGGGTGGAGGCGCTATGGACAAACTACGGCTAGCGGATGCTATCGGTTCACGACGAGAGCGAGGCGAACACCGAATTCGCGATGTTCCAAGCTCATGATGTCCGATCCGAAAACAACGGATATGAGCTAGCAGTTTACTGGAATAAGCCACACCCATCTAGTGGCCCATATATTAGCCTAAATTACCTACAATGCGTGAATGCTGACGGGTTTGGAATCACGCGGGCTGACTTGTCGGAAGGGTTGTCCGAACTACCGATGGCGTTCATCGGATTTGAAGTCCAGGTCGTCTACAGATCCGGTCGGGAGGAATTAATGGCGATAAGGTTGTCTCTGCAAGTAACGCCGCAACCGGCTCTCCATCTGGGCGATGGTGGTCTCCGCACTTTTATTCTCCTTCGCTAAATCAATCGCTTCCTCGGCCGTTTTAATCGCCAGGTCGTACTTGCCCGCTTCTGCGTAAGCGGCTGCCAACGTGTCCAATAAGAAACAATATTGATCTCCGTTGCGGGCGTGGTCACAGGCCAGTTGTGCGAGCCGAACGGCCTGTCGACCATCGCGCAATCGCACGCTGGGGTTCGTTGCCCGAATCCAAGCCAAGTCGTTTCGTATTGATGCCAGGGCGTCCTTATCTCTTTGTAGGACAGCCGCCGGATGGCCAGCTTTGGTAGTATGATCCGCAAAGTCAACGGCTTGTTGGAAATAATGCGCGGCCTTCTCGGGGCTGCTTTCATCGGCCCATGTGCGTCCCAAAAGGTACAGGATCTGGTAGGGCTTGGCATTCCTCTGTTTTTTTAGATTTTCCAATGCGCTATTAAGGTAACGACGTCCCCCGTCACTATCGTCCATACGGTGCAGCAGCCAGCCGTAGCTGTATAGAGCTTTTGGCTCGTCCGGTCGCAGATCGAGCACTTTCTTGTAACAGTTGGCCGCTTTGGGATAATCCTGTTTTCTAAAGTAGACGTCTCCCAAGTTGAGATGTGCCGCCCAGGATTCCGGATTCTTGGTGGTGGTATGCGTCCACAGTTCCTCGAGGCCTCGGTAATTCTGCGACTGACGCCATGTGAGGCAGCCAAATACCGTCAGCAGGACAAGCGCCGCCGCCGCGGCCACTCTTTTTTGGGAAGCAAATCCCAAAACGTGATACACCGCAGCGCAAAACAGAACAATCATCGGTACGCTTGCCAGGTATTGAAAATGATCCGCCACGAACGAGAATCGCATCGGATAGACGTTAAAGAACCCCAGCGCCGGAAACAGCGTGCCGCCGAACAACAGCGCCGCCGCCAACGGACCTCGGCCCAGCTTGTGCCGTAGCAGCCCGAGGACGATCGGTACCGCAATAGCGCCGAACAATAGGACATACTGAACCAGGTCACCAGCATCGATATTCCATTTCTGGTAGAAAAACACCAGCGGATAGGGCCAGATCAGTTTGCCAAGATAGAACCAAATCGCATGGCTAGCGATCAAGAAATGTTCGACGATCGTAAACTCAAAATCCGGTCCAACGGCGTGGACCTGGAGTCGTTCCCAGCGAGCGGTGAACAGCCCGGCCGCGGCTCCGAGCGCGAACATCGGCGCTACCAGATAAAGATCGTTCTTTCGTATGCGGCCACACTTCCACCAGGCGATTACCAGCATGGCCGCAGGCAATGTGGCCGTGACCGTTTTGCTGAGCAACGCGGCGACGAACCAGATCAATGTCAGTCCATAAAAGACCCACCGATATTTCGAGGGTGGGTCGGGCGAATCGAATGGAGCGAATCGAAGCCAGGCGAGCAGGGCGGCGAAATAAAAAACGCCAGACAATACGTTCTTCCGTTCGGTAATCCAGGCGACCGATTCGACGTGGACGGGATGGATTCCGAAAACAGCGGCGGCAAGCCACGCGGCGGGAATGCCAAGTCGTTTCAGCAACAGCCAAAGGAGCAGGCTGCTGAGCGCGTGCAAGCCAACATTCGTGGCGTGGTAACCTTGCGGATGCAGCTTCCAGATTTGGTACTCAAGCCAGAACGTGGTGTGGGTCAGCGGATAGTATTGGGGTAGCGACTTGGGATCTGTCCACGTGTCCCAAAGTCCCTGCCCGGATCTCAGGTTCTGATTGTTGACGACGTAGTCATCGTCGTCCCATACGAAACCGCCTTCGCGCCAGGCTGGCCCGTACGCCACAAAAGTGATCGCGACCAGGGTGAGGCCCAGCAGCATCGGCGCAACTGGCCAGTTATTGCGTAAGCTCTGCGGGGCGCGGCGAGTCGAGTTACCGAGCGATCTCATGTACCGTGATTTCCTGATAGAATCCGGTTTGTCAACTACATCCAGCCTGAACTGTCGGCGTTCGCAGCTTCCCGTCAGACGCAATTTTCGGCTTGCCGTTAGAAAAATCGCCGGTCAAATGGCCAATTGCGCGGCCGTCCGACAGATTCCATCATAAGCAATCGTTTGGCAGGTCCTATGGCGACCGGAAGATTGTTCGGAAGATTTCGCCACAAAAAAACCCCGCCAACTTGGCGGGGTTCGAGAATTGCCCTATTTGTCGCCTGTGAAATCTAGCGACGACGTCGGAAGGTGCGACCTAGCAGTCCACACGTGCCCAACAGGCAAATCGCTAGTGCGGACGGCTCCGGAATCGCCGTCGAGGCAGATAAATCCTGGATCGTCACCTGCGGCAATGTCACTCGCTGACCCGCAGGACCGTTGATCACGTTAGCTCCGAAGAAGAAGAAATAATCGTTCGCTGGAGCGTGGGTCACCGTATAAGTCCTGGACCATTGCCGCCATCCGTCCGTTGCGACCGTTGGCAGGAACGAGGATTTTGAAGAATTCGTGTACCAGAAGCTCTCCGTTAACGAGAAATCAGCAGTGGAGATAGCCGAAGTATTGGCCAGGCCGATTCCGAGATTCGTTTCGGCTTTGCCGACGTCGTTGGCCCCGGCCGTCTCTCGCCAATTGTCATTGTCCGACGGCGTTCCACTCGGTTCGTCGTGGACCCACATGCTGACAACGATTTCGTAGTCGGTTCCATCGTTCAGGCTACCACCGACGGCAGTTCCGAGTGCAGATTCGATGTTCTGGTAAAAACCAAAGCTATCATAGGGCGCGGCGAGAACCTGGCTCTTCTTCGAAATAAGACCTCGCTCTTGCCACCCGGTCCGCCTTCGGCGTCCCATGGATTAAACGCCGAACCGTCGCAGGTACTGGAGGAGCATCCGGGCCGCCGGATGACTGATTAAGGGTCCCGCCCAAATCGTTTGTATTCAGAAACGTCCAACTCGTGATGACCGGGTCAGGCGGGGTCCCTGTATTGCCAGTGGTTCCCAGCAGTTCGGGGTTCAGCAGCGTGACGTCGACGGGCATCGCGTCGACTGAGCTTCCCATCAGAGAAAGAAGGATGACGACGCATCCAAGGAAACGTAAACAACGGCGAGTCCTGGTCATGAGATCTCCCTCTCTACAATTCCGATTTCTTTCCAAGCAAATTTCTTGGTAAGGTTCGAAGCGCGAATTCAATAAAAAAGTACCAAAAAAATTTGTTCTGCAAACCTACCGTAGGAGTTTTTACATCAGCAGAACCAAGTTTCCTGGCACTTCTTGCGAAGTTTTCGGGTTGTGGGTGGTGTCACTGGTTCTATTGCCGTTTCTAAAGGTTAAGTTCGCTTTACTATATTCGTCTTCTAATCCTATTGCAAGGATTTGACAGGGATTTTCCCCAGGAATTTCGAAAAAATCTCGTCGACCCAATCGGAAAAACGCAAATCATCATGTGGTAATGGCTTATGGCATCTGGAGTGATCTGGCAACTAGGGTTTCCTGATGGTGTACTTCAGTTCTTCGGCGGCCTCTGTGACGTCAATTTCGCCGATAGGGGTTGTTTGGGCCTTGCTAAATTCCTCAGCGACCATGGGCACCTTCGTTCCATCTTCCCGTTCGTCGTAGATAATGAAAACGACCTTATATTTGCCAACGATCACTCCATCACCATTTCGAACAGTACTCATCACGAACTGGCCGGTCTTTTCGTCGATTTGTGCCCTGGCCGATTTTTTTGGGTTGTCCAGGCCCTGCATACGTTCAACCGGTTCGAAGGATATCCAGCGGTTCGAGGCGGTCGGAAACGTGCCGTCTTCATAGGTCACGATGCCGCTGACCGAAACCATCTCGACTTCAACCGGACCGGCCCCTCCACATCCGGCGACAGCTATCAGCAGGGCGAACAACCCGAACATCACGATCGGAACGCGGAGACTTCGAGCAACAGGCATTGAGTTTTGATCCATTTCGTTTTCATTGCGCCTAGTCGGCCGTGTGGCATGTGCCGAGCGACTGAAGGTTTTTGTGACTGAAGGCCGCGCATGTCCGTAGCCGTAATCGCTTTTAATAATCCAGGTTCCAAGCGCTATCGTCGATGCGCAGGCGGTCATTGCTGAGCACTAATCCATCCCAAACGGACGTTGGCACATTGATCCCAAACGGAGTCGTATCTATGAAATCGGTTATAAAGTGGACGCTTCCGCTGGCCATCACGACCTGAACGCCATCCAGGTGCATGCTGCGGACCGTCGCTTGCTGGCTTGGTAAGCCCGGATGGCATGGCATTCCTGCTTCGAGCATGAAGGCGGTGGGTCCGCAGGACTTGATGTCGTCGGCGGTGGCCGAGCCGCTGAAATTGGGTCCGTTGTCGTCTCCTCCGTAGGCGTATCCCCACAGGGAACTGGCGCCGCCGGTCCCCATGGCCCATGTCCCGCGCCGATCCGTGCTGTTCGCACCGCTACGAATTTCGCCAACAAGTATCGTCTTCGTCGAGCCGTCGCGAATGTCATCAAGCCGCAAAGACGCGTTCGGACCCATTACGCCCTGGTAGTTCAAGTTGTTCCATTCTTTTCCGCTGGCCCCTGGAATGGCCAGAAAAGCAGCTTCGCTCAGCGTGCCAGCACCGCCGTTGGCGGCGTAATTTCCTCGAGCCCAGTTGTCGCCTTCGTTGATGCCACCGTTATAGGGATTCCGATTGTTTATATCGGAAGGACACAACATCGTGCCGATCACCGTGGCTCGCGCCGCTGCGTTGTCGCTGTGAGAAATAGCGAGCGTCAGATCGAATGCCGAGCGAACTTCTTCGCGCTCCATGAACTGCAGGATTTCGATAACCCAATTGACGCCAAAATTATTAGTTTGATTGGCAAACTCCAACGGTCCTGCGGTTTCGTCATATTCCAGGGCCGGTGGAAAAACAAGGAAACTGCTGTGGTAGGAGTGAAGTGCCTGTCCCAAACTGCGAAGGTTGTTCGAACAGGTCATGCGACGCCCTGATTCGCGGACGGAGTTCAGAGCAGGCATTAGGATGGCGATCAGAATTCCGATGATCGCAACGACGATTAGCAATTCGACAAGCGTGAAGGCCCTGCGGTGACCCCGTTTGGCCGTTTCTAATGGTTGCGACATCGCTGTTTCCTCTAGAAAAGTAACCCCTCACTGCACTTAAGACAGCATACCGGTTGGGAGATGGTCAGGCAATGAAGGTTGCTTAAAAGGCGAGTTTCACAGCGTTGGCCGCTCACTAGTTGCTAGTCTAGAATGACACGGTCGGTGGAAGTCGTTGTCCGACAGTAATCGCTCGTTAAGCATTCGAGCCTTTTCTGAAGTTCGTTGTTTCGAGGTTCGATGGTGGCCACCGATCTTCCCCCCTCCCCCTCCGGCGCACTGCCGATGCAGAGTACCCGTTTCGCCGGCGAGCACTCGGTGACAGCCGGCGCGGCCCGTGAACGCTTTTGGCTGAACGGCGAGGTCGTGTTCTGCGCCTGCCCGGATTGCCGGGCACCGATGTCCATTCGCATGTGGCTGCAGCTGGCGGACTGCTTACACTGCGGCACGTCGATCGAGATCAACGACGAAGACCTTCAGGAAATCGAGCGTCTGAAAGCGGACCGAGCGAAGGCGACCGAACCGGCAGATCCCCCTCCGCCACCAGAACCTCCGCCACCAGAAATTGAGCCGCAGAAATCCGCTCCTCCGGGTCCCACCGTCGAATCGACCTTTTCGCGACGACGGGTTGCGGCCAACCAGCCCATCGGTGTGCGCCGCAAGATCCGCAAGATGGCGACCGTGGGGACCGTGCAGGTTTGGTGGCAGGACTTTTTTCGCGACTGGCCGGCCTGGATGGTCAGCGGCATCCTGCATCTGGCCGCACTGTTGATCCTGTCGATGCTGGCCAGCGGTCTCGTGTTCCTGGAAGAAGATCCGTTTATCACGCTGAGCACCGTCGTCGATCGTCCCATCCGTGAGGGCGGACATGCCTTGTCCTTGCCGACCGACGAGGTCCAGTTTGATCTGCCGATTACACCCAGCGAGCTGCCCGCCACGAAAGAGGCTCGCCTCCGCCTGGCCCAGGATGCTCGCGATCTGCGGTTGGACCCCGACGCTCCGCTTCCGAACGCTCCATCGACCCAGAGCGTCAAAGAAGCCATCCGTTCCGATGATCCGGATCGTCGGGCGCTGGCGGTGCGTGATCCGCGGGTGCGGGCCGAAATCGTGCGGCAGGAGGGTGGCACCACGATGACCGAGGCAGCCGTGGCCCGCGGTTTGCGATGGATGGCGCTGCACCAGAACAGCAACGGCAGTTGGAGCTTGAACCAGTTTAACAGTGCCGGCGAATGCGGGGGACGCTGTAGCGGACATTCGGGGTTGCAAAGCGATCCCGGCGGCACCGCTTTGGCCCTGTTGCCTTTTTTGGGCGGTGGGCAAACGCACCTGGTGGGAAAGTACCAGCCGGAAGTCTCCGCCGGGTTGAAGTACTTGTTGTCGATTCAGAAAAAGGACGGCGACCTGCGCGGGAATTCGGGCGGCAACGCCGGCATGTACGCGCACGGGCAGGCCGCGATTGTGCTGTGCGAGGCCTACAAGATGAGTGGCGATGAGTTGCTGCGCGATCCGGCACAGCGGGCGATCAACTTCCTGGTCGAGGCGCAGTATCTGTCCGGCGGCTGGCGCTATCGAACTGCTCAGGAAAATCCGGGAGACACGCCGGACACAAGCGTTTTGGGCTGGCAGGTCACTGCTCTGCACAGCGCCAAGGGCGCTTACCTGGACGTTCCCGAGAGTGCCATGCAACTGGCAGCGTTCTATCTGGATAAAGCGCAGGCGACCCACGCCGTACGCGAGCAAACTGACCAAATCGTTTACGGTCGCGACGGCGGATTGTATGCCTACCAGCCCGGACAGCCGTTCAAGCGGACGATGACCGCCGAGGGCTTATTGTGCCGCATGTTCATGGGCTGGCGGCTGGATCATCCCGGCATCCAGGAAGGCATCGGTTTCATTGTCAATCATGAACTGCCGGACATTTCGCAGCGCGACCTGTATTACTGGTATTACGGTACACAGTTGATGCACCATGTGGGCGGCGAGCCATGGAATAAGTGGAATTCACGGATTCGCGACGTGCTGGTGCAGCTACAAGAGACCGCAGGCCATCAGGCCGGCAGCTGGCCGCCTAACTCCGGTCAACATGGGGGCGCCGGCGGCCGACTCTATACGACTGCCTTCGCCACGGCCATTCTGGAGGTCTATTACCGGCACGCGCCACTGTTTCGACAGATTGATTTAGAGTGAATCGGTGATCGGTGAACAGTCGTCAGTAATCAGTAGTCGGTGGCAATCGAAATGCGACTATCCACCATGCACCGCAAGCCTTCAACCAATAACCACTAACTAATAACCAATAACCACTAACTATCCAAACACTTCGCCGACCGGCCGGCCTTCTTCGACGACTTTGATGGGTCGGCCAATTCCGGTGGTAGCTTCTTTGTCCGGGTCGATCTTTAGCGATTTGCAAAACGTCTGAAAAAGGTCGGGGACGGTGACGGGGCGGTCTGTTACTTCCCGTCCGTCTTCGCTCACTTTTCCAATGACCTGACCGCCGCGGACTCCGCCACCAGCCAACGCGACCGAGAATGCTCGCGGGTAATGGTCGCGGCCAGCACGGCCGTTGATTTGCGGAGTGCGTCCGAATTCTCCCATCCAGACGACCAGCGTTCGATCCAGCATGCCGCGTTGACGAAGGTCGGTGATCAGCTGAGCCATGGGCTGGTCGATCTGTCCCGCCAATGCTTTGGAACGATTGAAGTTGTCGTCGTGGGTGTCCCAACCAGGACAGGTTACTTCGACAAATGTCACTCCGGATTCGACCAGACGCCGCGCCAGCAGGCAACCGGTGGCGAAGTCGGACTCGCCGTAGGCCTGCCGCACTTGTTCAGGCTCCTTCGTGAGATCGAAAGCATCCATATTGCTGCTGAGCACCATCCGCGACGCGTTTTCGTACAGTTGTTTGTGATCTCGGACTTCCGCGGACGCGCCACCGGTCGTGTAGTGCTGGTCGAGCCGATTCAGCAGTTCCAGCCGGCGCTGATAACGATCACCTTCGGTTACCGGCTTGGCGTTGGCAGGAATCTGGTTTGGCTTGCGATGAGCGAACGGTTCGTAGCGGACTCCCAGGAATCCGGCGCCGGCGGAATTTCGACCGCGGCCACCAATCCGGCAAAAAGCCGGCAACTCGCAGTCCGGATCGGCATTCTGATGTGCCGCATGCGACCCCAACGCTGGGTATTTCACGCTGGGGTTCGGCAAATAGCCGGTTTGCAACAAAAAGGACGCTCGACCGTGATTCCCTTCCTTGCTAGTCAGCGAACGCAATAGCGCGATTTCGTCCATCACGCCGGCCACGTGCGGGAGATTTTCTGCGATGCGAATGTCGGGCACAGCGGTGGCGATCGACCTGGTCTCACCACCGTTGGCATGGTCGGGCAATGGACTAAACGTTTCAAACTGACTTGGTCCGCCGGCCATCCACAGAACAATACACGCCATGCCCTGACGGCGAAGTTCGGCTGCCTCCAGGGCCAGCGAATCCGACCATGACAAGCCGGCCGTGACACCAGCTGCCGGGATCCACTTCAGAAAATCGCGACGTCGCAAACTGCAGTCACGATGCACAGAAACGTCGGTTTGGTGGTAGAAGTTTGGCATTGGTTCGGAGTACGGGATTCGGAGTACGGGATTCGGGATACGGGATTCGAGATACGGGTTTCGAGATTCGAGATACGCTTCGCGAGAATTTGGTTGGTGTCTTTTCTTCTTTGCCACTCGCATCCCGAACCCCGCATCCCGCTACCCGCAGCTCGCTTCTAGCTTCGGAGTCGGAATTCTGTGGAGTTAATCAGGGCCCAAAAAATGTCTTCGTACGCTTGTTGGCGTTGGTTTTTTGTGGAACGAATATGCTCGGCACTAGTTTTACGCTCCGAATCGGTCGGCTCACGCGCCAGACATCGCAGATAGATCTCGGTGATTTCCACGTCGTCGTCCGATGAATTCGGTGTGCGATTGAGCCGAATGTTCCTGGCACTGGTCCGTACGGCTTGGTTGATTTGCGGCGAGTTCATCAGCAACAGGGCCTGGTTGATCGACGCCGCAACCTCGTCGCGGTTGATGCTAGGGTCGTAGCCGAACGTCAGGTTGAACTGCGTCCGAAGCTTGTTAAGCCCCCGCCTCGGGCGTCCGATACCGGTGGGGGGCATCGGTTCGGAAACACCCAAGGCCGAGGTCAGCGCGTTGAGTAACTGGTCGGCCCGTAAAGGCTGCGCACAATTCGCCGTCATTGGCGCGTCGGCTAGCTCGTTCCGCGCGCGGCTCTGACGCTGATAGGCTTCGGTCGCCGTAATGACTCGAAATAGCCATTTCACGCTGTGCCCGTTGGCGGTGAACTGTTCGGCAAGATATTCCAGCGTCTTGGGAGCAATGCACGGACGATTCGTGCCCAGGTCATCCACGGTTTCATAGAAACCGCGACCGACGAGTTCTGCCCATAGGCGATTAACATAGGCTTTGGCAAACCACGGGTTCTGATCGTCGGTAATCCATGCTGCCAGTGCCTTGCGTCGCTGCCGGTCGGTTGAGCCGATGTCCAGTGACTGGCCGTCGAGGAACAGGATCGGCTGCATCAGTTTGCCCTGCGCCTTCGGATTTTCCAGATTCGGCATGTAGTGTTCCCAGGCGGAATTTTGCTTGGGTTTGCGCAGTTTCCGAACGCCTTGCGAATCCAAAGCCGCCACTTCAAAGCTGCGCGTGGCGCTATCTCGAACCGGTCGAATGTCAGTTCGCGGGAAGAAGGCGGCTAACTCGTGAAACTGTTCTCGTGTCCAATTGTCATAGGGGTGGTCGTGACACTGGGCGCACTGGATCTGGATTCCAAGGAACAGCCGTGACACCTCGGCGGCCGTCTCGGCTGCCTTTCCTTGCTGGGCCATAATGATGGCCGTCTCACCGTTGCGCCGGATGTCGCCTTTCGACGTAACGAATCGGCGTGCGATCTCGTCCCAACCGACATCACGGTTGTAGGCGTCAGTGACAAAGACCGTGACGCTTTCGGCCAGCAGCCCTATCGCCCGATCATCCGACCGGCGCGACAGAATCGCATCACGCCAGTAGCGTCCCCAGTTTTGTCCGAAATGAGGATCGGCCAACATTGCATCGACCGCTCGACGCCGCTTGTCGGGAGATGGATCGAGCTGAAAAGAGGTCACTTCCGCCGGCGTCGGCAATTCGCCAATCAAATCGAAACTTAAACGCCGCAAGAAAACTTGATCATTAACTTTTGGCGCGATGATCTTTCCCGACAAGATCTCTGCAGACAGCTGGTCGTCAACACGCTGAGCAACCTGCGCGGGGTCTCCGCGGAGGGCGCTCGCCTCACCCGCGACGGCACCGCCCGCACTATCCGCGGATACCACAGCAACCGCAATGCACGTGGTGAAAACGCAACAGCCGTGCAGGAGATGGTGCATTCGTTCAACTCGAGAACCGGAGAAACTTGCTGGTCAACAACTGCGAAAGTAACATTATAGGAATACGATGTGGTGCTGGACATTGAACACCGCTGGCCACAGAAAGGTTCTGCATTCGAACGTAAAACAACGGTGCTGTTACGAGTTTGCAACCGCGCGAGCACGGTTCCCGGCATGCGAGATGCAAGATTTGTCTTGACGACCGGAAGCGGCGCCAAGCTCGTCGCGCAGCCGGTGCCGCACGATTTTGGCGGGAGTGCGCGCGGTTGGACTTGATGAAGTGGCTTACAAGATTCGTCGCAGTTCCGCCCCGTGAGGGCGCTGATCGGTGGACGTTTATATATGAGAGTGAAGGGGAAATTTGCCAAAATCAAATAAAGGTAGGCTGGGTTTCCTATTTGTGCTATCACGTTTAGTTGATGGAACCCCGCCCAGGTCCCTAAATTACTTTTTCTTACTGGAATCCCAGGGCATAAGGAGCGAACGGATGCGACGAGGCAATTCATGCAAGGCACGGCGGATAGCTGATCGACCTTGGGGACTCTGTTTTTCTCTCGTTGGGTTGTTACTCGTCTTGTCGTCGCCACAGTCGGCGATGGCCAGCGGCGGGGCGAACGCGGGGGCGGGGGCGGGGGCGGGGGCGGCGAGGGTTAGCGAGTCGCTGAACACGCTGGACAACTGGCTGGCTACCAGCGCAGTGGGCTACGGCTGGTCCGAATTCCTGCTGACCAACGATTTACGCACGCAGCTCGCGAACGGTGACCACGCGGATAGCGCGATCGTCGCCCACGTATTACAGCGATACGAACGTGGTGAAAACGGTTTGAACCGCTGGCGGTTCGTAGCAGTTCGCGACGCCTTGCGGGATTGGTCCGACCAGCTTGCTTTGCAGAGCGTCGAGAATCTGGCGGTGGTGGTTCGGTCGACGGAGGTCACGCACGCTTACACCGATCAAGAGGTCCAGGTCGCCAAATCCGAAGCGCGACAGGCACTCGACAACCTGAACCGCTTTTTGAGTCAGAGTCCGTCGCGGGCGCTGGCATGGAAGGATTTTCTACACTGGGATGAAATCGAGGAACAGCTGTCGGCCGCTTCGCCGGAAGTGCGAAAACGTTTGGAAATCATTAAACGCCTTTCGTCGGCGGAAGATGGTCTGGGGCTGCCGGAATTCAAGAACGCGCGCGAATCACTATCCGCGTACTTCGATCGCCAACAGACTGCCGCGATGGATCCGGAACAATTCCAACGCGAGATGAAGAATAAGCTGAACGAGCTGTCCGGGTATATCGGTGAACTCGGCCCGGAAGCGACGCAGCGCCAGTTGCTGAACGTGGGCCGGCATTTAACCTTTATCGATCGGTACGCGAATGCGCCCTCCGTTGGTCGCCTGACGCGCCGTCGATTCTCTCACCCTAATCTGGTCGGTTACGCCTCCGAACCGTTGCTAAACCGTGCCGTCAGTCGCGCGATTCACGAACCAGGTCCGATCAGCGACACGATCCTTGGCGCGCGTATCCGAGGGCACGGCATCACCGATGGACAAGTCAATTTGACGCTGGAACCTAACAGGGACCAGGGTGCGTTCGTGGTCTCCATGCACGGTGTCAACAACGCGCGAACGGTCGGCTCGGCGAAAAAGGTCTACATTCACACCCGCTCGACAACCCAGTTGAACGCCGGAACTCGCATCCTCTTCACACCAGATACGGGCATTTCTTCCGGTCGCACCAATGCCTGGGCTCACACGCAGTCGTCCGTCCTGAATATTACGACCAGTAGGCGATTGCAGCGGATGGCGACTCGGATCGCCTGGAAGAAAGTCGGTCAGCAGAAGCCACAAGCCGAGCGGATAGGATCTCAGATGGCCACCGACCGCTTACGAACACAGTTTGGCGAGCAAGTCCAGGAAATGATCCAGGATTCGAACCGGCAGTACCACGCCAAGCTTCGTAAACCACTCATCAGCAAAGATCTGTATCCAGACAAGGTCAACGTCTCGACCACCGAAAATGCTGTCTACCTGTTCGCTCAAAAGGCATTTGACAATCAGCTGGCTGCACCAGTCGCCGCGACTCCACCGCCGGGGGGCCACGACGCTGCCGTGACCGTCCATGAGTCGCTGGTCAACAATATCGCTGCGCATTTCCTGGGAGGACGCACACTGTCGAACAAGGATGCGGACAAGGCGTCGGAATCCGAACAGCTCAAAAAGTTGCAGAAGATGGTCGAGATCAGCAACCTGGGAGAGCCGCCCGAGGACAAGAAGGACGCACCCTGGCAAGTTACCTTAGCGAGCGCCAATCCCGTTTCGGTCGAGTTCCGGGATCACAAGATCCGGGTGACCGTACGCGGAACTGAATTCGTCGGTATCGATGAGGATACCGTCTACAAGCGCAATATGAATATCTGGGGGCTTCTGGGGGTCGGGTTCGGCATGGACGGGAGCTTAGTGCTGACCCTGGAGAAGTGGGACGTGGAACCGACGGCAGTTGAAAAGAACCGCGAGAATAATATTGAAGGCGGATTCCAGCCTGCGGACGCGCTATTGCGATCGAAACTTCGAGTTCGTTTGACCGACTTGCTGGGTAGCCCCGCCTCCGACATGCTGGGTGACCCCGCTGCCGACAAACCCGCCGCCGACAAACCCGCCTCCGAAAAGCAGGTGGTGATCATGATTCGGCCGATCAAACCCGAGGGTGAAGTTGCCCGACTGGGTACGCTTGTCTATACACTGTGCCAACCCGAAAAAGCGTGGCTTACCCTGGCACTCGATCGTTCGCACAAGATCGGTGCTCTGCCCAGCAGACCAAAAACCGTAGTTTCCGTGCGACCTGTTTCCGTCAAGTCCAACTAGCGCCTGCCAACGTTCCGCTTCCGCACATGGATCGTTTTGTCGACATCGAATTCAGTTGCCTGCCACTCCGGTCGGTCGGACGGTTGGACGTCCCCTTGGATGCGTCTCCCGCATTTCGAGCGCGTTGCGCGCATCGCGGCGGCCATCGAACAGCACGGTTCGTTTCAATCCTATTTTCTATACAACGCAAACTGTGACTTTCACCTAACGAATGATTCACGCTTCGGCACGCTCAGTTTTTCGTTTGAAGGGACCGTTCTAACAGACCCGGAGGATCAGCGCTGTTCCAGCATGGACCTGGAAGTTCGCCTGGAAAACGAAACGTGCGACTGGTTGATCGAACCGGTCGTGGATTGGTTCCAAAAGACGGTCAGTGAGGCAGTTCGCGTCGAATTCGATCGCTATATCGCTAGCGGCAGTCTGGAGAAAACCAAGCAGCGAGCTGCCCGGATGCAACAAGCCTCCGATGACGCCGAAGGCTTTCTGGGGATGTATTTGTGAGTACTGAGTGATCGGTAATCGGTACGCAGTACTCGGTGCTCGCACAGCTATGCTGGCGCCTTGCTCTTGTATTCCTCCTCCGGAATTTCCCATCTCTTCTTAAGTTTGGTCATCCAGCCGTCGATACTGCTCCTGACGGTAGGTCTACGGGTCTATTCGTCAACATGCTTGCATCATCGGATAGCAGGCAAGGTCCCGGGGGGGCAAAGGGTTGTTTTTACGAAAACCACCTTTGTCCTACGTGTATTGGACGGCTATTTTCGATAGCCGCTGCAGCTTTGCCAGCCACCCCCCGGACCATCTCGATACGTCGCCTGTCAAGTAGACCGCTAGCGCGGCTATTCTTGCTGGCCTTGCTATTGACCGGTTGTCATCCCACACAGCCCTTCTTTTTTGGCGAGGACGGAGACCTATCGCACTTTGTCGATCGGGCGGGAGAGATCTCCTATCCCGACGTCGAAGTGGAAGGTCTGCCAGAAGCCAATTTCACGGCGCAGCCGCTGACGTTGGCGAACGCCGACTTCGAGAACTTCTGGGAGCTGACGCTGAACGAAGCGGTCAAGATCGCGCTCAGCAATAGCAAAGTTCTGCGAAACCTGGGAGGACGCGTCGACGTTCAGACCGACCAGCTGTTGCGCAACCCGGACGGCATTCAGACGATCTACAATCCCGCGTTGCAAGAAACCGGTACGGGGATCAATCAACCTTTGGGTCCGGAAGCTGCGCTCTCAGAATTCGATGCCGAAGTAAGTGCCAGCGTCTTCTGGGAAAAACTTGATTCGCCCTTGAATATCCCCTTCGATCCAACCGATCCGCAGCGATTTGGGCGGCAACAGGCGAATCAGCAAGATCTGGGTAGCTTCCAGGCGCAAATTTCCAAAACGTCCAGGTCGGGCGGTACGTATTCATTGCGCAATCGCACCAACTACGACGCCAGCAATGTCGACCCTTCGTTTCGACCTTTCAAGAGCGAATGGCGCGAAGTGCTTGAAGCGGAGATCCGTCAACCGTTATTGCAGGGTGCCGGCGCCGAATATAACGGCATCGCCGGTCCATTCAGCCCCTTTACGGGGGTTGGCAGCCGAGCGTTCGACGGTGTCGTCTTGGCTCGCATCAACACCGATCGCTCGCTGGCCGATTTCGAAGCCGGCGTGCGCGAGTTGTTAAGGGACCTGGAAAGTGTCTATTGGGAATTGCATTTTGCTTACCGCAATCTGGAAGCGCGCAAACGTGGTTTCGAGGCAGCTCAAGAGGTCTGGTACAACGTCAAGGGTCAAGCGGACAAGCTTGGTGACGCCGAGGAAGCCCGCGCCCGTGAACAATACTTTGCCTTCCGAGCGGCAGTAGAAGCAGCCAAGTCTCAGTTGCTGGGCGTCGAGAGCCGGTTGCGTTATCTGATGGGACTTTCAACCGCCGATGGGCGTATGGTCCGTCCTGCCGACGAGCCAACCTCGGCACGCCTGACGTTCGAGTGGCATGAAATACTGGGCGAGGCGCTAGGGCGTAACGTCGATTTGCGCAAGCAAAAGTGGCGCATCAAGCAGCGAGAATTGGAAATGATCGCCGCCAAGAATCATCTCTTGCCCCGTTTGGATGCCGTGGCCCAATACCGTTGGAATGGATTTGGCGACGACCTGATTGATCCGAACAGCGACGGACAAGGCAAGTTTGACAACGCATTCGCCAACCTGGCGGATGGGGATTTTCAGGAATGGCAAATGGGAGTTCAAGGCAGCTTCACATTAGGATTCCGCCAGGAACTTGCCGCGATGCGAAATGCACAACTGCAACTCTCCAGGGATAAAGCAGTCTTGCAGGAGCAGGAATTAGAGCTGTCACACGTGCTGGCCGAATCGGTTCGACAGATTGCGGAACAGTTTCAGCTGATGGAAACACAATTTAATCGCCGACGAGGTGCCAAGGCACAAGTCGATGCGATCAACTCCCTGATTGTTGGTGACGTGGTCGGTGACCGTTCGGCGTTCTACTACGATCAACTGTTGGACGCTCAACGACGACTTTCGGATTCCGAAGTTGAATACTACCGCGCGGTAGTCGATTACAATCGTTCGATCCTGCAGTTGCACTTCCATCGCGGAACGCTGCTGGAATACAACCAGGTCTTCCTGGCGGAGGGACCTTGGCCGGCCAAGGCCTACTTCGATGCGATCCGTGTCGCTCGACAACGCGATGCCAGCCTGTTTGTCGATTACGGCGGAACACGCCCCACGACGGTTAGCCGTGGCCCGTATAGGCAGCTTGCTCGCGATCCCCACGAATCATCCCAGCAGCCGCATCTGCTATCCGACGAAATCGATTCCGATGCGGATCGGGACGACGCGGAAGAACTACCGGCGCCGGAGCCTTTGGAGGACGAAGAATCGTTACCCGATCCGAACCGCCGTCGAGATTTTACCGACGCGGGACGTGCTCGCGAACCACGCTTGTTACAGCCGATTGTCGCTTCCGGAGACGTCCCTTCGACAACCCACGTTTCACCTCAGGTTGGGAATTCCTCCGGACGATATCGACGAAGTGTCGGATCGACGACGGTCACTGCTCAAGCACCGGCGCGATCGATTTCGTCCGTTCGACGAACGTCCCTTGCGCCGCCCGCCGCTGAGCCAGCCAAAAAGTCGTCAGCCCCAGCGGCCAGCGATTCGCGCTTCCGCCGCTAAGGGCCAGCCGTAAGAAAAAAGACTCCCGACCCCAATCGTTGCTATATTGTCGGCTGAGATGTCGTGAGTTGCGGTATCCACTCCCAACGCGGTTTTCGATAATCCACCGTCCACACACATGTTTTTCAGTTTTGATGGAATCGACGGCGCAGGCAAATCGACCCAGATCGATCTGTTTGTGAAGCAACTGCAGGATGCCGGACACGAGGTAGTCACGTGCCGGGATCCTGGCACTACGCCGCTGGGTGAGGCGGTGCGTGGTTTGCTGTTAGAAGAAAAAGGTATTCCGATCAGCGCGACCAGCGAGTTGCTGTTGTACATGGCGGCAAGGGCGCAACTGGTACACGAGGTCATTCTGCCAGCGATCGAGGCAGGTAAGGTCGTGGTCTCCGATCGATTCCTCTTATCGAATGTCGTTTACCAGGGCCATGCCGGCGGGGTCGGCGCTGAAACGGCCTGGCACATCGGCGAGGTAGCAACCGGGGGCATCGTTCCTCGGCTGACGTTCGTACTGGACATCACCCCCGAGTTGGCGGCGACAAGGATGAATCGCGAACTGGACCGCATCGAACAGCGGGGCGACGAGTTCCGGAAAAAGCTACGCGAGGGATTCTTGGCTGAGGCCGCTCTGCAGCCCGATCGCATCGTGGTGATCGACGCGGGGCACAGTGTCGTGGACGTGCACGCCGAGATTATGGCGGCTGCCGCGCGGGTACTGGAATCGCCCGATAGGTAATCGTGCTACCAATTCCAACGCTTGTCACGGCGTCTTTGGAGACCGGTTAACGCTGCACCAGGCTTATTGTTAGCCTTCCTCTGACGCTTCCGCAACGACTTTACGACGTTAGTCCGAGCAGGCATGTTTGTCGGTCCCGGAGCGGCATGTGGCGGCTTCCGAGAGGGGGAGCTCCGCGCGCGGCATCGGTGGCGTCCAGGTGGCAGGCGGATGCAGGCAGTTGTCGCACAGGTTCTGATACGGCTGGCAGGGCAGCGCCGCTTCGTTGAAATAGGCCAGCAGTCGTCTGCGGCGGCAGTCGTGCGCCTCTGACATGGCCAGCAAGGCGTCGAGCTTGCCGCGCTGCACGCGCTTGAATTCGTCGCCGGCCGGGCTCTCGTTCGATCATGCGCCGCTGGTTCACCACATCGGCCAGGCCATACGTCATCCAGGCGTCGGCCGGCGCGCCGTCGCGCCCGCCGCGCCCCGTCTGCTGGTAATAGCTTTCGATCTGGCCAATACGAGGATGGCCGACAAAGCGCACCGTCGAGCTGCTGTAGTTGCTGAAGTCTGATGGAGCTGGACAGCAACAGTGTTATCCTGGATAATGTAGCCTGTATTCTCAGGAGAAATAGCATCAGCCCTGTTGGTCCTGTTACCATTACCTGCAGTACCGCTACTGTTACTGTCGCTGATACGCTGTCCTGAACTTGAATTGTGGTGCGAATAGCGGATTGAAAGTTTGTGTATTCTATTGATGTTATAATCTGA
>CAWJNN010000093.1:0-28698 GCA_963844115.1 uncultured Planctomycetales bacterium | reverse complement strand
TTGATGCACCTGGCAATGAAAAACAAAGCGGGCGGCGGAATCGACCCGCACGCGGGGCATAGTCATTGAAATTGTTGAGAGTTGAGGGTTGAGGGTGGAGAGTGGAGAGTGGAGAGTTGAGAGTTGAGGGTTGAGGGTTGAGGGTTGAGGGTTGAGAGTTGAGGGTTGAGGGTTGAGGGTTGAGGGTCCAGTGTTGAGGGTTGCTAGCCAAGGAGAAAAACGATGTTTGGATTTGAAAAACTCGAGGTGTGGCAAAAAGCGATCGAGTATGCAGATTGCATCTACGACGTCACTCGACAATTCCCAGACGATGAACGCTTTGGGCTGACGAGCCAAATGCGCCGATCCGCTGTATCGGTGTCGTCGAATACCGCGGAAGGAAGTGGCCGTGGATCGAACGCCGACTTCGCTCGATTTGTGGGAATTGGTTATAGCTCGCTCCTGGAATCAGTAAGCCAATCTCATATTGCACGACGTCAGCAGTTTCTCGCGCAGCAGGCTTTCGACGATGTCTATCAACGCGCGGAACAGTTAGCTCGGATGCTAAGCGGCCTTAAGACAAGCCTCGGACACCGTTACCCCTCAACCCTCAACCCTCAACCCTCAACCCTCAACCCTCAACCCTCAACCCTCAACCCTCAACTCTTCCATGCTCAACGCCATCATTCGTATCGCATTAAAACAGCGACTGCTTGTCGTAGCCTTGTCACTGTTTTTGACCTTCTACGGCGGCTGGCAAATCCTCCAGTTGCCGATCGACGTGTTCCCTGATTTGAATCGGCCTCGGGTTACCGTACTCACCGATGCGCCTGGTATGGCACCCGAGGAAGTGGAAACATTGATCAGTTTTCCGCTGGAAACGACCCTCAACGGTGCGCCCGGCGTCCAGGCTGTTCGTTCCACGTCCGGCGTTGGGATGTCGGTCATCTACGTCGAGTTCGACTATGGTACGAACGTCTACAACGATCGCCAGATCGTAAACGAACGTCTTGCGATGGCTTCCGAGCAACTACCGGAAACCGCAACGACACAGTTGGCGCCAATTTCGTCGATCATGGGACAAATTATGATCGTCGGCATGTGGAGCGAAGGCGGCAAGACACCGCCCATGAAACTGAGGACGATCGCCGACTGGGTGGTACGCCAGCGACTCCTTACCATCCCAGGTGTTTCGCAAGTCTTTGTGATGGGGGGGGGCCGCAAGCAGTTCCAGGTTCTTGTCAATCCGGATGCGCTATTGCAATACGGCGTGACGTTGCACGAAGTGGAGACGGCTGTCCGGGAAAGCAACCAGAACTCGACCGGCGGCTACCTCGACGAACAGGGACCGAACGAGTACCTGGTCCGCGCGCTGGGCCGAATCAAGTCCTTGAGTGATCTGGAAGACGTCGTGGTCAAGGTGCGCGACGGTCAGTCGGTGTTGTTGGGACAAGTTGCACGGATAATCGAAGGACCACAGGTCAAGCGAGGCGATAGTTCAGCGTTTGTGAGGGTCGAGGGTCGAGGGTCGAGGGTTGAGGGGCAGAATGAAGAAGAGCCGAGCGACAGCCGTCAACCCTCAACCCCCAACCCTCAACCCTCAACCCTCAACTCTCAACCCTCGACCCTCAACCCTCAACTCTCAACCCTCAACTCTCAACTCTCAACTTTCAACCCTCAACCCTCAACCCTCAACTCTTTCTCCGGCGGCCCAGCCGTTGCACTAACCATCAATAAGCAGCCCGGTGCCGATACGCGCCAAGTGACCGAAGAAATCACGAAGGCCTTGGAGGAATTGAAGCTGTCGATGCCAGAGGACATCCGCATTCACCCGGAGCTTTACCAGCAAAAGGCGTTTATCGATCTGGCCATTCAGAATGTTGTCGAGGCGCTGACGGATGGCGGAATCTTGGTGGTCGTCATTCTGTTCATATTCCTGTTGAACTTCCGCACGACCTTCATCACGCTGACGGCCATCCCGCTCTCGATCGTTATCACGGGACTCGTGTTTAAGGCGTTCGACCTGTCCATTAACACGATGACGTTGGGGGGCCTGGCAGTTGCGATCGGTGAACTGGTGGACGATGCAATCGTGGGCGTGGAGAACGTGTTTCGACGGCTCGGTGAGAACCGCCATAGCCAGAATCCGAGGTCGCCACTGTTGGTGGTTTTTACCGCGAGTGCCGAGGTTCGCAATCCCATCGTCTTTGGAACACTCATCGTCGTTTTGGTATTTATTCCCTTGTTTGCTCTGAGTGGCATGGAGGGGCGTCTCTTCACCCCCCTGGGAATCGCCTACATCGTCTCCATTGGGGCATCGCTTCTTGTGTCGTTGACGCTCACGCCGGTGCTTTCGTACTGGCTGCTGGCCGGCCAGAAAGTTTGGCCTTGGCTGGCGGCGTTTCTTTCCGTGGGACTCGTTGGTATCACGACGAAGTGGTTGCTGCCCGCCCACTTGCCGCACCTCGGAATGACAGGAGTGGCACACTGGTTTGAAAGTGCGAGCTTCTGGATTCACGTCGCGATCTGCGCGGTAGCCGCCCCATTGCTTTGGGCGGTCATCCTGTGGGCCGATCGGTTCTCCGAAAACGAAGGCGACGGCTTCGTATTAGGTTCGCTCAAGAAAATCGCAGGCTGGGCGATCGGCTTGAGTCTGCGCATGCCGGCGCCAATCCTCATTTCAGCCTTGTTGGTAGTAGCGATCAGCGGCTGGGCGCTGTCGCGTCTGGAGAGCGACTTCCTGCCGCCGTTCAACGAGGGCGCAGTCCAGATCAACGTCCTGTTGCCGCCGGGAACGTCACTCCAAAAATCGAATGAGATTTCAGGCAAGGTCGAACAGCGGTTACAGAATGTTGAGGACCTAGAGGCCTTCGTCCGCAAAACAGGGCGAGCCGAACTCGACGAACACGCCGAGGGCGTCAACGTTACGGAGATTATCGCCAGCTTTAACCCCCACACGCAGCGGAGTCGCGAGGAGATTCTCGAAGACCTGCGGGAAGCGCTGGCAGACATTCCCGGCATCGTGGTGAGCGTCGAGCAGCCACTGGCCCACCTGATCTCGCACATGCTCTCCGGTGTGAAGGCCCAGGTTGGGATCAAGCTCTACGGTGACGATCTGGACGTGCTGCGGCGAAAGGCGAAAGAAATGGAGGCAGCCATCGCGGACATCGAAGGAGTCAAGGACCTGCAGGTCGAGCAACAGGTCAACATCCCGCAGCTTCGCATCGAAGTCGACGGCCACCGGCTCAAGGCCTATGGGCTCCGACGAAACGACATCAATGAGTTTGTGGAAACCGCCATGAACGGTCAGGTGGTTTCCGAAGTGCTGCTGGGCCAGCGAACCTTCGACCTGATGGTCCGCATGGATGAACCGTATCGCGAGAACCTCGACGCCGTCCGACGCTTGTCGATCGACCTGCCCGGCGGCGGTACCACGAAGCTGGAGTCCGTTGCGAAGATTTACAAGGGGGTTGGTCCGAACACCGTCAACCGGGAACAGGTCCGGCGACGCATCATCTTGCAATGCAATACCGCCGGGCGGGGACTGGTCGATGTCGTGGAGGATATCAAGGTGCGTCTTGCGCCCATCGAAAAGGCGCTGCCGACCGGATACTTCGTCGAGTACGGAGGGCAGTTTGAAAGCCAGCAAACAGCCTCCGACGTTATTTCAATTCTGTTCGTCGCCTCGCTGGGGGGAATGTTTTTGGTGCTCTTTACCATGTTCCGCAGCGCGAACCTCTCGCTCCAGGTAATGATTGCCCTGCCGATGGCGTTCATTGGCGCGGTTGCCGCACTGGTTCTCACTGGACAGACGCTAACCGTCGCCAGCATGGTGGGATTCATCTCTTTGTGTGGCATCGCCTCGCGAAACGGCATCCTGCTGATCAACCATTACCTTCATCTCGTGGAACATGAGGGCGAGACCTGGTCGCGCGCGATGATCATCCGGGCAGGCCAGGAGCGCTTGGCCCCGGTGCTGATGACCGCGCTCACGTCAGGCATCGGCCTGGTTCCGCTGGCGATGGCCGCCGGCGAGCCGGGCAAAGAAATCCTGTATCCGGTAGCGACCGTCATCATCGGCGGTTTGATTAGCAGCACGCTATTGGAGTTCCTCGTACGACCCGCTCTCTTCTGGACGTTTGGAATCGAGGCGGCACAACGTGTCATTCAGCAAGACAAGTTTGAGGTCCCGCTGGTGGAAGAGTCTCGCTTGCCAGGGGAATCGTTTGCTCATTGAGAGGGCCAGCGAAGCTCATTGCTGGTCGAGGCTGCCGGACAGTAGCAAGTTTTCCAGTGTTCCTAACCTGGCGTGAATCTGATCTTGCGCTTCAAGCTGTTCGCGCTTGGTCTGAATCAGTTCCTTGCGGGTTCTGACGACGGTCAAATAGTCCAGCTGCCCTTGCCGGAATCCCTCTTCGGCCAACTGCAAGCTCTGTTCGACGTTCGGTAGGATGCGTTGTTGGAAGAATTCTACCCGGCTGTGGGCGACCAGATATTCCTGGAAGAGTATTGCCAGGCGGCGTTGCAGCTGTAGCCGCACGCGATTGATTTCGCTGTCGGCGGCGGCAAGTTGCCCTTCCGCCGCCGCGATTCCGCCTTGATTGCGGTCAAACAGTGGCAACGGGACGCCAACGGATAGATTGGCCAAGGTTTCATCGGCGAGCGTGTCGCCCTGTAGTCCGGCCGTCACTTGAAGGTTGGGATATCGCTGGGCCCGTGCCAATTCAACGTTCCAGCCAGCCGTTTCCCGCGCCGCTAGGGCCGATGCCAGCTCCGGGCTGGTCGCCAGCAGTTGCTGTAGCGTCGTTTCCCAGACCAAGGGCGGCAGGTCGGTTGGCAGCTGATGAACGAGCGTCGTGACACCCAGATCGGGCCTGCCGGCGACCGCTGTCAGCTTCTGCCAAGCCGAGTTGCGTTGCAATTGTCGCTGTTGTAACTGCAATTGGATACGGTCCCGCAACCGTTGAGCGGTCAGGACTTCCAAAGTGGCAACCTCTTGCGCCGCGAGCAGCTGTTGCATTGCCTTGACCTCTTGTTCGGCGAGCGCTGCCAATTGCGAAACCATTTCAATGCCCTTTTGGGCGAAGTAGGATTCCATGAAATGAACATTAACGTCCCCCAGTACTCGTCGGCGGGCCACTTCCAATTCGTGATGGAGTTGAGTGAGCTCACGTTCGACGACTTCACGCGCGAGATGGCGTTTGTCGGCCGTGATGAACACCTGGGTAACGAAGCCACCCTGTTGGCCAGCCGATCCACCCTCGCCAATGTCATTACCGACATAGCCGACGACCGGATTTTGCGCAAGCCGACCTGCACCCAGCGACCACGTGCGGCACTGATGCGAGCGCCAAGTGTTGCGATCGCGGGATGATTTCCCAGAGCAATCTGCTCGAAATCGGCGCGCATCATGTGTGCGACTGCCGGCGACTCAAGGGTTTGAGGGAGCGTTTCAAAGGGACTCGGTCCCTGATACTCTACTTGCCGCATCGGCAGTGCCGGTAAGTGCGAGAGCTGCGTTGGCCCGGCTGAACCCGGCTGGGCGGCCTGGCACCAATCGCCAGCGATCAGAACTGCCACGGCGAGCAGCCACCTGCGCAAATTGATCACGTCAAACGCCTAGCGGTCGAAAAGCGCGGGGGACGTGTTCGGCGTTGCGCTCGGCGCGCAGAATTTCCACCTATTCCGGATATCGTCGAACGCGGCCTAGCGCATAAGAAGAATGAATGGAAGCGAAGGACTGCTAGCTAGTCAAAGGAGTGCACGCGGATGACGCTGAGTCGCCCAGGTAACGAGCTAGTCGCCAACGTACGGCATGAGGGCCATGAAACGGGCGCGTTTGATGGCCCCTCTTACGGCATTCTGGGTGACAGCAGTGCAGCCGCTCTTGCGGCGGCCGACGATTCGGCCATGGCGATTGACGAGCTTGCGGAGCAATTCAACGTCCTTGTAATCGACGTACATCGGACGGGGCCGCTGGCCGTCGACCAGAATCGGATCCTTCTTTTTCGCTCGGATCTTCGGTTTGCGCAGGCGCCCTTTGAATGACGACTTCGGACGCGCTGAACGAGGTTTTGGCATGGGGTGAAATGAGTGTTTAGGGGCGAGTGTCGAGTTGGAATCGCCTATTTTGGCCGATTGGCTGGAATCTTGCAAGATCCCTGAGTCCAGCGCAGTGTTTGCGTGGCTGTTACTTCGTTTAACCCGTTGCCGCAGGCGAGGAAACGAGCATGACCAGTCGCCGCCTCGCCTGCGGCAACGGGTTAAACGATCGTATCTGCCAAACGGCCTACGGGGACTCAGGAAAGAATTTGTCGATCGTGGCCTGCGACGGTGGCGGAGTGGCAAGGGAGACGACGATCATCGCCACAGGCACCGATGGCAAAACAAATGGCGACCGGCATCACGCCGCCCCACACGGTGTACTCGCCTCCGTACCCCGACGCGTGAAAGAAGATGAACCACGTCACGATCGTGGCGATCACCGAAGCAAAAGCCCCAGCCGTAGTCGCTCGACGCCAGTATAGCGCCGCGATCACCAAGGGCGTCAGGGAAGCAAAACCTGTGAAGCACCAGGTAGCCAAATCAAACACGTTGGCGTCAATTGCCAGTATCGCGAAAACGTAGGTCAAAGCGACAATGACGACCGTAAAGCAGCGCGCCATCCAGACGAGTTGACGGTCACTAAACCGGTTTTTTCCGGCCAGATGCAGGACGATGTCGTTCGTAAAAATGGTACCCATGCAGTGAAATTGCGAGTCCAGCGACGACATGATGGCCGCCAGGATGCCGGCGGTCAGCAGACCGATCAGGATCGGACTGCCGACAAGAACGTTCAGGGCCGCACTTAGCACTGCCGCTGGCGCAATACCTGACGGCAGGACGCCGGTTGCCCAAGTTCCAATCAATACGCATGGCACCCACACGATCATGATGCACAACGGGTGCGCGACGAGTGTAAGGCGAAATGTCTTGGCACTGCGGGCCGTAAGCCAATGTTGAAACAAGTGCGGAAACATACCGACCGACAGCGGGATGAACATATACGTCAGGAACATCAGCGGCGGGATGCCGTATTCTCGCTGCCACAAAACTGGCTTCCCCTCCGAATCCTTGACGATCGCTTTCTTTACCGGATCGAACTTCTTGAAGGTTGCAGTCGTGGTGGTACGTACAAACGACGGATTAACGGGCAAAGCGACCGTGCCCTCGCCGCCCTGGGTGCGACCAGCGTCTCCGTCGTGTAAACCGCCGGCGCGCAAGGTGCCGATAACATTGGCGGGCGAGTTTTCGACAAGTTCTCTGCTCTTCGGATCGAAGCGAAAAGGTTGGGTTAGGTTTCCCGCAGAATCGCCTTGCATGACGATCGCATGGGTGCTGGTCAGTCCGCCAAGCTTGTTTGCTATAAAGACGAATGCCACGATTCCCATAACCATGAAAACGATGGTCTGAAACGTGTTGGCCCAAGCCGCCGCTCGTGAGCCGCCCGCAAAGACATAGGCCAATACGACTCCACACACGACCAACCCAGTCAACCAGGGAGGGATTCCGCCCGCGAGCAAAGCGTTTTCGTGCGGAAATATCCTCGGAAAAGCGCCTACCGTTGCAGGCTGTACCGTCTTGCCTGCACCGATGACACCGATCAACAGGTAGGGAATTACGAGCCCAACGAGTACCGGAAACAACAAATAACCCAGGGCATCCGATTCGAATCGAGCGCGAAAGTACTGGATCTGTGTGACGTAGCCGTACTTTTTCCCGTACACCCACAATCGGATGCCGATCAGAAAGAAACAGGCCGCGTGAATCAGTCCCGAGGACGAAGCCATCAAGCCGTAGACGCCGATACCACGTTCGAATGCCTTACTCGTCGAACCGACCAGCGCGAACGCTGTCATCGTGGTGCCGAAGACGCTCATCAACAGCAAGAAGGGTCCGATCGAGTGGCTTGCGACGAAATAGTCCTTGCTGGTGCCGCGAAAGAAAAGACCGCTGAACAAGCCCAGGGCAAGCAGTATCGCCAGGTAGCAGATAATGACGATAAGTGGTGTCATGCGTTGTTTGTAGTTCCGCCTTTAGGCGGTTGTAATATCGGAGTGTGGAATTTGGCGGGCTAAAACATTGTCGAAATAAATTGGACCGCCTCAAGGCGCATGCTATAAACGGTCAGGCTCGTCGGTTTCTTCGGCGAGCGCTTCCAAGTGATGGGGCCAGGCGATCTTGATTGCCAGTGCCCACAGGCAGGCGGCCGCGATGGAGTAGAATGCGTGGTACGCAAGTCCAATCGGCATAAAACCGAAGACCAATGTCGCGTCGTCCCAAAACCAAAAGTCCTGGTGCAAGATCGCCATGACGACCACCAGGATGATGATCAGGTTGCGGCCGCCAGAGGATGACGTTGCAGATGGCACAGCGGACATGGGTCGGCTCCGGGACGTAAAGCGTTGTAGTTTAAACGCCTTGGCAGGCCGGAGCAAGTCAACACACTAACCGTTCCATCGCGTTATCGTTAGGCGGTTTCATCGCGACAAGGAATAGTAGAGCAGAACTTGTTCCGCTTGCCGCCAACCCATCCCATGAGAAAAACGGAACAAGTTCCGTCCTACTTGTCACGCGCTGCGGCCAGCATCGGATCCATGTCGTTGAAGATGTCCCCCGCGCTGTCGTGGAAGATTCGCCCAATCAAAAGGTCGGTCAGGCCGGGAATATGTTCCGGGTGTTGTTTTGCAAACTGGCCAAAGCTGAATTCACGGGTGTAATAGGCGTCGACCAGTTTGCGAATTCGATGGACGCCTGCCTCAAATTCCGGGACCCAGGCCGACAACCGCCCGGCGCTTGTATCGTCCTCGGCGAGTCCCGCGACAATACAGTCGGCGGCCATTTCGCCCGACTTCAATGCAAGGTACACACCGGACGAATAGATCGGATCGATGAAGCCATAGGCGTCGCCGACCAGAACCCAGCCGTCACCGGCCGGAACGTCCGACTTGTAGGAAAACTCACGAGCGGCGCGGAAGTCATCGATCCGTTCGGCGGCTTCCAGGCGCTGGGCGAGCGCCGGGCATTTCGCGAGTTCTTCGGCAAACACGACATCCGATTTTCCGCGACCTTTCAACAGATAATCGACGTCGCCGACCACACCGATACTTGTGATATGGTCTGGCAAGGGGATAAACCAGAACCACGAGTCCTTCTGGTTGGTCTGATAAATGATTGTCGCCCCTTCATCGATGCCGGGGTCACGCCATGCGTTACGGTAATAAGTCCAAACGGACGCTTTGCGAAGTTTTGAATTTTCGCGGCGAATACCAAGCCGAGTTGCGATGACCGATTGTTGACCGGTTGCATCGATGACGACCCGTGTGGCGACTTCCGTGGTTTGGCCGTCCGCATGCTGCAGGCGAACGCCTCGCGCGCGTCGAGCGGCTGGCTGATCCGCAGGCTGATTGGGGTCGTCAAACAGTACTTCCGTTACCCGGGTCTGATCCATGCAATGGGCGCCCTTGGCCGCGGCATTCTTGAACAGGATCTGATCGAATTCGCTGCGCCAAACCTGCCAGGTTTGTGAACACTCGCGGTCATCGTGCTCGTGGAAGTAAAACGGCTGGGACGCCTTGCCACGATGATTCACAAACTGGACGCTATATTTCTTTGGATAAGCGCTCTTCTTCAGCTGGTCCAAGACGCCCAGCCGCTGGAGGGTCCAATAGGCTTCTGGCATCAGCGATTCGCCGACGTGAAACCGCGGCACTTTTTCACGTTCCACCAACAGCGTGGGAATCCCCGCCTCGGCCGTCAACGCAGCCACCGTGGATCCGGCGGGACCCCCGCCGAGCACGATGCAATCATAGCTGTCGGATTGGGGCATGGGAGCGTGGCTACTTGGTGGGAAAATCGGAGACAGGAGCGACTAGGTGGACAGAGTGCGGGGCATGCCTCTTATTGTAGGCCGTCCCCCAGGAGCGAACACCTGGTGGGGTGTTTGTAGTTTCGCTTTTCGGCGGCTTGCGAAGCTGCGGGCTAGCGCGAGGGGGTCGGGAGTCTTTTTCCCCGTCGTTCATGGTCTTATCGAACTAGTCGCGAAACACTACGGGAAAAAAGACTCCCGACCCCTTGGAGTGTCCCGACGTTAAACGAATTGGTACTTTCGGAACCGCGCTTCGCTTGGTCCGGCCTACTGCCTACCGCCAATGCCTGCTGCCTAAATTGGCGTCGGTATTTCCAGGACCTCGATCGCCGGCTGGCCGTTCAGGTCGATTCCGGCGGTTCGCCCGTACGTCCGTCGCGAATCGCTCAAATTGAATAGCCGACACAGATCGTCGCCGGGCGTGACGCTCCACAAACGATACAGCCGTACGGTTCTCAGCACGTTATGGCGGACAAGAATGCGACCGAGTGGCCGCTGTTCTTGTTCGATCTCGTTGCGAATGGCGTCAGATAAACAGTCCACAGCAACTCGCATGATGCCGAATTGAACGACGGCGTTGTCACTTTGCCTGCGCAGCAGGATTTTGCGGGCGTAATGCGTTTCGGTTTTCTGCCGATCGAGTACATCGACCTCAACCAGACTTTCGTGAAACGCCTCGATCGCCACCGTCATGTGCTCTTGATGAACCAGCAGACGCTGAAATTCGGCAGGAAGGTCTTCCCGTTCCACTTCCGTCAATTGCGCCAGCGTCGCAGGGTCTTCGTAGAAAACGGATATCAGGTCGTTGACGTCAAACATGTGCAGGACGCTTACGTGGGCAGTGCGAGATTGACGACCTGGGGTTCTGGAGGTTGGGATTCGCTTCGGTCGAGCACCGTGTCGATCAGGTAGAAGAACAAACGCCGTAACTCCTCAGGCTCGATTTGTTCGGTCAACTCCTCGGCACGATCCTGGTACTTGTCTACCAGTCGTTGTGCTTTGTCGAACACATCCGCCGCCAGATACAATTCTCGAACACGCGCGACCGCCGACTCGTCAGGGGCTCCCTCGCGAAACAGTTTCACCAGTTCCGCGCGTTGTTCTGACGGCAGTGCTTCCAGGGCCAACGCCAGCAATACGGTCGGTCGGCCAGCCAAGACGTCTCCGCCAGCCGCACACTTGTTGTCGTCCTCGGTCCAATCTTTCAGGTCATTCAGGATCTGAAACGCGACGCCCAGATGTCGAGCGAACTGCCCGACCGGTTGAACGTATTTTTCGGTACTCCCGGCTAGCCGCAACCCGGAAAGAATGGCTGCTTCAAAGGCGGGCGCTGTCTTCAGGGCATAGACCTTCAAGGCGTCGATTGGCTTGAGCTGATCGGTACGCGTCTCCTGCCACAGTAGTTCCGCGCCTTGCCCTTCGGACAAACGCAGATGAGCGTCCGCGAGGACATTCAGGATGTCGGCGACCACTTCATGACCCAACGCTTCGGTCTCGCGACTGACCAATCGGTAACCCAGTCCGATCAGGTAGTCGCCCACATTGATCGCCGTTGGCGTCCCGAACGTGCGATGCAGAGTCGGATCGCCGTATCGGTACAGATCGCCATCTTCGATGTCGTCGTGGACCAGCGACGCCTTGTGAAACGTTTCGATCGACATGGCAGTTCGTCGAACCGCGTCCGAAAACTCGTCACAGCGCTGCGGTCCGTCCGGTAAAGTTGCCGTACCGCCCGTCATGGCATCGTAGACCGCCAGGGTGATAAACGGTCGCGAGTGCTTACCGCCTTTGCTGAGGAAATCGTAAGCGATTGTTTCGGTACCAGCGATGGGATCCAAACCCGTCGGGCCTTGGCCGTTCAATTCTGCCAGGCGTGGGCCGCCACGCATGCGAGACGCTAACCGATCGAGTTCATCGGGCTCGAACATTCCGGCGGCCGCTCGCATCAGGTGCACATAGCTGCGCGTCTGCACGGTAGGTAGCCGATGTTCGAGGTCAACCATTTCCGAAACCCAGTCTTCGTCGACGGACGTATTACGGCAATCGCTGGACAGCAAGGGCACGGCGATACAAGGAATACCGGCCAGCAGGATTTTATCGATGGCCTTTTCCAGGACATTCAAGCATGCCACGCCGACGATGGCGTCGATGTAACCGCCGACAATGATCTTCATCACGATGGGCGAGCCCTCGGCCACCAGAACGCGATAGCCCATATCTTCGGCCTTGACACGAAAGTCCGCGATGCTGCACGCGCCGCATTTGCGGCAGTCGAGCCCGAACTCGTCGTAGTCCGCCGGGCAACCTTCAGCATGTTTCAGGCAATGCGGTAGCAACAGCAGTCGCCGCGAATAGGGTACCGCCGCGACCTGTTCTCTCCAGAATTCGCTGGCCAGGTTGACCATCGCCCAGCCGAGATAACCTTCCCCTTGACCGGCATCCTCCAACAGCCGCCGAGCGACCTGTTCCATCTCGTCCTTTGCCAGCGGATGCGATTTATCCATGCGGCCGGCAACGTCCGCGCAGTGTTGGCGAAGCGTATCCCGTAGCGCGCGGGATTGCGGTACTTCCTTGAGATGGCTTGTATTGCGACGGCGTTTCTTAGTGGGAGAAACGGGCGCAGCCTGTTGAGTCGGAGCAGTAGCCAAGGTGTATTCCAGTTCTAGGCGTTCGATGCGGCTGCCAATTGCTTTCCTTGCGTAGGGGCGTAGAGGTGGGGCCGGGGCCGCTGGTGCTGGGAGTTGAATTTTCGCAAGGCTTGGCCCAGCGCGGAGGTTGTAAATATCAGGGGATACAGGCACTCATAATACCAAAGGTTGGCAAAGTAGAAACCGATGGGGGACGCCTCCCGATGTTCATCGTGCTGAATCAACCAAACAAGCCGTTGTAGGCCTTTATTAAGTCCGTTTTGCACCGACGCATCGGCACTTTCTCCCGGTTCGGCCAACAGTGCTTCGACGGCCAGCGCCGTTTCCTCCGTGCTGCCCCAACTGCCGTCTTTGGACTGAGCCGTGACCAACCACTCGACACCGCGGCGTACCTCGGCGCGATCGAATCGCCGCAGGTCGCGGTAGGCCAGCAACACGCGCGAGGTTCCATAAACCGGATTCCACTGATGGATGTGATCTTGATTACCGAACCAGAGCGGGATCCAGCTGCCGTCAGATTGTTGCTGTTTTTGAAGAAATTCGAAGCCGTGTTCAATCGCATCCAACGTGTCCGCCGCGCGCAGCTCGCGGTTCAGCGCCGAGTCATGGTGAATCTGATCGAAGTTGACCAACCAGGTATGGAGGGCGCGAAGGGCGTGTGCGGTCAGATCGGAACCGCTACGATCAAATGGCAGCAATCCCCAGCCGCGACAGAATGTTGGCCAACCCCCGTCCGCGTTCTGCAGATTTAACAGCCAATCAACGCCAGCTTCGGCGGCATGAACGGACTTGCTGTGGATGGTTTTCGTTTTGGTGGCATGTTGCCGACCGATGGATGACAGGGCAAGCAGCGCACCGGCCGTGTCGTCCGCATCAGGAACACCGCCGCTTAAATTCGTCCAGGCCCAACCGCCCGACGGCGATTCGGTATAGGGATGGACGTCCTGTTGCTGACAGGACAGCAACCAGTCGAGGCAGTCCAACGACTCGACATCGGCGTCGCCGGCCGCCAGCGCGTTGATGCTTAATGTCGTCACCCACGTTGCCAGATCGGTATCGATCGGCCAGCCGCCACAGGGCGCACGGAATCGCAAAGAAATTCGGCGCCTTTGCGAACGACGGGATGTTCGACTTCGCCCGCCGAGGCCAGACTCATGACGACGAAACTGGTCAACGGTGTTGCTTCGAGAAAGCCGCCGCTGGCCGGCTGCATTTTTTCCAGGACCGCCAACGATCGGCTAGCCGTCCAACGCCGTAGGAGTCGTCTGATGGGATTCCACGGCGGGGCGTTTCGAAAACGAGCCAGACCAATGGCAACTAGTGCCGGTATCGCGTAGCTGACTACCGGTAACCGCAGAAATCGGTAGACCGAAGGAGGAAGGCAGGCTAACTCGAATGGTAGCGGAGAAACTTGTCGCCAGGGTACCATTCCAGCGATCGCACAATTGGCAAGAATCGGTACGGCAAACGTTTTGTCCTTGCCGTACCGTTTTCGAACACCGTCGACTCCGCCATTCAGCGTGATGTATTGGTCGGCACTTTCTAACAGGTTCTGAGGCGATGCGGGGGCTCCGTTCAGCTGCAACGCCGCTCGGACCAGCATGGTCGTGGCAATATTCGAGTCGCTGCGGCTTGTGTCTCCCCAGCCTCCGTCCGCATTCTGTCGCTCGGCCAACCATTGCATGCCGTCGAAGCGAAGCTGCTGGATCCGTAGCGCCGCATCGGAATCGATCAAGCCGACGCGTTCAGCGCGTGCTTGATAGATCGATAACGCGCTAACAGCGGTCGCGGTGGAAAGGGCCGAAATCGAAAGCTCGCCGGTCCAATGGGAACCGTCGCGTTCCGCGAGAAGCTCGTCGCGAACCTGCGTATAGGCAGCCAGTAAATTCTCGTACATGAGAGCGGATGCCGCGGAGGAAGGCGGGCCGGATTGGTCGATGCAACTTGAGTTGGCAGGCAAGACGAACTAGCTACCGGCGGGGTGTTTCAGGGAACAGATCACTTTAAGGTGGCCCGACACGCTTGTCGAGCGCTGCCAGAGCGAAGGCTGACGTCCAGTTCCTTGACGCGTTATAATCCGTTGCTGCCCAAGTGTCGAGCTGTACGCAACTTGCGTCGTTGATGGTCCCAAACTACCTAACCGGTTCCGCGGTAGGGTCCGCAGAATAGCGGAAAATTTGGATCGAAGGATATACATCCGAGCGTCTTTCGGAATTTTGAAATGTATTTGAAGATGGCAAAACGCGTCTTGTTGGAAACCGACAAACGGTTGGTGTGGAAGTTTGCCTGGAACATGGGCTTCAAAGGTATTCGCTCGGTACAAAAATTTAAACGTCGACTCCGGCGCGGCGAATACTTCCCGCCCTTCCTGTATATCTCGATTGTCAACAGCTGTAATTTGCGCTGCCAGGGCTGTTGGGTCGATGTCGCCGCTCCGCAAGAAAAGATCGACGTCGATGCCATGGATCGCATGATCCATGAAGCCAAAGCGATGGGCAACAGCTTCTTTGGCATCCTGGGCGGCGAGCCGTTCATGCATCCCGATCTGATGACCATCCTGGAACGACACGGCGATGCCTATTTTCAGATCTTCACCAACGGTCATTTTATCACGGATGATGTCGCCCGCCAATTGCGGCATCTGGGCAATGTGACTCCGCTGATCAGCGTCGAGGGGACGGAGATTGTCAGCGATCAGCGTCGCGGGCGCGACGGCGTGTTGAACAAAACCATGGAAGGTATTCGGAATTGCATCAACAACAGGTTATTGACGGGTGTTGCGACCAGCGTCTGTCAAAGCAACTTTGACGATCTGGTCAACGATCGGTGGGTCGATCGTTTGATCGAGCTGGGTGTAATGTACATGTGGTATCACACGTACCGGCCGGTTGGTCCCGACGCGTGCGAAGATCTGGCGTTGACGCCGGCACAGCAGCGTACGATTCGTGAATTTGTCGTCGCGACGCGGTCGAAGAAACCGATTGCCGTAGTCGATGCCTACTTCGACCACGATGGAAACGCGGTCTGTCCCGCGGCGACCGGCATCAGCCATCACATCGGCCCGTGGGGTGACGTCGAGCCGTGTCCAATTGTTCAATTTGCTACGGACTCGATCCATGATCACGAAACGTCGCTGTACGAAAAGCTGAACACTCCGTTTATGCAAGACTTTCGTCGCCTGGCTTCGGAAAGCACACGCGGTTGTGTCGTGTTGGAACGTCCCGATCTTTTGGAAACGCTGGTCAGCAACCACGCCGCTCGCGATACGACAGCGCGCAAAACGGCGCTGGCTGAGTTACGCAGCATGAGCCCGCGGCCATCTCAATGGGACGAAGGCCAGGAGGTGCCGGAGAAAAGTCTGCTGTACCGTTTCATCAAGAAGCATTGGTACCACGACTTTGGGGCATACGACGCAGGCCTGCCCTTGCGCCAAACCCCCTCGCCGCAGAACCTGGAAAGGCAGACCCAAGAGCAAGCGGCGCCAGAAGTCTACAATCTGAACTAATCGCCGCCACTTCGCTCAATAAACACGAGCGAAAAAACAGGGAGGGCGAAGCTCGTGCCAAGCCCCATGCGGCTCAGCGGGAGCTTTGCCCTCCCTTCGCCAATTTCTATTGGTATTCAATCAGCAGCACTTGGACCGCTGACGGCAGCTCGTCTTGCAGCAGCGCTGCGACTTGCAGCGTTTCGGCTTGCAGCACTTTTGTTTGCAGCAGCGAGCCTTCTTGCATTTAGGCTCACATGCCGGAGCACAGTCGACAGTGGCACCGCAACTTGCAGCAGGCGCCGAGTCACAGCACGGTCCGGATGATACGACACCAACACTCGGCTCAGGACTTGGCTCGAGGGCCGTTGCTGGTACGACGTCCGAAGGACTGACGATGGCGTCTTCATGCACCGGCGGCACGGGCTGGTCCGCCGCCTGAACGGCCGGCACAATCATCAACAAGGCCACCACAAAAAACAGTACGCGGGTCTTCATCGTTTCTCCTTTTCTTTTTCTGAATTCTGTTTGTGAATAAGGTACCCAACCTGAAACTCGGTTCTACTCGTTTCCGCGGAACCGCCTATTCTACTCGTCCCTGCGTGAAAAGAACAACGGCGTTTTAGCGGTCTCCACACAGGACTGAAGGACTAGGCAAGGCATGCCCCTTTTTTGAGCGGACTGGATCGATTCGACGTAGGCGTACCAGCCACGAATCGCATCAAATAGTCTGGCTGCGTTGATTCGTGGGGTGGCGCCACGGACCGGTCAGAGATCGAGTTCGTCGAGTTCGTCGATCAGGTCATCCAACTCGTCTTTCGGGGCGTCCGACCGCTTTGTGCGATTCACAAGTCCGATACTGTGTCCGACGGTGTCGCGGCCAGTGAGCATTAGTTGTTCGTCCCGTTCGCGCACCGCAACGTCGACCGCGTCGGCGCCCGGGCGCCGAACAATTTGGACAAGTCGATTTTCAAGCTTGCGACGACGTCTTCACTGCCGGCAATAGCGGGCGTCTTGTGTTGCGGGAAGATGATTGCATTTTCAGGACAGACGCGACTGCAAGCGGGACAGCCTTTTCGGCAGTTATCGGGTTGTTCGACCAGAATCGTGTCGATGCTGTCGATCCCATAGACACCGAACAAGCAGAAATCGATGCATTCCAGGCAATTGGTACAGCGAGAGAAATCGATAACTGGATACCAACGCCGGTTCGTGTCCTCGTCAACGACCACGGCGTTGTCGTGGGCAGTATTGTCGTTCACGGGCGCCTCGACATTGCCCGGCGCCGGCTGTGCGAATCGCTGCATTTGTTCCGGCTTGGGGTTGCCGCTAATCCAGCCGTTCAATTCAACCGTCTCAGTCGAATTTTCGGCAGCGATCCGTTTGATCTCGTCAACGAAAGACGCTGAGTCGCTGCGCACGCGGAGATCGAGGCAATAGATCTTGCGGTTCGGGATCTCTAGGTGCTGCAGCACCCGATCCTTTGGTTCGGCTTCCTCTGGATCTTCATCTTCGTCCTCGTCATCCTCGTCTTCTTCGTCCGCGACCAGCAGCGTCGTGCCGGCGTGTCCGCGAATGTCGTTTCGGTTCAGAATCCAATGTGCTGCGCGAGGATACAGCCACGACAGCACGACCATATCACCCGTTACGCCCTGCAGGCAGAGTGTCCCGGTCCCGTCCGCGGCCAGGTCGTATAAATTGGGAACGACCATGACCTCGATCCCACGTTCACCAAGCAACGTCCCAACGACATCTTCTTCGAGCTTCCGTTTGGCCGGATTGTGGCTCTGGCCTTGCGAGACGACGACGGTGAGGCGTGGCTGGGGCATGGACGTGGATGGTTGGGTGCCGATTGCCGAGGATCGGAGGCTAGTACCTAGGCGATCTATCGTAAACAGTATGAGCCAGTGAGTTCAACTGATTGGCCTGAAGCCGCGTTTGAGGCAGGTCAAGACGCCGGAGAAAACCAAATTGGCAACGTCACTTCTTAGTCAGCAATACCTTGACGCTGAATAAATTCGCCAAGCATCGGGACGGCAAAAGAGTATTTTCCATGGCGATTCTTGTAAACCAAGCCGGCCGCGCCAGCTTGACGAACATGTTGCTGATCTGACTGTTACTAAACGGTTTCTCAAGCATTTGTTTGGATAGTTCTGAAACGGCCTGTATGGTGAATTCAGTATCACAATTTGGCAGATGCGCGACGAGCGTCAATAATTCTCGCTGGCGATCTGTCGCTTTTGCCCAGCGACCGGAAAAGAAGTCGGTATCTAGTTTTCGCTTAATGTCGATAATTGGCACGCTCAGATTTTCGCCAGTGCTTTGCAAAAATACGTCATACACTTCTCTGCAAATAAATTGGATGAAGTACGGATAGCCCCCAGAATCGCCAATCACCAATTCCACAGATTCTTTGTTCATTTGCGTTTGAGATGGCAGCTTCTGAACTGGTTTTACGATGGCGTCGCGCGATTCGCTTTCGTCAAGGCGATCAAGAAATACGACGTGAAACATTCTTTCAGAGAACGTTCTGGCCTCTACAAGCTTCGGAAATAGTGTGGGAAGGCCAGTCAGCAGCAACATGAAGGGGATGCCCTTTTTTTGGATCGACTGAAACACATCCAGCATCAGCGATAGAGGGTACTGGTGTTTTGCTGCATGGTCCTTCATATTTTGAGCTTCGTCGTAGGCGAAGACTATCCCCCGTATACTATGCGGCTGAAGCACTTCCCATGCTGTTTCGAGCACGGCCTTCAATTTGTCGGACGACAGTCCGGGAGTGTCTGAGAACAGAGCGCTCATCGTGCCGAAATCGAATTTCCGCTCGACAGTCGATCGTTCTCCAAAGCCGATGCGCTGCTCTTGGTGTCTATCCAACGTTACGGACGAGGTGACCACAGACAGGTCGGCTAGCATTCTGATGCAAATGTGAGACTCAGAAAGGCTTGTCGTTTCTGAGAGGTCCGTTCCAACCCATAGCCAGCCGGCTGACATTGCATTTGGTTTGAATGTATCGAGAAGGACGGTTTTGCCGACACCGCGTAGCCCAGTGAGCACCATGTTTTCCAGAACTATATCCTGCGCGAGGAGACGCAAAAACTCGTTCCTTTCACTCTTTCTACCGGCGAGGTACGGCGGCATGTGGCCCGCCCCAGGGCGAAATGGGTTTACGTACTTGGACTTGGCCATGGTTCACTTCATTGTCAGCGATTGCAAAATAACGCCTATGAATGATTTTACATAAGTTCGTGAATTTAGTCAATGTCGTGATCCAGTGTGATTACACAAAGCCCCCAAGAAGGGGGGGCCGGGTAGCAGGGCCTTTGCTTGATTAAGACGGTGGAAGCGGCCAAGCTTGGCAAGCGAATTAGCGACTACCGGCGCAACAAAAAAATCACCATTCCTAGAAGACCACTACCGCCTAATTCGCTGGGGCTATAGAGTCTCAATGTGATTTAGTGGAGACGTTCGCTTTTGTCAGTGTCCAATTTTTCCAACGCGTGTTCGGCCACGCGGACGACGTAGCCGTTGCTGTCCTTGAGCGATTTTTCCAGCATGGGTTTGGCAGGTCTGGCTCGTTCGCCAAGCTCATCAATCGCGATGACGGCCGCAAGCCGATCCCAAGGGTTGTCGGCATCCAGGGCTTGGATCAAGATCGGCAGGCCGGTGTCGACTTGACCCGTCTGGCATGCACCATCGGCAGCCGCGATACGGATGTTGGCCAACGTTGCTTTGGTCAAGTTATTTAGTTGCTGCGCGGCATCATCGCGATCCGTTTCTTGATCATTTCGTTGCACACTCCAGGTCATCCCGGCTACCGCCCAATTGCGGATGAGCGGGTTTTCACTGCTTAAGGCAATCATCGTCATGTACGGTTGGCTGTAAGTATCTTGGGAAGCGAAGTGGATCATTTCCGACAGCGTTTTGGCGATTGCCGGATTGTGGCCAATCGCCCAGCGACTACCGTGTTTGTTTTCTTCCGAATCGAATGTCGATTCGATCCAGAATCCGAGATCTCGTGTTTCCAGATGCCACTGATCGAGACGATTGCGAAACGTCTTCAATGGAAGTTCGCTTTCGCGGACCTTTGACACGGCCAGATTGTTCAATTCGTAAGGATCGCTTTCGGAGTCGTAGAGTTCTTCAAATGGCTTATGACCCGCCATGAACCGTTGTTGCACTTCGTCCAAATCGCGATCGGCGTGAAGTCGGCGAAGGGCTTTCATGGTTTCGTTCCGCTCGGCATAACCCAGCCACTGCGTATAAGGTTTCCACGGCATATAGTTGCGAATGTAGCGGTATCGCTTGTCGCGAACGGTTCGGATCATGTCGTACCGTTCGTCCATGCGATCACGGACGCTTAGGACAAATTCCCTGGGCGCCGACAGGTTTCTTCCTAAGAACGCGCACCCCTGCATAGGGTCGGGGATCTCGACATTGCACAGATTCAACACGGTGGGGGCGAGATCAATAAAACTAATCAGTTCGTCGGTGACCGTTCCTGGCTCGGCTTGTTGATCGGAGCGGAATTTATCAGGGATATGCACTAGCAGCGGTACATGTGTGCCGGAGTCGTATAGCCACCGTTTGCCACGCGGCAGGCCGACTCCGTGGTCGCTCCAGAAAAAGACGATCGTTTCTTCGGCCAGTCCATCGTCGTCCAGTTCTTTCAGCAGTTTCGCGACGTTGTAATCCAACTGCGTGATGTTCTCGAAATAATTCGCCCAGTCGCGGCGGACCTCTGGTGTGTCAGGGTAGTAGGGGGGCAGTTCCAATGCGGCCGGATCTTGCCGCTGGTCAGGTTTCAGGTCGGGCGTCTGTCGGATGTGTTCTTCGCCGCGCGGCCAATTTTGGCTTTCGTGGGTATTGGTAAAGTTACGAACGTGAAAGAAGAGTTGTCCCGGTTTGCGCCGCGCCAATGCGCCTTGCCGCTATTTTCATCCCAAACTCCTGGCGGCACGGGGAAGTTGTAGTCGGTCTTGGAGTTGTTGGTGCAGTAGTAACCGGCCGCGCGGAGGTAGTGCGGGAAGCACTTGATGTGTTCAGGCAGCTTGACCGATGACCGCATATGATGCGTGCCGATCGTCGTGGGATACATGCCGGTAATGATCGAGGACCGGTTGGTCGCGCAGACTGGGGTTGTCGTAAAGGCGTGCGTGTATCGCGTGCCGCGACTGGCGAGGTTGTCCAACGTTGGGGTGATCGCTTTCTCGTGTCCGTAGCACCCCAGATGCGGGCTAATGTCCTCACAGGAAATCCAGAGAACGTTAGGACGATCCGCGGCGGCTGCCGAAAGGTGGAAAAACGATTGGATTATCCACAGAGTTGGCACGACGATTCGTATTATCGATGACCATCGTAACGGGGTCAGGAGTTTTTTTTCCCGCCGCTTGAGGGATCCGTCAGAATCATCGCAATGGTTTATTCGGCAGAAAAAAAGACTCCCGACCCCCTCCTTTGCGTTTTCCCGCTTTCCTGATTGTACCGTCATTGATTCAATTGCCCTTTGATCGTCTTCTGTGTAACTTCCCAGACGGCTTCCAGATGAGTGACGTAATCTTCCGGCGTCAGCAGATTGTGTCCTTCGCCATCGATTTCGAATAGCCAGCCGTCGCCGTACTTGTCGACGTTGATTGCCGAGGGGTCTTGCATCAGGGTTTCGTTGAGCCTCGGTAAGTGTCCGGCGATTGGCGAGTACAACGAGCTTTCCGCTTTGCTGCTCTCGATGGCGCCGATTTCCTGGCCTTCCGTCAGTACGACGTCGGCATCGATCGCCCAATCCAGAAAGTAAACGTCTTGCAACAACCGAACGGCGTATGCGGCAAACCCGAAACGCCATAGATTTGATTGCGGATTTCGGATTTCGGATTGCGGATTCCCTTGCATTGCCCACATGTGGTTCTTGGCGTACATGCGGTCAGTTGGGAACAGCGCTTCGAATTCGCCCATCATGAACACCAGTGGCTCGCTCATGTATAGCGGACCCCTTGGTGCTGCGGTTCGAAGAAGGCGGGCAATAGGGCATCGACTCTTAGCAGGCCGGCACGAGTCAGTCGAATTTGATCGCCATCCAACTCCGCGAAGCCTTCGTTCACGTAGTCCTGCCAGGCGTCGTTCCAGTGATCCTTGATATCCGTTCCAAATTTTTCGCGGAAATAGGCCGTGTCCAGTCGCCCTGTTTTTAATTGCAGGATCATTTCGCGGATCAAGCGTTGATGAAGCGTGGGCTGGAGGGCCCGGTTGACAGGTAGTTTTCCTTCCGCAATCCGACCGACGTAATCCGACCACTCGGGCAGGTTTTGATAATGGATTCCGCTAACGTGGCCGAAGCTGGCGATGCCGGTGGCCAGCAGGTCACTGCCGCGCCAGAGGTTGTCGCGGTAGCTGAAATTCACCTTCTTTTCGTCTTTGATCAGAGTGTAAGCGCTGGATATCGAATAGCCGGCTGTCACGAATTCGTTGAAGGCGTAGTCCACCCATTCCCGCTTGGTCGGCCAATCGGCAACCGGCGTCTCCATTTGCTGGCCAAGAATGTCCTTGGAATAGACTGTATTGAATGGCAACTCCATCTGATAGATCGTGACGCTGTCGGGAGAGAGTTCGATGGTGCGTCGTATATTATCTTTCCAGTTGTCCCACGACTCGCCGACCATGCCGGAAATCAGATCGACGTTGACGTTGTAAAATCCGATCTTCTGAATCCAGTCCCAGGATTTATAAATTTCCGGCGACAGGTGGGCTCGGCCGTTTTCCTCCAGCACTTTGTCGTTGAAGTTTTCCACACCGAGGCTCAGCCTCGTCACCCCCATTTCCTTGATCGCCTGCAGCTTGGATTCCGACAGCGTGCCTGGTTCGCATTCGAAGGTGACTTCTTCTGCCTGGTCCCAATCGACGTTCGCTTTCAGCCGGTCAACGAGCCCATCAGCTGTTTGGCGCTCAGAAAGGAGGGCGTTCCGCCTCCGAAGTAGACAAAGCGAAAGGGGCGACCGCCCATGACGGGTAACTTACTAACCAGCTCGATTTCGGTCGACAGGGCCGCCAGGTATTCTTCGACTTCGTTGGCGTTGCGTTCCGTGAAGACCTTGAAATAACAGAACTTGCAACGCTTGCGGCAAAACGGAACGTGTAGATACAGCCCCAGCGGCACGTCGGCTGGCGGCGCTTCGACGGCGCGATAGAAATGGTCCAGTTGATCCGGAGACCACTGCGAGAAAGGAGGATAGTTCGAAATGAAATAACTACCGACTTCTGTTTTTGTCGCTTCGGACATGATGTGAATTGCGGATTGCGGATTGCGGATTGCGGATTTTGGGCTATTCTTTTTTGCCGAAGCAAAACAGGATGCCGTCCTGGTTGCCTATGACCAGCCGGCCATTGGCGATGGCCGGCGAGGCTACAAATCCGCCGCCGGCGTCGTAGCTCCAGTTTTCTTCCCCGGTCTTGAGGTCGAGGCCGTAAAGCCGTCCATCGGCCGAGCCCACAAAAACGCGATTGCCCGCAATCACCGGAGACGAATCGACACGACCGCGAGTCGGGAACGTCCATTGCCGTTCCCCGGTTTTCACGTCCAGCGCCTCAACGGCTTTGTTACGCCCGCCGATGACGACCAGCTCGTCCGTCACGGCCGCGCTGGAGCGATAGGACATCTTTCGCTTGGGATGTTCGTATCGCCACAGCAACGTCGGGCCGCGCGAATCGATTCCCACGACCTGGGATCCTTCGGTTCCGAAAAAGATATTATCCCCTAAAATTGCCGGCGTCGCTAATGTCGGCGAACCGACGTCCATTGTCGCAATGGATTCACCCTTTTCGACGTCGATCACGTGCAGTTTGTTATCACAGCCGCAGACGAAAGCCCGATCCTTGGCCAACGTAGGCGAGCATTGAATTCCGCCGCTCGCCTCAATCGTGTACTTCCATAGAATCTTTCCGTCCTTGCCGCCGAAGCGATACAACGTTCCATCCTGCGAACCAATCAGAACGCTGTCTGCAAAGAAGTTGGCGCTGCTGTTAATTTCCGCCTCCGTCGCGTGCTTCCAGATCAGCTCTCCGTTCCGGGCATTCAAGCAATAGAACACGCCGTCGCTATCGCCAACGTAGACGCGTCCGTCGCGCACCGCGGCGGCGGCCGTGAACCCGATCTCAACTTTATACTTCCACAGGAGCTTGCCGCTGGAAAGATCTAACGCGTAAAAATGCTGGTCGACGTCACCAATGTAAACGACGTTATCCGCGATGACCGCCGTTGCATCGAAAAACGAGTCCGTCACCTTGAATCGCCACAGCACTTCTAAATCTTCGGGCAGTCCGCCGGCGGCAACGCCGCTGCCGGATGAATCGCCACGAAAAAGCGGCCAATTAGCGTAATCTGCCGCTGCCCGTTTCTCCAAAGCAGGTGGCGATGGCAATGCGTGGGTGCAAGCAACCACCAGTGTCAACAGGATGGCGACGGTCGACTGCATCGCGATTTTAACGTGATGATTGAACACGAACATTGATTCAATGTAGTCTTGAGCCAGGGACAAACACGGATGAAACACGGATCTATTTTGTGAGAAATTCATTTTTCTCTACTCTACTAACGTTGTAATTCTTGTTCTTCTTGCGCAAATTTGTAGGACGGCGACCAACGCTCCGCGTCGGTGCCCGTAATCCGTCTGGACGGAATGGCATTCCGTCCTACTTTGGTTGCGGCCAGAGGCCGCGCTGGGCAAATGCGTGGCTCAATTCTTCTTTCGGAGCGGCAATCTATTCAGTACGCGGCCTCGTAAAGCCCCAATAGTTCCCGCTCTGTCACTTTACGAGGATTGAACGTTGCGGTCCACTGTTTTGCCGCTTCGGAGGCCAGCATGGGCAGGTCTCCCGCTGCGACACCTACCTTTGAAAGATGGGTTGCCAATCCGGCCTTGGTGGACAGCTGCGTCACGAAATCGGCCAGGCCTTCGATGCCATCCGCGCGGGCAGGAAATTCGCCATCAGCCGGCACGATATCGATTAGCTCGTCGTACCAGGCTTTAACCTCTGCGCCGTTGTAGCGAATAACGTGCGGTAGCATCAACGCGATCGCCTGACCGTGGACAATGCCGAACCTGGCGGTGAGGGGATTCGCCAACGCGTGGCCCGCGCCGAGCATCGAGTTTTCAATGGCGAGTCCCGCGAAGCAAGTCGCCAAGCTGCATACCGCCGCGTGCGTCAACATCGTCTGGTTTTTCCAAAACGCGAGGGAAATGAACGGCCAGCAATTGCCACGCTTCTCGACTGAACGCCAGCGAAACCGGATTGCGCGGCGCCGTGACGTAGGTTTCCAGTGCGTGCGACAGGGCGTCGATACCGGTCACGGCAGTGACCACGCCGGGTTGAGTTATGGTGAGCTTCGGGTCGAGCAGGGCGATGCGAAACGCAGCTTTCTTGTCGCCGCAGGCCATTTTGACGCGCGTTTCGGCGTCAGAAATCAGGGCGAACGATTGTGTTTCGCTCCCGGTGCCCGCGGTCGTTGGGACGGCGATCATGGGCAGCATCGGCCGTGAGGCCTTGCCCACGCCCCAGTAGTCTTCCATGCGCCCCCCGCCGGTGAACAAAAAATTGACGGCCTTGGCACAGTCCATCGAACTACCACCGCCGAGGCCCACGATCAGGTCGGGTTCGATGGTTTGGGTAACGACCAGACAATCTTCCACGTCGTCGGTCGTGGGATTCTCGTGAACGCCTTCGTAGACAAAGCATTCCAGGCCGGCGTTTTGCAGAGCGGCTTGTCCGCGTCCAACGTGTCCCGCGGCAACGATTCCGGGATCGGTAACGACCATGGCCCGCTGCGCGCCCAGCTGAACGGCCAGTTCACCCAGAGTATCGATCTTGTCGGGACCGAAGACGATTCGTGTTTGTGGGTGATGATCGAATGATTTCATGACTGGGGTGCGCGTGAGCACCGGCGGATCGGTGCGCTGCCTGGAGCGACGATGACTACGAATTTAGCGCCGCCAACTGCTCCTCGGGCATTTGCAGCGCCCGTCCACGAAACAGGAAGTCGACGATATTGCCTTCGTGCGGTTGAAGCCAATCGAGCTTGATCGTGGGGATTGGGCCAAGGTTGACGCGGTCGATGTTGGTCGCGTCGACCAGTTGCTGTCGGAACGGTTCATCGTACGTAAAGCCGCTGCCGACCAACGTCGGGCCGATCGACGAAATCATCTTGTCCTGCGGGCAGCGCACGACACTGACAAAGGGAAACATGAATTCTTTTTTTGTGATCGCCGCTTCGGGACTTTCCGCGTGGACGACCGTTGGCCGCAGGTACGCGCACCGTTCGTGTCGTTCATAACGATCGCCATATTTCTCGGTGGCGTGCTGAACCCCTTGCTCGCGCAGATCCGCCTCGATCATTTTCCAAATGGCCTCTGCCATGTCCGGCGCGGTGAAGGCCGCCAGGCTGGCGTCAGGGTCGTCGGGCGGCTTGACTTCGACCGGGCCAAGTTTTTCCGCAAGTGCCGCGGCGATTTCTTCGGTGTGGCGCGAGGCCCAGATGCCAGAACAGTTAATGCACCCTCGTCCGCTATTGAGAAACACGCTGTCGGCCATCAGATCGATGTACTGCTCCCAGTCATCCACCAGATCGTCACCGAGCAGAATCTTGCTGTATCCGGGACCGTGGACCTGGACGCAGGGATTTCCCTTGTAACGTTCGACCGTCGGTTCGCCACCGAAAATCATAACCCGCTGACATTGAGCAACGACCGCTGCACCCATCTCGGCGCCGCCCGGATAAATGGAAATGGCTTCCGCGGGAATGCCGGCTTCGACGAACGCGGAAGCCATGCGGTACGGCGTCCACGGTTCCAGTGGTCCCGGCTTGAGTACGAGGCCGACTTGCATGGGAATAACGGGCAACCAAAGCGTATGGACGCCTGGCGAATTGGACGGCAGAACCAGTCCCAACGTCGGCGATTGCGCCTGGTAGCTAACGACGACTCCCCGTGATTCGATCCCGAACCCGCTCGTCAGGATCGATAGATCCAGGCCGCGCGTCAGGGCGTCCAACAGTTCATCCATGTGCGTCAGCACGAAAAAATTCTTTTCCATGTTGGCGAGACACATATGTTCGGGCAGCCCCGTCGTTGCCGACTGTGCATGCGCGAAGTCGGCCGGTGTCTGAGTGCCATCCCCCATGGGAAGCGTGCCGTCACGGTAAAGTTCCGCCGCGTTGCGGACGCGCCCGATCAGTTCGTTGGTCGGGATCGCCCGCAAAACTTCGCGGGCCTGGTGGGCACGACGCATGTCCCGTGACAGAAGTCCGGGATTTGCCTGGCTGACGGTCGCGATCGCCTCGCCGGTAACGAAGTGTCGCACATCGTCCGTCTCCAGCGACTCGTAAGGCTTCCCCCAGCGGATAACGGGAATGTTTAGCATTGCGGATTGTTCCGATTGCGAATTGTTCCGATTGTGGATTGCGGATTGCGGATTGCGGATTGGGGATTGAAGACAGAATCCGCAATCCCCAATCCCCAATCCCCAATTCTCTAATACACTCCGACGGTGGTGGCTTCGGCCATTTCGTGGAAAGGTCGTACGCCGCTGACGCCGTCCCAGGGGTATTTGTCGAAAGGCGGTTCGCGTTCGCCTTCGTCGCGTTCAAGGAAACCGGGCACGAAAAATTCTTTCGTTAGCGTCGTCAAGCGGACTCGACCCGTATCACCGTAACCGACAAGGGAATCCGAATCGTCGAAAGCGACGACTTCGGCGACGGCACGTGGCTGGGGCGCGTAGTAACTGATCTTGTAGCCGTCCGCGGCGGTTATAGGTTTGCTGCAGGCCAATCCCATCAGCGTGTTGCCGTAGGTGGGCGTCATGTAGACGCCGCTCGTCTTCGGTGGCCCGCCGAAGAGTTCTTCCACACAAAATCGCGTCCACTGCGGCGTGAACTCGGTGCCGCCGGAGAAGATGCCCGTGATGCCGGTCTGTGGAATGCTGGTTCCGCGGTCTTCCAACGCCAGGGCTAGTGCCTCCAACAGCTTCGGTGTAGCGAACATGCACTGGATATCGTGACCGGCTTCCAGAATCGTGAGCGCCTGATCAATACAGTGTGCTTTGTAGGCCTCGAGGTGTTCCATCCATCCTTTCTTCAGCAGCTTGACCACCCAGCGCGGATCCAGGTCGAGGCAAAAGCAGATGCCGCCGCGGAATTGGCACAAATGTTCGACAGCCAATCGAAGTCGGCGGGGTCCGGACGGCCCCAGCATCAACCAGTTGGCTCCGCGCGGAAAATATTCGTCCGGTAGTGTTTCGCTGAACTGTTCGTAGTCGATGCGAAAATCGTCGATAACAATCCGTGATTTAGGAATCCCCGTGGTACCGCCCGTTTCGAAGACGTAGATCGGCCGATCCTGGTAGGCCTTGGGGACCCACCGCCGAACAGGACCGCCGCGTAGCCATTCGTCTTCGAAGGGCGGAAACTTCTTCAGGTCGTCAAAGCCTTTGACATCCTTAAGCGGATCGAATTTCAGTTCTTCGGAGGCGTATCGTAACCAAAAAGGACAGCCCGTCGATTCGTGAAAATGCCATTGAACGATTTCATGCGTATGGGCGTCGAGCGCCGCGCGCGACGTCGATGTTTGGTTGTAATTCGGCGGAGGGTGACTGATCGGAGGTTGCCATCGAAGTAGGCCAGCGGATTGGGCCAGTTTTGT
>CAWJNN010000092.1:0-9279 GCA_963844115.1 uncultured Planctomycetales bacterium | reverse complement strand
TGTTGTCGGCGCATGGGTTCCAGTTCGTATTGCTAGTCGTTCGCGAAGACGTACGCGGACAGCCGGTACTACTGGCGTGTGCAGGCGATCGACTCGTCCGGCCTCGGCCTGTCGTGGAGCACACCGCGCTCGTTCGTGAAGAAGTCGAGCGCCCCGGCCGGCTCGCGGCGACGCGTCTCGACGAGTCGTCTGCCGTGCCGGTGCTGACGTGGGGCTCGACGCCGTACGTCTCGGGCTACTCGGTGCAGGTGTACTCCGGCACCAACCCGCTGTTCCCGGCCGGCAACCTGGTCAAGGAGGCCACGGTCACGCTGCCGGCGTAGCACGCTCGACACAGGAGCCAGCTGACGATGCCGTGACCAAGTCAGCTGAACCGGACGGCGAGGGAAGCACCGAGAAGAAAGAAAAAATTGAGTTCAAACCGCTGGAGGAAGTGCGCGATCACATTCACCAGCAGCTGGCACAGCAGCGAGCGAAGGAGCGTTTGGAAGAAAAATTCCAGCAAATTCGGTCCAAGATGAACGCCTATCATGAGGCAAGGCTGTTTGCCGAAGTGGATGAGGAACCGACCTATCGCCGTCCAAACATTCAAGCCGCCGCCAAGACTGCGGGGCTCAAATACGAAAAGACGGGCCTGCTTTCGGCGGAAGCCTACGCCGCTAGCAAGAAACTCAAGATTGGTGGATCAGTCCAAGCGGGTGAAATCACGACTGCGGACCGCTACCCGGATGAGGTCGGTTTCCATCAGCTCGCATTCCAGGAAGGCGAGCAATCGTTGTTCAAGCCGGAGCAGATGCGTGACGACGAGCAGGTTTATTACTTGTTCTGGAAAATAAAAGAAGAATCGGAAACGGTACCGAAACTGGCGGATATTCGTGAAGAGGTTCTGCGTGCCTGGAAACTTGGCGCCGGAAGAACCGACGAAACCGGAGCCGCGCGGATATGCGCGGGAATGGGCTGAGAAAGCGGCCGCCGATGTTGCCGGCGGCAAAGAACTCGCAGCAGTTGCCAAGGAGCGGGGTACCGAGGTTCACGAAACCGATTTATTCAGCTGGGTCAGTGCGGGCACCGCGCCCGGAGCGAATCAGATGAATGCCCCATTGCGTCTCGGCACGGTTGGTGGCGTCGAGGTGGATGGAAAAGACATCATGCGAGAAGCCGGTCCCGACTTTATGAAGGTCGTTTACGGCATGCAAGTTGGTGACGTCAGCGTCGCGGCGAATCACCCCAAGACGTATATCTACGTTACGAAGCTGATCAACGAGAACAAAAGCCCAGTCACGCTTCAGGAGAATTTCTTCGACGATATTGGGAATCGCGATGTCATTCAGCAGCTGGATCAGGTTGCCGCTTTGGAATGGCAGACGCTTCAGCAGAAATGGTGGAGCGAACTGGAGAGTGAATTCGACCTGGTGTGGCTCAAGCCCGAAATGCGATACCAGCAGAATTGATGTGCGTTAAACGCCGTCCCCACGGACGATCGGCTTTGCATCCTGCTGGGGTCTGGCCTGATCGCCGGCGATCTTACCTCCCGCTTCTGCACGCTTGTCCAGCAGTACCTTCCGTAAGACCCCGTGCTGTTGCGCCGGTGGGGGAATTTGCGGTCCCTATGGAGGGAGTGCTATTCTTCAGTCCATGATCAGCCAGGTCGACAAGTCGAGTTCTCGTGTTCGTCGTATGTTTGGGCAGATTGCGGGCCGATACGACTTTTTGAACCATCTGCTGTCGTTGAACACGGATCGCTATTGGCGGTGGCAGGCCGTGCGTCACGCACCACCGACATCCGGTGACCGAATTTTAGATGTTTGCACCGGCACGGGTGATTTGGCACTGGCTTACCAACGACAGAGCGGAGGAAACGCGACGGTTATCGGGACCGATTTTTGTCATGAGATGCTGGTTGTCGGCGCGAAAAAAGGTCAGCGCGCGGCGGCAGGCCGGAAAATTGCCTGGGTGGAAGCCGATTCCCAGGGCCTTCCGTTCCCCGACCAAACCTTTCAAATTGTTTCGGTCGCCTTCGGACTGCGGAACGTGGCCGATACCGATTTGGGCCTACGGGAGATGGCACGCGTCTGTTCGGCAGGCGGCACGGTTGTCGTCTTGGAGTTTTCGATGCCACGGTTTCCGCCATGGCGTGCGGTCTATGGTGCCTATTTCCGCCATGTCTTACCGCGCGTCGGGCAACTGTTGGCTCGTAACCGCGAGGAGGCTTACAATTACCTTCCTGCAAGCGTGGGGGATTTCCCGCAAGGCGAATCGTTGGCCCAGCGGATGCGGCTTGCTGGACTGACGTCGGTTCGCTGGCATTCGCTGACATTTGGCGTGGCGACGTTGTATTTAGGGAAAAAAAGTAGCTAGAAAAAAGTCTATTTAGAAAAAAAAAGGACGCCTGATGAAACGTCGTCTTGTGGTTGGCATGACCGGAGCGAGTGGCGCGATCTATGCCGTCCGGCTGCTGGAGGTCTTGAGCGCGGCAGGTATCGACGTTCATTTGATCATCACTCCGGCGGCACAGCTGGTGTTAAAGCAGGAACTGGAACTTTCCGTCGACTTGGACAAGTTTCAAGTCAGTAGCCTGCTGCTGGGCGACGGCATGGATGCGTCGGATAGCAAGTTGAACATGATGCGGCAGCAGGCAGGAATTGCAAGTGAAGACAGCAACGTCCTTGCCTTTGAGGTCGGTGAACCGGGAATCGTTCACTACCACCACCACGAGGATTATATGTCGCCGATCGCCAGTGGGTCTTTCCTGACGGACGGCATGGTGATTTGCCCTTGTTCCAGTGGCTCGCTCGCGGCGATCGTGAATTCGCTTTCCGCGAATCTGATTCAGCGGGCCGCGCAAGTCCATCTCAAGGAAGGCCGCAAGTTGATCGTGGTACCGCGCGAGACGCCCCTGTCGACCTTACAGATCGACTGCATGAAACGAGCATCCGAGGCCGGGGCGACGGTATTGCCTGCGTCCCCCGGTTTTTATCACGGCGTGAAGACCATTCAAGATCTAGTTGATTTTGTCGTCGGCCGTATTTGCGACCAGCTGAAAATCGAGCACAACCTGGTTCGTCGCTGGGGATCCTAGGCGTTACCGGTCGACCTGGAGCGTTGTGTGTTGATGTTGTGTGGAGTGCTTCGTTGTTCACGCACGTGCGAAAACTGTTGGAGCTGATTCGTTTCAGCCATACACTGTTTGCCCTGCCGTTTGCGCTGTTAGCGGCCCTGATGGCCTGGTGGCTAGGCGCGAACAGCCAGCCGGAAGTGCCGTTTCGGCCCAGGTATCTCGTCGGCATCTTGCTGTGTATGGTCACGGCCCGCAGCGCGGCGATGGCCTTCAACCGCCTTGCCGATCGAAAGCTGGACGCCGCGAATCCACGAACGGCCAGTCGCCATCTGCCGGTCGGCCAACTAGCGGTTCGAACGGTCGCGATTTTCGCGGCGCTGTGTGCGGCCGGATTCATCGCTTCCACGGCGTTATTTTTGCCGGACAATCCGTTGCCACTGGTCTTGGCGGTTCCGGTGCTGCTTTTTCTGCTCGGCTATAGCTATGCGAAACGCTTCACGTCCCTTTCCCATTTCTGGCTCGGCGTGGCATTGATGTTGGCCCCCCTGTCCGCCTGGATCGCCGTTCGGGGCGAGCTCGTTTTGCAGACGCCCTCCGATCTCTTTCCCGCCTTGCTACTGGGAGCCGCCGTCATGCTGTGGGTGGCTGGGTTCGATATCATCTACGCCTGCCAGGATGCGGAATTCGATCGCGGCGCCGGGCTGAAAAGCGTCCCGGCCTCACTGGGCGTCGGGGCGGCATTACGCGTCGCCGCCGCCTGCCATTTGGGGTCCGTACTGCTTTTGGCGGCGCTGCCCTGGCTGTATCCCGGGCTGAGCTGGATATACTTGGGCGGCATGGTGGCGATCGCAATGCTACTGGTGTATGAACACTGGCTGGTACGTCCCGATGATTTATCACGCGTCAATGTTGCCTTCTTCAAGGTAAATGCGGTTATTAGCTTGGGCGTGATGGTGCTGGTCGCAATTGATCTACTCGTTTGACTAAGGATATTGACAGAGCGATACCGACCGCGATCGTGAATTGAAAAAACGTCTATACTTTTTGATAAATACAGGCGTTTCGTCCGCCGACCATGTCGGCTCGTGCGATTCGCCCAGCCGGCGGGCTACTTCGTGAATGGGAAATCCAGGTGTCGTTGATGGTTCGAGCAGTAAAAGTTGATTTGGCAGCCGTCCGGGAGAAAGTTCTGGGAGGGGAGCGTTTGTCATCGGAAGATGGACTCTTTCTCTATCGCCCGGACGTGCCGTTAGGGGAGGTTGCCGAGCTGGCGAACTTTGTGCGCGAAAAGAAGAACGGTAATTTAGGCTTCTACAATATCAACACGCACCTGAATCCCACCAACGTTTGCGTCTATCGCTGTACCTTTTGTGCGTTTCGTTCGGATCTGCGGGACCCGAAGGGTTACCTGATGAGTGACGAGCAAATCTTGGCTCGCGGCCAGGAAGCGTCCGAGTCGGGATGTACCGAGATGCACATTGTGGGTGGTCTGCATCATCAAAAGAAATACCACTGGTATCTGAATATCATTCAAATCCTTCACGAAGCGTTTCCGAAATTGCACCTCAAGGCCTGGACCGCGGTTGAGATACAATGGTTCGCGCACCTGACACAGCGCTCGTTTCGCGACGTCCTGGAAGAAATGATCGATGCCGGTTTAGGCAGCATGCCGGGCGGCGGTGCCGAGATTTTTCATCCGGAGGTCCGCGACAAGATCTGCGAACACAAGGCGGATGCTCGACACTGGATCGACATTCACCGTACGGCCCACCAGCTGGGAATTCGCACGAACTGCACGATGCTGTATGGCCACATCGAAAAACCATACCACCGCATCGATCATCTGGTGCGCCTCCGCGAATTGCAGGACGAAACCAGAGGCTTCCAGACGTTTATTCCGCTGGCGTTTCATCCCGAAAACACAGGACTGTCCGAGATCAAGAAAGCGTCGGCGATCGTGGACTTGAGGACCATGGCCATCAGCCGCTTGATGCTGGACAACATCGATCACGTGAAGGCTTACTGGATCATGTTGGGAATCGGGACCGCGCAAGCCGCTCTCGCGTATGGTGCCGATGATCTGGATGGAACCGTACGTCACGAACTGATCTATCATGACGCGGGAGCGGAGACTCCGGAAATTCTTTCCGTCCAGCAGATCCGGCAACTGATCCAAGAAGCAGGCCGCGAGCCGGTCGAGCGTGACACGCTCTATCGTCATGTCGTTCGCGACGGAGAAGATCAGTGGCGGGTTTCCGATCCGATCGCCGCAACGACAGCCGAATCTTAGAACGTTTTGTAAAAATGCGGCGTAATCATTGGGCCACTCTCATCAACACGCTCCCTCCGCGACCTCCGGGAGGGTCGGCCTCAGCGTGTCCCGACACACTTCACCCTCTCTTTGGGGGTTCTTCGGGGATTTTAGTGGTTATCACCATTCGCCCTGAAAGGGCAAAAACAAAATAGCCCAGGGCAGAGCAACTCGCGAGTCGCACGAGGGATTGCGTCGCCCTGGGTCTCGAACGAAAAACAGAAAACAGCCCTGAAAGGGCGAAACAAATCGACTTCGGTCTTTAGCATATGTCGGATGCTACTCGATTGTGCCGCCCTTTCAGGCAACGCTGTGAAGCAATTCCGTAGCTGGATTCGCAAGAATTCAGTGAACTGCCAGTCGTCTGAATTCTTGCGAATCCAGCTACGAACCCTAGAAACGCCTTATCGAAATGCTTCACAGCGTTGCCCTTCAGGGCGAGGGAGCAGCCACTAAATTCACCGAAAAACCCCCTCCGGGAGGGTCGCGAGGAGCGAGCGGGGAGGGCAGCTGCTGGAAGTTTGTTGTTGCTTCCTTTGCAGTCAACTCACAGCGGCGTGTCGTTGAAACGCAGCCGGTAAGAAGTCCAGCAGGTCGCTCGCGATCATGGATGTCTGGCCGAGCGAGTCGGCGGCCAGGTCGCCCGCCAGGCCGTGGACGTGGACGCCAAGCTGCGCCGCCTCAAAGGGTTCTAATCCTTGGCTTAATAAACCAACGATCACTCCAGTCAGCACATCACCGCTTCCGCCGGTGGCCATGCCGGGGTTACCCGTCGTGTTTCGGTACTGTCGTCGTCCGTCGGTAACCAACGTGTGGTGTCCCTTCAGGACGATAACGGCGTTCCAACGGGCTGCGGCTGCAACTGCAAGCCGCTCGGATTCCTCACGAGAATCACCGGCGTGCTGCACGAGACGCGCGAATTCTCCCGTGTGCGGCGTGAGAATTCGCGCGGCCTTCGATCGCGTGAGCGATTCCGGATGGCTGGCCAGCGCGAAAAGTGCGTCGGCATCAAACACGGCCGGTTGGCTCAGTTCAGCGAACAGCCAGGTCACAAGACGCTTTAGGGATTCGGACCGGCCCAAGCCCGGGCCACAAGCGACCACGCTCGCGGACGAACAAATCGATTTGACTTGCGCACGCGCATCGTTGCTGATCTGTCCTTCCGCGTCGGCAGGTAGAGCTGCGGTCATATAGGAAGGTTCATAGGAAGCGACAACCGACAGGCAAGGCCCCGCGGTCGCAATCTTGACCAGACCGGCGCCGCTGCGCATGGCGGCGACGCCTGCCAGTCCTGCGGCACCCGCCATCCCCACGCTGCCGCCAATCAGGACCGCGCGGCCGTAGTCATGTTTATTGCTATGAGGATCACGCGGCGGAAGTGATGGTAGGCCGGGCTGTTCGGTTTTGCTCATCGATCAACGCGCCAGGGGGTAACGGATAAAACTACGATCGCAAATCATGGCTGACTCCCCTGTAATTAGCAGCTCGTTGCGCGATGAGTCCCGCGAGATAGCCTGCTTTGAAGCCCGCATCGATATTCACCACCGTGACGTTTGCCGCACAACTATTCAACATCGACAACAACGCGGTCAAGCCGCCGAAATTGGTGCCGTAACCCACACTGGTTGGCACGGCGATGACGGGGCACGCGACATGGCCACCAACCACGCTGGGTAAGGCGCCTTCCATTCCGGCAACGACGACGATGGCGTCCGTATCTTTGAAATCGCTCAGATGTCTCGGCAGCCGCTGCGGTCCGGCAACGCCGACGTCGGTGATTTGAATGACGTCCGCGCCAGTCCACTCGGCCGTCTCTTTGGCTTCTTCAGCAACCGGAAGATCGCTGGTGCCCGCGGCCACGATCGCGACCTTGCCCGCATGGGGCCAGCGATTGTCCGCACGCACCGCCTCAATTCGGAGGGTTCCTGCCAATGGGTTGTGCCGCGCGGTTGGAAAACGCGCTATCAGGAACGCTGCCTGCCGTTCGTCGATGCGAGTTGCGAGCACGGGCTGGTTGTTACTCAGCAACGTCTGAAAGATCCGTTCGAGCGTCTCGTGGGATTTTCCTTCGCCAAAGACGACTTCCGCGAACCCGCACCGCGATTCTCGATCGAGGTCGATCTGGGCGTCCTTCAGATCGGCCGTCGCCGGCCGTGTCAGCTGTTGGACAAATGCCTCGACCGTCAGCGTGCCGTCCAATAAACCCGCGGCAATATCTTTAAGCTGGTCTTGATCCATCGATGCGTCTATGCGAAATGGCAAAGAACGGGTTACCCGGCAACATGACCGATGCGCTGCCATGTTAGCACGTCTCCCAGCCACTCGCCATGCCGCAGGCTTGATACAGCACGTGAAGAAGGGTTAGCATTGCCGCTTGACGACAGTACACGCTCGAACGATAAGTGGAATCTCACGCGTCGTCCGACGTGTTGATCTAGATTGAGGGCATTTCCGTATGGCAGACCAATATGCCGCGCAGCGCGGTAGATTGCGGCGCCTTGTGAAGAGCGCGGCGCGCAATCGCTACTGGTGACGGACTTCACGAACGTCAGCTACCTAACGGGTTTTTCGGGCGATGACAGTTACCTGTTGGTTCGCCCTGACGGTGAGTGGTTGTTATCGGATCCTCGCTACACACAGCAACTGCGGGACGAGTGTCCGGAGGTGGCACTAGAGATTCGAGACCCGGGCGTCTCGATGATGAAATCGATTGAGAAGGTCGTGGGGCGGCGAGCAATTCGTCTTGGGATCGAAGCCGGATCGATGTCGGTGGCGCTGCACGAGACCGTGGCGTCTGCACTACCGCGCGCGGAACTCGTGGCATGTCACGGCCTGGTAGAACAGTTGCGCGAGATCAAGGATCGGCACGAGATCAAAGCCCTGCGTGAGGCCGTCCGTTTGGCAGAGCGCGCGTTTGAAGTTATTAGGAGTTCCTTGCGCGGCGAGCAGACGGAATTGACCGTGGCACACGAAATTGAAAATCAGATTCGTTCATTCGGCGGGTCGGGCGTCAGTTTTCCTCCGATCGTGGCGGCGGGAGCGCGTGCTGCTCTGCCGCACGCATCGGCCACATCCGAAACGATCGGGCGTGCTGGCTTTGTACTGATTGACTGGGGTGCAACCGAACCGGGAGGCTACAAGAGCGACTTGACTCGTGTTCTGGTCACCGGTAAAATTTCGCCCAAAATCGAACGTATATATAGAGTTGTGCTGAAGGCCCAACAACGTGCGATTGCCGCGATTCGGCCCGGCGTACCGGCAAGTGACGTCGACGCCGTGGCCCGTACGACCATTAGTAAAGCTGGATTCGGAAAATATTTTGGTCACGGGCTCGGCCATGGGATTGGCCTAGACATTCACGAAGGTCCAAGGCTGGGATCAAGTAACAAGGCGGTGCTGCGAACGGGAATGGTTATAACCGTCGAGCCGGGTATATATCTGCCTGGCGTTGGCGGCGTACGAATTGAAGACGATGTGCTGCTGACTCGCGACGGGCACGAGGTACTAACCAGTACAGCCAAAGAATGGGACGAGGCCATCACGTTAGTCTGAATTCGACCGGTCCCAGTGGAAGTGCCCGGCATGGAAGTGCTCGACGCGGAGCTGCCCGGCGTGGAATTGCTCGACGCGGAGCTGCTCGACGTGGAATTGCTCGACGCGGAGCTGCTCGACGGGCCTCCGAGATTGTTTTGAAGACTTGACGACACGGAGAAAAAAGACAATGCGTGAAACGCCATCGGTTGACGTGTTTGATCTGAAAAAGATCCGTCGGCTGGTCGAGTTGATGAAGGAACACGACCTGAACGAGATGGATCTTGAACAGGGCGAGCAACGGATACGTTTGCGCCGAGGCATCACGGGCCAGGTGATGACGAATTCGATGCCGGCACCGGTGGCAGCTCCCGCTGGC
>CAWJNN010000091.1:0-17214 GCA_963844115.1 uncultured Planctomycetales bacterium | reverse complement strand
TTCCGTGGCCAACCATTTGCCCACGTCCCACGCCCTTTTCAGGCCTGAATAGGGTTTCAGAGGAATTCCATAACGTAGATTTTATTGCACGACAATATAGATCCATCTCTCAACTTCCATTACCCACAGAATAACCTCCGGGAGACTTCAGCATGCCTCGATCAGTGAAACGCAGGCGTCGCGGTGCGAGCGCCATTCAGGTCGCCATGGTCATGGTACTTGTTGCCGTTGGCGTCATCGCGTCGGTCAGTTCGATTGGCCTGAATACCGATGTGGAAATGACCGATACGGCTGGCCGAGTAGGTGATCCTTCCTCGCTACCGGGGAAGTTTGCGTCCGACTATGCGCCAAGCGGCGGTGGAAGTTACGACAGCGGCGGTGGTGGAACGTCCGGCGATGGCGACACCGGTGACACCGGTGACAAGGGCGGTGGCGGCTTCGGCTGTTAATCACGACCACGCTGCCATTGATTGGAACGAATCAGCGAACCACGCGACATGCGTGGTTCGCTTTTTTTATGAACACGCTTGAAATTTGAGATCAGGCAGCTGTGCTGCGGGAAGGACGAAATTGTCATTAAATGACTATCAATTCATCTTTCGCCGCCGCTACCATCGAACGCCCGCCAGTCCCGCGGACGGCGGACGCCTTGGTTTTTGATTCAGACCGCTCTCGTGTTATCTTGAGCGTCTCCGTGTGTCCCCGTTACAGTTGGAAACCCAGCAGATCGAGGACATGCAGAAGGCGGTCCGGCGCGTCCACTCGCTTTCAAACGAATTACAAGTGGACGCATACTTTGCTCGAATACGCTTGGATCGTACCGATCAATTTGAACGTGTGCGGATCTGACGCAGGGGTCAGAACCGTTCAACAAGGATATAGCTTTGTCTGATCCTAATCTGAACGGTCAGTAGGTGTAATTAATGGAAGCGCGAGGTGCTGACTCGAGACGATCGATACGCTGGCGCCGATTCGGATTGGCGGCCATTGGCGTCGGTATCATTGGTCTTAGTCTCCTGTTCGCTCTGTTCCGTTCAAAGAAGACCCTGCCGCCGATCCGAGCTGTTCACGCGTTTCCGAATCTAAAAATTTCCTTACCCGTCATCTTCACCAACGCTGGCGATGGGACGAATCGGATTTTCGTGGGATCACAACTGGGTGTTATTCACGTTTTTCCTAACGACCAGGAGGTATCTGAAACGAAGATCTTTCTCGACATCGAAAAACAAGTGACTTGCGAGGGTGAAGAAGGACTGCTCGGTCTCGCTTTTCATCCTAACTTTCAAGACACTGGTGAGTTTTTCGTTTACTACACGACAGCCGAAGTCTCAAATATGTCGGTTCTCTCGCGGTTTCGCGTGTCCGATGACGATCCCGACGCGGCGGATGCAAGTTCCGAAACTGAGATCATGCGGATCAAGCAGCCGTATGGCAACCATAACGGCGGCACGCTTGCATTCGGACCTGATGGTTATCTCTACATAGGGTTAGGGGACGGAGGTAATGCCGACGAACCCAAAACCAATGGTCAAAACCTAAAGACGCTGCTGGGGTCGATTTTGCGCATCGACATTGATCGCAAGGAAGCGGGCAAGGAATACGCGATACCGGACGACAACCCGTTTACCAACCGGGCGGACGCGCGTCCGGAAATCTGGGCATATGGCCTGCGCAATGTCTGGCGTCTTTCATTTGATCGCGAGACCGGTGTCCTGTGGGCCGGCGACGTCGGGCAGGACGATTGGGAGGAGGTGAACTTGATCGTTCGTGGCGGGAATTACGGTTGGAATTTGCGCGAGGGCAAACACGCATTTGGCCCCAACGGCTCCCCGCGTCAAGCCGATGTGATCGACCCAATCTGGGAATACGGCCACGACGTCGGTAAGTCCATCACGGGCGGCAACGTCTACCGTGGTAAAGCAATTCCTGATCTTCGCGGTGCCTACCTGTTCGGCGACTACGTGAACAACAAAGCCTGGGCCTTGAGCTACGACGAAAAGTCGAAAAGAGTAACGGCAATCAATACGATTGGCGGCGTGGACAACATGCCCATTGTGACTTTCGGAGAAGACGAAGATGGCGAGGTGTATTTCACGATTGCCTTTGGTCGAATCTATGGCCTGGTGCAGGAATCAAAACAATAACTCGCCTTCGTCTTATCGGCATGACGATGCTCGCAAACCGCATTCCGTGAGAAATGGATAGAAGATAGAATACCGGTATGGTTGCGAGACTAAGCTAGGAGTGGAATCGCTCCGGTTGGCAACACTGTTAAGGATATTTCGAGGCTGACAAAGGCCGTCCAGCCGTTTGTAGTTCCGCCTTTAGGCGGCCCAGTTCGAATTGCCGCCTAAAGGCGGAACTACGAACAGGCGAAGCCAACTCAAGAGGCCCTCGATGCGTTTCAGCAGTTCTGCATCCAACGAAGATGTTTCGATATCACCGCCCTTAACTGCACGACGGTGGTTGGCTGGCGGCGGAATTGTCCTATTGGGTCTCTTGGCATTGCTTGCCGTCCAGTGGGGCTTGCTGCGGATCACTAGGAAGCCATCGACGGACCTGGTGATTATTGTGGGCGTCATAGAACTGACGTTTTACGTCTGGCTTCGCAAGTTCTCTCGTTTGTCGATCGGTCAACAGATGGTCACCGGATTCTTTTTCATCGGTTTGCAGTTGTGCGCATTTTATGCCGTTCGCATCGAAGGGTTTGCCGGCAACGGGCGCCTCATGTTCGCTTGGCGCTGGACACCAACGCCGGAAGAACAATTCGATGCGAGTCGAAACCGCGAGGAACTCTCGCGCGATGTCGATCTCGTATCCCCTGAGTGGACACCGGCTGACAATCTCGATTATCCGGCGTTTCGCGGTCGCGATCGAGCGGGTCATGTAACAGGAATCGAACTTGAGACCGACTGGCAACGGTTTCCTCCAAGGCAACTTTGGCGACGGCCCATCGGGCGTGGCTGGTCGTCTTTTGCGGTCGTTGGCAACTTCTGCGTAACACAGGAGCAACGACGCGAAGACGAAGTCGTGGTTTGCTATGAATTGACAACGGGTCGCGAATTGTGGGTCCATCGTGATCGCGCTCGGTTCAACGAGCCCACCGGCGGTGTCGGCCCACGTGCGACGCCAGCGATCACCAACGGTCGCGTTTATACGCTCGGAGCGACCGGGATTCTGAATTGCCTGGATCGCGTCAGCGGGGAAAGGATCTGGTCAGCGAATGTCCTTGCCGACAACAACATCAAGAATCGGCTGTTCGGCATGGCCGGTTCCCCCTTGATCATCGGATTCTTGGTCGTAGTGACCCCCGGCGGAAAGGGTAGCTCGTTAGTCGCCTACAATGCGACTACGGGGGAAGTGGTCTGGAAGGGTGGCGATGCCGAAGCTTCGTACAGCTCAGCGCATTTGGCGCCGTTTGATTCGAGAAAGCAGATTCTGAGTTTCAACGCCGAGGGGCTGTTCAGTCACGATCTTGAGAACGGTCGTGTCCTATGGAGCTACGGATGGGTGAGCAATCCGACCGAAAAGAACAACGTTTGTCAGCCGATTCCGTTGCCCAGGACCGACACGAATGCCTCGGATCGTGTCTTTATTTCGTCGGGTTACGGCAAGGGAAGTGCGCTGCTTGAAATCGACCAACGCGAAACGGAATTCTCGGTTCGCCCAAAGTGGATCAATCGCAAACTCAAGGCCAAATTTAGTAGCGTCATGTTGCACGAAGGGTATGTGTACGGATTGGATGGCTCGATCCTGACGTGCATCCAGCTAGACACGGGCAAACGCCAATGGAAAGGAGGTCGATACGGCTATGGCCAGTTGATCCTTGTTGGTTCCGTGCTCTTGATCCAAATGGAGTCCGGCGAAGTTGCTTTGGTGGAGGCAAGTCCTGAATCCCATCGTGAGCTGACACGTTTTACAGCACTCGGCGATCGTACTTGGAATCATCCGGTCGTTGTCGGCCGGAGGTTGTTAGTTCGCAATGACCGGGAAGCCGCGTGTTACGAACTGCCGCTCAAGCATCGAATTGCCAAGGACCAGTGACTATTGGTTCTCGGCACGCGTCCGCCCGTGCAGTTCTTCTCGTCCGAAAACACGTACGATGGGTCTCCGAACCCGTCGCCTGCGATTTGTATGCGTTTTCGATGGGTTCGGAGACCCATCGTACAGGATTGCTTCGGCACGTTTTTCGACAAAGCCTGGTCCAGTTCTTCCCTTTATTTCGGCCGCGCCAATTGTAGGACGTTCAGCGGCGCATTACTTTGGGCGTTCATCCCGGCGCTAAGCCAAGACGATGTAGACTTTAAGTGGAACGAGCGCCGCGTTAACGCGCCGTGATGCAGCGCCCGTTCAATGGGCCCATCGTCCGCAAGCGGAAACAACTATCGAATGCTTCGCAAGGTAATTGATCTCTGTGACAGATGGCCGCTTCCCGCGTGGGGGTGCCTTGCGCTCGTCTTGTATGCGATTCATGGAGGATGGCATCTTCTGTCCATAGGTCAACCTTACGAATTGTTGTGGGCCTGCCATCTCGGCAATATGGCCGTTGTAATCGGCCTGCTGACGAAGTGTCGTTGGCTCAATGCCGTGGGTACGTTGATTCTGTTCGTCGGGCTGCCGCTTTGGTTTATCAACTTGTTTACCGGAGGCCGGTTGATTTTCACATCGCCGGTGATGCACGTCGGCGGCCCGCTGATGGGACTGGTCGGCATTTACCGTTTGGGATTGCCCGACCGAGATTGGCTAATCGCGCTGGTTCTTATTACGTTTGTGATTTTGTTGTGTCTCGTGGCAACGCCCTACGATCAAAATATCAATCTTGCTCACCACGAGTGGAAACCGCTTGAGGTACTGGGCGTGCCACCGCAATTTCGCATTGCTTTTCTCTTGGCCCGCTGGGTCGTTCTGCTGAGCACGACGGAACTGATGCTTTGCTGGATTCTAAGGAAAGCGAAATGGGACGACCCGGCCACATCCGCTTTGACCGGTAACCTTTCGCTCGACCGACTGTCCACTTCGTCCCAGTAGCACCGACCATTCACGCCGCACCGCGCTCTCTCGCTTTGAATTCCCGTGGTTAGGTGACTATTGGCCCGTGGTTGGGTGACTATTGGATAGTGTGCGATATAAATCTTCCCAGTGGTCGATCCGTTTCACCGACAAGGTTGTCGTATTACGCGAGCGGCGTAAGAATACCGTTGATTGAGCGGATCTTGTTCTTGTTTTTGCGAGCGACAAATGCGGGAATTGCCGGCATACGGTGTCTATCCCTGGTGGCCGGAGAACGGCTGCGAGTGGATTCACCCGGAGGACATAATGGTCGTGCGGAAACTCGTGCCTGGCACGAAGGTATTCCGGCGCGACCGTTGCTTGCCAAATTTCGTGATCATGTCGTACGGCCCGATTCGATTTCGCGTGCGGCCGACGCTGTGGAATCCCGTCCGGCCAGAAGGGTTTGATGTCGGTGACCAGGTTCAGATACGTTCCCGAATGGGAAAGAACTCGCCGGGTCTCGCCGTAATCTGCGACATGACCTGGCACCGTGAGCAGGGAGCGATTTACTATCACGTGCGACAGCGAGGGATGCGCATTCCCCGCCGCTTTACTGCCGCCGACCTGCGGCCTGTAAAGTTTCTGGAGTCGGTGGTGCATAGTGAGTGGTGAGTACTCAGTACTCAGTACTCAGTACTCAGTACTCGCCATGGCGGGCAGGCGATGGCGGCTGATTTTCAAATTCAGCATCTCGACAATTAGCGAGAACGTCATGGCGAAATAAATATACCCTTTGTTTACGTGCGTCCCCACGCCTTCCGCTACCAGCATTACGCCGATCAGTATCAGAAAGCTGAGTGCCAACATTTTCACGGTTGGGTGTCGTTCGACAAAACTGCTAATCCTCCCGGCGAAGACCATCATCACGATGATGGCAAGGATGACGGCCGTCACCATCACCCAAATCTCCTTTGCCATCCCCACCGCCGTAATGACTGAGTCCAAAGAAAAGATGATGTCCAGTATTACAATTTGAAATAACACGCTGCCAAAGCTGACCGTGGCCCCTGCCTTTTGCTCTTCTTCGCTTCCCTCCAATTTGACATGGATTTCGTGAACGCTCTTGGCAATCAGGAAGAGGCCGCCCACAAACAGGATGATATCTCGTATCGAGATCTCGACGACCTCTTCAGGAATAACACCAAACACGCGCGCGGCCCAGTCATACACGATCCCCAGCTGGGACAGCGAGAAAACGGGATCGGTCAGCCGCAATATCCAAGAGAGGGATAATAACAACAACACACGCATGACCATCGCCACCGCAAGCCCTAAAAAGCGGGCCTTCGGCTGTTTCTCTTTGGGTAGTCTGCCCGTCAGAATGGCGATAAAGACGATATTGTCGATACCCAAAACGATTTCCATCGCAGTCAATGCAACCAGGGCGACCAACGCTTCGATCGTGAGAAATTCCAACATGATCCTATTTCCTTCTTGTACTAAGGCTCTGCCTGGGAACGAGATTGGGCTTAATTGCGTCTGCGAGGAAAAGAATAACCGAAACGCTACGTAACGTGAACGGACGTTGTGAAAAACTCGTCTATCCTCGCTCCCCGCATGCAGGGCGATTCGCCGTAGTACGGAACTTGTTCCGCCGGCCTTCTACTCGTGCCGGCGCCTGTGGCTGGGCGTCAAACGAAGCCTATCACGTAGGCGCACGTCTACCGATCGGCTCTCGTCAACCAACCGTTGGCCGTGAGCCACTTTTTACACAGTTCGGGCCAGTCGGAAGTACCGGGCACGTTAACGGCCAGGCCGAGGCCGTGGCGCCCTTTTTCAAAGACGTGAAGCTCGGCCGGCACCTTCGCTTTTCGCAAGGCGAGGTAATAGTGGATGCTGTTCTCGGCCGGCACGCCGTTGTCTTCCGCCGTGTGAAATAAGAAGGTTGGCGGCGTCTGTGCGGTGACCTGACGCTCGCTGGATAACTTTTCGATTGAATCGGAACTGGCGTCCGGCCCCAGCAGATTCTGCTGCGAACCGCGATGGGTGTACGGTCGACCGAAGGCGATCACGGGATAACACAAAACGCAAAAATCGGGGCGGCTACTGACCCGGTCGACCGGGTCCGTCGCCTTCGCATCTCCCGCATCGAAATGAGTCGCCACTGTCGATGCAAGATGGCCACCCGCCGAGAAACCGATGATGCCGATCCGTGCCGGCTCCAGCGACCACGATTCGGCACGCGATCGGACGATACGCATCGCACGCTGAGCATCCAGCAAGGGTGCCGGATGTCGATATCCTTTCCCGTTGTGTCGGTAGTCGCAAATAAAAGCGGCAATGCCCAACGAATTCAGCCATTTGGCGATCTCGTGTCCTTCATGTCCGATCGCAAGACCGCCATAACCACCGCCGGGACAGACGACCATCGCGGCACCGTTGGCGCGCTCCTTCTCAGGAAGGTAGATGATCAGGGAAGGCTTGTCTTCGGGCCGATCGCCCTTGGCACCCGGGGCACCAGCCGGCCAAAGCAATTCGACCGTGTGTTCGGCCAGCGATGCCTGGACATCCGATAAGACGATGCCTGCGATACAACTGATCAACAGGCCTAGGCGAGCCGCTCGTGACATTGGATTATTCCCCGGAAGGGATGCGGTGTACGGATGCCCCTCTTTTAAACCGGCTACGCCCCTACGGCAAGGCGTCAGAAGCACGGACCATCAAAAGCACGGACCGTCAAAAACATGGACCATCAGAAACATGGACCATCAGAAACATGGACCATCAGAAACATGGACGACCCGCTCCCGCGTCACGACGTGAATATCCGGACCAGCCGGAATCCCGCGATCGTCGCGTGACGTAGAGTTTCCGAGTACCGTCGTTCACCGGCGTTCTTCGCTCGTAGAGAACCGAGAGGTTGACGATCTGCTTTGCCCGCTGACCGGTGACCAGTGTGCTTGACACAACAGTATCCCACTCGTCAAACGCCACCGTTTGTCCGTTGGCAAATCCGACACACAGGATGTCACTCCCATGATCCAGGTTGAAGACCTTCACAAGGTCTATGGCGCAACGGTCGCCGTGGCCGGGCTGTCGTTCGAGGTTCACGCTGGCCAAGTGCTTGGACTGGTCGGTCACAACGGTGCTGGTAAGACTTCGACCTTAAAGGCCTTATCCTGTATCACCGCGCCGACGCGTGGTCGCTTGTGCGTCGCGGGACATGACGTCGCCCTCGAACCAATCGCAGCCAAATCTGTACTCGCCTATATCCCCGATGATCCACAGCTGTTCGAGGCCTTGTCGGTCGACGAACATCTTCAATTCACGGCGTCCGCGTATCACCTGAAAGATTGGCACGCCTATGCCGACGAATTGCTGGCGGACTTCGAGCTGACAGAAAAACGCCACACTCCCGCCGAAGCACTATCACGGGGAATGCGACAGAAACTCGCTATCTGTTGCGCCTATCTTCACGGACCTGCAGCGATCTTGTTTGATGAACCGTTGACGGGGCTGGATCCCTGGGCGATCCGCAACCTGAAAGCGTCGATTACCAAGCGAGCCAGCGAGGGTAGCGCCGTGATCGTAAGCTCGCATCTGTTGGCGATGATCGACGACATTTGCACTGACTATTTGATACTCGAGCGGGGTCGCGCAACGTTTCACGGGCCGCGCGCCCAGCTTTTGAGCCGTTGCGCCCAGTCGGCTGACGCCTCGCTGGAAGAAGTATTCTTTCATGTCAGCAACGAATCCCCCATCGCAACTGTGGAGAACTGAGACGTGCCACCGAACGCTCAGTCCTCGCATCGACGCTGGCTTCAGCCCGTCTTGCTAAACCTGCTGCGGCAACAAACGGGTGGCAAATTGCGCCGAACGATCCAACAATTGCGCAATCCCCAGCGTGCGTTCTTATCCTGGTTCGCATTCGCACTGCTGGCGTTGTTTCTGACGTTGGAATTCATCACGTTGATGGTTCGCAACCCCGTCGATCCGGTGCTGCTGCAGACATTTGTCCCGCTGGGCATGTTGGGCATCTGCCTGCTAAAGCTGTCCCGCATTTGTCTGGGTCAGTTACATGCCGGCGTCGATTTCCGACCCGCCGAGGTGGTGCATCTGCAAGCTGGTCCCTTTACGCATCGCGACATCCGCGCGTTCAAGCTACTTGCCCATTCAGTCAGTATTGTGATCACTGCGCTGTTTGCCTCGGTCTTTCTTTGGGCCGACGTGCACATCTGGCTTGCCGGATTTGTGGGCGCGTTTTCGGCAATGCTATTCATGTACCTGCTGTACATGCTACTGGCGGTTCTTGCCGCACGTGTCAAAGTACGATCGTTCAATCTGGGACGTTTTGCCTTCGGCGTGTTCGTAGCGGGAACGTTATTGAGTTCTCTGGTCGTAACCCTCGCCGACGCGTCGCTGATCAGCGGCGGCGCGAAAAACGTATTGAGCGCCTGGCCGTGGGGAATGGCAAAGGTCATGCAGTCGCCCATCGGCGCGATGATCCTCTTACCGTTCGACCTGTTTACTCAAGTCATGCTTACGGCAAACTACCCTGACTTGATTCGTTTGATGTTTCCCTGCTTCGCGATCAACGCGTTGATGTTTTGGGCGGTATTGGAAGCGGAACGATTTATCCTGGCCCGCAATCTGATTGACGAGCAGCAACGGTACGCGCAGAAACTGCTGACGAGCAGCACCGTGGCGATCGAAACTTCAGCCGTCGAAAAAGCACGAACACAACGCGTCCCTCAGTTGCCCTGGCTGTCCGGGGCCGGTCCGGTCGCCTGGCGGCAGCTGACCGCCGTCCGCCACAGCCTTGGCGGTGTCGCCATGTGTGCGGGCCTGTTCACCCTGGTAATCGCGTGCGCAGACCTTCCTGCGAATTGACGACGCGCCGGGTAACACCGTCATGGTCTGGTTCGGAACCCTGACGATCACGCAATTGTTACTTCCGGGACTGTTGCCTTTCGACTTCCGCCGCGATGTGCAGGAAATTACGCTCCTGAAGACCTTGCCGATATCGCCCAGAGCCGTTGTGATGGGACAGCTATTGATCCCCGTGGCGATTGCCACTCTTTGTCAGGCCTTGGTCGTGATGTTAGCCGCTCTGGTTTACCCACAGCAGGCGTCCGTGTCTCTAATCGGCCTGGCGTATTTTGTCCCCGCCAATCTTCTGATCTTTGGTCTGGAGAACCTGGCGTTCCTGTTGTACCCGTATCGGCTGACCTCATTCGACATGCAGACGACCGCCCGGCGCGCCTTGATGTTGTTTGCCAAGATGTTGGTGTTGGTAATCGCCCTTGCCCTGGCACTAACGATCGCTGTGATTGTGATGCTGCTGTCCAGCCTGCTGAAACAGTGGGGAATCTCGCCGGCAACCGTACAAGTTTGCGCCGGAGGCGTGCTACTAATGGGATGGTGGATGGCCCTCGCCTTAACCTGGCAAGGCCTGTTCAACGCCCTGTGTTGGGCCTATCGACGCTTCGATCCATGTATCGATCGCGTCGTGTAGCGTCGGGTCGGCCCGCAATGACACGGAGGCCCGGAGTAAGCGGAGGCGGCTGTCTGACCGACTCCAAGTACTCCGAGCCTCCGTGGCGACGACTTCAGCGCGTTGCTTACGTCCGCCGACTATTCAGTCGCCGAACCCGTCAGCTCGGTCTTACTCATCTTCGGCGAATTTTCATCGACGTGCGGTTTGTTAGCGACATGGTCGCTGTACTGTTCGGTAACTGTTCGTGCCATTTTCCGCAGTTGCGAAGCACTCAGACGTCGTAGATTCACCAGATCGGTCAACGGCTTCAGGTGGTCGACGACTTGGACGACGTTACTGCGAAGAATCACCATTTCCGTCATCATTCTTCGCATATCGACAAACGCTTCGGACGCTTGATGAAACTGTTGTTGCAGATCCATGGCCCGCTCGAAGGTCTCGATGGAACCAACCAGGTCGTCAGTTCGGGAGACGACTTTGTTCTTCAGATCGATCAAGCCTTCGGCACGCTGATCCGCCAGTTCAATATCCGCTCCCTGCGCGTCCAATTCCGTACGGATACCGATCAGCTGCTCGAGCGCCGATTGCGCTGACGAGACACGGCGTCCCTCATTGATCAGCTGCTGCTTGAGCGCCAGCAAGTCGTACGAAACCGCTTGCGCTTCCGACGTTTCATCCGCGTTTCTGAGAATGTTGTCTTGCAATTCGTGCATCGCCGCCAGCACTTCGCTCGCTCCTTGGATCGTCGCCTTGTTTTGCTGCACGTCCCTTCGCAGCTGGGCCATCGCGGCGATAGCACGATTGGCTTCGTTCAGTCGAGCGGCGTTGTCCGTAAGGCGTTGTTGCAGGTCCTCGATTTCCGACAGGGCGTCGGCGGCTTCAGCAACAACAGCGGACTGTTGGGCAAGTTGCTGGAGCAATTGATTGGCGGAGGCGGCCGTTTCACTGTGACCCGCAATTTCGTCAATACTGGAACGTAACGAAACAACTTCTCGTTGGAGGCGCGCCATCTGTTGTCGCGCCGGACGGATGAAACTCATTTGAGCGAAAGCAAGAGTAACCACCACAGCCGTCACGGTGACTAGCCACGATGGCGGCCCGTTTCTGCTATCCAGATGGTTCTTTGCGTTTCGTTGTGCGTGATCGTCGTTATACACGTTTAACTCTCCCTCTTTCGGAAAATGGCATGACAGGCCGCGTACCTTGCCGAATTGCTCTGGTCTCAGCTATCGGAAAACTCTACGCACGCATTCCATACTTTGCCAAAGACTGCGGCTTGTACCGTCAAGGATCATTAGGCGGGAATGCGCGATGCTCCTCACTGGAGAAACCTGGTCATTGCAGGCGAAATTTGGCAACGACCGGATTGTGGTCCGATCCCGAAATTTCCGGACTACCCTGCACGATTCGATAGGATCCGGGAACATACCGCTTGGCCATCGTAGGGGAAGCCAAGATAAAGTCGATCATCGACCGGTAGGGATTCTGGTTGTAGGTTACCCGGTCTTCTTCAGGAATCTCGTCCACAAAATGTTTAAGTGCGCCATTGCCGGTTCCAATAATTGTTTCCAATGTCGGGCTCTCCAGCGAAGCATTAAAGTCGCCGCAGACGACGAAGTTCGCGTCGGACGATGCTGCCAGCTGCTGGTCCAACAGTTTTCGCGTCATTTCCGCTTCGCCCAACCGGGTGGAAAGCCCTTGATCATCCGTTCCACCGCGGCTTTTGAAGTGGACCAGGTACATGTCAAACGGCGTGCCGCCCTCGGGTTCGATCCGCACCCGCAACAGGTCGCGACGGAATGAAATCAGCGTGCCGTTCTTGTCTGGAAATGTCAAATGCCGAAACGACGTGACGGGGCCCACCGGCACACGCGAGAGTAACGCAACGTCAATCCCGCGACGATCGTTGCCCTCGAACTGAACGACGTGCTTGTATCCCATATCCGCCAACAACACGTCATTGAAAAGCTCGAGTATTCCGCGGTTTTCGACTTCCGCTAGCGCAATAAGGTCGGCGTCCAACGCACGGATGCTGGTCGCCAGGGAATCCAACTGGCGGCGTGGTTTCTGTGGCGTGCCATCATCAGCGCGGTAAATATCATCAAAGGCATCGAACATATTCAGCACATTGTAACTGGCTATCGTGACGAATTCCGTGTTTCTCGGACGCGGTGGGGGCAGCTGGGCCTTTCCTGGCAGCGGCGTATCGTCCGGCAAGACCTCGATATCCTGGGGACTGGCGATTCGAATATTTGGCACATTGTCGTACAGGTAAAGCTCACCCCGAATCTTGACCAGCTTGCCGGGAAAACTCTCCTGCGGCGGGACAGGAAACTGTCGAGCGACCGTATGGTAGATAAAACCGGTCAAGGAGCTCCCCTGCCCGTTCGCAGGGAAATTCAAAAATACGTGCCCGCCATCGCTGGTCCCCGTTCCTTGCACGCGGCCAATCAGGTAGACCTGGCGGCCGAGGAACCGGTCGGCATCATTCCAGGCGATCGTCGGGAGCGCTTCGTCGATCGAGAGCGCAGGCTTCTCTTTTTTCTCGCTGTTCGCGGTCGCCTTGACAGAATCGTTGCTGGCCGCGGTCGCTTGTCCTGCCGTCGTGCCCGCTTTGTCATCACCGCCACCGGCGTCGCGCGCAACGGGATTACAGCCCGCCAATACAAGCCAACTACCAAGCAAGAACAAAACGAGATGTGGCCGTCGGCTGCGAATGGTCTTCGTGATCATACCGTTCCGGGAGATTCTTAAAGGATTCCAGCAAACAAGTTATCTTAATGGCGATCTCGGCTACGCGAAAGCTGAATCCCGGAATTTCGCCCCTTCGACAAGCCGTTCCTACACATCATCCGGACCGGCATGGCGGACGAGGCGCTATTCGGCTCGCGTGGTTGCAACCAGACCGAGATCTTCGGCGATGGACGACGTTGCATCCATCACGAATTGAAGGTGCTCACCCAGGTCAATTTCCAGGGCCATCCAAAGAAAAATCCGCCAACGATGGCGGATTTTTCCAGAGCGAAGGAAAAACAGCGGATCTTAGTCGACCAGTTGCAACGGTCGCTTATCGGCGATTTCGCGGAATACGTCTTTGAGGTCTTCTTCGTAGGTCTCGACGCTGCCACCTCCGGGGATATTGAAGTGAACGCCGCCGGTAATATCGGCCGCTTCCTGCATCAAGCCGGCGTCGGCATCAGCACCCAGGCTGATGGTGACAATCGGAAAGCCGTTATCGGCGGCGAGTTGAGCTTCGGCCCGCACGTTGTTTACGGCCGCCGTCGGATTGTAGGAGTTGTTGTGCCAGTTCGCTTTTCCATCGGTCATCAACACGATCATCCGTAAGGCGCCCGCGCGACCGTTGTTTTCCAATTCGACTCGTGCTTTTTGCATGCCGGCCGAAATATTCGTGTAGCTGTGGTAGTGACCTGCCTGTCGCTGACGCGAAGTATCTTCGATCTGCTGAAAATTGTCGGTCAGGCCGTTCTCTAGTAGGCCGGTGCCATCGTCTGAGGTGTAAACGGCCAAGCCCACTCGATCGTCCGTATCGACCTGCTGCATGAATGCCAGAAATACGGAGAAAGCGTCTTTTACTGCGGTGATCGGCTGTTCGCTGGTCTGCCACAACACGGGGGTTTGGTCGAATTCCGGCTTGCGTTCCAGCCAGTAGTTGACCAGCGTCAGATAACCATAACGCTTCCGGTAGCCGGCGTTGTTGATATTCGAATTGCTCTTTACGTAGTTGATGTAGTCGCTCCAGCTGCCGGACGGATAAGGGTACGCGACCGAATCCAAACCCAGCGCCGTCATGACCGTATTGACGTTGTCCGACGCAACGTAAGTCGGCGTCCATTGCATCGATCCGAACGTCGGTGCACCCAGTTCGTTGTAGATTTCCAACAAGTTGGCTTCGATCGCTGTCTGTCCCAGTTTCGAAATGTGCGCACAGCTCGCTGTCGTCGTTCATCGACGCCGAATAGTCCAGAACGACAACGATATCTCGTGGGCTAAATGTTGCGATCGCTGCGGCTTCGACATTGAAGGTGTTATGTCCAAAGATGCGGCCAAAGAACAGGGAACGGTTGTTTTGTTCCGCGAAGACGCGGACGGCACTTGGCGAATCGACCGAAGGAACAAAGGTTCGGCTCACGTCGTCCCACTGCCCGAACTCGACGGTGATGTCGCTGGTGGGAACCAGATCGCCGGTGACATTGTTATTTTGCACATATTGAACGGCGGCGGATTGAGCGGCGGGCATGCCCTGACCAAGTTCCCCCGCGGCTGCCAGTGCTCCGCTATCGGCTGCGCGTTGGATTTCAGTACGTGCCATGGTGATATACCCTACGTCCAGCGAAAAGGCCAGCATGCCGATCAGCACGGCCATCATTACCGCAGTCAATACGACGATGGCTCCACGACGGTCACGGCCGGGGTTGCGAGGTAAGTTGCTTTCGCGGCGTGATTTTCTGTTTTGGAATCGCATTGGTTGATCCTTGTATCTTGGTTGATCCTGGTATTCGAGCGGCGACTAGTCGATCGGTTGCAGGTTTTGGCCGACAAAGCAGGCCTGAATCGTACGCACGATTTGATTGCAGCGACGTTCGAATAGCTCGCTGTTCTGGCGCTCGCGTCGGTGAATTTCGACGACCACGTGCGTCATCGCATTGGGGCATGGTGTTTCGCGTTGCAGCCGGATCGTGACGGCAACTTTGACTTCGCCGACAGGCTTGTTCCGTACGAACAGCAGCGTTCTGCCCATCTTCAGGCGAACCAGTTCCTCGGAATATTCCTTCACCGTGGCGTCCGTTTCTCGGATGAGATTCGTTACCTTGCGTTCGAAGATTCCCGGCAAAAGCAAAGCCATGAATTCGTAGCGCCCGACGCCTCGCGGCGAAATGCCGACGGGAGAAGGCAAATCGGCGACGGCGTGTGCGTGTTGCGGGACTTCGTGCTGCGGGACGGTGGTGCTCATTTTCGATTCCCCTTTGGCGGTTGGCTGAGCCGGTGTTCTGGCGAATACCAAGGGGGTATTTGCAAGCGATGTGCCGGACGGCGGTGGGAACCCTATCCGCCCGCCGGCGCTCGCCGTAAATCTGCTCATGTCGCGAGGTTATGAATTCGTTCTTCCCGCGACGATGGGGCTTGTACTCACGCTGAGGGTGAAGAGAATAGGCATCACCCGCAGGAAGACCGGGGTTTCGAGCAACCGACGTCGCAAAAAAACAACGCGATTTGGATCGATTATCGCGGTGAAAGCGGCGAGCGGGCAGGACGAGCCCGCAGATGGGTGCTTTGGTAGTTTCGGCGCCGCGATGATCGCGGCAGCTTATTAGCGAATACGAACAGGAACGATTATGAAACAGGCCATCTCAGGTGTCGCTCCCAGCGAATCGGGCGAAGTGACCTCGATGACCGTTTGGCCAACGATCACGTCGTTACGAACACCCCCGTTCGGACGCTTAGGATGTACCCTCGGTCGCTTGTATGGCATCCGATGGGGTTTGGGCCGCATTTTTACCGTCGGCAATATCATCGCCCTGCTGTCGATTCCCCTAGCGCTGTTCCTGTTCGCGAACAGCCTGTCACCATTCTTTTGCCGAAGATATCGTTTGACGAACCGGCGTGTCATTATCGAGCGTCTTGTCTTGCAATTTCGACGCAGGTTGATGCCACTGGCGGCTCCCTGGGTCGAAGAGGCGGCGGTGAATTTGGATAATTTCGATGAGATCAAGATCGAAGTGCAGAAGGGGCAGGAGTGGTATCCCGCGGGGGACATGATCTTTCGGCGAGGCGATGTTGAAACGCTAAGACTGTTGGGTGTTTCGCGTCCCGAAACCTTTCGCCAAACTTGTTTGAAGGCCCACGTCTCATTCGTGGGTGTCCGCCAGGCGGTAGGCGCCGCGTAAGCAGCGTTCGCACCGCGATGCGGTGCGTACCGTCTAATCTTACGCAGTCGCTAGTGACGACGAAGGCGATTCGGACCAACACAAGTGTGCGGAGATGACACACTTTTCCCGCTTAAAGTGTACTGGTGGAACAGGTTGTGCTGCTACGACCGTCTGATCTGGCTGGTGAATCGACTTCTCGTCGATAGGCGATACAGGCCTATCTGTCCACGAGAACGGCCTGCACGTTTAGCTGCCTCACGCGAAAAGGAGTTTGCGTTATGTCGGTCCGCGTATTCATAGCCACGTTGATTGGCCTCTTGTCGACCGGCGTTTTGTGCGACGTACCCATTAACGGCGCAGATATTCTTTCGGACAATTCCAGGGAAGTGGTTTGGGGTCAGGGAAGTGGTTTGGGGTCAGGGAAGTGGTTTGGGGTCAGGGAGTGGTTTGGGGTCAGAGCTTCATTAACCATTAGTGTTGATTCCGCGTCCGGGTTTTGCTAACGTCAGTGAGAGTGGTTTGGGGTCAGGCCAGGGAGTGGTTTGGGGTCAGAGCTTCATTAACCATTAGTGTTGATTCCGCGTCCGGGTTTTGCTAACATGGCGAAATGGCACGACCTCTTCGTATCGAGTATCCGGGAGCGCATTACCATGTGATGTCTCGGGGGAATGAGCGACGTCCGATTGTGCGAGATGACGCCGACCGGGAAAAGCGGCTTGATTGGCTGCGTCGCACGGTGGAGACGTACGGCTGGCGTCTGCATGCTTTCGTTTTGATGAAAAACCACGACCATTTGTTCGTGGAAACTCCGGAGGCGAATCTTTCCAGAGGGATGCA